>NZ_JAMYJV010000001.1:0-465045 GCF_024135845.1 Anaerofustis sp. NSJ-163
CTTTCAATAAAATTTCCCAAAGAGCAGTTAAAAGACTTTATTACAAATAAGGATACTACATTTAAAGAAAAAATATGGGCAAAAAAACATGGTTTTATATCTTACAGATTACATCAATATGGAATAAATGATGAGAATTATAATAATTATATTTCTGATTTTGAGTATAGATGGTTAAGACATATAAATAATGAATACAGAAAATGGATGGAAGATAAAATAACCGTAAAGTATATTTGTTCTGATTATAATAATTGTTTTCCTGAATACTATTACCATATAATTCTAAAAAATGGAAATAATAAAGTTATTTCTATGATGGATTGTCCTGAAGGGTATACAAATACTTTTGAAGATATTTTTAAACTTGTAAAAGAAAAAAAATCACTTGCTTTAAAACCCGATGAAGGTTCTCATGGTGACGGATTTTATAAATTTGAATATTTAGACGGTAAATACTATCTTAATCATGAACAAGCAAAAAAAGAAGATGTTCTTAATATTTTAAAAGATGTTAATAATCAATACTTAATAACTGAATATATAAACATGCATCCTGTAATTAAAAATATATATTCAGGTGCTGTTAATACAATACGAATGATTGTATTTAAAAAAGATGGTAAAAATCCTCAAATTGGGAATGCTTATATGAGATTTGGATCTAAAAGAACCGGTGCCGTAGATAATATGGGGGCAGGGGGGATGTTTGCAAAAATTGATATTGAAACAGGAAAATTTTACGATGCAAAAATAATTGAAGATAATGAAATTAAACCATGTTTATATCATCCTGATACTAATGTAAAAATAGAAGGTTATTTGCCAAACTGGGAAAAGATAAAACAGACAGTTTTGGATGTTGCAAGAAATATTCCCGAGCTTGAATATTTTGGATTTGACCTTGCAATAACGGAAAATGGAATAAAATTTCCGGAAATAAATAGGTTCCCTGATTATCCAGCTATTGAAAAATTATCTCCAAAAACTATGGATTATTTACTATATAAATTAAAAGAGAAAAAAATTTCTTATGGAGATGAGAATTTTAGAGGGAAATATAGTATAGTTAAACTTCCTTTAAGGTAAAAAAGCTTCTTAATTGAAGCTTTTTTTAATTTAAAAGAATAATCATGAAATTTAAGTATCCTGCAAAAGTAACCCATAAAAGATATGGGATTTGCAAATAACCTGCAATAGGATTAATTTTATAAAAAGATATAATCATTTTTAAGATAAAAAGCCATAGTATTATTAAAATAATAAATGAAAGTATAAAATTATTATAATTGAAGAATATTATGCTCCATATAAAATTTAAAATTAGTTGAATAATATATATTTTTTGAGCATTTTCTTCTTCTTCTCCATCAAAAAATGATATAAAGTATGCACTGATTCCCATTAAAATATATAATATCGTCCAAACAATAGGAAAAATAAACCCTGGGGGAGATAATACAGGTTGATTTAGATTTATATATATATCCATACTATCTTTTGTAAATAGTGCCGACACCCCTCCTACAAGAAGAGGTATTAAAATTGATAAAAGAAGTTTTTTATAATTAATTTTCATTTTTCACTCCTAAAGTTTATATAATTAATTTATGCTAAAATTATATAAATATGAATTTTAAAAGTGAATAATTAAAATTTTTATGTATTTTAAATATTTAAACTTTATAAAAAAAAGATATCGAAAGATATCTTTTTTTATTTAAGTTTATAAACGAATCTTCCATTTTCTTTCTCTTTTATTAACATATCATTTTCAATCATAAAAGAGAGAATAGAAGTTGTAAAACTTACTTTATCCGTTACGCCCAAACGGTTTTTAGAGAAAGGCTGGCTTACCTGAATATTTTTTACTACTTCTTGTATTTCTTTTTTTGATAAAGGACCTTTTTGTTTGATTGCCTTTTTTATTTTTGAAACGGCTTTTGAATATAACATATTCATTAAATCTCTTTGTTGTCGAGATGCACGCCATAGCCCCCATCCATAAATTAGCATTGTTGCAACCATAAATAATAATAAATATGGTAGATAATGTAGTATTGACATTAATCAATCTCCTTCCAAGTTATAAAATTATGATTTTGAAGGATTTCCAAAAATTTAATTAATCTAGATAAGCTTTTTTCCATTTTTGGATAATGAGCATCTAATTTTTGTGAAATTTGATAAACTGTACTTTCACCATCTATATTAAGCCAAATAAAACTTCCGTATTCATCTAAAGAGATGTTGCTGGTTTTAGGTTTATGAAAAAATTTTTGTGCAATTTTATTATAAAAACCAACCCAGTCTTTTTTTATAATTACAATACCATTTTCATCTGTTTCATATTCCATTTGAGGATTTTTGATTGGAATAAATTCAAGATAATTATTATTTTTTTTATTAGATTTACTCATTTATGGAGTTCCTTTCATTTTTATAAAAAGATGTAACTTATTTTATAAGTTACATCTTTTTATTATTTAAAACATTTAAGCTTGTTCTTTTTTATCTTTCTTTTTTAAACAAACCATTACAAGAGAAACAATTAATAGTGCAAATACTACTAAGCTTCCTATTTGACCGATGCTAAATGCTTTAGAAACATCGATTGCTTCTGCTTTGTTTACTACAGCAAGAACAGCAAGAACAACACCCATTAAACCTTCACCGGCGATTAAACCAGATGTATATAATGTACCACGTTCAACAGATTCTTTCTTTTCTTCTTCGCTTACTTTTCTTTTATCCATAGCTAAACGAACAAGACCACCTGCCATGATACCAGCACTTAAGCTGAATGGTAAGTACATACCAACTGCAACAGGTAAAACAGGTACACCTAAAATTTCAATTACGATTGCAACACCGGCACCTGCAAAGATTAAAGCCCAAGGTAATTGTGCATTCATTATACCTTCAACTATCATTTGCATCATAGTAGCTTGAGGTGCAGGGATTTCAGCAGAACCGTAACCCCATGCTGCATTTAATAGGTATAATACATAACCGATTGCAGCAGCTGAAGCAATAACACCGATGATTTCACCGATTTGTTGTTTCTTAGGAGTAGCACCAAGAATGAAACCTGTTTTTAAGTCTTGAGAACAGTCTCCGGCGATAGCTGCGATAACACAGATAATAGCACCGATAGCAATAGAACCAACCATACCATCAACACCTGTTGTTCCTGTAGCTTTAAGAAGAATAGTTGCAATAATTAATGTTGCAATAGCCATACCAGAAACAGGGTTGTTTGATGAACCGATAAGTCCAACCATTCTTGATGAAACAGTTGCAAAGAAGAAACCGAAGATTACGATAATTAATGCTCCAAGGAAGTTAACTGGGAACATCGGAAGTAACCAGATAGCAACAGCAATAATTAATAATAAAATTAATAATACTGGCATTGGTAAGTCGGTTTCTGTACGAAGTGTATTTTGGCTTGTAGCTTTTTTACCCATACTCTTCATAGCTTGAGAGAATGTTTTAACAATTAAAGGTAAACTTTTGATTAAGCTTATAATACCACCTGTAGCAACCGCACCGGCACCGATGTATTTTACATATGTACCCCATAAGTCACTTGGTGCTAAAGATGAAATAACAACATCTCCAGGGAAGATTGTTGCATCAGCACCGAATAGAGCAATTATAGGCATGATTACAAACCATGATAATGTACCACCGGCAAGCATGTAGCTTGAAATTTTTGGACCACAGATATATCCAACACCTACTAATGCAGGAAGTACTTGGATACCAATTGCCGAACCTGCGTAACCTTTAATATCATATCCGATTTCACTTGGGAAAACTTTCATTCCATCAGCAATGAATTTATATAAAGCAGCAATACCAAGGCCTGCAAATACAGTGCTTGCTTTGCTTCCTCCTTCTTCTCCCGCAAGTAAAACTTCAGCACAAGCTGTTCCTTCTGGGAAAGGTAATACTCCGTGTTCTTCAACAATTAAAGCTTGACGAAGTGGAACCATGAAAATTACCCCAAGGATACCACCAACAAGTGCTATAAGGAAAATTGTTATTATGCTTGGAGCTGAAATAATACCTTCGTTTGCCCATAAGAATAAGGCAGGTAATGTAAAGATAGCTCCTGCGGCAACAGATTCACCGGCTGAACCAATTGTTTGAACCAAGTTGTTTTCAAGAATTGAATCACGGCGTAAAATAACTCTGATAATACCCATAGAAATAACTGCCGCTGGGATTGATGCAGAGATTGTCATACCAACTCTAAGACCAAGATAAGCATTTGCAGCACCGAATACTATTGCTAAGATAATACCAATAAGAATTGATGTAACTGTAAATTCAGGTGCAACTTTATCTGCTGGTATATACGGTTTAAAATCGTTATGTTTGTCAGACATAATTTAACCCCTTTCTTTTAATTTTATTATAGACAATCAAACTGAATTATATAATAAATTTACATAAAAGTAAATATATTATTAATTTACAATTAAAAATGATAAATTTTTACAATTCTTTATTAAAAATGCGTAAAGCTATTCTTAAATTTAAGAATAGCTTTGATGATAATATTTAATATTAAATTAATTTTTTAAGCATTTGCTTCTTTTTTTAGAACATCGCATAATAATTCATAAAATCTTTCAAATGAATCAAGAGGAATTTCTTCATCAGGTGTATGAACGCCTCTGATTGTAGGTCCAACTGCAATTGCATCAAGACCTTCAATTGATTCTGAGAATAAACCACATTCTAATCCTGCATGGATAGCTTCGATTTTTAAATCTCCACCGAATAATTCTTTGTAACTTTTTATAAAAGTTTCTCTAATTGGAGATTCTTCTTTAAAACTCCAGCCAGGATAAGCACCTGCGATATCACAATTAAAACCAAATGTTCTTGCTAATAAGTAAAGTCTGTCAGTTGTATCGTCTTGTAATGAAGCAACTGAACTTCTTGGAGCAAAAACAATTTTTGCAACATTATCGTTTGTGCTTACTACACCAAGGTTTAGAGATGTTACTACAAATCCGTCCTGTTTAAGATTTCTTTTTAATACTCCGTTTGGCGCTAAGTATACAGCACTTACAAGATTTGTTGCATCTTCTTTACTTAATACGTTAGTTTCTCCTTCTTCTTTTGTAACATTAACAACAAAATCAGGTTCAAAAGGTACAAGTTCTTCAGAAAATTCTTTTGATAATTTATTAACTATTTCTTCAACTTTATTTACTTCTTCTTTGTTTTCTATTAATAATTTAGCTTCGCTGCTTCTTGGGATTGCATTGTCTTTACTACCGCCGTTAAATGAAGCAACATATGTATAAGTATTACTAATAACTCTATTTATTAATCTTGCTAACAATATATTTGCATTTTGACGTTCTTTATTAATATCCATACCTGAATGTCCGCCTAAAAGACCGTCTACGCTTACTGTTAAAATTGTACCGCTTTTATTTTCTTTAACAATATCTTTACTTAAAGTAAATCTCATTCCGCCTGCACAGCTTACAGTTGCGATACCTTCTTCTTCAGAGTCAAGATTAATCATTGTTTTTGCATTGATTTGAGATTTGTCTAAATGATCAGCTCCGCCAAGACCTGTTTCTTCTTGTGTTGTAAATACACATTCAAGATCAGGATGAGAAAGAGTTTCATCATCTAAAATTGCAAGCATTAAAGCAACGGCAGCTCCGTTATCTCCTCCAAGAGTAGTTCCGTTTGCAGTAATTATTCCATCTTTAACAATAATATCAATACCGTCTTTTGTGAAATCATGATTTGAACTTGAAATTTTTTCGCAAACCATGTCAGTATGACCTTGAAGCATTATTGGAGCTTTATTTTTTGCATCTTTACTTGCAGGTTTTTTTATAATTACATTAAACAATTCGTCTTGGTAAACCCATAAATTTCTTTCTTTTGCAAATTCAACAAGATAGTCACTTATGCCTTTTTCATTGCTTGAACCACGAGGAATTGCGCTTATTTCTTCAAAAAAATTAAAAAGTTTTTCAGGTTTGTAACCTTTTATTTTGTAGTCCATTTTTGTACCTCACTTATATATTAAATTTTTAATTAATTTATTTAATTAATTTACAATTTACATCTATTATATAAAAAAATTTAAAATAATACAATATTAATAAAAATTTGGTAAAAAAACAAAATATTTGTTATATTTTAAATAATGAATAAAAAGTTAAAGAGGCTAGAAGATGATACTTAGTGTAAGCAGGAGAACAGATATACCTTGTTATTACTTTGATTGGTTTTTAAATAGGTTAAAAGATGGATATGTTTATGTTAGAAACCCTATAAATAAAAAACATGTAAGTCTTATTGAGTTTAATGATAGGAATTTAGATTTTATTGTTTTTTGGTCTAAATATCCTATAAAAATGTTAAATAAAATAAATGAATTAAAAAAATATGATTATTATATACAATATACAATTACAGGATATGGAAAAGAAATAGAGCCTTTTTGTAATAATAAAGATGATATTATTGATATATTTAAAAAACTTTCTTTAAAAATAGGAAAGGAAAAAATGATATTAAGATATGATCCAATTTTTATAAATAAAAAATATGATGCAAATTTTCATATATTATTTTTTGATTATTTATGTAAAAATTTAAATGGTTATACAAATACTGTTGTTATAAGTTTTTTAGATATATATAAGAAAATAATAAAAAGTATAGAAAAATATGATATAAGATCTTTAAATGAAAATGAAATAATGTATATTTGCGAAAATATATCAAAAATAGCTAAAAAGAATAATATGAGGGTACAAACATGTTCAGAAATAATTGATTTATCAAATTATGGAATTGAGCATGGAAGTTGTATTGATAAAAAACTTATTGAAAAAAATATAGGGTGTGATTTGGATATAAAAAAGGATAAAAATCAAAGAAAAGAATGTGGATGCGTTGAAAGCATAGATGTAGGTTGTTATGATACTTGTCAAAACGGATGTATTTATTGTTATGCAAATCAAAACAGTAAATTAGTAAATAAAATATCAAATTTATATAATGTTAATTCACCTATATTATGCGATAAAATAAATGAAAATGATATAATAAAAAAACGTGAAATAAAATCATTTAAAAATAGTCAATTGAGACTTTTCTAAAATAAGGAGATAAAATGAAAAATATTTTACTTATAACAACAGGCGGAACTATTGCATGTATAAACACAGAAAATGGATTAATGCCATATGTTAGGGCAGAAGATATTCTGAAATATATACCAGAAATAAAAAAAATATGTAATCTAACTTTTAAACAGTTATTTAATTTAGATAGTACAAACATTCAGCCTGAGCATTGGTGTCAGATTGCAAATGTAATAAAGGAAGAATATGATAATTATGACGGATTTATAATTACACATGGCACAGACACAATGTCATATACTGCATGTGCATTATCTTATTTGATTCAAAATTCAAAAAAGCCAATAGTAATAACAGGCTCTCAAAAGCCTATTAACGAAACAATAAGCGATGCAAAGAAAAATTTAACAGATAGTATACGCTTTTGTTTAGATGAACAAAATTATGGAGTTTATGTAGTTTTTGACGGTAAAGTAATTATAGGTACGAGAGCAAGAAAAGTAAGAAGTAAAAGTTACAGTGCTTTTGAAAGTATTAATTATCCTATTTCTGCATTTATTGATGGAGAAAGAATTGTAAAATATGTTGAAAAAAATGAAAAAGAAAGCAGTATAAAATTTTATGATTGTTTAAAACCTTCCGTTTTTGTATTAAAACTTATACCAGGTATTGAACCCGATATACTTGATTATATTATGGATAATTATGATGCTGTAGTTATTGAAAGTTACGGAGTCGGGGGAGTTCCTTTTCATAATAAAAGAAATTTTCTTGATAAATTAAAGAAATATACAAAACAAGGCAAAATTATTGTTATTACAACACAGGTTATGTTTGAAGGAAGCGATGCAAAGCTTTATGAAGTAGGGAAAAATATAATGAAGGAATATAATGTTTTAGAATCTTTTGATATGACCGTTGAAGCTGTATGTATTAAACTTATGTGGATTTTATCTTTAACAAGTGATTTTAATAAAATAAGAGAACTTTTTTATAAAAAAATAAATTTTGACATCTTAACAAAAGAAAATTAAAAAATTATGAAAAAAATGTAATAAATGTTTGAAATTTTCAGAAAGTTCATATATAATAATATGCGTATGAAAATTTAATAATAATTTAGGACAAAAGAAGTTTGTAGGAAAATAGGCTTTGCCTTACCGAAGGAGTAAAACTCTCAGGTATTCAAATTTGAATGAGGACTATAAACGGATGTGGCTCTGGAGAATCTCTATGGAGTGCCGAAGGTGCAAGATGTTTTACATTAATCTCTCAGGCAAAAGGACAGAGTATAATAAAATTATTTTAATATTTTTTATTATGTAATGTTATTTTATTTAGAGTATTAGAGTCAAATATGTTTATTTGGCTCTTTTTTTATCTTTTGTTCTTTATTAGAAAGGTGTTTTAATATGTTGGACAATTTTACTGAACTTCTTGTTAAAATCAATGACTTTGTATGGGGAACTCCTTTGATTGTTTTGATAATGGCAGGGGGAATATTTTTAACTTTAAGATTGGGATTTACTCAAATTCGTAAACTACCTTTGGCTTTAAAGTATATGGTAAAAAATGAAGAAGGCGGAGACGGAGAAGTTACCTCTTTTGGTGCTTTGTGTACAGCCCTTTCAGCAACAATAGGTACAGGTAACATCGTAGGTGTTGCAACCGCAATATGTGCGGGAGGACCTGGTGCATTGTTTTGGATGGAGCTTGCTGCATTTTTCGGTATGGCAACAAAATATTCTGAAGGTCTTTTGGCCGTAAAATACAGAGTTTTGGATAAAGATAATCATGCTCTAGGGGGACCTTTTTATTATATTGAAAGAGGAATGGGTGAAAAATGGAAATGGCTTGCCAAGATATTTGCTTTTTTTGGGATTTGTGTTGGTTTGTTTAGTATAGGGACTTTTACTCAGGTTAATGGTATTGCATCTGCAGTGAATAATTTTTTTGACCCTAATATGGCATGGACTGTTACAATACCCGGTATAGGAACATATTCTTGGACAGTTGTTATTTCATCTTTGATTCTTACAGTTTGTGTTGCACTTGTTTTAATAGGAGGAATTAAAAGAATTGCAAGTGTATCTCAAGTTGTCGTGCCGTTTATGGCTGTTTTGTATTTTGTTGTTTGTCTTATTTTAATGATATGCAATATAACTGAAATTCCAAATGCAATTATGGTTATAATAAAGGGAGCATTTAATCCTTCTGCCGTAACTGGGGGTATAGTTGGTAGTATGATTATTGCGGTACAAAAAGGGGTCGCAAGAGGTATTTTTTCAAATGAATCAGGTCTTGGATCTGCTCCTATAGCCGCAGCTGCCGCTAAAACAAAAGAACCTGCAAGACAAGGTTTGGTTTCAATGACAGGAACATTTATAGATACAATAATAATATGTACTATGACAGGATTATCTATAATCTTGACAGGAGCGTGGCAAGTGAGTGGGCTTGAAGGAGTTGAAGTAACTACATATGCATTTAATAACGGACTTCCTTTTTCTCCACAAATATCATCATTTATATTAATGATTTGTCTTGTATTCTTTGCTTTTACAACTATTTTAGGTTGGGATTATTATTCTGAAAGATGTCTTGAATATTTAAACGGCGGAAACAAAAAAGCATTACTTACATTTAGATGGATTTATATTTTAGCAATATTTATTGGTCCATATATGACAGTAAAAGCTGTTTGGACAATTGCTGATATATTTAATGGTTTAATGGCAGTTCCAAATATGATTGCACTATTTGCATTAAGCGGTGTAGTCGTTAGTGAAACAAAGAAATATTTTGATAAAATGAAAAAAGAAAAAGAATCTAAAGTTGAGGCTTAGTAATTTTAAAAGAAAGAGTGAAAACTCTTTCTTTTTTTTTGCTTAAGTTGCTTTGTTGACAAAAATATTTTTTTATCATAGAATTAAAAATAATAAAAAATTATATAAAAATGTGTTCGTGTTTATGGAATGGGAGGTGTAAATATGAATACAGTTATTACAATAGGAAGAGAATACGGTTCAGGAGGACGTCTTATAGCAAAAAAAGTTTCTAAACTTTTAGATATTCCTTTTTATGACGAGGAACTTATAAATTTAATTGTTCAAGAAACAGGTCTTGCAGCTGATTTTATAAGAAATGCCGATACAAGAAATCCAATAGGATGTTTTTCAAATTTGAGTTTTAGTTATGATAATTTACCTGTTGAGGGACAGCTTCTTGTTTCAGAAGCAGATATTATAAAAAAAGTGGCAGATAAAGGACCTTGTATTATTGTTGGTCTTTGCGCTGACTATATTCTAAGACACAAAGAAAATTGTGCAAGAATATTCGTAAGTGCACCATTTGAAGAAAGAGTGAAACGTGTTAAGGAAGATTATCACGTAGAACAAAAAAATATTGAACATTATGTAACAAAAATAGATAAATCTAGAGCTAAATATTATAATTATATTACAGATGAAAAATGGAATGTAGCAAAAAATTATGATATGGTTTTAAACAGCACAATAGGTTTGGATGAATGTGCACAGCTGATAAAAGCGTTAGTTGAAATAAAGGAGAATAAAGCTTAATGGATGAAAAAGAGCTTGTTATAGACAAAAGAAAAGAGAATAAAATGGGGGTAATGCCTGTAAACAAGTTACTTGTTACTATGTCACTTCCTATGATGGCATCAATGCTTATACAGGCTTTATATAACATTGTTGACAGTATGTTTGTTGCGATGTTAAGCGAAAATGCATTAACTGCGGTATCTTTGGCTTTCCCGATACAAAACTTTATGATTGCAGTTGCAGTAGGTACGGGAGTAGGTGTTAATGCTTATTTATCAAAATGTCTTGGAGAGAAGGAGTTTGATAAGGCAAATCAAGCTGCAAAAACAGCAATATTTCTTGCAGCAATTAATTATATTATATTTTTAATATTTGGAATTTTTGGTTCAAGAGCCTTTTTCCTTTCTCAGACAAATATAACAGATATTGTAAATGACGGAACAATTTATTTAACCATATGTACCGTTTTATCTTTTGGAGTATTCTTTCAAATAGCATTTGAAAGACTGTTACAATCTACGGGAAAAACAGTTTATAATATGTATATGCAAGGTCTTGGAGCAATAATAAATATAATATTAGACCCTATAATGATATTTGGGTTATTTGGATTTCCAAAAATGGGAGTTGCAGGAGCTGCTCTTGCTACAGTAACGGGGCAAATTATAGCTGCTATTGTTGGGTTTTTGTTTAATCATTATAAGAATCACGAGATAGATATAAATTTAAAGGGATATAGACCTAATTTATCCATTATAAAAAGGATTTATTCTGTTGGTATTCCTTCGATTATCTTATCATCATTATCTTCAGTTATGACCTTTGGAATGAATAAGATTTTAATTACATTTTCATCTACGGCAACAGCGGTTTTTGGAGTATATTTCAAACTTCAAAGTTTCGTTTTTATGCCTGTGTTTGGATTAAATAACGGTATGGTGCCTATTATATCGTACAATTACGGAGCGAGAAAGAAAGAAAGAATAATGAAAACTTTCAAACTTAGCATTTTTTATGCCGTTGGGATTATGTTTGTAGGTTTTTTACTATTCTTGTTCTTCCCAAAAGAACTTCTTTCTGTATTTAATGCTTCAAATACAATGATGAGTATAGGTGTTCCTGCACTTAGAATAATAGGAATAAGTTTTGTATTTGCAGGTTTTAGTATTTGTACTCTTTCTATGTGTCAGGCTTTAGGGCATGGGTTGGAAAGTTTACTTATATCAGGAATAAGACAGCTTGTTGTTCTTCTTCCTGTCGCTTATGTGCTTTCAAAAATAGGAGGACTTAATTTAATATGGTGGTCTTTTCCTTTTGCAGAGATTATCGCTGTATTCCTTTGTGTCTTCTTCTTATCGAGAATATACCAAAAAGAAATTAAGAATTTATAAAATAAAGGGTATTTACCCTTTATTTTTTTAACGTTTTTTCATCATATTTCATATTATATATAAACTCTCAAAAAGGAGGTTTTGTTTTGGTAAGCATAAGTTTATGTATGATAGTAAAAGATGAAGAAAGTGTTTTAAAAAGATGTTTAAAAAGCATTAAAGATATTGTTGATGAAATTATCATAGTGGATACAGGTTCGAAGGATAGAACAAAAGAAATTGCAAAAGAATTCACAAATAAAATATATGATTATGAATGGGTAGATAATTTTTCAAATGCAAGAAATTTTTCTTTTTCAAAAGCTACAAAAGAATATATTTTATGGCTTGATGCAGATGATGTAATACTTGATGAAGATAAAAAGAAATTCATAAAAATGAAAGAAAACATGAGTAATGATATAGATGTTGTAATGATGAAATATAATACGTCGTTTGATGAGAATGGCAATGTCGTTTTTTCATATTACAGGGAAAGATTAATAAAAAATATTCATAAGGATATGTGGAACGGTTATGTTCATGAGGCAATAGTTCCTTTTGGAAAAATAGAATATTCTAATATTGCCGTTACTCATAAAAAAATAAAGAAAAGCTACAGTGACAGAAATATAAAAATATTTGAAAAATTATTAAATAACGGGGTTGTTTTTTCTCCAAGAGAACTATTTTATTATAGCAGGGAACTTCTTTATCACAATAAATTTAATAATGCAATTGATGGATTTGAAAAGTTTTTAAATATGGATAACGGATTTTTGGAAAATAAAATTGATGCTTTAAGGATGATGTCTTATTGTTATAAAAATATAGGACAAACAGATAAAGAAATTGAAGTATTGTTTAGGACATTTAAGTATGATACTCCAAGAGCGGAAGTTTGTTGTGATATAGGAAATTATTTTGTTAATATAAATAGATACAATGATGCAATTTATTGGTATAAAGCGGCACTTAATTGTAGTAGAAAGGATACTTTAGGGGGATTTATTTTAGAAGATTGTTATGGATATATTCCTTTAATTCAACTTTGTGTATGTTATGACAAAATCGGTAACACAAATTTAGCAAATGAATATAATGAATTAGCAGGCATTATAAAGCCTGCTGGTAGAGAATATATGATAAACAGAGAATACTTTAAAAATATATTTTCTTAAAAGTAAAATAAGGAGTGAAAATATAATGTATGATTTTGATTATAACAGTTTTTTAGAAGGTAACGATAATTCAAATTGTTGTAAACATTCTAAAAAAAATAATTCATGCAGTATGAAATCAAATGAATATTATCCCTATACAAATAATAATCAATCTTCTTGCTGTTATACTCCCAAAAGTCATAATTGCTGCGTAGTAACCGGCCCAACGGGGGCAACAGGAGCTACAGGTCCGAGAGGTCCAAGAGGGTGTCCAGGACCAACAGGGGCAACTGGTACAACCGGACCACAAGGACCAAATGGTAATAGTATAATAGGTCCTACAGGAGCAACTGGTGTTACAGGTCCAACAGGCCCAACCGGCCCAACGGGAGCTACAGGAGCAACAGGTTCAGGGGCGACAGGTCCAACCGGCCCACAGGGACCACAAGGACCTCAAGGGATACAAGGTCCTACAGGTGCAGGTGTAACAGGAGCAACGGGACCAACAGGAGCTCAAGGTCCCCAAGGTCCCCAAGGTGTTCAAGGTCCTACAGGAGCAACAGGTGTTACAGGTCCAAGTGGAGCGACTGGTGTTACGGGTCCGACAGGCCCAACAGGCCCAACAGGTCCAAGCGGAGTAACTGGAGTTACAGGTTCGACAGGCCCAATAGGACCAACAGGTCCAAGCGGAGCAACTGGTGTTACAGGTCCAACGGGCCCAATAGGACCAGCAGGTCCAAGCGGAGCAACTGGTGTTACAGGTCCAACGGGTCCAACAGGCCCAAGTGGAGCAACTGGTGCTACAGGTTCAACAGGCCCAAGTGGAGCAACTGGTGTTACGGGTCCGACAGGCCCAACAGGTCCAAGCGGAAATAACGGTCAAGCTGCTACATTAAGTGTTGGAACAGTTACAACTTCTGCGCCTGGTACTTCTGCTACTGTTACAAATTCAGGAACACCTCAAAATGCGGTTTTTAATTTTGCAATTCCAAGGGGCGCAACCGGTATAACAGGAGCAACTGGCGCAACAGGTGCCACAGGCGCAAGCAGTTTGGATAATCCTCAAATATTATGTGCAATTGATTCTGCACCACAACCAACAACCGCAAATCAACCTATTCAATTTAACAGTAATTATTTAAATAGTGGCAGTGCAATAACTCATAGTACAAATTCTTCAAATATAACAATTTCGCAAAATGGAATTTATCAAGTTATATTTAACGTTTCTGCGGGTGCTTCAGGTTCTTCTCCTTCAGCAATAAGTATTTCGTTATATAAAAACGGAAGTGCTGTAAGTAGTGCCGTAAGTAGACAGTTTTTATCAAGTTCAGGTAATTATGCAAATATGTCTTTTTCTACGCCAATTTCAGTTACTTCAACACCTTGTGTGTTAACTGTAGTACCTGACAGCAGTGGTTTTACTTTGAGCGATGCTTCAATTAATGTTTATAAAATAGGAAATATAAATAGTAATTAAGCACTAAGAATAAATGTTTCAGATATAATATTGACTTAAAAATAAAAAAATGTTATTCTATTTTATGTTATACGACTGACGGAATAGTGGAATTAACCACATGAAGTATAATGATTATTATGAGCCGACCGTCTGGGCAAGAGCCTGGATTGGTGGGCTCTTTATTATTTTAGGAGTGTAACAAATGAAAGAAATACAGTTAAAGTATGGATGTAATCCAAATCAAAAACCTGCAAGAGTTTATATGGAAGATGGAGATTTACCAATTACGGTTTTAAATGGTAATCCTGGATACATTAATCTTCTTGATGCTTTTAACAGCTATCAATTAGTTAAGGAATTAAAAGAAGCAACAGGGCTTCCTTCTGCGGCATCTTTTAAACACGTTTCACCTGCCGGTGCTGCGGTTGGTTTGGAACTTGATGAAACATTGAAAAAAATGTATTTTGTTGATGAAAATATAAAACTTACAGGTATAGCAAATGCTTATATAAGAGCAAGGGGAGCTGATAGAATGTCTTCTTATGGTGATTTTGCCGCATTGTCTGATGAATGTGATGAAGCAACTGCACTTTATTTATCAAAAGAAGTTTCAGATGGTATTATTGCTCCTTCATATTCAAAACAAGCTTTAGAAATATTAAAGAAAAAGAAAAAAGGAAACTATCTTGTTATAAAAATTGATAAAAATTATGTTCCAAAAGAAATAGAAAGAAAAGAAGTTTTTGGTATAACTTTTGAACAAGGCAGAAACAATATAAAAATAAATGAAGATATGCTTGAAAATATTGTTACTGAAAACAAAGATATGAGTGAAAGTGCAAAAAGAGATTTAATAATTTCTTTAATAACTTTAAAATATACTCAGTCAAATTCAGTATGTTATGTAAAAGACGGACAAGCAATAGGAATAGGAGCAGGTCAACAATCAAGAATACATTGTACAAGACTTGCAGGTAATAAAGCTGATACATGGTTTTTAAGAAGCCACGATAAAGTTTTAAACTTACCTTTTAAAGAAGGCTTAAGAAGGGCAGATAGAGATAATGCTATTGACGTATATATTTCAGAGGAACATGATGACATATTAAGAGACGGAAGCTGGGAAAATGTATTTACTAAAAAACCAGAAGTATTAACAATGGAAGAAAAAAAAGAGTATTTAGCTAAAATGACAGATGTATGTCTTGGGTCAGATGCTTTCTTCCCATTTGGTGATAATATAGAAAGAGCATATAAAAGCGGAGTTAAATATATTGCTGAAGCAGGCGGCTCAATAAGAGACGATAATGTAATAGATACTTGTAACAAATATAACATGGTAATGTCTTTTATCGGTACAAGATTATTCCATCATTAAAGATAACCTCCATATGGGTTATCTTTTTTTTATATTTACTTGTTTGTTATTGCTAACATGGTGTATAATATTTATATAAAAAAAATATATTTCCTATTGACATTATAGGATTAAGTGTTATACTTTTTTTAGAATAATTAGCATATGTTAAAAACTCTAAATAGAAGGAGCATGTTATGAAAAAGGAAAAATATGATATTACCGGCATGAGTTGTTCTGCTTGTTCGTCAAGAATAGAAAAGACATTAAGTAAAAAAGACGGAGTAGAAGAAGTAAGTGTCAATCTTCTTACAAACAGCATGAATATTTCTTATGATGAAAATATAACAAATTGTAACGACATAATAAATGATGTAAAGGAAATAGGGTATGGAGCAAGTTTACATGATAAAAATATTACAAACATAAAATCAAAAAATAATGTAAGTGTAAATAATGATGAAGAAATAAAATATATGAAAAAAAGGCTTATAATTTCATTTGCATTTTTAATTCCACTTATGTATATTGCAATGTATCATATGTTTGATGGATTTTTAGGGTTAAAGACACCTGATTTTATAATGAATTTATTTCATGGAAGTAAAAATGCCATAAATTTTGCTTTTATTCAATTTTTACTGGTTTTACCTATAATGTATATGAACAGAAAGTATTATACTGTTGGATTTAAAACATTATTCAAAGGTAGTCCAAATATGGATAGTCTTATTGCTATTGGTTCTATGGCTGCTGTTGTGTATGGTGTTTTTGCAATATTTATGATTGGTCATGGTCTTGGTTATGGAGATTTAGAACTTGTTAATAAATACAGCACAAATTTATATTTTGAATCAGGAGGAATGATATTAACGCTTATAACTTTGGGAAAATTTTTGGAAACAAAGTCAAAGGGGAAAACAAGTGAAGCTATTTCAAAACTTATGAATTTAGCTCCAAAAATGGCAGTTGTAGAAAGAAACGGAGAAGAAATGGAAGTACCTGTTGATGATGTTATGAAAGGGGATATTGTAATTGTAAAACCCGGAAGTAGTTTTCCTGTTGACGGTATAATCGTAAATGGAAATACAAGTGTTGATGAATCAATGATAACAGGAGAAAGCATACCTGTTGAAAAATCAGTGGGAGATAAAGTAATTGGTGCAACAATAAACAAATCAGGGTTCGTAAAATTTGAAGCAACTAATGTGAATGAAGATACTACAATTAATAAAATTATAAAACTTGTAGAAGAAGCTAGTTCATCAAAGGCACCTATTGCAAAAATGGCTGATAAAATATCAGGGGTGTTTGTTCCTATAGTTATAGGTATATCATTAATATCTATGATTGTATGGTTACTTCTTGGTGAGAGCTTTGAATTTGCTTTATCAGTAGCCATTTCTGTTCTTGTTATTTCTTGCCCTTGTGCTCTTGGACTTGCAACACCTGTTGCAATAATGGTTGGAACGGGAAAAGGGGCTCAAAACGGAATACTTATAAAGTCAGGAGAAGCTTTAGAAATTGCACACAGCATAGATACAGTTGTTCTTGATAAAACAGGAACAATAACAAAAGGTGAACCTGTTGTTACTGATGTGTTAAATTTTGAAATTTCGAAAGAAGAGCTTTTAAGTATTGCATATTCTCTTGAAAGTGGCAGTGAACATCCTCTTGCAGAATCAATAGTTAAATATGCTAAGGATAATAATATAAACACTATTCCAAATGAAGATTTTGAAGCAATATTCGGTAAAGGTGTTAAAGCAAAAATAAATTCAAAAATGTATTTTGCAGGAAATGCATCTTTAATGAATGATATTAATGTAGATATATCTATATATGAAAAAACAATAAATGCTCTTGCGGATGAGGGGAAAACTCCTTTAATTTTTGCAAATGAGGAAGATGTAATTGGAATTATTGCGGTAGCTGATATTGAAAAAGAAAGCAGTAAAGAAGCAATTGAAAAGTTTAAAAATATGGGTATAGATGTTGTAATGCTTACGGGAGATAATGAAAGAACAGCAAAAGCAGTGCAAAAAAGGCTTTCTATTCCAAAAGTAATAGCCCAGGTTTTACCTGATGAAAAAGAAGCAAAAGTAGTAAGTATTCAAAAAGAAGGTAAAAAAGTTGCAATGGTTGGAGATGGGATAAATGATGCTCCTGCTCTTGCCAGAGCTGATGTTGGTATTGCCATAGGTGCAGGA
Organism: Anaerofustis sp. NSJ-163; assembly: GCF_024135845.1. NCBI lineage: Bacteria > Bacillati > Bacillota > Clostridia > Eubacteriales > Eubacteriaceae > Anaerofustis > Anaerofustis sp. NSJ-163. Next base: position 18,265 of record NZ_JAMYJV010000001.1, read on the forward strand.
ACTGATGTTGCAATAGAAAGTGCAGACATAGTTCTTATGAAAAATAGTTTACTTGACGTCGTAAATGCTATAAAATTAAGTAAAGCTGTTATAAAAAATATAAAAGAAAATTTGTTTTGGGCATTTTTCTATAATAGTATAGGTATACCTTTAGCAAGTGGATTATTTTATACAGCTTTAGGATGGAAATTAAATCCTATGTTTGGTGCAGCGGCAATGAGTCTTAGCAGCGTATGTGTTGTAACAAATGCATTAAGACTTAAATTTATAAAGTTTGATAATGAAGATAATAAAGATGAAAAAGGAGAAGAAACAAAAATGAGCAAAAATGAAAAACAACTTGTAATCGAAGGAATGATGTGTCCTCACTGTAGTATGACAGTTGAAAAGAAACTTAAAGAAATTGATGGTGTAGAAGCATGTACTGTTGATTTAGACAAAAAAAGTGCTTATGTTAAATTAAGTAAAGATATTAATGATGATGTATTTAAAAAAGTTATAACTGATGCAGGATATGAACTTATTGAAATAAAAATAGTAAGTAAAATGAAAACATTAAAAAAGATATTTGTTTTTATAATATGCTTTTGCATCCTTGTTTCCTTTTGTTCTTGTAAAGAAGATATAGATGCTGATTCAAATTATGAACTTGGATTATCGTACTTTAAAAAACAGGATTTTTATAATACTATTGAAACATTAAAAGTTATAACTGACAATGATTTATCTTTAAATAAACATAAAAATGATGAAGCAAATATGTATTATATGTTAGGCTATTCATATTGGCAGTTAAAAAGATTTGATACTGCAACTGCATATATGGAAAAAGCAAATGAACTTGATAATAACAATGAAGAATATAAACAAGTTATGGGAAGACTTTATTATATTGTTGATGAGTTCGAGAAATCAAGACAATGTTATGAAGGTGTTTTAAAAATAAACAGTAAAAATGAAAAAGCGTATTATAATCTTGGACTCATATCCTTAAAAGAAAGTCCTATGGATACAAAAAATGCAAAAAATTACTTTGAAAAAGCAATCAATTTATATCCTGAATATGCAATGGCTTATGCAGGAATGTCTATGGCATATTATTTTGAAGGAAACAAAGAAAAGACAGATTATTATTTACAAAAAGCTATTGATTTTGGATATAACGATTTACCAGTTATAAAACAAATTCAAAATGGAGAATTAACCAAACCGTAAAACACAGATTTTTCTGTGTTTTTTTATTTTTTTAAGGAATAATATAATATATTTAGATAAAAAATAAAAAAATTTTGCATTTTATGTAAAATTTAAGTAAAATAAATATAAATACATAGTAAAATAAATTTAAAATATGATATATTATTTAAGATTTTTTTAATTTTATATAAGAAAAACGGAGATAATTTATGTTTAATATAGTTTTATTTAATCCTGAAATTCCACAAAATACAGGTAATATAGTAAGAACATGTGCTGTAACAAATTCAAGACTTCACTTAATTAAACCTTTGGGTTTTAGCATTAGAGATAAGCATTTAAAAAGAGCAGGTCTTGATTATTGGAATGAAGCAGACATACACGTTTATGAAAATTTTGATGAATTTTTAGAAAAAAACGATATAAAAAATTTATATTTACTTACAACAAAGGGAGATAAAAATTATTCTTCTTTTAGTTTTTGTGATAATGACTATTTTATGTTCGGGTCTGAAACAAAGGGGCTTCCGGATTTTATACACGAAAAATATAAGGATACAAGACTAAGGATACCTATGATACCAAAAGAGAATGCGAGATGTTTAAATTTATCCAACAGTGTTTGTGTAATTTTATATGAAGCCTTAAGACAGACAGAATTTAAACATATGAAATAAAACAAACTAAAAATTAAATCAAACATTTATGTTATTGGGAGGAAATTGTTATGAGTGTTATGATGTTAATCCAGCTTTTCGGAGGTCTTGGGCTTTTTTTGTATGGAATGGATTTGATGGGGGAAGGATTAAAAAAAGCCGCAGGTAATAAATTAAGAGATATTCTAAATAAAGTTACCAGCAACCCTATAAAAGCTCTTGCACTTGGTACTATTGTTACAATGATTATACAAAGTTCATCTGCCACAACAGTTTTGGTTGTAGGTCTTGTTAATGCAAATTTAATGAGCCTTGTTCAAGCTGCAGGGGTTATTCTTGGGGCGGATATTGGTACAACAATTACAGGGCAGATTATAGCTTTAAATTTGTCAGAATATGCTCCTTTATTCATTGGTCTTGGTGCAGCAATAAGAATGTTTTCAAAGAAGGATAAAACAATTCATATAAGTGAATGTATACTTGGTTTTGGTATTTTATTTTTTGGAATAAGTGTTATGTCTGATGTTTTAAAGCCTCTTGCAAATAATCCTGTATTTACAAATATGCTTATAAGTTTAGGCAAATATCCTATTCTTGGAATGTTCGCAGGTGTGTTTGTTACTGCTGTTATTCAATCTTCTTCAGCATCAATTGGTTTACTTCAAGCACTTGCTCTTGGTGGTGCGTTTGCAGGTGTAGAAGGTTATGAAGCTTTAGGCGTTTTAATTCCGATTGTTCTTGGTATGAATATAGGAACATGTGCAACTGCTATGATTGCAATGATAGGTGTAGACAGACAAGCTAAACAAGCTGCTGTTTTCCATTTGATAACAAAAACAATAGGGGTAATTTGGATGATGACAATATTATTCCTTACAGGTGCATTCTCTGCAAATGGTGACAGTTTTGTATTTAACTTTATTCTTGATATTTCAGGAAGTGACCCTACAAAACAAATTGCGAATTTCCATACGTTATTTAATGTATGTAATGCATGCTTATTATTATTCTTAAGTAAGCCTATAATATCATTTATTGAAAAAATTCTTCCTGTTAAGAAAGAAACTAACGAAGAAGAAGGTTTTGAATTAAAATTAAATGATATTTTGTTAGAAAACCCTGCTTTTGCCGTTTCAGAAGTATTAAATGAAGTAGAAACAATGGCAGAGCTTGCATATAAATCAGTAAATCTTGCTTCTGATGCTTGTATAAATGATAAATATGACAATGAAGAAGAAGTAAAAATGTTAGAAAATTTAATTAATAAATATGAAACGGGTATTGCTGATTTTGTAATTAAGATTTCTGCATTGGATGCAAGTATACAAAGTGCAGATTTTACGGTTCATTTACATCAAGTAATACATGATATAGAAAGAATCGGTGATTACTGTATGAGTATGATTAGGATTGCTCAACTTAAGAAAGAAGAAAATACAGTATTTAGTGAAAATGCAACAAATGAACTTATGGAAATGTATGAAATGGTAAAAAATAATTTAAGATGTGCTATAGATGCATTCAAGGAAAAAGATATTGCAAAAGCCGTTAAAACGGATTTGGTTGAAGAACAAATTGATAAAAAAGAAGATGAATTAAGGATGGCACATATAGACAGATTAAATAGAAAAGCTTGCACACCGGAAGCAGGTGTAGTATACTTTGACATAGTGGCAGACTTAGAAAGAATAGGTGATTATACTGCCCATATAGGAAGTTTTGTTAAAGAATATGTTGAGCTTTTATCAAAAAGACAATTTGACATGCTTCCATAGGAGGAAAAAAAATGAAATATGATGTAATAATTATTGGAGCCGGTCCTGCCGGGTTAAGTGCCGGACTTTATGCTTCAAGGGCAACTTTAAATACTTTAATTATAGAAAAGGCTGTAGTGGGAGGTCAAATTACAACAACTACTGAAATTGAAAATTATCCCGGTGCCAGCGAAGTAACAGGTCCTGAACTTGTTGAAAAAATGAAAGAGCAATGTTTAAGCTTTGGTGCAAAAATAATAAATGACGAAGTTTTAAGCATAGAAAAAAAAGATGATGGTTTGTTTTATGTTAAAGCAAACAAAGACGAATATATTGCAAAAAGCTGTATTATTGCTTCCGGTTCTTCTCCAAGAGAACTTGGAATTAAAGGTGAAAGAGAATATAGAGGAATGGGTGTTTCCTATTGTGCAACATGTGATGCAATGTTTTTTACAGGATTTGAAGTTTGTGTTGTAGGTGGAGGAGATACTGCGTTAAAAGAAGCAATATATTTAACAAAATTTGCAAAAAAAGTTACCATAATTCATAGAAGAGATGAATTTAGAGGAGGAAAAAGCTGGGAAAAGAAAGCAAGAGAAAATGAAAAAATCCATTTTCTTTTAAGCCATGAACCTGTAGAAATAATTGGTGAAAATGGAATGGTAACAGCAATAAAACTTAAAAACAAAAAAACAGGGGAGATTTATGATTATAAAACAGACGGAGTGTTCATGTTTGTAGGTCATAATCCTAACAGCGATTTAGTTAAAAACATGGTTGATGTTGATGAAAGTGGCTATATAATAACAGATGACTCTCTTCAAACTTCAATAAAAGGATTGTTTGTTGCTGGAGATGTAAGGAAAAAATCTTTAAGACAAGTTGTTACAGCGGCTTCAGACGGAGCAATTTGTGCAACAGGGGCAGAAGAGTTTATTGATGAATTAAATTAAAAAAGTGTTATTTTAATAACACTTTTTTTATTTATATTTTTTATTAAAATGATTTATAAATATAAAAATTAATATTATAAAAAACTTGAAAAAAATATGAAAAAAGCATAAAATAAATATATTATACAGATATAAGTATAAATAATTAAGAGGTTAAAAATGAAAAAATTTATTAGCATAATAATGGCTTTATTTTTTGCCCTGACATTGTTTGGATGTGGAGGAAGTAAAAAAGAAAGCGCAGTAAACAGTAAAAATGGTAAAGAATATAAAATAGCATATATGACTGATACATACGGAGCAGAAGAAAGTTTTAACAAACAAGTTATTGAAGGTATTAATGAATCTTTTGGAAATTATGAATATAGTTTGGATATTTATACTCCAAAGACAAATACTGAATATGAATCAATGGCAACATCAGTTCTTTCTGCTTCTCAATATGACCTAGTTGTGTCTAATTCATCGGCTGTATGTTCTGCTCTTCTTGCCGCTCAAAGCGAATACTCAGGTAGTAATTTAGGTTTTATTGGTTATAATGATGAAACAAATAATGCAATGAGTATTACTTTTAAAAATGAAGAAGCAGCTTTTTTAGCCGGAGTTCTAGCAGCATTGGAAACAAAAAGCAATGTTTTGGGATATGTAGGAGCTTATAATGATAGAGATCTTGATTATGAATATGGTTTCTTAAGCGGTGTAAAAGCAGTTAATTCTAAAATTAAAGTTAAAAAAGAGTATATTAATTCTTATATGAGTGCTGAAGAAGCAGAAAAGGTAGCTGAAAAATTATATAATGAAAAAGCTGATGTAGTATTTACCGTATGCGGAGCCGGAGCAATAGGTGTAAATAATGTTGCTAAAGAAAAAGGCTTTAAAGTTATTGATTCAGATTTATATAATAAATCTGATAATGAAATAAAACTTGCACAAATAAACAAGGATTATAAAAGTGCAGTAATTTCAATTTGTGATGCCGTAATCTTTGAATCATATTCAAAAAGTTGTAGTGATTTAAGTGTACTAGACTCTGTAATAGATTTAAAGTTAAATCAGAATTTTTTTGATCAAAGTTCAAATGAATATACTACTATAGAAAAAGTAAAAAAAGATATGGCAACAAAGAATTTAGTTATTCCAACGGACGAAAAGTCTTTTAAGGCTTTTAAATATAACATTAACGATTAAGGAGAGATTAAAATGGATATAAAATATGAATTGGTAGAACAAAGAAAAGAAAAACCGGATCAAAACAATTTAGGTTTTGGTAATTATTTTACAGACCATATGTTTGTTATGGACTATACAGAAGGAAAAGGCTGGCATGATGCTAGAATCGTACCATATGGTCCTTTAGCTGTTGATCCTGCAACAATGGTTTTACATTATGCACAAGAAACTTTTGAAGGTTTAAAAGCATACAGAAATGAAAAAGGTGAAATATTATTATTTAGACCTGAAATGAATGCAAGAAGAATGATTAATTCAAATAAAAGAATTTGTATGCCAGGTGTGCCTGAAGATATGTTTATTGAAGCAGTTGAAGCATTGGTAAAATGTGAAAAAGATTGGGTTCCTACAAAAGAAGAAACTTCTTTATACATAAGACCATTCATGTATGCAAGTGAAGCAAGTGTTGGAGTTCATCCTGCAAAAACATATAAATTCATTATCATTTTATCACCTGTTGGTGCTTATTATCCAGAAGGTGTTAATCCTGTAAAAATTTGGGTAGAAGATGAATATGTAAGAGCCGTAAAAGGTGGTACTGGTTTTACAAAATGCGGTGGTAACTATGCTGCAAGTATAGCTGCACAAGTTAAAGCAGAAGAAAATGGTTATACACAAGTGCTTTGGTTAGATGGTGTACACAGAAAATACGTTGAAGAAGTTGGAACAATGAATGCAATGTTTGTAATTGACGGTAAAGTTGTTACAGCAGCTCTTGAAGGTTCTGTTCTTCCAGGTGTTACACGTGATTCTATAATTCATATTTTAAAAGACTGGGGTTATGATGTTGAAGAAAGAGATTTAAGCATTGACGAATTAATGGAAGCAGGAAGAAATGGAAAATTAACAGAAGCTTTTGGTACAGGTACTGCTGCTGTAATCTCTCCAATCGGTGAATTATGTTATAAAGGCGAAAAAATCGAAATTAATGGATTCAAAACAGGGGATTTAACACAAAAATTATATGATACTCTAACAGGTATACAATGGGGTAAATTAGAAGATAAATATAATTGGACAAGAAAAATTAATTTATAATTTAATATAGAAAAGGAAATAAAAATATGAGTGAATTACTTGCTCCTGCTGGAGATTTAGAAAAATTAAAATATGCTTTTACCTATGGTGCCGATGCGGTATATTTAGGTGGGAAAAGTTTTTCGATGCGTGCTAATGCAGGGAATTTTACAATTGATGAAATTCGTGAAGGAGCACAGTTTGCCCATGAAAGAAATAAAAAAGTATATGTTACAATAAATATTTTAGCTAGAAATTATGATTTTATTGACCTTTCAAAATATATAAAAGAACTTGACAAGGCCGGGGTTGATGGTATTATTGCCGCTGACCCCGGAGTTATTATGACAATAAGAGATACTCTTCCTGATATGAAGATTTCAATATCTACACAACAAAGTACTACAAATTATAAAAGTATGGAGTTTTGGAAAAGAAATAAAGTTAATAGAGTAGTTTTAGCAAGAGAGCTTTCTTTTAATGATATTAAAGAAGTTTGTGCTAATAAACCTGACGGAATGGAAGTTGAAATGTTTGTTCATGGTGCAATGTGCATTTCTTATTCCGGCAGATGTCTTCTTAGCAATTACCTAACAGGCAGAGATGCTAATAGGGGAGATTGTGCACAGCCTTGCAGATGGAAATATTCTCTTGTTGAAAGTACAAGACCGGGAGAAGAATTTCCTATTGAAGAACATAAAGAAGGAAGTTTTATTTTTAATTCAAAAGATTTATGTTTAATTAATCATATACATGAACTTATTGAAGCCGGTGTAGATAGTTTTAAAATTGAAGGAAGAATGAAGAGCATTTTCTATGTTTCAACCGTTGTAAATGCTTATAGAAATGCTATAGATTCTTACGAAAGAGATAGAGAAAATTATAAGGTTGATCCTAGTTTATATGAAGAACTTACAAAAGTAAGTCACAGACAATATACTGAAGGTTTCTTCTATGGAAATGCTGATTCTACTTCTCAAAATTATGGAACAAGTTCATATACAAGAAATTATGATTTTGTTGCTCAAGTAATTGGGTATAACGAAGAAAAGGGTATGTACGAAATTGAACAAAGAAATAAATTCTTTATTGGTGATGAACTTGAACTTGTAAGACCAAGAGAAAAAAGCGTAACATTTAAAATTTCAGAAATGTATAACGAGAAAGGGGAAGCCGTAGAAAGCACTCCTCATCCAAAAGAAAGATTGTTTATTAAAACCGACGGAGTTATATTAAAAGAATTTGAACTTATAAGAAAAAGATTATAAGTTTTTAAAAAATATGTACAAATTTTGTGATTTGTGATAGAATATTCGTGGTAAACATATAAATTATTTATTGAAGGAGAATTATAGATAGATGAAAACTAAAGTACCTGTAGGTCTTTCAAATAAACACGTTCATCTTAGTAGAAAAGATATAGATGCTTTATTTGGTGAAGGCTATGAATTAACTATAAAAAAACCTATTTCTCAACCCGGACAATTCGCTGCAGAAGAATTTGTTGATGTTGTAGGTCCAAAAGGTACGATAAAAATGAGAGTTCTTGGTCCTGCAAGACCTCATGCACAAATCGAAATTTTAGCAAGCGATACTTTTAAACTTGGCGTACCTAAAGTAATCAGAGATTCTTGGGATTTAGACGGAACACCAGGATGTATTTTAAGAGGTCCTAAAGGTGAAGTTGAAATTGATAAAGGGGTTATAGTTGCAAGCAGACATATTCATATGACTATACCTCAAGCTAGAGAATACGGCGTTAAAGACGGAGATATCGTTAAAGTTAGAGTCCCTGGAGAAAGAGGTTTAATTTTTGAAAATGTATTAATTAGATCTAATGAAAGATGTGGACTTGAAATGCATATTGATATTGAAGAAGGTAATGCTGCAGGATGTAAAAATGGCGATATGCTTGAAATTATTAGAGACTAAAAAAGACTGCTTATGCAGTCTTTTTTTATTTATTGTTTGGAGTCATTGTCAAAATTTCAGTACCATCTTTTGTATCTTTCATTTTATAAATTATTTTATCATCTTCATAAGATACTTCTCCATATGGAATACCCTCTTTAGTATATTTATATTCAATTGAATTTAATTTATCCCACAAATTGGTACTTACTGTTTTTGGATTATTATTTTGTCTCCATATAGCAGTTTGTATCATATTTGTATATCCTGAATATTTTTTAATTAAAGTTTCATATTCGTTATCAGATTCTGTATTAATCCAATTGTATGAAATTTCAATTTTTTCTATTTCTTTATAATTTGAAGAAGGATAAATAATTATTTTTAAATCATTTTTGTCATCAATTACGAGTTCGAAATAACCTTTACTATCATCAAAAGTTACATCTTCAAGCAAATCTATTGTTGTATCGTTAAATTTATTTTTAAATATACTTTCGTTTATATAATTTGTTGTTAAAATTAAATCTTCAGGAGATATTTCAAAATAGTTATTTACCTCTATACCTTCATATGCGTAATCTACATAACTTTTGCTAAAAGTTCCATTAAATATTGCTATTAAAATGAGTAAAGCTATGGCTATACCTCCAAAGATTGAAAAAAATATAAGTTTTTTATTTTTTTCTTTTAATTTTTTTATATCTTTTTCCAAATTTTTAGAGTCATTATTTTCTTTTATATAATTTTGTTCATAATTAGAAGATGTATGCATATTTTCGTTTTGTTCAATATTATTAAATTTATCTTCTTGGATATTGCTGTTTTCTTCTTCTATTGATTTTTTATTTACTATAAATTCTCCTTTTTCTTCTTTAGTATTTAGTTCTTCATTACCTTCTTCATCAACTTTTTTGTTTACGATAAATTCGCCCTTTTCACTGTTTAAATAATCTTTGTTGCTTTCGTTATCCATTTCCATCCCTCACTTTACTATAAAATTATTTATTTATATTTTTAAAAAAGACTTCTTAAGTAGGCTTTTTAGTTGTTTGGTTCCATTATAATTGATGTTGTTCCATCTTCTAAATCGTTTCTAGTATATGTTACTTTATAATCTTCATAAGAAATTTTACCATAACCTATGCCTTCATCATTGTACTTATATTTAATTGAATTTAATTTATCCCAAATTTTTTTATTTTTACTTTGTTCAAAATTATTATATCCATCAAAAATATTCATCGACATATTTACATAAGCTGAATATATTTGATTTATTTCATCTAGTTTATCACTATCAGTTAATGTGAAAAATTCATCATAAGACACAACAACTTTTTCTATACTTTTATAATCTTTTGAAGGGTATATGTTTATGTATAGTTCACTTTCATCATCGAAAATTTTCTCATAGCATCCTTTTTCATCATTAAATGTTATTTCACCGATTGTAGGTATTGTTACTCCATCAAAGTCACTATAATAAATATTTTCGTTTATATAGTCTAATGTTTTAGCAAAATCTTCGGGAGATAGTTCAAAATAGTTATTTATTTCTATGCCATTATATGCATAATCTTTAGAGCTTGGACCGTTATTTCCAAATAGTGCAAAGCAAACTATTAAGGCAATTATTAAAATACCAGCAATGGAAAATCCAATAATTTTTTTATTTTTCTTTTTGTTTTTATCTTTAATTTTTTGCATTTCTTCTTCAAAATTGTAATGATTTTGGTTATTAAAATTATAATTTTGTTCATAATTAGAAGATGTATTTATATTTTCGTTTTGTTCATTATTATTAAATTTATCTTCTTGAATATTGCTGTTTTCTTCTTCTATTGGTTTTTTATTTACTATAAATTCTCCTTTTTCTTCTTTAGTATTTAGTTCTTCATTGACTTCTTCATCAACTTTTTTGTTTACGATAAATTCGCCCTTTTCGCTGTTTAAATAATCTTTGTTGCTTTCGTTATCCATTTCCATCCCTCACTTTATAATATTATAAAATTATCGAAACGTTTTAATATATATTACATTTTATCATAAAATTTAATAATATTAATAATAAAATTAAATAAAACATTATTTTATAAAAAAAGAACCTAAGTAGGTTCTTTTATTTTATTATTATATTGTTTTTTCCGATGAGTTCAGCTAGTTCGTCAATTAATCCAAATTCAAGACTTACCCACATGCTTTTATCAGCAACGTAAGATTTCTTTGAAACAGGGGAGAATAACACAACTTTTTTATCTCCTTTATATTTAACAAAGAGCTGTCTAATATCACTCATAGTTTTCGGACTTATTTTATTTAAAACAAGTATAAGGGATTTTCCCATTATTTTATTTGAGTTGGACTTCTTGATTTCAGGGGACTGAGCTGTTTTATCAATTGTTTTGACTATTGGTGCTTTTGTTTTCTTTCTTACAGCAGGTGGTCTTGTTCTTTTATCTTCAAGGTCGTAAATTTTATCTGCAATAATCGAAACGCTTACTTCTTCATCTTCTTCTTTAACACTTACTTGACCTTTGATTATTACTTTGTTGTCAGTTTGCAATATGTTTTTGTATTCTTCAAAGGTTCTTGGGAAAACAACTATTTCCATGTCATCAATCAAATCTTCAATACTCATAAACGCCATTTGTTTATTATCTTTTTTTGTATATATTACTTTAACGTTTGTTATTAAACCGCCAATGCTTATGCTTTCTCTTTTGTTGTTATTATATTTTGAGTATTTATTTTGAACTTTTGGTTCTATTTCTTCTTCACTTTCATCTTCATCCTCACTTTTTTTCTTGCCGTACATATCATATACTTCATAAAGTTTCATGCTAGTATATTTATTAAGATCCTCTTCAAACTCTCTTAAAGGATGTCCACTTATGTACATTCCAAGAACTTCTTTTTCGTATTTAAGTTTATCGGCATTCTCAAATTCACTCATTGTAGGAATATGCATTTCAATTTGCTCGTTTTGTTCCTGTGAAAGCATATCTAGAAGTGTTGTTTGTCCTGATATATTTTGTTTTCTTTGTTTTAAAGTGTTATTTAAAAATTCTTCATAAATAGTATAAAGTTCTCTTCTATTGTTTCCAAGTGAATCAAATGCACCTGATAAAATAAGACTTTCAACACCTTTTTTATTTAAGGAGTGGAATTCAATTTTATTTACAAAATCAGGGAAAGAAGTAAAATCACCTTTTGTTTCTCTTGCTTCAACTATTTCTTCTATGGCACCTTCTCCAAGACCTCTTAGAGCAAGTAAACCAAATCTTACACTTCCGTTATCTACCGTAAATCTTGCGTAACTCTTGTTTACATCAGGAGGTAATAACTCTATTCCTTGTTCTTTTAAGTGATTCATGTATAACATTCTATCATCAGAACCAATATAAACAGTAATTAGGGCAGCCATAAACTCAGCAGGATAATATGTTTTTAAATATGCTGTTTGGTATGAAATAACACCATATGCCGCAGCATGAGATTTGTTAAATCCGTAGGAAGCAAATTTTTCCATTAAGTCATATATTTCATTACCTGTTTTTTCATCTATTCCAATTGCTACACATCCGTGAACTCTTTCTTTATCTTCGCCTTTATTATAAGCTTCTTCGTTACCGTGTAAGAATACTTCTCTTTCTTTTGCAATTACTTCATGTTTTTTCTTACCCATGGCTCTACGAATGTTATCACTACGTCCCATAGAGTATCCGGCTAAATCTCTAACTATCTGCATAACTTGTTCTTGATAAATGATTATACCATATGTTACGTTTAAGATAGGTTCTAGAGATGGGTGAAGATATGTGATATTTTCAGGGTTATGTTTATTTTCAATGTATGTAGGAATCATATCCATAGGTCCCGGACGATAAAGGGAGATACCCGCTATGATATCTTCAAAAGTGTTTGGTTTTAGCCTTTGCATAAAGTTTTGCATTCCAGGGCTTGCTAATTGGAATACACCTATTGTATCTCCTCTGCTTATTGTGTCATAAACGTTTTGGTCTTTAAAGCTGATATTATCAATATCTACATCAATACCTTTGGATAGTTTAATATTATCTAAAGTATGTTTAATTACCGTTAGATTTTTAAGTCCCAAAAAGTCCATTTTAAGTAGCCCCAATTCTTCAACCGTAATCATGTTGAATTGTGCGGCTATACTGTCTTTATTAAGATATAGGGGAACATAATCGCTAACAGGTCTATCGGATATTATAACCCCCGCTGCATGAGTTGATGAATGTCTAGGCATACCTTCTACGGCTTTTGCCGTATCCAAAAGCTTAGTAATAGTAGGGTCTTCATCGTATAATTGATGAAGCTCCGGATTCATTTCTATTGCTTTTTGAACAGTAATTTTATTTTCATCAGGAATCATTTTTGCAATTTTGTTTGATTGTTCAAAGCTGATTCCCATACATCTTGCAATATCTTTTACGGCAGCTTTTGGTTTTAATGTTCCGAACGTAACAATTTGACTTACGTTATCAAATCCATATTTATCAATAACATACTCTATTGCTCTATGACGATTTTCATAACAAAAGTCGATATCAATATCGGGCATTGATACCCTTTCTTTGTTTAAGAATCTTTCAAAGATAAGAGAATATTTTATAGGGTCAATTTGTGTAATATCTAGGGTATAACTGACTATACTTCCTGCAGCACTACCTCTTCCAGGTCCTACCGGTATACCGTGTGTTCTGGAATAATTTATGAAATCCCAAACAATAAGGAAATAATCGTTAAAGCCCATATCGTTAATAACGCTTAATTCATATTCAAGTCTTTCTGTTAGTTCTTTTGTGACGTTTTTATATTTTTTATATAAACCCTCGGTGCATAATTTTTTTAAATATTCCTGTGAAGTCATCCCTTCAGGAAGAGGGAATACAGGTAAGTGATAATGTCCAAACTCTATTTCAACATTACATCTCTCGGCAATTTTATGAGTGTTTTCTATGGCCTCAGGGCAATATTTAAAAAGTTCACTCATTTCTTCAGGGGATTTTATATAAAATTCGTCATTTGGGAAACGAAGTCTGTTTTCATCATTTAAGTTACTTGAAGATTGCACACAAAGAAGAACATCATGTGCTTCTGCATCTGATTTTCTTAAATAATGGGAGTCGTTTGTGGCAATAAGCCCTACACCATACTCTTTTGCCATTTTAATTAATTCTTCATTTGCAGTTTTTTCTTCTCTTAGGCCATGGTCTTGAATTTCCAAAAAGAAATTGTCTTTACCGTAAATATCTATAAATTTTTCAAGGTATTTTCTTGCTTCGGCAATTTCTCCTGAATTGATTTTTCTTGGAATAACACCTGCAATACAAGCACTTGTTGCAATAATACCTTCTGAATATTTTTCAAGTAAATCAAAGTCTGCTCTTGGTTTATAATAAAAACCTTCTGTATAAGCTATTGATACAACTTTCATAAGGTTTTTATATCCAATATCATTTTCGGCTAATAAGATAAGATGAAATCTTTGTCTGTCGTTTATCGGGTCTCTGCCTTTTCTATCTCCGGTTGTCATATATACTTCACATCCAAGAACAGGTTTTATCCCTTCGGCTTTACATGCTCTGTAAAAATCTATAATACCAAACATATTGCCATGATCGGTAATTGCAATACTGTCCATACCCATTTCTTTAACGTATTTTGGTAGTTCTTTTATTCTGCAAAATCCATCAAGTAATGAGTATTCTGTATGTACATGTAAATGTGTAAATGGTATTGACATTATTTTATCTCCTTATCAAAAAACTAAAATTTATTATATAATATTATAGGTAAAATTGAAATAATATATATATAAAAATATTTATAAATGAATGTATGTGTGATATAATTCCCATATGTATTTTTAGGAGGGAAAAAATGTTGACACCTAATCCAATAGCATTTTCAGTCTTTGGAATTGAAATAAGATGGTATGCAATATGTATACTAACGGGAATAGTTCTTGCTCTTTTAGTAGGTTCAAGAACACTAAAAAAACTTGGTATTGATACTGATATTATATATGATTATTTGATAGTTTGTCTGCCTCTTGGAATTATTGGAGCAAGACTTTATTATGTATTATTTGAATGGTCTTATTATAGCAACCACTTATCTGATATTTATAAAATATGGAATGGGGGACTTGCTATACACGGCGGTCTTATAGGTGCTTTTATAGGTATATATTTAGTAAGTAGAAGCAAAAAATTAAATGTCCTTTTCATTTTGGATATAGTAGCTCCTTGTTTCTTGTTAGCTCAAAGTATAGGAAGATGGGGAAACTTCTTTAATATGGAAGCTCACGGCGTACAGACTACTCTTCCTTGGGCAATTAATGTTATTGATCCAGTACTTGGTTCAATTATGGTTCATCCTACATTCCTTTATGAATCAATTTGGGATTTTCTGGGATTTTTACTTTTGTATTTCATAATAGATAAGAAGTTTAAGAAATATGATGGTGAACTTATTTGTTCTTATTTCATATATTATTCCATAGGAAGATTTTTTATAGAAGGTTTAAGAACTGATTCACTTATGATATTTGGTCTTAGAACAGCTCAGCTTGTAAGTCTTGCACTTATAATTATTGGAATAGTTGGAATTGTTATAATAAGAAAAACACATAAAAAAGAGAATATAAAAGACAAAGCTTATGAGAATATTTGTTTAGAGAAAAATGAACAAGATAATGTAACTGATATAAATACAGAAAAAATTTGTGAAGATAATAAAACAGAGAATATAAAAAGTAAAGACAACTTAGGTAAGGAGTAATTATGGCACTTATATCATCAACACAGTTATTTAAAAAAGCAAAAGAAGAAAAATATGCTATTCCGGCTTTTAACTTTGAAAATATGGAAATGGCAAAAGGAATAATCGAAGCATGCAGCGAAGAAAATTCTCCTGTAATAATGCAGACAACAACTTCAACTCTTAAGTATATTGCTCCTGAGATAGCTTATGAAATAGTAAATTATTATGCGAAAGAATATAATATTGATGTTGTTCTTCATCTTGACCACGGAGCAAGTTATGAGCTTTGCAAAAGATGTATAGACTCAGGATATACTTCTGTTATGATTGACGGGTCAAAACTTGATTTTGAGGAAAATATTGCTCTATCAAAGAAGGTTATTGATTATGCTTCAAAGTATAATGTTCCAGTTGAATGTGAACTTGGCAGAGTAGGAGGAAAAGAAGACGAAATAATAGTAAATGATAAAGACGCATTTTTAACCGACCCTGACAAAGCTTTAGAATTTTCTGATAGAACAAATTGTTCATCTCTTGCAATTGCAATAGGAACGGCTCATGGTTTCTATAAAAAAGCTCCTAATTTAGATTTTGAAAGACTTGATAAAATAAATAAAATGGTTAGTGTCCCTTTGGTTTTACATGGTACAAGCGGAACTAAAGATGAAGATGTTAAAAAAGCAATAAGTCTTGGAATGTGTAAAGTAAATTATGCAACGGATTTAAGAGCTGCGTTTACAAAAGGTGTAAGAGATTGTTTACAAATGGAAAGTGTATATGATCCAAAAGAATATAATAAAGCGGGAATTGAAACTTTAAAATTAAGAGTAAAAGAACTTATTGAAGTTTGTGGAAGTAAAAATAAGGCTTAATAAATTAAAAATATATATTGACATTTTTACAAAATTTGATATAATTTTATAGTGTCAAAAATAGGGGTATAGCTCAGTTGGTAGAGCAGTGGTCTCCAAAACCACGTGCCGAGGGTTCAAGTCCTTCTGCCCCTGCCATAAAGAAATCAAATCGGATTTTTATCCGATTTTTTTTATTTATAAAATATAAAACGAATTAAAAAAATAATATAAAAAGTTATATAAAAAAAGCAGGTTAAACCTGCTTTTTTTATTTTTTTAGTAAATAAATAGAGAAAGTACAATCTGATATCTTTTCTTTTTCTATTGAAAAATCTATTGAAGTAAAGACTATTCTTGTATTTTTATCTATATCATATATTAACTTTTTATCAAGGGTATCAATATTTTTGTTATTTTCATATAAATCATAAAAGTAGTCATATAAATCTATATTAATGCCATGTTTATCTATTTTTGTTCCTTCAATATATAATTCATACATCTTGTTGTATTCTTTTATGTTTATTTCTTCATTTTCATAATCATGATAAAAAGAAAAATATTCTGTATTTTCGTATTCATCTTCAAACTCATAATATTCATCTATGTTTTTAAATTTAAAACCATATAAGTTTTCTGTATCTTTTTTTTCTATTATGTTTTTTACAAAGTTTGACTTTTTACCGATTGAGACTGTAAGATATTCATGGGCGCTTTGTATTTTTTCTTTATCTTCTTCGCTTATATTGTTTGATTTTATTATTTCCTCTCCCTTTATCATATTATTCTCTTTGAGAATGCTTATAAGCCTTGCTTCCTGGTTAAAATTTGAAATATTATATATGTTTAAAGGTGTAAGAGTAAATATAAATATTATCACCGTAGCTATTAAAAATGGATATTTTACATTCTTTTTTATAATTGAATTAATTAGGAATATTATTCCAATAACTATAAATATAATTGATAATACCCTTGCAGGTGTAAGTCCGTATGCATTTAATCTTATATATATAAATATAAGCTGAGTTATTATTATAGGTATCATTAAATAACCGCCGTATTTTTTATATAAAATGCTGTAATTATCCTCTTCATTTAAAAGGTTTAAATATAGGAATACAAATCCAAGTAAAGCGAGAGAAGCAAATATATTCATTTCTCCCACAGGTAAGTTTAATGTAATTATTATTTTAAGAATATAAACATATAGTATTCCAATAAGAACAGTAAATAAAGGCAGTAAAATATTTTTGATTATTGTTTTATAAAATTTAGGGATAATTACCTCTTCGTCTTTTTTAGGTATTGAAATTATTATCAAGCTTATATTTATAAAAACAAAGCATAAATTTGTGGTAATGATACTTATATTAATGGTTTTAATTGGAATAATAAGAGTATCAAAAGCAGTTATACAGACCATCATTCCAATAAATAAAATAAATGATATAAAATTGCTTATAAAAAGACTTTTTACTATGTAAGAAAAAAGAGCTTTTTCATTGTTTTTATTATATAAAAAATATACCGTTATACTAATCAGTATTAAAATAAAACTGAAATACATTAAATTTATTATATAATCAAATGAAAAAGGACTATATAAAGACTGCATTTGTGGGTATTTATAAAATACCAAAGACCAAATAAATGCTGTAAGTGCTGAAATTACAAAGGATATAATATTTTTCTTTTTGTTATTATAATCTTTCTTATTTTCTATGAATATATTAATAAAAATAGATGTAAAAACTCCTATAATAAGCCCTTTATTTATGCTGAAAAATTGTTTACCTGTAATATATAAAGAATATATTATTACAGTGTTTAATAAATAAAAAATTAAAAATAAAAATGACGATAAAAATCTCCTATAACTCTCTTTTAATCTTAAGTTAAAAGAATGTAAATTTACTTTCATAATAATTCCCTCCTTAAATTATGCTAATTATATCAGTAAAAAATATTAAAAAATTATATTTAATAAATACTTAATTAAAAGTTAATTATTATAAAATAAAATTCACAGAAAATTATTATTTTTTTATAATATATAGTAATTATATTTTGATTAAGTTAAATTTAAGTATTATAATAAAATAAAAAAGGGGAAATTAATATGAAAAAATTTAAAAGTAGTATTTTATTAATTTTAGTTTTTACGTTTGCTTTGATAGGTTTTGGGTGTTCAAATTCAAATGAACAAACAAATTCACCTAAAGATGTTGCAGTTACCTTGCTTGAGGGGTATAAAAATTTTGACCTTACAATGTTAGACGATGTATTAAATATAGACTATTCTATAGAAGAAGAATTTAATAAGATGATAGAACAAGGGATATTAAACAGCACTGACGTTTATGCACGTACTACAAAAAATATGCAATATAAAATTATAGATGTAGAAGAAAAAGGTGATACAGCAGTGGTAAAGGCTGAGATAACAAATGAAAATATTGGCGAAGTAGTTGCATATGCAGTGGTAAAAGGCGCAAAAGAACAAGCAAATAATTCTTCAATGACGGATGAAGAAACAAAGCAATATATTGAGGATTGTTTTTTTGAATCATTAGAAACTTTTAAACCTGATGTTTATACTGAAGAAATTGAGCTTAGTCTTGTAAAAGTAGATGGAAAATGGAAAGTAGAGCCTCTTAGCGATGAAGATCAAAACATTATTATGGGAAAAATATATGAGGGAATCATAAATATGATGGAAGAATATGGTATATATTAAATATATTGTTGATTTTTCATAATTAAAAAAATTAATAAAATGTAATGAAAACAAATCATTTTTTGTTATATAAAAAGTAAACTGTATGAAAAAATTTCATAAATTTACTAAATATTCTTGACAATTAAAAACAATAAGTGTATTATATCAAACAAGAATACAAAGGAGAAGATTAAAATGAAAGGTTTAAGAGAACTAAATAGCTTTAAATTTTATAACTATTTTAGCTTTGCAAACTTTTATTTCTTTGCAGGTTCTTTTTCACGTACAGATAAGCCTTTTAGTGAGTATAATCTTTAAATGTATTTAAAAAACGCAAAGTAAAGAATTTGGGGAACTCATTAAAAGGAGTTCCCTTTTTTATTTTACAAAACTAAAAAATTAACTTAAAGGAGAAAATCAAAATGATAGTAGTATTACAACCCAACTCAGACAAACTTGAAGTAGCCAAATTGGTTGCTCAAATCGAAAGCAAAAATTTAAAAATCCAACCAATCGAAGGAGAAGAACTTACTGTACTTGGTTTAGTAGGTGATACATCTGTTTTAGATGCAAAAACACTTGAAGCAAACTCAATCGTAAGAAGAGTTTTACATGTTGAAGAACCTTACAAAAAAGCAAACAGAATGTTCCACCCAAACGACAGCGAAATTAAAGTTGGAAACCAAGTTATAGGCGGAGAAAAGCTTGCAATTATCGCAGGACCTTGTTCAGTAGAAACAAGAGAACAAATTACACAAGTTGCGAAAGATGTAAAAGCTTCAGGTGCAAACTTCTTAAGAGGCGGTGCTTTCAAACCAAGAACTTCCCCATACGCTTTCCAAGGTCTTGGATACGATGGACTTGAACTTTTAAAAGAAGCAAGAAAAGAAACAGGACTTCCAATTGTTACTGAATTAATGTCTACAAACGACCTTGAAAAATTTGTTGAAGACGTTGATGTAATCCAAATCGGTGCAAGAAATATGCAAAACTTCGATTTATTAAAAGAACTTGGTAAAATCAGAAAACCTATTCTTTTAAAAAGAGGTTTAAGTGCAACAATCGAAGAACTTTTAATGTCAGCTGAATACATTATGGCAGGTGGAAACGAAAATGTTATCCTTTGTGAAAGAGGTATTAGAACATTTGAAACATACACAAGAAATACTCTTGATTTAAGTGCAATTCCGGCAATCAAAAAATTAAGTCACTTACCAATTATTATTGACCCATCACACGCAACAGGTAAATGGTGGATGGTTGAATCTTTAGCTAAAGCAGCAATCGTTGCAGGTGCAGACGGACTTATTATCGAAGTTCATAACGACCCATTAAACGCTTTATGTGACGGACAACAATCTCTAAAACCTGAAGCATTCGACGATTTAATGACAGATTTAAGAAAACTTGCTCCAATCGTTGGAAGAACTCTATAAGGAAAAAATTATGGCTAAGAAAATTCATGTAAATCTTAATGAAAAATCTTATGATATTATTATTAAAGAAGATATTTTAAAATCATTATCAGAAGAAATAAAAAAAGTATATAAGGGAGAAAAACTATTTATTATAACCGACGATATAGTTGCAAGATTTTATCTTGATAAAGTTATAAATAACCTTAAAGACGGCGGTTTTAGTGTTGATTATATAATTCTTCCAAACGGAGAGAAAACAAAATCCATAGAATCTCTTGAACCTATATATAATGCTCTTATTGATTTTAACATGACTAGAAAAGACATGATTATAACTTTGGGGGGCGGAGTTATAGGTGACCTTGGCGGTTTTGTTGCATCTACATTTCTAAGAGGAGTTGGTTTTATTCAAATTCCTACAACTCTTTTATCTCAAGTAGATAGTTCTGTTGGTGGAAAAGTTGCAATAGACCTTAAAAAAGGCAAAAACTTAGTTGGAAGTTTTCATCAACCAAAGCTTGTGCTTATTGATACAAATGTCTTAACAACTTTGTCCCTTAGAAACATAAAAGACGGTTTGGCTGAGGTAATAAAATACGGTCTTATATTTGATAAAGATTTCTTTGAATTTTTATCTAATCTTAAAACAAAAGAAGATATACTTAATAATATAGAACATATAGTATACACAAGCTGTAATTTAAAGAGAATTGTAGTTGAAGAAGATGAAAAAGACACAGGGGAGAGAATGAAGCTTAATTTTGGACATACTCTTGCTCATGGAATAGAAGCTCACTTTAACTATGAAAAATATACTCATGGTGAAGCTGTGGCTATTGGAATGTATGAAATAACAAAACACAGTGAAAAACTTGGTCTTACATCTAAAGGCGTAAGCGATAAAATAAAAGATATTTTAATTAACTTTGATATGGAATACGATATCGGGGCAATAAATAATGACAGTATTCTTTCTCATATTTCTTCCGACAAGAAAAACGAAGGAAAAGTTTTAAACGTAATTCTTTTAAATGAAATAGGAAAATGTTATATACATAAGACAAATACACAATTTTTTAAGGATGAATAAATGGACAATATTTTAATTAAACCAAGAAAATTATCAGGGGAAGTAGTTGTTCCTCCTTCAAAAAGCATGGCTCACAGGGCAATTATATGTGCTGCTCTTTCAAAGGGTAAGTCTATAATAGATAATATAGACTTATCCGATGATATAATAGCAACCATAAACGCAGCAAGAAGCATGGGAGCAAAAATAGAAATAGATAATAGAAAAGTAGCGGTAGAGGGGATTTTATCATCTCCAAATAATGAAGATTTTATAGTGGACTGTAACGAATCAGGCTCTACTTTAAGATTTTTCGTTCCAATAACAATGCTTCTTAATCAAAAAAAGACTTTTATCGGTAAAGGAAACTTAGGCAAAAGACCTCTTAATGTTTTTTACGAAATATTTGACAAACAAGGAATAAAATATTCTTATAAAAAAGATATTTTGGATTTGCAAGTAGAGGGAAAATTAAAGCCTGATACGTTTTATGTAAGAGGAGACATAAGCTCTCAGTTTATAACTGGACTTCTTTTTGCTCTTCCTCTTTTAAATGATGATAGTAAAATTGTAATAACTTCAAAACTTGAATCAAAAAGCTATTTGGATTTAACTCTTTCAATGCTTGATAAGTTCGGTATAGAAATTGAAAATAAGGACTATAAAGAATTTATAATAAAAGGAAACCAGGAATATAAGGCAATGGATTATACCGTTGAAGGAGACTATTCTCAGGCAGCATTCTTCCTTAGTGCGAACTATATTGGCAATGATATAGATATAAAAGGTCTTGATGAAAATTCTCTTCAAGGTGATAAAGAAATATTAAAATGGCTTGAAGTACTTAAAAATGATGAAAACAAAGTGATTGACGCAACAAACTGCCCTGATATTATTCCTATCCTTACGGTGTGTGCAGCTTTAACTAAAGGAAAAACAGAAATCATAAATGCAGGAAGACTTAGAATAAAAGAATGTGACAGATTAACTGCAATTTCAACTCAGTTAAATAAACTTGGTGCTGATATTATAGAACATGAAGAAAGCCTTACAATAAACGGTGTTGATTCTTTAAATGGAGGATATGTTGATTCTTTCAAAGATCATAGAATTTCAATGAGTCTTGCTATTACATCAAGCAGGTGCAAAGATGATATCATAATAAAAGATTATATGTGTGTTAAAAAATCTTATCCGCATTTTTATGAAGACTTTAAGAAACTTGGAGGAGAAATAAATGAGTGCGACATTTGGAAATAAATTTAAAGTAACTATATTCGGGCAGTCTCACAGCGAAGCAATAGGCGTTGTTATTGACGGAATTCCAGCAGGAGTAATCCTTGATTTTGATAAAATAGATTTTGAACTTAAAAGAAGACAAGGGGGCGATAAATTTTCAACTCCAAGAAAAGAAGCCGATACTCCAAAGATAATAAGCGGTTATTTTGATAATAAAACAGCAGGTTCTCCTCTTTGTGCAATATTTGAAAACAGCAATACAAGAAGTAAAGATTACAGCGAGCTTAAAGTAAAAATGAGACCTTCTCATGCTGATTATCCCGCATATGTAAAACATCACGGAAGCAATGATTACAGAGGAGGAGGAAACTTCTCCGGCAGACTTACTCTTCCTTTAACCTTTGCAGGTGCAATTGCAAAACAGCTTTTGGAAAAAGAAGGGGTATATATAGGTGCACATATAAAAAAGATAAACAAAGTCGAAGATTTGAGTTTCGATTACACCAATATTAACAAAGACATTCTACTTGGATTGAAAAACGAATCATTCCCACTTCTTGATAAAACAAGGCAAAAAGAGATGGAAGATGTAATTTTAAATGTAAAAAATGAAAAAAATAGCATTGGAGGAATAGTAGAATGTGGTATAATAGGTTATCCGGCAGGTATTGGTTCTCCGTTTTTTGATAGTATTGAATCAAGAATGTCCCATATTCTATTTTCCATTCCAGCCGTTAAAGGCGTTGAATTTGGCGAAGGTTTCGCTTTTGCTGATATGCTTGGAAGTGAAGCAAACGATGAATATTATTATGATGAAAATGGCAATGTAAAAACTTTCACAAATAACAACGGCGGAGTTCTTGGAGGAATATCAAACGGACAGCCTATATGCTTTAGTGTTGTAATAAAACCAACTGCAAGCATCGCAAGAAAACAAAGAACCATAAATGTCGAAACAAAAGAAAATACAAGTTTGGAAATAGTGGGAAGGCACGATCCCGTTATTGTAAAAAGAGCTGTTCCTGTAATAGAAGCAGCAAGTGCAATTTGTTTATATGATTTTTTGTTATGTGATTAGGAGTTATGTATGAAAAGTTTGGAAGAATCAAGAAGAAGAATTGACGAAATAGATAAAGAGTTAGTTAAACTTTTTGAAGAAAGAATGAATACTGTCGTAGACGTGGCGAAGTATAAAAAAGAAAATAATATCGAAGTATTAAATACCAAAAGAGAAGCACAAGTAGTTGAAAATGCAATAAACAATCTTAAAAACAAAGATTATTCAGAAGAGATTGCCGACTTTTTCAATCATATTATGGATATAAGTAAGAATTTTCAAAGAAAAGCAATTGCCGATAAGGCAATAAACATAATAAAAGAAAAATATACTATTGATTTGATTGAAAGTGCTAATAAGATAGGTTACATAGATAAAATAAATCATTTGTCAATAGATGCAATGAATTTATATTTTAACAAAGACCTTGAAGTAATTAAATTTGAAGAATACGAAGATATTTTAAAAGCTGTTTCAAACGGGGAAATAGACTTTGCCTTTTTAGCTTTAGATAATGCCGGAGACGGGCATATCGCAAAAATGTATTCTCTTCTTGAAACTTATGATAATGTTTATATAAAAGATAAGTTTATTGTTGATGATAACTTAAACGTAATAAACAAAAATAAATCTGATAAACTTGAAGATTTAAACAAATTTATAATTCTTGGTAAAGATAAATATTTCTGCAAAGATTGTACTAAAGTAGATTTACTTGTTAAAATCGACAATAAATCTAAATCATTAAGTCATTTAATAAGATACTTTGCAAATTATAATATCCACATTAATAAAATAGATTCAAAAGAAACAAATATATACAGAAAAGAATTTACGATTTACATTAATTTTGACGGCAGTTTACAAGATAGCAATGTTTTAAAAATGTTATACGGACTTGACGGTGATTTGCCATATATAAGAATTCTTGGAACATATAAAGGATAGATATGAAAAAATTTGGTTTAATTGGTGAAAAATTACCTCATAGTTTTTCAAAAATTTTGCATAATACGGCTTTTGATGTATTAAATTTAAACTATGAGTATGAGCTTTATGAAATAGATGTTGATACGGCAAAAAATATAAAAGATTTTATGAAAAAAAATAATCTTGACGGAATAAACGTAACTATTCCTTATAAAAGAACCGTTATGGATGGTTTGGATTTTATAAGCGAAGAGGCTGAAAAAATCGGTGCCGTTAATACAATAAAAAATGTTAATGGAAAACTTTACGGATATAATACCGATTATTATGGTTTTATGTATCAGCTTAACGTAAACAATGTAGAAATAAATAATAGTAGGGTTGTAATACTAGGCAGCGGCGGCGCAAGCAAGGCCGTTATTTCCTGCGTTAAGGATTTAGGTGCAAAAGAGGTTTATTTGGTAAGCCGTAACAAAAGCGACAAACAATCTAAAAATGATGTTAATTTAATCGACTATGAAGATTTAAAAGAAATAAAAGCTCAGGTAATAATAAATACAACACCTGTTGGAATGTATCCTAAAGTTGATTTTTCTCCTGTTAATGAAGATATAATCAAAAACTTTGATTACGTAATTGATGTTGTTTATAATCCGCTAAAAACAAAGTTTATGGAAATAGGCGAAAACTTAGATAAGAAAACTTGCGGCGGAATTGAAATGCTTATTATGCAAGGTTTAAAATCTGAAGAAATATGGAATGACTTTGTAATTTCAAAAGAAGATACAAATAAGATTATATCCAAACTTAAAAAGGAAATATAAAAATGCAAAAGAATATTTTATTAATCGGTATGCCGGGCTGTGGTAAAAGCAGTATAGGTAAGGAACTGGCAAAAGAGCTTGGTTTAACTTTTATAGATATGGATAATTACATTGAAGAAAAGACAAACAAAAAAATCAGTGAAATATTTAAAGACGGTGAAGAAAGTTTTAGAGATATAGAAACCTTTTATTCAAAAGAGCTTTCAAAATTAAACTCCACTCTTATTTCTTCAGGAGGCGGAATAGTCACAAGGAAAGAAAACATTGATTATTTTAAACAAACAAGCATAATAGTATTTATAAACAGAAGTGTTGAAAATATATTAAAATCCAAAAATCTCGGTAAAGACAGACCACTTCTAAAAAATAACGAAGAGCATATTTATAATTTGTATAATGACAGAATTGGTTTATATAAAAAATACTGTGATATTGAAGTAAGCAATAACGGTTATTTTAAAAACTGTATAGAAAACATAATTAAAGAATTAAATAAAAAGAACGTTTTATAGCGTTCTTTTTTTGTTTTTTGTTATAGAAAACGTATTGCAATTACAATAATAAATGATATACTAATAATTGTATTAATGTATGTAATTTATACTATATGTGGTAGAGTATTTTACATAAGAAAGGTGAACTTTATGGATAATTTAAGTGTAAACAATATTTTCAAAAGACGTTTTACCAAAAGACTTGAAGAAGATAGCAGCATTACGGTTTATGATTTATTTGAATATAAAACCGTAGATGTTGAGATTTTTGATTATAAAACTCAAAAAAATATTTTTGAAATGCACGATTTGGAATTCCCTGAATTTTATTCAAAAAATGCATGTAATATCATAGCATCAAAATATTTTAGAAAAGCAGGGGTAGGAAAAGATAACGGACACGAAACAAGCATAAAGCAAGTAGTGGACAGAATGGTAGGATTTTGGGCAGATGCTCTTGTTGATGAAGGGCTTATAACAACTCAAAATCAATATAATATTTTTTATGATGAAGTAGCTTATGCTCTTTTAAATCAAATGTGGGCTCCAAACTCTCCACAATGGTTTAACACAGGAATAAAGAGAAACTATGGCATAAGCGGTGAAAGTGACAATATGTTCTACTTTGACCCTGAAAGCAGAAGCGTAAAGAAGAGTAAAGACAGATACACAAGAACACAAGCCTCAGCCTGCTTTATTCTTTCTATAAAAGATACATTGCTTGGTGATAATTCTATTTCTGAACAATACGTTACAGAAACAAAGTTATTTAAAGGCGGTTCAGGGGTAGGAACTAACTTTTCTAATCTAAGAGCATTAAACGAAAAACTTTCAAGCGGCGGAAAATCTTCTGGTATGATGAGCTTTTTAAAAGGTTTTGACAGAAATGCCGGAGCAATAAAAAGCGGTGGAACAACAAGAAGAGCTGCAAAAATGGTTATAGCCGATATTGACCATCCTGAAATTGAAGATTTTATTTCTTGGAAAGCAAGAGAAGAAGATAAAGTAAGAGCTCTTGGCAAAATGGGATATGATACTTCAATGGACGGTGAAGCATATCAAACAGTAAGCGGACAAAATGGAAATAACTCTGTAAGACTAAATAGAGAATTTATGGAAAAAGTCTTAAACTTAAGAGAAAATCCTGATGCTACTTTTGAACTTAAAGGAAGAGTTGATGAAGAAGTAAATAAGGAAGTTAAAGTAAAAGACTTATGGGATTTAATTTGTAAATCAGCATGGAACTGTGCAGACCCTGCGGTTCAATTTGATGATGTTTTCAATGCTTGGCATACTTGCCCTGCAGGTGAAGACGGAAACGTAGGTGCAAAATACAACAGAATAAACGCAACAAACCCATGCAGTGAATATGCTTTCCTTGATAATACTGCTTGTAATCTTGCGTCAATTAATATTTACAGATTCTATAACGAAGAAGAAGGAATCTTTAAATTAAATGATTATATTCATTTGATTTCTCTAATACAACTTGTTCTTGAAGCATCAATTCACTGGGGACAATTCCCAACTGAAGAAATAGCAAGAAAGAGTTATATGTTTAGAACAACAGGTCTTGGACTTGCAAATATGGCTTCACTTCTTATGGTATTCGGTTATCCATACGACAGCGACGAAGGAAGAAACTTAACTGCGGCATTATGCTCTATTATGACCGCACAATCTTATCTTGTTTCTGCTTTAATGGCAAGAAGTGTCGGACCATTTGAAAAATTTGATATTAATGCTGAATATGTGTTAAGAGTACTTAGAAACTCTGCAAGATGTTCTCTTGCTTTAGATGATAATTTTGAAGGGCTTGATTATGTTCCTTTAAAACTTGATGAAGATGTAATTTCTGAAATGGGACTTGAAGAAGTTTTAAATGCAAGCAGAATTTTATGGACAAAAGCTCTTGAACATGCCGAAGCATACGGAATTAGAAATGCTCAAACAACTGTTATTGCTCCAACAGGAACAATTTCATTTGCTATGGACTGCGGTGCAACATCACTTGAGCCTTTCTACTCAAACGTTGTTTATAAATCCCTTTCAGGCGGGGGAACAATGGAACTTGTAAATCCAATATTGGAAATTGCTCTTAGAAATTTAGGATATAAAGAAGAAGAAATAAAAGATATTAAAGATTATCTTCTTGAAAAAGATGAAATAGGAAGCTTTATGCACTATTCATTAAATGATGCACCACACTTAAGAGAAGAGGATAAGAAAATATTTGAAACTGCAAACGAGATTTCTCCAAGCGGACATGTTTTAATGGTAGCGGCAGTAACACCTCTTATAAGCGGTTCTGTATCAAAAACAGTAAACATGCCTTCTAACGCAACTTATGAAGACATAAGCGATATATATAAACTTTCTTATATGTCAGGGGTTAAAGCTATTTCTGTTTACAGAGATGGTTCAAAGGCATCTCAACCTCTTAATACATCAATAAAAAGTGAAAGCGATTCTTTGGAAGATCTTACATATCAAGGACTTCTTGATTATGCAAAACATTGTAAGAGAGGAACACTTCACAGAATTAAACCTGACGGAATGAGAAGAAGCAGAACTCATGCTGCTAAGATAGGTGATATTGAATTATATGTAACAATAGGATTCTACCAAGACGGAAGAATGTCTGAAATATTTGTTTCAACAGATAAAGAAGGAACAGTAGTAAAAGGACTGCTTGCTTCTCTTTCAAAATCAATATCAAATATGCTTCAATACAACATTCCTGCAAAGGAAATTTCAAGACTTCTAAGAGGTCAACAATTTGAACCAAGCGGATTTGTATCAAGACATCCTTACATTAAAAATGCTTCAAGTATTGCTGATTTATTAAGTAAGATAATAGATATAGAACTTGGGGATTTTACAAGAGTTGAAGTAAAACCGGAAAAACCACAAGAAGAAGAAATAAACGACAGCATAAGCAATAAAATAATAAAAGAAGAAAGACAAGAAAAAGAACAGCTTAGCTATGAACAGATAAAAGACGATCCAAATACAACAAGAGTGTATGGAGAGGTTTGTCCGGTTTGTTCATCAAACAGACTTTTTAGAAACGGAACATGTAAAGTATGTGCAGACTGCGGTTCAACAACAGGTTGCAGCTAAAATTTTTTAAATATGCTTTATAAATTAAATAAAAAATGATAAAATAAATTACCCCCTTTTTTAAGGGGGTAATTTGTAATTATTTTACGGAGGCAAAATGTCTGAAACAGTTAAACAGCTTAATATAAACGGTAAAGAAATTACCCTTATAGGTACGGCACACGTATCAAGAGAAAGTGCCATTCAAGTTGAAGAAATGATAAGAGAAATAAAGCCCGATAATGTCTGTATAGAGCTTGATGAGGGTAGATATTCTTCAATTAAAAATAATGAAAGATGGCAGGATACGGACATCGTAAATGTTATTAAGGAAAAGAAAACGACTCTTCTTTTGATAAACCTTATTTTAAGTTCTTATCAAAAAAGAATTGCCGAAAGTTTTGATATTAACTCAGGGCAGGAAATGATAAATGCAATAAATACTGCCGAAGAAATAGGAGCAAAGCTTACTTTAGCAGATAGAGATATTAAGACAACTTTTCTTAGAATATTCAGGAAGATGTCTTTTATGGAAAAGATGAAACTTCTGTATGGTCTTATTATGAGCTTTTTTGAAGATGAAGAATTAAGCGAAGAGGATCTTGAAAATATAAAACAAGGGGATTATATAGAAAATGCGTTGCTTGATATAAGCACATCATTTCCGGATTTAAAAAAATACCTTGTAGATGAACGTGACATATATCTTTCTCAAAAGATAAAAAACGCAAAATGCGAAAAAATAGTTGCCGTTGTAGGTGCGGCTCATTTAAACGGAATAATAAAAAATATACAAGAAGACATAGATTTAAAGGAAATAGAAGAAATACCAAAACCCGGAAAAACGGGAAAAGTTATAGGCTTTGGAATTCCGGCATTTATTATCTTAATGATAATATTCAGCTTTTTTAAAAGCGCTGATACGGGATTTTCTCAAATAATAAGTTGGATACTTTTTAATGGAACATTAAGTGCTCTTGGCGTAGTCCTTGCTTTTGGAAGTATTCCAGCCATTATAACGGCATTTTTAGCTGCTCCAATAACTTCCCTTAATCCGCTTCTTGCGGCAGGGTGGTTTGCAGGGCTTGTGGAAGCATATATAAGAAAACCAAAAGTTTCCGATTTTGAAAACTTAAGTTCTGATTTAGAGAGTTTAAAGGGACTTTGGAAAAACAGAATAACAAAAATACTTTTGGTAGTTACCTTTGCTAATCTTGGAAGTACAATAGGAACGATTATTGCAGGGGCAGATATATTTAAAAGTTTTCTTCAAATTTTTTAAGGAGTGATAACATGAACATAGCAGTAGTGGGACTTGGGCTTATAGGAGCCTCTTTTGCAAAAGCAATAAAGAAATATACGACAAATAAAGTTTTCGGTTATGATATAGACTCTGAAACATTGGTTAAGGCAAAAAGGGACGGAGCAATTGACGATATTATTTTAATTGATGATATGAAAGAAATGGATATGGTTGTAATAGCTCTTCATCCTGTTAATACTATTAACCTTGCTTTTAAAGTAATGGAAACAATGAAAGAACATTCTACCCTTATGGACTTATGCGGGGTTAAAGAGCAGATAGTAAATAAAATTGAACCTGAAGCGATAAAAAGAAATATAGATTATGTTGGAGCTCATCCTATGGCAGGAAGAGAACTTTGGGGATACGATGCGGCTGTTTCAGATTTATTTAAAGGGGCAAGTTTTATTGTTACCGTAACGGAAAATACAAATAAAGATAAGATAAATATTATAAAACAGCTTGTGAAACAAATGAAGTTTAAAGAATGTGTTTTATCAACTCCAAGAGAACACGATAAGATAATCGCTTTTACATCTCAGCTTGCACACGTTGTTTCAAACGCATATGTAAAAAGCCCTTCAATTTTGGAAGAGAAAGGCTTTTCTGCGGGAAGTTTTCTTGATTTAACAAGAGTTGCAAAGTTAAACGAATATATGTGGAGCGAACTTTTTATCATGAATAAAGATGCCCTTTTATTCGAGGTTGAAAATATAATAGAAAAATTAGAAGAATATAAAGAAGCTCTTGAAAGTGAAGACATGGATAAAATGGAACAGCTTTTAAGAGAAGGAAGAATTTTAAAAGAAAAAAGCAACGAATATCACATTAAAAAATGTTAGGGATGTTGACTTTTTCCCTTTCGTAGATATTGTTTATATAAAATTTAAGAGAATTTAAAGAGGCCAATAATTCATTGTCGGCTTCTTTTTTTATATATCCTTCACATTCCTTTATCTTTACATCTACGTTATCAATTTCTTCGTGATTTATTATAAGAAACCATACTTTTTTACTTTCTATTGTTTGTTCTTTTAACTCATTAAAACTTTTCTCTACATTTTCATCATCATTTTTGTTTAAGTAATAAACTATCTCGTCAATATTGTTTTCAAGTTTTATTGATGACTCTTTTATAAAGTTATAACAGTAAACATTTATCCCAAGAAGTGTAATCAAAAGTGCCGCCGCAAAACAAAAAGATCTCATTTTAAACTATCCTTTCTTATTATATATAACTGATTTTGGTATACGTATGCCCAAAAGACATCCTTATCATTCACGATGTTATTTTTTCTAAGTTCCTTATCAAGCCTTTCATCGGTATAATTTGCAAGAGGAAGACTTTTACTCAGTCTTTTACCATACTTAATGAGGCTTATTGGAAGTGAACCTTCTTGTTTGTCTACAAAACTGGGATTTCCGTTAGCTTCTAAAATCAAATAAGAAACCTCGTTTAAGTCGAGAATATCATTGTTTCTTAATTGTTCGCATAAATCATCAATGCCTATTAGCATCTTTGACATTTGCTTTTGCATTATCTTGCCGTTATATATAAGATATTCTGGTTTACCGCATATAAAAGTCCTTATTCTTTCGTTTTTAAATGTTAGAAGAGATATACAGGTTTGAAGAAATATTAAAACAATAAGAGGAATTATTCCGTTTAAAAGGGGAATATTAACGTCGCCGATAGGTTCAGTTACAATATCCGCTATCATTATTGTTATTACAAGTTCAAAAGGCTGATATTCGCTTATCTGTCTTTTTCCTAAAAATCTTATGGCGAATAAAACCAAAAAATATATAAGTGCAACACGAATAAAACAAATTAACATAATTAAAACCTTTCTTTTTTTTTAATTTTAGTATATGATATAATTGTATTTTTATAACATGGAGAGAATAAATATGAATAGTTTTTTGGATTATTTGACTAAAATAATAAATATAATAAATCCTGTTTTATTATTCATGGTACTTGTTTCGGTAATATCATTTTTAGGGTATTTAAAAATAAAAATAGAAGAATATTTTAAGGATATAAAATCAATATCAAATAGCTTAGAGAGAATTGCCGATAGCGAAGATAGTAAAAGAAACGGATATTATTAATAAAAATTGACGAATTTTTGATAAAAAATTGTCGAGTTTTATAATGGTAAAAAAATAAAAATATTTTGTGATATAATTAGTAGAAATCGGAGGAAATATGTCAAAGAATAAAAAACAAGACGGAAAAAGCTGGGCTATAAAAATTACGTTTTTAACATTCTTTTTATCTATGGCCTTTAACGTAATAAGCGAATCTCTTGTGGGGAATGCGGGCTTGGTTGGTGCACTCTTTGTGCTTTTTGCAATAATATTGATAGGTATAATATGCGATATGGTTGGAACTGCGGTAACGACAGAGGGGGTTGCACCTTTTAATGCAATGGCAGCAAATAAAGTTAAAGGAGCAAGAAAGGCTGTTGACCTTGTTAAAAAAGCTTCTCAGGTTTCAAATATATGTAATGACGTTATCGGAGATATATGCGGTATCATAAGTGGTGCCACCGTTGCAATAATTATAGTAAAAATCGCTAGTATATATAATTTAAAAGAAACCGTTATAATAAGTGTTGTTTTAAACGGTGTTGTCGCTGCTTTGACAGTTGGGGGAAAAGCCTTTGGAAAACACATTTCAATGAACAACTCCACCGAGATAGTAAGAAAAGCGGCGGTTTTTGTGGAATTTTTCTCTATTAAAGGGAGGATAAAAAAATGAAAACCAAAGAAAGATTAGATGTTTTGCTTTTTGAAAGCGGAATGGCAGAAAGCAGAGAAAAGGCAAAGAGGCTTATAATGGCTGGTCTTGTTTTTGTAAACGACCAAAGAGTCGATAAAGCGGGAACAAAGGTGGATATTTATTCAAATATTATTATAAAAGGAAATGATAATCCCTTTGTAAGCAGAGGCGGTTTCAAACTTGATAAAGCAATCAAAGTTTTTGATGTTGATGTTAAAGATAAGATTTGTATGGATGTAGGAGCGTCAAGCGGAGGCTTTACAGACTGTCTGCTTCAAAACGGAGCAAAAAAAGTATACAGCATAGACGTTGGATACGGGCAGTTTGCCTATAAATTAAGACAAGACGAAAGAGTTGTTTGTCTTGAAAAAACGAATTTCAGAAATATGGAATTTGATAAAGTTGGGGAAATGATTGATATTGCCGTTATGGACGTATCATTTATTTCAATTTTAAAACTTGCAGATAATCTGCTTAATTTCTTAAAAGACGACGGAGTATATATATGCCTTATAAAACCACAGTTTGAAGCGGGAAGAGAACTTGTTGGGAATGGAATAATAAAAGATAAAAACATTCATAAAAAAGTTGTTAAAGATGTGATTTTGGGGCTTAAAGAAAAGGGATTATATGTTGAAAAACTTGATTTTTCACCTATAAAAGGACCTAAAGGCAACAGAGAATTTATTGCATATGTAACAAAAAATGAAGAAAACCTTATAGATATTGATAATATAGTAGATGAATGTGTTGAAAATGCGCATAAGGAGATTGACTGACATTATGGAAAAATATGTAGGAATAATAACAAATTATAAAAAAGACAGATACATGGATTTCACAAGACAAATAGTTCATTATCTGTATGGAAAAAATGTACATATGTATCTTGAAGAACCATTGAAAAATCCCGAATATGACAGCTTTTCAATATTAAACGAAGAAAATATAAAAAAAGTTTCCTTTATTATAATAATTGGAGGAGACGGAACAATTTTAAAAGCCTTATCTCAAATAGGAGAATACGAAAAACCCATTCTTGGAATTAACTTTGGAAAAGTCGGTTTTCTTGCAAATGTAGAAAGAAACGAATGGATGGAATGCATAGATAAGGCGTTAAATGGTGAATATACACTAGATAAAAGAATGCTTCTTGATGTGTATGACAAAGATAATAATAAACTTGGTTTTGCCTTAAATGATACTGTTTTATTTAGGAAAAACCACTATGGAGTTGCAGAATATAAGGTGTTTATAAACGATGAAGTTTTTGCTGACTATCTTGCTGATGGCGTAATTATAGCAGGACCTACAGGTTCAACTGCTTATAATCTTTCAAGTGGAGGACCTGTTGTAAACCCAAACTGTGATTTGTTTATAATAAATCCAATTTGTGCTCATACTTTAAATTCAACAAGCATTATCGTTAATTCAAATGATGTTGTAAAAATAAGATTTAACCCTAAAATAACGAGTGTTTATATCGACAGTGTTGAACCTGATATAAAAGGAAATGAAATAATAGTAAAGAAAAGTGCTCTTAAAGCCAATTTCATAAGATTTGATGATTATAATTTCTATTCTTTACTTGTAAACAAGATAAAAAACCCAATAGTAGAAGGAGAATTTGTTCATGAAGATTGACAGACATTCAAAAATACTTGAAATACTAAACAAATACGAAGTTGAAACACAAGAAGACTTAACAAAATATTTAAAAGAAGCTGGAATAAACGTAACCCAGGCAACAGTTTCGAGAGACATCAGACAGATGAAACTAATAAAGGTAATGACAAAAAGCGGTAAATATAAATATGCTGCATATTCAAATCAAAGTTCAAATTTAGATGACAGAATTGTAAGTGTTTTTAGAGAAGCTGTTTTAACAATTGATTATGCAAACAACTTTGTATGCCTTCATACAATAACAGGAATGGCTCAAGCTGCAGGTGTTGCAATTGATGCTTTAAAATTAAATGAAATTGTAGGAACGGTTGCGGGAGATGATACACTTTTCATACTTGTAAGAAGTGAAGATGACGCAAAAGAATTGGTTAAAAAGTTTGAATCTCTTTTAAAGAAAGGAAAATAAAATGCTTTTATCGCTTAATATAAACAATTATGCAATTATAGATAATTTAAGTATTGAATTTGATGAAGGTTTAAACATAATAACAGGTGAGACAGGGGCAGGAAAGTCCATAATTATTGGTGCTTTATCGCTGGTTCTTGGGGAACATGCAAAAACGGAAAACATAAGAACGGGAAAAGATAAAGCCGTTATTCAGGCTTTATTTACGGTTGAAGAAAATAACCATGAATTAAAGGAAGTTCTTGATGATTTATCTATTGACTATAGCGATGAAACACTTATTTTAACAAGGGAGATTTCATTAAAAGGAAGAAATATTTGTAAGATAAATTCAACCTTGGTTAATGTATCAACTCTAAAAGAAGTTGGAACTCACCTTATTGATATTCACGGACAACATGAACATCAAAAACTCCTAAACCAAAATACTCATTTAAGTTTTCTTGATTCATATGGACAAAATAAAATAAAAGAAGATCTAAACAAGGTTTCTTTATCTTATGATGAATATAAAAAGGCTTTAAAAGAACTTACTGAACTTGAAAAAAAATCAAAAGAAAACAGTGATAATTTAGATAATTTTAAAAGACAATTTGAAGAAATAAATGAAGTAGACCTTGAAATAGGAGAAGATGAAGAACTTGAAAAAAGAGAAAAAATTCTTCTAAATTCACAAAATATATATTCAGATATAGACAGTGCATACTCTCTTTTATATAAATCAGACAGTAACGTTTTATCAAATTTAACCTTGGCAAACGATTCTTTTTCAAAGGTTCTTGATTATGATGAAAGCGTAAAAGAAAATGTAGAAATGCTAAACGAGGCAAATACATTAATAGAAGAGGTAGTGTTTTTCTTAAGGGATTACAGAGATAATATTTCATTTAACCCGGAAGAATTAAACGATATAGAAAGTAAATTAAATAAGATAAATTATCTTAAAAAGAAATATGGAGTAACAATAGAAGAAATTTTAGAATATAAAAAGGAACTACAAAATAATATCGAGCTTATAGATAACTATGAAGATACTCTAAATTCTCTTAAAAAAGACGTGGATAAAAAGAAAAAAGAATATTTAAAACACGCAAAAACCTTAAGAGAAAAAAGGAAAAAAATTGCAGATGAGTTTTGTAAAAAAATAACCGAAAATCTTCAGCTTCTTTCAATGAAAGGAACGGTTTTTGCTTGTGAATTTAAAGACCTTGAAAAAAATGAAAACTATACTAAAAAAGGAATTGATGATATAGCTTTTATGATTTCAACAAATAAAGGAGAAAGTTTAAAACCACTGAATAAAATAGCATCAGGCGGTGAAATTTCAAGAGTAATGTTATCATTTAAGAGAATTTTATCGGAAAATGATAATATTGATTGTTTGATATTTGATGAAATAGATACGGGAATAAGCGGACAAACTGCTTTAATCGTAGGAAAACAAATGTGGGAACTTTCAAAAAACCACCAAATTCTTGCAATAACGCATCTTCCTCAAATTGCTTCAATGGCAGATACGAATTATTTCATTAAAAAAGAAGTAAAAGATGATAAGACATTTACATCTTTTACAAAACTTAATGAGGAAGAAAAAGTAGAGGAACTTGTAAGAATAATAAGTGGTGAAAACACCAGTGAAAATGCAATTATGTATGCAAAAGACATGATTGAAAATGCTGACAAATTAAAAAATCAATAATCACTTTTGTGCTTCGTTTATATTTTTTGTAATATTGGGAACAATAAATCAAAAAAAACAAACGAGGTACTAAGTGTGAATATATTTTCAAGAAAAAAATTACTTTTAGGATTTTTAACTATAATTTTTATATTTTCAGTTTACCTATCTTACTTAAATATAAATACTAAAGAGATTG
This sequence comes from Anaerofustis sp. NSJ-163, assembly GCF_024135845.1. Lineage (NCBI taxonomy): Bacteria > Bacillati > Bacillota > Clostridia > Eubacteriales > Eubacteriaceae > Anaerofustis > Anaerofustis sp. NSJ-163. The sequence continues at coordinate 55,547 of NZ_JAMYJV010000001.1, forward strand.
CTGTGTTATCCTCTCAGACGACCAGTGTTTCTTTAGATTTGCCAAAAAACTGTAAAATTGAAAATGAAAGCGAAGATTTAAAAGTAAATGGGACGACTTCTTCAAAAAGTGATGTTGAAGATAATAAAATAGAAGTTTATTCATCTTCGGCTGGCGAATATAAACTAAAGGCAAAACTTTTTGGAATCATACCAATAAATAACTATAACATAAACGTTATACCAAACACAAAGCTTTATCCGTCAGGACAGCTTGTTGGGGTTAGTATGAATACCAAAGGAGCCATTGCCGTTCAGTTTCAATCCTTTATAGATATTAGCGGTAATGAAGTTTGTCCTGCAAAAGATGCAGGGATAAAAACAGGGGATATAATAGTCGAAATAGGAGATAGTAAGGTTTATAATGCCGATGAAGTTATCGAGCAGTTAAACAAAATCGACCATAAGGAAATTGAAGTTGTAATAAAAAGAGAAAATGTTGAGCAGACAGTAACAGTAAAACCCGTAAAAGCAAAAGACGATAATAAATATAAAATAGGCTTATGGGTAAGAGACAGCGTTGCAGGAATAGGAACGCTTACTTGCTACAATGATAAGTTAAATAGATTCGTTGCTTTGGGGCATAGCATAAATGATGTTGATACAGGAATAATAATGCCCGTAAAAAACGGAGATTTGATTGAAAGCGAACTTATAAGCATTGTAAAAGGAAAAAGAAACAATCCCGGAGAGCTTAGAGGAGTTTTAAAAGCAGATAACAAAGACATAATCGGTTCAATTGAACTTAATAATGATTTTGGAATTTACGGTGATGTTACAAAGAAAGTTAATTCTTCATCTTCTCCAATGGAAATTGCCCTTCAAGATAAAATAAAAGAGGGCGATGCTCAGATTTTAACTACTATTGATAATGAAGGTCCGAAACTTTTCGACATAAAAATTAAAAAGACCTATAAACAAACCAAGAAAAACACCAAAAGTATGTTAATCGAGGTTACCGATAAAGAACTTCTTTCAAAAACAGGCGGTATTGTACAAGGAATGAGCGGTAGTCCCATAATTCAAAACGGCAAAATCGTCGGAGCCGTTACCCATGTATTTGTAACAGACCCAACCAAAGGATATGGAATTTATATTGAATGGCTTTTAGAAGATTTGTTAACCTAGCAAAATTAGACAAACTTTGCATTAAAATTGTAGTAATCTTTAAAAGAAATTAAAATAAAACAAAATAATATTAAATCGGGAGGAAAAATTATGGTATATAAAGTTGCAATTGCAGATGATAACGAAAAATTTGCTTTGGCTGTAAAAGACCATTTTGAAGGAAGAGAAAATTTTAATGTAGTGGGAGTAGTAGGAAACGGCAGCGACCTTTTGGATGTTGTAAAAAACGAAAAGCCGGATATTTTACTTTTGGATACAATAATGCCAATGCTTGACGGTATCGGTGTACTTGAAAAATTAAACAAAAGTGATATGGGTAACTACGACCCTCATGTTGTTATGATGTCAGCTGTAGGAGGAGAATCATTTACAAGACAAACAGTAAATTTAGGAGCTGACTATTATTTCTTAAAACCTTTTAATTTTGATGAATTAACGAGAGAGATAGATGCATATTTTTCTCCCGATATGAACGAAGAAACAAAGGAAGAAAAAGAAAAGAAAGATAAAGATTATCAAGTTATGGTAACATCAATACTTCATGAAGTAGGTGTTCCTGCTCATATAAAAGGATATATTTATTTAAGAGAAGCAATAAAACTTGTTATTGATAATGTTGAATTACTTGGAGGAATAACAAAAACTTTATATCCTATGATTGCAGAAAAATACGGTACAACACCAAGCAGAGTTGAAAGAGCAATAAGACATGCAATAGAAGTTGCTTGGAATAGAGGAAGAGTTGAGACAATAGATAAAATATTTGGTTATACAATAGACCAAAATAAAGGTAAACCTACCAATTCGGAATTTATTGCAATGGTTGCGGATAAAATGAGACTTGATATTGGACAGTATGCTTAAAAGACGTGCAAAAGGCACGTCTTTTTTTTATAAAAATCATAGTGATAATGATGTTTTGTATCTTTTTTGTTGATTTAAGTACGTTTTTATATTAAAATATTGATAAAGGGAGGTATGAAATATGGAAAAAGTATATCAATACAGCAAACTTTACAAATATTTTAAAGAAAAAATAGAAAACGGATATTATAAGCCGGGAGACTTAATACCTCCGGAACCTGAAATAGAAAAGATGTTTGGCGTAAGCAGAACTACCGTAAGAAAGGCTGTTGACCTACTTTCAAGAGAAGGATTTTTAAAAGCTCAACAAGGTAAAGGAACGGTTGTAACAGACAATAAAACAATGCAAAGTTTAAATCATGTAACGTCTGTTTCTGAAACATTACGACATAAAGGTTATGAAGTTAAACCTAAAAATATATTTATAGATTCCGTTGCTGCGGATGATTTTATTAGTGAAAAACTTGGAATAGAAAACGGAACTGTAATAATAAGAATTCAAAGAATACAGCTTGCAAACAATATTCCAATAGCAATAGTAAAAAATTATTTAAGAAAAGAAGATGTTCCGGATATCATTAAAAAGCAGGATGAAATCACATCTTTATATGCATTCCTTGAAAGAGAATATGGAATAAATTTCGATTCTGCAACAGAATTAATTTCTGCAAAGAATGCAACTTTTGAAGAAAGTCAAATGCTTGATGTTGCGGTTGGAACAGCTTTAATCGAACTTAAAAGAACATGTTATATGGGACAAAAACCTATATGTATAGACCATTCAAAAATCGTTGGAAGTAAATATGAACTTGAAATAGAAATGGTTGGTAGAGAAAAATAAAAAGAAACGCATGGCGTTTCTTTTTTTTTATTTGATTAATAAAATATTTAGTATATTATATTAATTAGTGTTACAGAATGATTTATAATTTAATGTTAATACTACATATATTAGTATAATATTAAATAATATCAATTAAAATATAATATATCTGAGTAGGTTTAAAATATAAATTCTTGATTTTCTTTTGTGATTTCATGAATATTTACATTTTTATATTTTTCTTTTATTTCTTTTAAATCCTCAATATATCTTAAATCTTCTCTAAAATGCATAGGAAAAACATCTTTTGTTTTAATTTCTTTTAAGAAGAAGTTAATGGCAAGTGTTGAGTTTTCATTTAATCTTCTATCCACCGGAATAAATGCATAATCAATAACTTCATTTTGTAAATATTCTTTTAACTTCATTATTTCATCTTGATAGTCTTTAGCTTCTTTTTCTTGTGTTTTTTTATCATCATTTTCCCAGTGCCACCAGTTTAAATCTCCGCTGTGGAAGAATATTTTTTCTTCTGCTTTTATTAAAAAACTTACTCCAAGGTCTGTTGAGCCAAATGTTTTTATTTTTATTCCATTTGTTTCAATTTCATCATAAGGCTTTATAAATATAATATTATCTTTTTTTCTTACTTTTATATCATCACTTAAAACACATAATCCTTCTTTTAGAATAAAATCGTTAAAGTGATCCATATGAGAATGAGTAGCAAAGCAAATTACTTTTTTATCTTTACTTTCAATTTTTATTTTGTTCATGGAATCAATTACAAAAATATAATCATCAAGTTCAATTAAAAATCCGCTGTTATACAAATATTTTACTTTCATTTTTTAACCTCCGCTTCACCAAATTATATCAAACAAGGGTTTAATTATAAAGGCAAATATGATAATATATAATTTAAGTTTAAAAATATTTTTATTAAATCGGAGGAAGATATGAAAGCAATTATCACAGTAATCGGGAAAGATAAAACAGGGATTATTTATAATGTTTCAAAAGTACTAAACGACTATGACGTAAACATTGAAGATATTTCTCAAACAGTTATGCAGGATTATTTTACAATGTTAATGCTTGTTAAAATAAACGAAAATAAAGCTTCTTTTAAAACAATTAAGGAAGAACTTGATAAATTATCTGAAGAAATTGGTTTATCAATAAGAATTCAAAAAGAAGAAATATTTGATACAATGCATAAAATTTAAGGAGTAAAACAATGATTATACAAAAAAAAGATGTAATGGATACAATCAAGATGCTTGATACCGAAAATTTGGATATCAGAACAACTACTCTTGGTATTTCTTTGCTTGATTGTTTTGACAGAAATTATAAAGTTGCAACAAATAAAATTTACGATAAAATAACAACAATTGCAAAAGACTTGGTAAAAACAGCAGATACTGTTGCCGATGAATATGGTATTCCAATTGTAAACAAAAGAATTTCCGTAACTCCAATAGCTCTTGCTTGTGCAAACAGTGTTGAAGAGTGGGTTGAGTATGCAAAAGCACTTGACAATGCAGCAAAAGAAGTTGGCGTTGATATTATCGGCGGGTATTCTGCTCTTGTTCAAAAAGGATGTACAACAAGCGACGTTTCATTCCTTGAATCAATTCCATATGCCCTAACAGAAACAACAAATATGTGTTCAAGTGTAAACCTTGGAAGTACAAAATCAGGAATAAACTTTAATGCTGTTAAGAAAATGGGTCCTATAATCAAAAAGACTGCATACATGACAAGAAATGATAACTCATTCGGTTGTGCAAAATTTGTAGTGTTTGCAAATGCCGTTGAAGATAATCCATTTATGGCAGGAGCTTTTCATGGTGTAGGAGAAGCTGAAAAAGTTATAAATGTCGGTGTAAGCGGTCCTGGTGTTGTTAAAACTGCACTTGAAGGAATGAAAGGTGCAACAGTTGACGAAATTGCTGAAACAATAAAAAGAACAGCATTTAAAATAACAAGAGCCGGTTCTTTAATAGGACACGAAGTAAGCAGAAGACTTGATGTTCCTTTCGGAATTTTAGACTTGTCTCTTGCTCCAACACCTGCAATAGGAGACAGTGTTGCTGAAATTCTTGAAGTAATGGGACTTGAAAGATGCGGTGCTCACGGAAGTACAGCTGCTCTTGCAATGCTTACAGACGCAGTTAAAAAAGGCGGTATCATGGCATCAAGTCACGTTGGGGGATTAAGCGGAGCTTTTATTCCTGTAAGTGAGGACAACAGAATGATTGCTGCAGTTGAAGACGGCTGTCTACATTTTGATAAACTTGAAGCAATGACAAGCGTTTGCTCTGTTGGACTTGACATGATTGCAATTCCATGGGAAACACCTGAAGATACAATTTCAGCTATGATTGCCGATGAATCTGCAATTGGTGTAATAAACAATAAAACAACTGCTGTTAGAGTAGTTCCTGTATATGGTAAGAAAGTCGGCGATAAAGTTGACTGGGGCGGACTTTTCGGAAGTGCACCTATTATGGAAGTAAACAGCTTCAGCAGTTCTGATTTCATTCAAAGAGGCGGAAGAATTCCATCTCCTGTACATTCATTCAAAAACTAAAGAAGGGAAAAGTATGAGACCTACATTAAAGATTAATTTAAACAAAATATACGATAATGCAATAACCGTAAAAGAAACTCTTGGAAAATACGGTGTAGACGTAACAGCTGTTACGAAACTACATTCCTGCAATGAAAGAATAGTTAAAACATTAATGGAAGCAGGAATAAAGAAGTTTGGGGATTCAAGAATAGAAAATCTTGAAAATATTAAGGATTTAGATGCTGAAAAATGGCTTATAAGACTTCCAAGCATTTCAATGGCAGATGAAGTCGTAAAATACAGCGATGTATCCTTAAACAGTGAATATGATACGGTAAAAGCATTAAACGAGGCTGCAAAATATCAAAACAAAACTCACGATATATTATTAATGTTTGATGTGGGCGATTTAAGGGAAGGATATTTTGAAGAAAAAGACATCGTTGAAAATGCTAAAAAAATGAAAAATCTTTCCAATATTAATATAAAGGGTATAGCTACAAACTTAACCTGTTACGGGGGAGTTTTGCCTGATGAAAAAAATCTAACTCATCTTGTGAATGTAAACAAACTTCTTGAAAGTGAGTTAAACCAAAAGCTTGAAGTGGTTTCAGGCGGAAATTCAACAAGCTATACTTTATTTAGAGAAGATAACCCTATTGAAGGAATAACCAATATAAGAGTCGGTGATACGATTTATTTTGGTAGAGACTGTACTTACAGAAGCCATATTGACGGTATGATAAAAGACGCTTTCATATTAAAAGCCGAGATAATAGAAATAAAAAATAAACCTTCAATTCCAATAGGCAAAAGAGGTTTTTCTGCCTTAAATTCAAAACCTGAATTTGTTGATGAAGGTATAAGAAAAAGAGCGATTTTATCTGTAGGAAAACAGGATATAGACCTTGATATGTTTCCTCTTGATACAAATACAAAAATCCTTGGAGGAAGCAGCGATCATTTAATTATAGATATCACAGACAGTAAAAATGATTATAAAATCGGTGATACATTTGAACTTTTTATGTATTATACGGCTACACTTAGAGCCTTTACTTCAAAATATGTTGTTAAGGAGTTTATAGACTAAATGGAAGAAATATATTTGGATAACGCCGCCACAACCATGTGTTATAAAGAAGCGGCAAAAGAAATAGAAAAATATCTTTTATATGACTATGCAAATGCATCAGCCGTTCATAAAAAAGGGTTTGAAGCCGGTAAAATATTAAAAGAAACAAAAGATAACTTACTTAATTTTTTAAACATAAAAGAAAATAGAAGAGTCATTTTTACATCCGGTGCAACGGAAAGTGTAAATATGGCTATTAAAGGAACAATAAGAAAAATCAAACATCCCGAAAATATCAATATTATTACAACTAATATCGAACATCCTTGTGTTACAAATGTATTTCATTATTATGAAGATTTGAATGTAAAAATAAAATATGTTCCAGTTAATAAAAACGGTGTAATAAATTTAGAAGAATTAGTAAACAGTATTGATAAGAATACAAAACTTATAAGCATAATTTATGTAAACAACGAATTTGGTGTGGTTCAGGATGTTGAAAAAATAATAAAAAAAGTAAAAGAAAAAAACGAAAATGTTCTTGTTCACATAGACGCAACTCAAGCTGTTGGAAAAGTTGATTTAAAACTAAAAGATGCTGATATGATTTCCTTAAGTGCTCATAAATTCCATGGTCCAAAAGGAATAGGAGCTTTAGTATTAAAGGAAAACATAACTCTTCTTCCACTTCTTCACGGAGGTGGGCAACAGGAAAGTTACAGAAGCGGAACAATAAACACTCCTTTAATTGCAGGCTTAAACGAAGCAGTTAAAATTACAAATAAAAACTTTGAAGAAAATAAAAAGATTTTTAAAGATTTGTTTTTATATACGGTAAATAAACTATCTTCTGAGATTAAAGATTATCATATTAATACTCCTTATGAAAAAGCCGATATTTCTTATCATATTTTAAATGTAAGTTTTAAAGGTATAAAAGGAGAAGTACTTCTTCATATGCTTGAAGAAGATAATATTTATGTTTCCGTTTCAAGTGCTTGTTCTTCAAGAAACACAACAGTAAATAGCATATTAAAGGCAATAGATGTTGATGATGATTTAATAAACGGAACTATAAGAATAAGTTTTAGTGAATTTAATACAAAAGAACAAATTGATGTTTTTATTACAAAATTAAAAGAAAACATAGAAAGATTACATCTTTTAAATAAAATGAGTAGGTAGAAAATATATGAATAAAATAATAATGGTAAAATATGGAGAAATAAGCCTAAAAGGTCTTAACAGAAAATTCTTTATAGATTTACTTCAAAAAAATATTAGACTTTCTCTAAGAAAATTTGAGAATGTAAAACTGCATACAATTCAAAGCAGAATTATAGTAAGCGGATATAATGAAACTGATGAAGAGGCCATTATAGAAAGGCTTAAGAAAGTATTTGGGATTGTATATCTTACAAAGTGCTACGAACTTGAAAAGGATATGAACAAAATCAAAGAAGTAGCTCTTAAAGTAATGAAAGAGGGGAATTACAAAACTTTTAAAGTAGAAACAAAAAGAAGCGATAAAAAATTCCCTATGAAATCTCCTGAAATAAGTAAAGATGTAGGGGCTTATGTACTTATCAATACAGATGATTTAAAGGTTGACGTAAAAAATCCTGATACAATTTTAAAAGTTGAAATAAGAGAAAATGCATATGTTTATGCAGGAGATATAAGATGTATTGCTGGACTTCCTGTAAACAGCAGCGGAGTAGGCGGACTTCTTTTATCAGGTGGACTTGATTCTCCTGTTGCAGGATACTTAATGAATAAAAGAGGAATGAAAGTTGTAGGACTTCATTTTCACAGCTATCCATTTACAAGCATGGATGCAAAAGAAAAGGTTAAAGACCTTGCAGAAGTTTTAAGCGATTATAACATGGGTATAACTCTTGTAAATGTTTCTCTTACAAAAATTCAAGAAGCAATTATAAAAAACTGTGAAGGCGAATATTTAACCGTAATTCTTAGAAGATATATGATTAAAATTGCCAACAGATTAAAAGATAAATTCGATTTAAAAGCTCTTATAACAGGTGAAAGCCTTGGACAAGTTGCATCTCAAACTATTGAAGGAATTTCTTGTACAAATGCTTGCTCTAAGTTACCTATTTTAAGACCATTAATTGCTTTTGATAAAACTGAAATAGTGGATATATCAAGAAAAATCGGTGCTTATGACATTTCAATAAGACCATATGAAGACTGCTGTACAATATTCGTTCCAAAACATCCTATAATTAAACCTAAACTTGAAAGAGTTTTGGAAGAAGAAGCAAAACTTGATATTGATGATTTGGTAGATGAAGCAGTAGAAAATATTGAAATTATTAAATTATAAAAATAAAACTGAATAAACGACAAATTAAGGCTTATTTTTTAAATTATTTGGAGTAATATATAAAAAAACCGTTTAAGGAGTTAAGTTTTGAAATATACTATTACACAAGCATCAAATATTTTAAATTGTAAGCCTTATTTATTAAGATTTTATGAAGATGAGTTCGGGCTTGAAATTCCAAGAAGTTCAAACAACAGAAGATATTATACAACAAGGGAAATAGATATTTTTCGTTACATAGAATCTCTTAAAGACGAGGGAAAGAAAAACAAAGAAATTAAAGAAACTTTATCGGAAAGCAAAAATAAAATTATTTTTGAAGAGATTGAAGAAGAAAAACCGAAAGAAGAAGAAAATAACATAACCTGCCTTATAAAGACAATAAATTCTCTAAGAGAAGAAATAGAAGAATTAAAAAAACAGGATAACTTCAAACAAAGAGATGAACTTATTACAGAAAACGCAAGGCTTAAAATGAAATTAAAAGAAAAGACTTATGAAAATTCAATTTTAAAAGAAAAATATAATGCCTTAAAACAATCAAGAAAAAGAAGCCTTTTTAAATTTGAATAAACAAGGAATAACTTTCCAGTGTATTTTAAAATATTACGTCCATAATATAAGTATAACACTTATAAATGGAGGTGAAACAAATGACTAAAAAAGAAGCTAGAAAAGGCTTAGACCAATTTAAAAAACAAGTTGCCAGTGAACTTAGCATTAACCTTAAAGAAGGATATAATGGTAATTTAACTAGCAAAGAAGCCGGTTCAATCGGTGGTGAAATGGTTAAAAGAATGGTTGAATCTTACGAAAACTCTATGAAATAGTAAGACTTAATCATTTTGATTAATATAAAAAGGAAACGGTTTTCCGTTTCCTTTTTTAATTTAGTGAATTATTTGTATTTATGTTTTAAATAGGTATTTTTAATAAGATTAAATTCATGTTTATAAATTAGTATTTTTAATAAAATCTTTTCTTAATGAATATGTTATATAAAATATCTATAAAAATACTCTTTATTAAAGGTTAAATGTATTTAAAAAGATTAAAAACTATTGACAAAAAGGGGCTTTATACATATACTGGTATTAAGTGGTTATATGTGGTTATAGCACATATTATATAAGGAGGCGTTAATATGGCTTATGTATCAATGAAAAAAATGTTAAACGACGCAAGAGAAGGCTCTTATGCAATAGGAGCGTTTAACATAGTAAATTACTTAACGGCAAAGGCTGTGGTAAGTGCCGCAGAAGATTTGAACGTACCTGTTATTTTACAAACTTCGGTAAAAACAGTAAAACAATTTGGAATTGAAGAATTTATTTCTTTCTTAAGACCTATATGTGAAATGGCAAAGGTTGATGTTGCCATTCATTTGGATCACTGCACAGACATTGAATATGCGAAAAAATGCATAGATGCAGGCTGGAGTTCTATTATGTTTGACGGTTCTAAAACACCTCTTAAAAAGAACATAGAAGATACTTTAATTGTTAAAGATTACATAGCAGGTAGAGATATTACTCTTGAAGGCGAAGTAGGAAGTATTGTAGGTGTTGAAGATGATATAGTCGTTCATGCAAACGATGCTGCTTATGCAAATAAAGAAGACTGCGAAAAATACTTAAAAGAAACTGGAGTAGATTTCCTTGCTCCTGCAGTTGGAACGGCTCACGGGGTATATAAAGGAGAAATAAGATTAAACTACGATTTATTTAAAGAAATTGATTCCATTTCACCTGTACCTTTGGTTCTTCACGGTGGAACAGGCTTAAGCGATGAAATGTTCAATACTTTAATTGATTTAAGAGCAAGCAAGGTAAATATTTCAACAGCAATAAAAATTGCTTACTGCGATAGTATGTATGAATACTCTTCTACTCATAGGGATGAACATAATCCTTTAACATTGGACGATTATGTATATAAGAAAATTTATGACCTTGCATACAAACACATAAATTTCTTTACACTTAGAAAGGGGAGCGTAAACAATGAGTGATTATAATTTTAAACCTAATTATTTATGTGATATGCATTGTCACACTACACGTTCGGATGGACTTTGCACACCAAAGGAACTTATTGATTTGGCAGCAAAATCAGGAATGAAAGTTTTAACTATTTCTGACCATGATATGCTTCCTCCAAAAACAGTAGAAGTAGACGGAAAAGAAGTTGACAGTGTAGAATATGCAAAAAATAAAGGTGTACATTTATTAAAAGCCTGTGAATTTTCATGTGATACTGATGTTGATGATGTTCACATGGTTGCATATGGCTGTGACTTTGAGGATAAAAAAATTAAGGAAGTAATGGAAGATATAGCAAACAGCAAAATAGAAAGCTATAAGGATTTCTTAAAAAGATTAAATGAGTGCGGATATGAAATATCTCTTGATGAAGTTCTAAATTACGGAGGACAACAAAGGAGCGAAAAAGAACTTCAAAAGAAACTTATTTTTAACTTAATGGCAGACAAAGGATATACAAAAACATGGTCTGACGCAAAGAAACTTTCTAAAAAAGATGAAAGATTAAATGTTAGAAGAAGAAAACCAAATCCTGTAGACATAATAAAAATAGTTCATGATGCAGGCGGTATAATAGTTCTTGCTCATCCTTACTTAATAGCTGATAAAGTGGTTTTAGATGGAAAAGAAGTATCAAGAAGCGAATATATAGAAAATCTTATTAAAAACGGTTTAGACGGCGTAGAGGCAAGTTATACCTACGATAAAACAAGCTACACCGGAAACATGAAAAAAGAAGATATAATAAACGAAGTAAGAAATACATATAAAGATAAAGTAAAAATAATCTCAGGCGGGTCTGATTTCCACGGAGACCATAAAAAAGATTCTGACAATCCAAGATTTATAGGTGAATGCGGAATTGATTATGATTATTTCATTAACAACGAATTACTAAAAAAACTTATATAAACAAAAGGAGAATAAAATGGCAGTAGATTTTAGTAAACTAACCAAAAAAGATGTGGGTAAGCTTTTTGATTATGCGAGCCTTGCAAAAGATTTAACGGAAGAAAAAGTAAGAATGGGATGTAGAGAAGCAATTAAATATAATTGTAAGGCATTTTGCTTTTCTTCTTCATACTGGACAAAAGTAGTTGCAGAAGAACTACAAGGAACAGACTTACTTGTAGGCGCTGGAATAGGTTTCCCTCTTGGACAGCAAACAAGCGCCGTAAAAGCTTTTGAAGCTGAAGAAGCTGTAAAAATGGGAGCTACCGTTCTTGATAACTGCATGAACGTGGGGGCAATGAAAGATAAAAAATACGATGAAATAAAACAAGAATTTAAAGATTACGTTAATGCTGCAGGCGGAGTACTTACAAAAATGATAATAGAATGTTGTATGCTTACTGATGAGGAAATAAAAATAGCCTGTGAACTTTGTGCTGAAACAGGAATTGATTATGTTAAATCATCTACAGGACACTACGCAGGACCTACTCTTGAACAAACAGTATTAATGAGAGACTGCTTAAAAGGAACAAATACAAAATTAAAAGTTTCAGGAGTAAAAGCTCCAAAACCTCAAAATGCTTATGCATACTTAATGGCAGGTGCAGAACTTATAGGAACACAAGATGCTCCAATGATTATAGATGCTCTTGATTTAATGAGGGAAGTTGGTATTGTGCCAAAATATGAAGGTTAGATAATAAAATCCTTTCAATAAAAACTTTTTAAGTTTTAACACGGTAAATTTTTACCGTGTTTTTTTATATTTTTTATCTATATGCAAAAGATAAACAGAAAGGAGGTTATTATGTTAAATAAACAAAAGATAGCTATAATCGGTCTTGGCATGGTTGGTTCAAGTATTGCATTTTCCTTAATGCAGGAAGGAATTTTTTCCGAAATTGTCTTAATTGATAAAGACAGAAAAAAAGCAAAGGGAGAGGCTATGGATTTAAGTCATGGGATACCTTTTTGTGAAAGTATTAATATTTATGAAGGGGACTATGATGATATAAAGGATTGTTATGTAGTTATTATAACAGCAGGAGCAAATCAAGAAAAAGGGGAAACAAGACTTGACTTGATAGATAAGAATTTAAAAATATATAAGTCCATTATTCCAAATATTACAAAGACAAGTTTTGAAGGAATACTTCTTGTTGTTTCAAATCCCGTTGATATTTTAACTTATGTTACTCTAAAACTATCCGGATACGATAAAAAAAGAGTAATAGGAAGCGGAACGGTTCTCGACAGTGCAAGATTTCAGTATATGCTGGGAAGACACTTAAATGTTGACAGTAAAAGTATCCATGCATTTATTATAGGAGAACATGGAGACAGTGAACTTGCTGTATGGGATAGTTCAGATATAGGAGGAATGAAAATAAATAACTTCTGTGAACTTAGAGGACATTTTAATCATGAACAAGCAATGAACGAAATATTTAGCGGTGTAAAAAACAGTGCATATGAGATAATTGAAAGAAAAGGTGCTACTTATTATGGTATTGCAATGGCAGTAAAAAGAATATGTACTGCTCTTGTAAAAGATGAACATTCCATTCTTCCCGTTTCAAGCTATATTGACGGTGAGTATGGTTTAAATGATATATGTATAAGTATTCCAAGTATAGTTTGTATGAAAGGGATTGATAAAGTTTTGGAAATTCCTCTAAGCAAAAGGGAAGATGAAAATTTATTTAATTCTGCATCTAAACTTAAAGATGTTTTAGAAAGTCTTAAATTGTAAGAAATCTTTTGTAAAAAAATAAAGGGGATAACCCTTTATTTTTTATAGTGTTCAATTGCTTCATCTACATCAAAAGTCATTTTTCCGTCATCAAAAACGAAGAAAGGAACTCCTATTGTACTTCTTTGTCTTACCTTTGCAAATTCGTTAAGATTATCTCTTAGTTTTAAAAATTCTTTCATTGAAGTTGTATCTTCAGTTATTTCAATAAGTTCATAATTAATGTTTTTTTCTTTTAAAAGTTTTTTTGCATTTATACAATCTATACAACTGTTCATACCATACATTTTAAAACTCATATTTAATACCTTCTTTCTGTTTTATATTATGTCATAAATTAAAATGTGATATTATTTAAAAACAAAATATTTTTGACCATTGTAACTTACAATATACAAACACATATCGACTATTATTTTTGCATAATATACATTTATTCCAAGATATAAGTTTGCGCCCTTTGTAAGTATTCCGCTAAGTCCTGCAACAATAAATACCAAAACATAGTATTTAAACATTGTTTTGCCAACGTGACCGTCATTTTTAAAAACGAACTTTCTGTTTAAAGTATAATTAAACAGGGAAGAAATAAGCCTTGCAATGTATGTTGCGGTTATTGTAGGTATGCCGATAAATGTAAACAGACAAAAACTTAAATAATCAAGTATGGCAGAAGAGGTGGAAGAAAGAATATATTTTATAATTCTTTTATATACTCTGTAAGAATCCCTTAAAGTATCATAGTGAGAGGATTCATTATCGTTTATGTATACAACGCTTATTGGCTCTTGAATAACCTCAATATGTCTATTCTTAAGCTCAAGCAAGATATTCATTTCAAATTCATATCTTTCGCCTTCAATGTCTATTATTTTTTTAAGCATTTCAACACTAAATCCTCTAAGACCTGTTTGTGTGTCTACTATTTCATCTCCGTTATTTAAAAATTTGAAAATCTTTCTTGTTACTGTATTTCCAAATAAACTTCTAAGAGGTGTTGTTTTGTCGAAATGTCTAACGCCCAAAATAAGTTTGTCGGGATTTTCATCGAGTATTTTTTCGATATTCAAAATATCTTTTGGTAAATGCTGTCCGTCTGCATCTGCGGTAACAGCGCTTAAATTATGTTTAATACAATATTCAAATCCCGTTTTTAAGGCTCTTCCTTTACCTTTATTTTCTTCGTGAACAAGAACTGTACATCCCAAATCCTCGACTTGTTTAAAAATATCCTCAAATTCTTTTCCGCTTCCGTCATTTATAATGAGAATTTTCTCATCATGTTCAATTAATTCTTTTACAACTCCGATAAGTTTTTTATCGGGTTTGTAGGCAGGAATAAGAATAACAGGATTTATGTTTTTGTACTTCATAAATTCCCTACCTTTTAATATATGTCTTTTTTATATTTTACCAAAAAAACATAAAAAAATAAATGATAAAAAAAATTATAATTATTCTAAAAATTTTGATATAATATTTTAGTATTTAAAAAAGGGAGGCTTATAATGAACAATCAAAAAAACGGGGCAATATATATCGTTATGGCTGCTTTTTTATGGAGTTTAAACGGTGTACTTATAAAATACATTCCATGGGATGCAATGGCAATAAGCGGGGTTAGAGCGTTTTTATCTACAATTACTTTAATTTTAATTAAAGGAAGCATGAATTTTAAAATAAATAAACACGTTATATGCGCCAGTATATCATATATTACAATGGGCATTTTATTTGTGTACGCAACAAAACTCACCACTGCCGCAAATGCAATAATACTTCAGTACACGGCTCCTATATTCGTTATAATTTTATCAATTATATTCTTTAAAAGTTTCCCTACAAAAAAACAGGTGTTTACGGTTATACTTGCATTTATAGGTGTAATAATATTCTTTATGGAAAAAGTAGGTTCAGGAGCAATGCTTGGAAACATTCTTGCAATTCTTGCTGGGATTGGATATTCCGGTGTATTTATCTTTAATTCATACGAAGATTCAAATACTTTAGATGCGACAATTTTAGGTAATGGTTTAATATTTTTAATTTCAGTACCGACATTACTTCAAAATAATCAACCGGCTCTTAATATGGCAGGAGTATTTGGAATAATTATTCTTGGTATATTCCAAATGGGTGTATCTTATGCCTTATTCTCAAAAGGTATAGAAAGAACGGAAAGCGTAGATGCTTCCTTAATTTCAATGTTAGAAGCAATATTAAATCCAATTTGGGTTGCTCTTGTAATAGGGGAAATCCCAAGTATAACGACTTTTATAGGTGGTGCACTTGTTTTAATAGCGGTTATGTATAATATTTTAAATGGCAAAAATGATAATTCAGGACTTGAAAATCAAGGTCAATGATGATATAATACATAAGGTATTTTGCCGATGTGGTGAAATTGGCAGACGCAACGGACTCAAAATCCGTCGATAGCAATATCGTGTGGGTTCGAATCCCACCATCGGCACCAGCTTGGATATATTACTGTAAAGCCTAAATGGTTTTACAGTTTTTTTATTTTATAAATATTTATTCAAATATTTCAAAGTGCGGTATTTAATTAAACTTATTTTTAATATTTCAGTAAATTATTTTTTGTTTATAAATATTCTTTTCAACTTAAAAATTTTCAATGCAAAATTATTTGAATAATAAAATTTATATAAACATTAAAGTTTGATATTTTAAATAATTTGATAATATGATATTATTTTGTAGCTTTATATTTAGGATATAAGTTTAATAAATATTTTAAAGGAGAGCTTATTATATGAAAGATTGTCATGTGCATACTAATCTGTCTCATGATGGAATATCTACATTCAAAGAGTACATCGAAACTTCTAAAGAAAAAAATGTTGATGAAATAACTTTCACTGAACATTGGGATGATTATACAGGTTTAGATACAAAATTAAAAATGTTAGATGTGTCAGAATATAGAAAAGAATATTTAAAATATAAAGATGATTCTATATTAAAAACAAATTTTGGCATTGAAATAGGATTACAGCCAGATATTGTAGATAAAGTTGAAACAATGGTAAAGCAATATCCTTTTGATTTTGTTATAGGCTCATCTCATATTACTTGTAAAAAAGATATGGCAATGGATAAAAGTTTTTTTAGTGGTTTATCCAGAAAAGAAGCTTATTTAAAATATTTTGAAGAAGTTCTTGAAAATATAAAATTATATAATGAGTTTGATGTTTATGGTCATATTGATTATGTAGTAAGATATGGGGGATATTCTAAAAAGAAAATAGAATATGAAGAATTTAGTGAAGTATTAGATGAAATATTACTATTACTAATAAGAAAAGATAAAGGAATAGAAGTTAATACTTCAGGGCTTAGATATAACTTAGGTAACCCTCATCCAAATTTTGATATAATCAAAAGATATAAACATTTAGGGGGAAAGATAATTACGGTAGGTTCAGATGCTCATAAGGCTGATGATATTGCTAATAATTTTAATATTGTATTTGATATCCTTGAAGATATCGGCTTTAAAGAAATTGCATTTTATCATAATAGAAAACCTGATTTTTATAAAATAAGTTCTTTAAGATAATATAAATATTATTCTTTTTATAATTTATAAACTACTTTAAAATAATTAAAGTAGTTTATTTTTGTTTTGAAATTTCATAACTATTATCTATAAATTTATAAATCTCTTTTGTATCAATTGTATCGTCTAATTTTAATGTTATCCAATTTTTTTTATTCATATGATAGCCTTTAAATATTTTTTTATTGTCTATAATACTTTCTATTTTATCTTTTTGATATCTTAATACAATTATGTCTACTAGTTTATCCGATTCAATTTCAAGTTTCTTTTCTTCTAAAATCAACAATAAACCATACCACTTATTATTTATCTTATTTCTCCAAATTGCATTTGTGGGAAATTTCTTCCATAAAAATTCTAAATCATCATCATATTTATCTTTTATGTATTTAATGACTTCTTTTGTTTGCTTATTTTTAAATATATTTGAAACACTACATTTTTCAATAATATCATTTAAAATATCTTCATATTCTTCTTTTATTCTACCTATGAATTTACCGCTGGAATTTTTAATATCTACCATGACATATTCATCATTAGTCATTAAATCCAATACTTTGGAAGTCTTTTTTGACTTTGAAATGTTAATTATAACTTGAAAGTTATTGTCATTAATATTTTTTTTAAATGTATATGTGTTTTCTTTACAAATAAATCCGTATTTTATAAGTTTATCATATTGTATTTTTCTATTTTTAAAAAGCTCTTCTATATTTCTCATATTTATTTCTCTTAATATTTAATTATTATAAAAGGACTGCCAAGCAGTCCTTCCTTTTTTTATTCACTTCTAAGAGCAAGTACGGGGTCTTCTTTTGCCGCTTTTTTAGATGGAATTATTCCGCCTATTAATGTTAAAACAATACTTAAAATTATAAGAATTATTGCTGCGCTAATAGGTAGGGAAGCTTTTACATTTGCTCCATCGGAAAGAATATATATAAGTTTATTTATAGGTATAAGCGCAAGTAATGAGATTCCAACACCCAAAACTCCCGCAAGAGCACCTATTATAATGGTTTCTGCATTGAATACCTGCGAAATATTTCTCTTTGAGGCTCCCATTGCTCTTAATATACCAATCTCTTTTTTCCTTTCAAGTACACTTATATAAGTTATTACACCAATCATAATGGAAGAAACAACAAGGGAAATAGATACAAAGGCTATAAGAACATAACTTACGGTGTCAACTATGTTTGTAACTGAACTCATCAGCGTTCCTACCATATCCGTAAATGAAATTACTTTATCTTCATTGCCTTCTTTTTCCATTCTTTCGTTATATTCGTTTAGTAAATTTGTTATTGATTTATTTCCTTCAAAATCTTTTGGATATATATCAATACCACTTGGTTCATTAGGATTTGCATAGTTTAATTTCTTCAAGTTATTTTCATAAGTAACGCTTTCTTTTGAAAGAAGGGAAGTAAACAGTTCCGAAAGTTCCTCTTCGCTCATGTTCATTTTGAAAGCTCCCGCAAAAGTTGAAGGGTCGATACTTATGGCATTTGAAATTGATTCGCTTAAACTTTGCATGCTTTTTTGCATTTGTGCTTGAATGGAATAACTTATTTGACCAGTTACTTCACTCATGTATTTATCCATAATGTCATTAACTTGTTCTTCCACGTTTTGTGATTTTATAATCTCTGATAAATTCTTTATTATGATTTGTCTTGCTTCGTCGGTTTTAAGGTAATCATTTATTGATTGGGCTAAGTCTTCAGAATTGCTTAAATCATTATCTTTTGCATATTCGCCATATCCGTCTAATACTTCAGAGAATATATTCTGCATTTCTTCATTTGAAATGGAACCGCCATTTTTGATTGTTTCATTCAGCCTTTTGTTTATAATGTCATTAGCTTCACTTGAACTTAAATATTCTGAAAGTCCTTTACTTACTTTGTTTACGTCACTGTCAGGATTGTTTTTTACGTATTCTTCATATCCCTCTAAAAGTTCTTTAATTATCTTTTGAGTGTCTTTATCGGTTATTGTAAAATCAATTTCATTTAAAATATCATTTAAGTCAAGTTCAGGCAGAGATTTTTCATTAATAAGCCCGCTTAAATCACCAAAATCTACTTTAATTTTACTTTGGTCAAATTTAAAAGCAGACTGTAATGCATTTGTATCAACTTGCATTAGTGAGTTCATATCAAAAGCATTATCATTTCCTTCATCATCAAAACTTTTACCTGTAAATACGTTTATATCAGGATTTTTAAGTTGTTGTTTTACTATCTCGCTGTTTTTGGCATTATCCATAACATGAGTTGTAAGGCTTTGTGGGTAACATATTCCCATTGATAACATAATGCTTGATGCATCTTCTTTAGGTTGTACTACTCCAACGATTTTTAAGTCTTCACCGTTTTTTACGACCTTTTTCATGTATTCTGTATTATCGGTTTTATCACGCCATAGGTTATAATTTGAATCATATTCATAACAGTCGCTGTTATCAACAAGTTTAAATGTTTTTCCTATTATATCATCATATGAGTATTCACCGAGATTTTCAGGAACAGTTACGTTTTTATCATTTGAAAAATCTTTTACCCATTTATCAAGTTCGTCATAATCCCTAAGTCCCAAAGTATAAAGTAAAAAGTCGCTCATTCCACCATTTGATGATAAAACAAGTACACATTCATTGTAATTTTCTGGCCATTTTCCCGCTTTTACATCGTATTGATTAATATATAAATTTTCATCACTTGGCATTTGGAAAAATACGTTTGTACTCATCATACTTGACATAAAAGAGTTGTTTGAAGTCCCGGAGCCTATACCAAGACTTGTAAATGTTATATCAGGATTAACCTGTCTTATTTCATCATCTTTTTGTAAATATATCCTAGGAGAAACATCGTATTTGTATTCTATATTTTTTGCATAGTTATCAATAGGACATTCATCGCTTTCTAAATATGTTTTTAGTGATTTTAAATCGTTTGAGCCAATAGTTGAAAACATATTTGTAAGCTGTTTGTTTATTTTTATTTCTGAATCCTTTTGTTCGTTATTTGTATTTTGTATATTAATCATTGAAGTTAAATCAAAACCCGAACTTTGTATTTGTAAAGGGTATTCGGATAATGTATCTTCTTCTATTGATTTAATATAGGAGTTTACACCGTTTGACAATGAAAGTATCAATGCAATCCCAATTATACCAATTGAACCAGCAAATGATGTAAGAATAGTTCTTCCTTTCTTTGTCTTTAAGTTGTTAAAACTTAAAGAAAGAGAAGTTAAAAAAGACATTGCCGTTTTCCCGAATTTTTTATAAACCGATTCAACCTGGTTTTCTTCATTAATTTCAAAAGGGTCTGAATCTGAGCGTATTTTTCCGTCTCGTAAATTTACAATACGGGTTGCATATCTTTCAGCAAGTTCCGGGTTATGGGTTACCATTACAACCAAACGGTCTTTTGCAACTTCTTTTAAAAGATCCATAACTTGTATGCTTGTTTCACTGTCAAGAGCTCCCGTAGGTTCATCTGCAAGAACAATATCAGGGTTATTTACAAGAGCCCTTGCTATTGCTACTCTTTGCATCTGTCCGCCTGATAACTGATTTGGCTTTTTGTGCATTTGCTCTTTTAAACCTACTTGTTCAAGGGCATTTATTGCTCTTTCTTTTCTTTCTGATTTGTCTATACCTGAAATGGTAAGAGCAAGTTCAACGTTTGAGAGTATTGTTTGATGTGGTATTAAATTATAACTTTGAAATACAAATCCTATTGTATGATTACGATAAGAATCCCAATCTCTGTCTTTGTATTCCTTTGTTGATACTTCATTGATTATCAAATCTCCGCTGTCATATCTATCCAGCCCTCCGATAATATTCAAAAGTGTTGTTTTACCGGAACCGCTCGGACCTAAAATAGCAACAAATTCGTTGTCTCTTAAATTCAAACTTACGTCATCTAATGCTTTTTGAACTAAACTTCCGGTTTTATATTGTTTGCTTATATTTTTTATTTGAAGCACAACTAAACCTCCAAAATTTTATAATATGCCGTAATTTCTTAATCTGTTTTAGCATTTTGATATATGATGTAATTTTAACATATTTGTATTTAACTTTATATAGTTTTAATGTAATATTTTTTATTTTAAATTATTCATAAAAATAAAAAAAGACCGATTAATCGGTCTTTTAATACCAGTCGTGTTTTTCATTTCTGTCTAAACTGTTTATTTTTTCCATCTCTTCATTGGTAAGTTCAAAATGGTAAATTTGCGTATTTTCTTTTATATGTTCAGGATTACTGGAGCCTGGAATAACAATAACACCTTTTTGTAAATTCCATCTTAATATAACTTGTGCAGCTGAAACATTATGATTATTTGCAATTTCTACAATTGTTTCATCATTTAAAAGCTCACTTGTATGTCCTCTTCCTCCAAATGGATACCATCCCTGAACTACAATTCCCTTATCTTGAATATATGGAATAACATCATTTTCTTGATAATAAGGATGTATTTCATTTTGAACTAAAGCAGGTGTTATATCTACTTGAGGTAAAAATTCTTCAAGTTCTTCAACATACCAGTTTGATAATCCTATTGAATGTATTTTACCTTCTTTAACGTATTTTTCCATTTCCTTATAAGCATTAACATCATTTTCTCCGGGATGATGCAAAAGCATCATATCTATATATCCAATATCAAGTTTTTCCAAAGCCATATCTATTGCTTCTTTAGGAGAAGAAAACTGGGTAGGGTATATCTTTGTAATAACAAATATTTCTTCTCTTGGAATTTTTGAATCTCTTATTGCTCTTCCAATTTCTTCTTCATTATGATACATATAAGCTGTATCAATAAGCCTTACTCCACTTTTAAGTGCACTGCTTACTGACTTATAAGCCGTATCGCCGGTTAGGGAATAGGTTCCTATTCCATTTAGTGGCATTTCGTAGCCGCTGTTTAACATAACCGTTTTGGTTGAAAAATTAAAATTAGAGTTATTAAAATTATTCATACTTACATAATCCTTATTTTTGTTTGTAAAATAAAATATAATTCCTATTAAAAATATAATTATTAATACAAAAGAAATAATATATTTTATTTTTTTATTCTTTTTCATTTTATTGCCCTTACTTATTTAATTTTTTTAATATATAAGAAAAATTTTCTCCTAAATTAATCATATTTTCAAGGGCCTCTTTATCACTATTTACATCTTTAGGCATTTCCCCAAAACCAATATTCCAGTAAGTTGACCCGACAACAATCATCTCATGATTTAAGAAAAAATGATTTAATGTATCTATTGTATTTAAAAGCCCACCCCTTCTTCCTACACTTAGACCTGCAGATAGTTTATGTTTAAACAAACCGGGATTCATATCTAAAACGACACTTGCTCTTTCAAATAGCCTACACTATTGAAGAAATATTTGCGCTGTAAACAGGAGAGCCTAAAATAATTCCGTCTGCTTTTTTCATAAGTTCAAATACTTCATTAAATTTATCACCATTAAAAGAACACTTTTCTTTTCCATCACATGTAAAACAAGCTTTGCAGGGGTTAATTATTTCTCCTGACAGTTCAATAAGATTTGTTTCTATACCTTTTTTATTTATCTGATTTAACACCGTTTCAAGCATTATTTTAGTATTTCCATCTTTTCTTGCACTTGCACTTATAGCTAAAACATTCATAAATTACTTCCTTTATTTTAAATACATATTAAAAAATTCTTCAATTTTATCAAATGGAATAATATCTGTTCTGTCATATAAATCTGTGTGTACTGCACCAGGTATAATCATTAACTCTTTATTATCTATGTATTTATTATCCTTTATCATGTCTTTATATGCGTCTTTGCTGAAATAACATGAATGT
This sequence comes from Anaerofustis sp. NSJ-163, assembly GCF_024135845.1. Classification (NCBI taxonomy): domain Bacteria; kingdom Bacillati; phylum Bacillota; class Clostridia; order Eubacteriales; family Eubacteriaceae; genus Anaerofustis; species Anaerofustis sp. NSJ-163. Next base: position 78,628 of record NZ_JAMYJV010000001.1, read on the forward strand.
GCTTTTTCTCCGTGTATTACTAATACGGCACTTCTTATTTCATTTGTATATTTTAAAAGAGGTTGATTCATTAAAGACATAGTTCCAATTACATTCCATCCGCCATTTGAATTTAAGCTTCTTTCATGATACCCTCTTTGTGTTTTATAATAATCATAATAATCTTTAACAAAGAAAGGAGCATCTGCCGGTAGGGGATCTACAACTCCACCACCTAGTTTATAACTTCCATTTTTATAATCTTGTGTTCTTTGTGTGTTAAGTGCTACACGCATTTTATATCTTTCTTCTTCGCTGTCAGCTCCATCAAAATATCCCTTTGCCGCAACTCTAGACATATCATACATAGTAGATGAAACAGTTGCTTTTATTCTTGTGTCAATTGCTGCAGTATTAAGAGCCATTCCACCCCAGCCACAAATTCCGATAATACCTATTTTTTCGCTGTCAACATCATCTCTTGTAGATAAATAATCTATGCTTGCTTGAAAATCTTCAGTGTTTATATCTCCCGATGCCATATATCTTACGTTTCCACCACTTTCACCTGTAAATGATGGGTCAAAAGCTATTGTTAAAAATCCTCTTTCAGCCATTATTTGAGCATAAAGTCCGCTTGATTGTTCCTTTACTGCCCCAAAAGGTCCACAAACGGAAATTGCAGGAAGTTTACCTTCTTTATCTTTAGGCTTATATAAATCTGCTGCCAATGTTATTCCAAAACGGTTGTGAAAAGTTACCTTAGAATGTTCAACCTTGTCGCTTTTTTCAAAAACTTTATCCCATTTATCTGTTAAATTTAATTTTTCTTCTACCATTTTATATATCTCCTTTTATATTATTTTTCTTTATGTTATAATTGTAGTACCTTGAGTGAACTCTATGTCAAGGAAAAAAATAAAAAAATAGGAGTTTTATTATGTATACAATAGGAGAGGTTTCAAAATTATTTAATATTTCTATCCATACTTTAAGATTTTATGATAAAGAAGGTTTGTTTATAAATTTAAAAAGGGATAAATCAGGGAAAAGAAACTTTGATGATGTTGACTTAGAAGCTATAAGACTTATAGAGTGTTTAAAAAAATCCGGAATGAAAATAAAAGATATTAAAGAGTTTATGTATTGGTGTTCTCTTGGAAATGAAACATTAGAAAAAAGAAAAGAGATGTTTTATAAACAAAGAGAGAATATAATAAAAGAAATGAATGAATTAAAAAAGGTTCTTTCAATGATTGAATATAAATGTTGGTATTATGAACAGGCTTTAAAAGATGGAAATGAAGATAGGTTAAAAAACATATCTATGGATAATATACCTAAAAATATTCCAGAGAGGATAAAAAATTTTTTCATACAAGCCCATTTATAAAATATTAAATTAACATTAATAATCAATTAATGTTCTATGTAATATTGTCGATTTATGATACAATATTAAAATGTAAGGAGAATAATATATGGAAAAGATATGTCCAAAGTGTAAAAGCAAACATATTGAAGAAATGATATACGGTCTTATGTATTTTGAAGCTTGTGAAGCAATGGGGAAAGATGAAGGATTTTATGGCGGATGTTTTGAAGATGAAAAAACAAGACCTGATTACATATGCCTTGACTGCGGACATAAATGGAAATAAATATCATATATTAAAAGATTACAATGAACATGGAAAAAGACCTGAACAGGACGTTTATAAGCACTGTTAACGTTCCTGCAGATACAAAAAAATATTTTATAGAACAAACTAAAGAATTTAAAGAAGCAATTATGATGTATGGCTGTGCAATAAGAGAAGTTAAAACTAAACTTGAAGTTTTAAATGATGAACTTGCACTTAAAAGAGCTAACAGTCCAATAGAGTTTATCAAGTCAAGAATCAAAAAACCTGAAAGTATAGCCGCAAAATTAAAAAAAGAAGGATATGAAGTATCCGTAGAATCGGCTATGGAACACCTAAATGATATTGCGGGAATAAGAATAGTTTGTTCTTTTATTGATGATATATATGCACTTGCAAAAATGATTGCAAAACAAGATGATATTACTGTCATAGCCGTAAAGGATTATATTAACAACCCTAAGGAAAACGGATATAGATCTTATCATATGATTGTGGAAATACCAGTGTTCTTTTCTGATAAAAAACAAAATTTAAGAGTTGAAATTCAAATTAGAACAATAGCAATGGACTTTTGGGCAAGTTTGGAACATCAGCTTAAATACAAAAAAAATATAGAAGAAGAAGAAAAAATTATAAATGAATTAAAAGAATGTGCAACCCTTATTTCTTATACAGATATAAAAATGCAAGAAATAAGAGATAAAATTCATTTGGAAAGCGAAGCATAATGCTTTTGTTGACATATATTTTATCTTGTGGTAGCATAGTTTTATAAATAAAATATACAGGGGAGCTTTTTGCTGAGAGGAATTTATTCGACCCTTAAACCTGATTTGGATAATGCCAACGTAGGAAGAAATAATAAGTAAATTTTAACGAGAATCCTAATTGGTTTCTCGTTTTTTTATATTAGGAGGAATGAAATGTTAAAAGAAATTTTGGAAAACGTAAAAAACAATACACCACTTGTACATAACATTACAAACTACGTAACTGTAAATGACTGTGCAAATATACTGCTTGCTTGTGGAGGTTCTCCGATAATGGCGGATGATGAAGGAGAAGTAGAAGAAATAACAAGTATTTGCAGCGGTTTAAATATAAACATAGGAACTTTAAATAAAAATACAATTCCTTCAATGTTACTTGCAGGAAAAAAAGCAAATGAACTTTCTCATCCTGTTATTCTTGACCCTGTAGGAGCAGGTGCTTCAACTCTTAGAACAAATACAGCAAATGAACTTTTGAATAACGTTAAATTTTCTGTAATAAAAGGTAATATTTCCGAAATTAAAACTCTTATGGCAGGAAGCGGTACAACAAAAGGGGTTGATGCCGATATAGCTGATAAAGTAACTGAAGAAAATATAGACGATGTAATAAAATCTTTAAAAGAATTTTCAAAACAAACAGGTGCTGTAATAATAGTTACGGGAGAAATTGATATTGTAACTAATGATAAAGATGCTTATATAATAAAAAACGGACATGCTGTAATGTCTTCAATAACAGGAACAGGCTGTATGCTTTCAGCTATGACTTGTGCTTATATATGTGCAAATACAGACAATATGTTAAAAGCCTGCCTTGCAAGCGTATGTTTAATGGGATATGCAGGGGAAAAAGCATATGAAAAAATGGTTGAAACAAAAGCCGGTAACTCATCATTTAGAAATTATTTAATTGATGCTATTTACAATATGTCAGGTGAAGAACTTGATAAGGGGGCAAAATATGAACACAGATAAAAAAGATATGCTTTTATATGCCGTAACGGACAGAATGTGGAGTGAAGAAAAAGGATTAAAGGGGCAAATCAAAGAAGCTTTAGAGGGAGGAATAACTTTTTTACAGCTTAGAGAAAAAGAATTAAGTGATGAAGAATTCTTAAAAGAAGCATTAGAAATAAAAGATATGGTAAAAGAGTATAATATTCCTTTTGTAATCAATGATAACGTAGAGGTTGCAATAAAATGTGATGCAGACGGAGTACATGTAGGTCAAAGCGACATGAAAGCTACGGACGTTAGAAGTAAAATAGGAAAAGATAAAATCCTAGGCGTTTCTGCTCATACTCTCGAAGAGGCTATAGAAGCAGAAAAAATGGGAGCTGACTATCTTGGAGTCGGAGCAGTATTTTCAACTTCAACAAAGTTAGATGCCGATGATGTATCTTTTGAAACACTAAAAGAAATATGCGACAGTGTAAATATTCCCGTTGTTGCAATAGGGGGAATAAGTAAAGATAATATTTTAAAATTAAAAGGAAGTCATGTTGACGGAGTTGCAGTTGTATCTGCAATCTTTGCAAGCAAAAATATAACTGAAGATACAAAAGAACTTTTAAGTCTATCTAAAGAAATGGTAAAAGGAGAATAATATGAAAAAGGTTTTAACAATAGCTGGTTCTGATTCAAGCGGAGGAGCCGGAATACAAGCCGATATAAAAACAATAACAGCTCATAAACTTTATGCGATGAGTGCAATAACGGCTCTAACAGCACAAAACACAACAGGAGTTTACGGTGTTTTAGATGCAGATGCAGACTTTGTAAAAAATCAAATTGATTGCATTTTTACTGATATAAGACCTGATGCGGTAAAAATTGGTATGGTTTCAAACAGCGATATAATCAATGCCATAGCAGATAAACTAATTGAGTATAAAGCAGAAAATATTGTTGTTGATCCTGTAATGGTTGCAACAAGCGGAAGTAAGCTTATAAGTGATGAAGCAAAAGATACTTTAATAAACAGACTTCTTCCACTTGGAACAATAATCACTCCTAATATTCCCGAAGCTGAAGTTTTATCGGGTATGAGTATAAAAAGTGATGAAGACATGATTAATGCAGCAAAAGAAATATCTAAAAACATTGACAGTGCAATTCTTATAAAAGGCGGTCATTATGATAAAAACGCAAATGATCTTTTATATGATAATGGAGAAATTTTCTGGTTTAAGGGAGATAGAGTAGATACTAATAATACTCACGGAACAGGCTGTACTCTTTCTTCTGCAATTGCTTGTAATCTTGCAATGGGCTATTCTAAAGAAGAAAGCATTAAAAATGCAAAAAATTATATAACAGGAGCCCTAAAGGCAGGGTTAGATCTTGGAAGGGGAAGTGGACCTTTAAATCATATGTATAATTTATAAAATAGAAACCTGTAAATATTTATATTTGCAGGTTTTTTATTATTTTAAGCATATAATTTATGTGGAGGAAATAATGTAAATTAAAATAATTCTAAAAAAGTTGTTTGTTATGGTTAACAAAATACAAATTATATGATAAACTATATAAACTAAATGAAAGGAGATGGAATATGAATAAAAAAGTCTTAAGAGTAATAGTCCCGATTTTAATTGTTTTAGTAATCGGTGGAATATATATATTTAAAAATATTGAAGAAAGCAAAAAGGTAGATGATAACATAAATATAACAAGTCTTAATATGGATGAACTTAAAAAACAAAATCTTCCAATCATTCTAAATTTTTCAAGTTCAACATGTCCTCCATGCAGAGAAATGGAACCTACAATACATAATCTTGCAAAAGAGTATCAAGGAAAAATTATCATTAAAACAATTAATATAGATGCTAATGTCAGCGGTATAGAAGATTTTCCAATAAGAGTTACACCGACTATTTTCTTCTTTGATAAAAACGGCAAACCTTATTCACCAACACAAACTCCAACAGTAGAGCTTGTAAAGTATACATCTAAAGATACTAATGAACATTTATTTACCGCAAGAGAGGGAATATTAAGCGAAGAAGAATTCAGAGCAATATTTAAAGATTTGGGAGTAGAATAATATGAATCAACTAATAGAAAGTTTATCAAACATAATAGCTTCAAGCTCTGCTTTTGCTCCATTATTTGCTTTTTTGGCAGGAATATTGGTTTCATTTACTCCATGTTCCTTATCCTCAATACCTTTGATAGTAGGTTATGTAGGGTTAAACAGCAAAAAAGAAACGAAAAACCTATTTTTATTAAGCGTTGTATTTGCTCTTGGAACAGCACTTACATTTACGCTTTTTGGTGTAGTTTCAGCACTGATAGGAAACATACTTTCTCTTTCAGGTAAATGGTTTTATATTTTTCTTGGAATAATAATGGTTTTAATGGCTCTTCAAACATTGGAACTTTATAATTTTATACCCTCAACAAACTTGGTTGCAAAAAACGGTAAAACGGGATATATAGGAGCATTTATATGCGGTATACTTGCAGGTGTTTTTTCTTCTCCCTGTTCAACTCCCGCTTTGGTTGTTATTTTAAGTTTTGTTGCATCAAAGGGAAGTTTATTAATGGGAATAATAATGTTATTTTGTTATTCTGTGGGACACGGTATATTAACAGTTCTTGTAGGTACCGGCATTGGATTTACAAAAAATTTGAACAAAAGTGAAAAATATGCAAAAGTACAGTTTGTAGTAAAAATCCTACTTTCAATTTTAATGCTTCTCATAGCTTTCTATATGTTTTATTTAGGCTTTTAAAGACACGTTATGTGTCTTTTTTATTTAAAATATTTGTAAAATTAAAGTAAATACTTTATGCTTTTTAACAATAATTAAGTTAAATTTTATATAATAGAAAGGCAAATTATATAAGATTAAAGACAGCAAAAAAAATATTAAAAGTTTTGTTTTGGAATGTAAAAAACTTTAAAAATTTTCATATTTAATATATAATTAATTTTCAAAATACATTTTAGAAAGGCATAATATGAAATATTTTTATCAATTTTTAATCATTTGTTTAATAACTTTTGTAAGTGAGCTGTTAAATTATATAATACCGCTTCCGATTCCAAGCAGTATATACGGTCTTGTAATAATGCTGATACTTCTAAAATCAAATATACTTAAATTAAGTTATATAAAAGACGTTGGCGGTTTTTTACTGGATACAATGCCTATAATGTTCGTTCCTATAGGAGTAGAAATAGTTACGTTATTTACGGTTTTAAAGGAATTTTTGTTTCCTATGACAATAATCGTTTTTGTAACTACAATTATTGTTATGGTTGTAACGGCGCATGTTTCACAATTTGTAATAAATAAAGATAAGGAGAATGTGAATAATGGAAATAATTAAAAATTCTCTTTATTTTGCGGTTTTAATAACAATACTTGGGTATTTTTTAGGGGATATAATAAGAAAAAAAACAAAGTTAAATGTTTTTAATCCTATACTTATTGGCATTATTTTTGTAAGTATTATATTAAGTGTTTTTAAAATTGACTATGATGTTTATTATGAGGGCGCAAAATATATAAGCTACTTCCTAACCCCTGCGACAATATGTCTTGCAATACCTTTATACGAAGAATTTGAAACACTTAAACACAATTTTGAAGCAATTATAATAGGGATAACTGCAGGAGTACTCTCAAGTCTTGGAAGTATTTTATTGTTTTCATACTTATTTGCTTTGACTCATGAGCAATATGTTACTCTTCTTCCAAAGTCAATTACTACGGCAATAGGAATGACTGTAAGTGAACAATTCGGAGGAATTGCTTCAATAACGGTTGCCGTAATAATAATAACCGGAATACTTGGGAATTTAATGGGAGAATATATCCTAAAAATATTTAAGATTAAGCACCCTATATCTAAAGGGCTTGCAATAGGAACAGCTGCTCATGCGGTAGGAACAGCCAAGGCTCTTGAAATGGGAGAAGTCGAAGGTGCTATGAGCGGACTTTCCGTAGCCGTATCGGGACTTATAACTGTGGTTCTTGCGGGAGCATTCGTAAATTTTTTATAAAAGAGGTTTAACATTGAAAGTAATAATTTCACCTGCAAAGAAAATGAAAATTGCATATGATGAAAAAAAGGAAATTACAACTCCTGTATTTTTTAATAAGGCAAAACAGCTTGCAAAAATAATAAAGAAGTTTTCGCCTATGGAAATAGAAAGTATTATGAAAGTAAATCCAAAAATAGCAATGGAAACTTTTGTTTACTATAATGATTTCTTTGATTTTAAGCATGAAATACCTGCAATATTATCTTATAACGGTCTTCAATATACACATATAAAAGCAGAAGAATTTAAGGAAGAAGATTATGAGTTTGTAAACTCTACCATTAGGGTAATAAGCGGTTTATACGGCATATTAAAACCTTATGACGGTATTTGTCCCTATAGACTTGAAATGCAGTGTAAACTTGATATAGACGGTAAAAATTTATATAAATTCTGGGCAGACAGTATTTATAAGGAATTATATAAGGATAATGAAGAAGTAATCAATCTTGCCTCAAAGGAATATTCAAAAGTTATTACGCCATATTTAAAAGATGAAGATAAATTTATCACAGTTGATTTTAAGAGTTTTCATAAAGGGAAAATTAGGACTATTGCAACTGAAGCTAAAATGCTAAGAGGGGAAATGGTAAGGTATATAGTTGATAAAAAGATAAATAATAGTGATAAATTAAAAGAATTTTGTTATAATGGATATAGTTTCAGTGAAGAATATTCAAATGAAAATAATTTTGTTTTCTTCAAAATTTAAGGAGGGAATATTATGTTAGAACAAGGTATAAAAGCACCTGATTTTACACTTAACGATAAAGACGGAAAAGAAGTAAGTTTATCTGATTTTTTAGGAAAGAAAGTTGTTCTTTATTTCTATCCAAGGGATAATACTCCTGGATGTACAAAACAAGCCTGTGGATTTAGAGACAACTATGATAAATACAAAGATAACGACATTGTTGTAATCGGAATAAGCAAAGACAGTGAAAAGTCTCATTCTAATTTTATAAATAAACATGATTTACCTTTTATTCTTCTTTCAGACCCTGAACTTAAAGCAATTCAGTCTTATGATGTGTGGAAAGAAAAGAATATGTACGGTAAAAAAAGCATGGGTGTAGTAAGAACTACTTATATTATCGATGAACAAGGAAATATAGAAAAAGTTTATGGTAAAGTTAAAGCTGCAACAAATGCTGAAGATGTTCTTATGGATCTTGGCATAATGTAAAAAAGGACTGTCAGGTCCTTTTTTTATTTTATTTCCATATATGTTTCATAGTAATCGTACTTTTTACCCTCGAAATCCGTCATTAAATACTTTGCAATCATTTTACCTGTTTTATAGCCCATATCAGTTAAGTTTTTAATATGAAAATCTAAATTTGTATTTAGGTTATAATAATCTTGTTTTAAGATAAATTTTACATATTTCTTGTTTTTGTCTTCTTTTTCCTGCCAAAGAATTTTATCTTCTTTGTTTATACTATTTAATATAAAACCGTATTTCATTTCTTCGTTCTTTTCTTTATAAAATACAAAGTTTTCGGGAGAGTTTATATATTTTGAAAGAATTTTTTTGTTATTTATATCAAAGTTTACGATATATTTTATATTTTCTATTTTATCTGCTTTTTGATAAGGGTTATTTATAAGTTCATAATAAATTTGTATTTGATTAATTCTTTTTTCGATTAATGTTTTTGTATATTTTAGTTCGTTAATATTTTTATCTATGTTTTCTTTGTTTTTGATTAAAACTTTTTCTATTTCATTAACATTTTGATTTTCCATTTTTTTTATTTCTTTTATAGAAATATTTAGTTTTCTGTATAAAGCTATGTCGAGGATTTCAAATATTGATGAAACATCAAACTCCCTATAATCATTTTCTTTATTTCTTTTTAAGTTTATCAGCCCTTCGCTTTCCCAGTATCTTAGAGTTGATCTTGGTATATTTAGAATTTTGGAAATCAGCCCTATATTATATTTGTTTTCCATTTTATTACCTCAAAATTAATTTTATCTATATTATATATATTTTACTCTTGACATTCAAGTTACTTGAAGGTTTATAATGTTCAAAGTGAAATTATAAGGAGGAATGAATAATGAATAATAATATAGCAAAAGAATTTAATCTTATATCTTTAATTAAGTTTAGTTTTCCCACTATTATTATGATGCTGTTCATGTCTCTTTACACAATAGTTGACGGAGTATTTATATCAAGAATAGTAGGGGTTAACGGACTAAGTGCAATTAACATAATAGAACCTCTTTTAAATTTATTTTTCGGGGTTGGAATTATGTTCGGTACCGGAGGAAGTGCCATAATAGCAAAAAAGATAGGGCAGAAAAAAGACGAAGAAGCAAATGGAGATTTATCTCTTATTGTAATTACAATTATTGTAATAAGCATGATAATGTCTATATTTTCTGTATTATTTTTAGATAAAATAATAAATTTTTTAGGTGCAAGTGAAATATTATTTGGATATTGCCATGATTATTTGAGCATAAATTTAAGATTTGCTCCACTTTTAATGCTTCAACTTGTATTTAGCAGCCTTTTTGTAACTGCCGGAAAGCCAAACTTAGGACTATTTTTTACTGTTCTTGCAGGAATAACAAACATAATACTTGATTATGTATTTATGGTTCCTTTAAATATGGGAATAAAAGGTGCTGCATGGGGAACGGTTATAGGATATATGATTCCTGCAACATCGGGATTAATATTTTTTATAATAAACAAAAAAGGACTTCATTTTTCAAAAATAGACAAAAACCCTAAAGTAATAACTGAAGCTATGTTTAACGGTGCATCGGAAATGGTTGGACATATTTCAATGTGTATTACAAACTGGATGTTTAATATATCATTAATGAAAATGCTTGGAGAAAACGGAGTTGCCGCAATATCACTGCTTCTCTATGCGCAGTTCTTGTTTAATTCAATGTATATGGGATTTTCAAGCGGGGTTGCTCCGATATTTAGTTATAACTTTGGAAGCGAAAACAAAAAACAGCTTCAAAAAGCCTTTAAAAACAGTATTAGAATAATTTTGGTATCTGTAATATGTATATTTATTCTATCATTGTTATTTTCATCTAAGGTTGTAACTATATTTATACCTGTAAACAGCGAAGTTTATACAATAGCAACAAGAGCATACTTGTTATTCTCTATAACATTCTTGTTTTCAGGATTTAACATTTTTGCCTCTGCAATGTTTACGGCTCTTTCAAACGGTAAGGTTTCAGCGATAATATCATTTATGAGAACATTCGTTTTTATATCAGGTGCAATTATGCTTCTTCCTTTGTTTATGGGAGTTGACGGAATGTGGCTTGCAATACCGACAGCAGAGATACTTGCATTAATGGTTTCTTTGTTCTTCATAATTAAAGAAAAAAACAGATATAATTATATTTAATATTTAAAGGGATAGAAATTAATCTATCCCTTTTTATTTGTGATATAATATTAAAATAGTTTATATTTTGGAGGAAAGTATGGCAATAGATTTAGTAAAAGAATATTTTGATAAATTTAATATGAAAGATAAAGTCATGGAGTTTGAAACTTCAAGCGCAACAGTAGAGCTTGCTGCAAAAGCACTTGGAACAACAGGAGCAAGAATTGCAAAAACTCTTTCTTTTTATGATAAAAATGAAGAAGAAGGAGGATGTATTCTTGTTGTTGCTGCAGGAGATGCTAAAATTGACAATAAAAAATTTAAAACAAGATTTTCACAAAAGGCAAAGATGTTATCTATGGAAGACGTTGAAAAATATACAAATCATAAAATAGGAGGTGTATGTCCTTTTGCAAACCCTGAAAAAGTAAAAACATATCTTGATGAATCTCTAAAAAGATTTGATACGGTATTTCCTGCTTGTGGAAGTTCTAATTCAGCAATAGAACTTAATATGGAAGATTTGTTTAAATATTCAAATGCTTTAGATTGGGTTGATGTTTGCAAGGACTGGTAATAATGGATTTTAAAATTGAACAATGGGATTTAAAATATGTAGATGATGTGGTAAAATACGCAAATAATAAACGTATTGCCGATAATTTAAGAGATATTTTTCCTTATCCTTATACAAAGGAAAATGCTGAATTTTTCATAAAAGACTGTATTAATAATGATATTAACAATATATTAAAAGCCATAACGGTAAACGGAAAAGCAGTGGGAAGCATATCCGTTATAAAACTAAATGATGTAAATAGAAAAACTGCAGAAATAGGATACTGGATAGGGGAAGAATTCCAAAATAAAGGAATAATGAAAAAAGCTGTAAAAATGGTTATGAAAGAAGCTTTTGAAAGAATGGATATAATAAGAATAGAAGCAGAAATATTTGAAACAAACATTCCATCAAAAAAAGTTCTAGAAAATAACGGCTTTAAATTAGAAGGCAGAAAAGAAAAAAGCATATTTAAAAATGGTAAAATAATGGATAGCTTGATGTATTCCATCGTAAAATAATCAGATTTGTTTTTTATAGAGTAAAATAAAAGAAAATTAAAAGATATTTCATTTTGAAATGTCTTTTTTTAGATATTGTTAATATATGTTTAGTTATTGTTAATAGTATTGTTTTTTTTATGATGATATAATATGAAAAATTATGATAAAAAAAGGGAAAAAATGAAATTAAAAAATATTATAAATATTATATTATTAATACTCATGATTATTTTTGGCGTTTTTAATATTTTCGAAATAATTATGCCTCAAAATTTAAGTTTGCTTTTAATGCAATTTTTCTTTTTTACTTTAGTTTTAGTTAAAAGTTTCGAATTTAAAAACAAAGGAGATAAAAAAGGATTTTTCTTTTTTTTATCTATTTCAATAATATGTTTAACGTTAAACTTTATAAGTATTGTTACTTAAAATAAATTAAATTTATTTTAAATTTATTATTGTAAAACCATTTTTTTACCGTTATAATATATACGAACAAAAGTTCTGTATGGTGATTCAAATGAAAATAAACGAAATTAAATGTAAAACGGCAATAAACAAACTTTCAAAATCAAGGCTTCCGTACAGTTTGGATTTAAATATTTACAGAGGATGTTCTCATAAATGCAGTTATTGCTATGCTCTTTATTCAAATAGTTACTTAGGTTCAACTGATTTCTTTAATGATATATTTGTAAAGAAAAATATACTTGAAGTATTGGAAAAGGAGCTTAGAAAGAAAAAAGACGATAAAATCATAAATATGGGAAGTGTAACGGATTCATATCAGCCTTTGGAAGAAAAATATGGACTAATGAGAGAAGTATTAAAACTTATGATTAAATATAATCAGCCTATTACTATTTCCACAAAATCCGATTTAATTTTAAGAGATATTGATTTAATTGAAAAGCTTTCAAAGAAAACATATGTGAATATTGCTTCAACAATAACGGTAATGGACGAAAAAATAAGAAAATTAATTGAGCCTTATTCTAAAAGCAGTATTCAAAGGATTAATATGTTAAAAGAAATAGGAAAGACAAATGCAAATACTGCTATTCATATGATGCCAATTATTCCATATATTACAGATAGCATAGATAATATAGATAAAATTTTTTATTTAGGAAAACAAATAAACGTAGACTATATTTTAACTGGCTCTTTAAACTTAAGAGGGCAGACAAGAAGTTATTTTCTTAATTTTATTAGAAAAAATTTTAGTGAAGAATATAAAAAAATAGAGAAACTTTATGAAAGTTCCTCTACTTTAAATAAAGAATATTTAACAAATCTTAATAAAAAGATATATTTTATAAGAAAGAAATATAATATTAGTTCAAATTACATGAAAAAAATAAACGAACATTATAATAATATAGAACAGCTTAGACTGTTTTAATTATTTTTCTTTTATTCTAAATATGAAATAAAATATAAGTGCTATTACTCCTATTCCAAGAAATGTTGATTTAACCGTTTCAAATAAATCCGGAAGAGTTATAAACTTTTGTAATATTCCTATAACAAGTTCAAGTAAAATAAATATAAAAGCCGTATTTATTGCAATTTTGCTTTTTTGCATATTTTCTTCCTTTCCAAATAAGTTTCTTTATAGTTGACATTTGAATACATTTAAAACATATTGAATTATTTTTGTTTTCTTTGAGCGATGAAGCCATTCATCATAAGTAATTTCATCGCAGTCTTTCATAATATCATCAATCTGTGTTTTTATATCTTTAATGAAAGGTTTGTCTGTTATAAAAACTCCGTTTTCATATTGAATATAAAAACTTCTGAAATTCATGTTTATTGTGCTTATTATTCCCGCAAAATCATTTAAAATAATTTTACTATGCAAATATCCTTTATTGTATTCGTAAATTCTTACACCGTTTTTTAAAAGTCTTCCAAAGTTAAATTCACTTAAATATTTGTTTGTTTTCTTATCGAAATGTTTTGGTGTAACAATTCTTATATCTACACCGCTTTTACCGCATAAACAAAGTACGTCTATCATTTCATCGTCCAAATTTAAGCACGGTGTGGTTATATATAAAGTATCTTTTGCTGTATTTATAAGATATTTATACATATCTTCCGCAAATTGAACATAATTTGAAGGTCCGTCTGCAAAAGGCTGGCATATTACATCATTTCTTATATCATGACTTGGTCTGTATTTTTCTATATCACTTATTTTATGGTCAGTTGTATTCCACATTCCTATAAATACTAATGTAAAACTCCAAGTTGCATCTCCTGTAATTTTAAGAGAACAGTCTTTATAGCTTTCATGTAAGATGTTGTTCCAATTATTATCTTTTATGTCGATTCCGCCTGTATAAGATATGTTTCCGTCAATTATAATTATCTTTTGGTGAAGTCTATAATTATAATATTGTTTTGATGCATTTTTGTGTATTGCATTAAATATGGTAACTTCTATACCTTGTTCTTCAAGACGTTTTTTTACGTTTGCGGGGATTTTTAAAATAGACCCTACATCATCATACATAATCTTTACTTCAACGCCTTCACTTGCTTTTTGTTTTAAAATATTAAATATTTTATCAAACAAGTCACCTTTTGAAAGAGTAAAAACGCTTATAAAGATAAACTTCCCGGCATTTTTTATATCTTTAACTATATTTTCAAAGGTTTCTTCACCTGAATAATAAAAGTCAAGTGAATTGTTTTTATAAGGAGGGAAGGAGTAGTTTGTAAGATATGAAGATAAGCGTTGTGAATCATCATCTTCTATTTCACTTAAAACCTTTCCGTCCATATTTTGATAAGAATTTACCTTATCTATTTCATCCTGCATTTTAGTATGTTTTCTTATATGTGAATGAGATTTTCCCCATAAATCATACATAATATGTCCAACAATTGGAAGAAGCAGAACTATACCAATCCATAACATTTTATATGCGGAGTTTCTTTCATCGGCCATTAAATGAATTAAAACCAAAATACTAAATATTTCAATTATTACATAGGCAAAAACAGCATGTTTTTTTAATAAATACGTAAAAATAAACATACAAAAAATTTGAATAATAAATAATAATATTATAAAAAATATTCTTAAAAAAGTATGAACACGACCTAAATGTTTTTCTTTCATAAAACTACCTTTCAATATAAAAAGTCCGATATAAAATATTTTAATATCGGACTTTATTTTTTTTAATTAATTTATCACTTGAAGAAGATACTGCAATTGCACCGCTTTTTATACAGTCGATAACTTCTTCTTTATATTCTATTAAACCACCCGATATTATAGGTATATTAACTTTTTCTTTTATTTTTCTTATTGCTTTTGGAGCAATCCCCGGTAATATTTCAACAACATCCGGTTTTACTTCTTTTATAAGTTTTGAACAAGATGAAATTGTAGGGGAGTCAATAACAAAAACTCTAAGTATGCTTATTAAGTTAAGTGATTTTGCTTTATTTATTATTGATTTTTTTGTTGTAAGTATTCCATCGGGTTTTGTAAGTTTATAAATGTATTCCAGTGCCAAAGGTGAAGATGAAAAGCCCGGTATTAAATCAACATGTATAAAAACAAGTTTTCCGGCTTTCTTTATTTTTCTTACTTGTTCTATTAAATGATTCATGTCTATATGGATTATAAATACTGCTTCTGCTTTGCTTTTTATGGCTCTGTCAACTTCTTCTTCTGTTCTAACAGATGCAATAATAGGATTTCTCTTTAGTGCTTCAAAAAAATTATTGTTCATATGTACATTATCCTCCAAATTCCTGATATATTATATCATTAAGAACAAAAAAAATAAACCCAATATAACTTTAAATTATATCGGGTTTTTAATGGATTTTACATTTTATTATTATTTATTAATTATCTCTTGTTACAACAAGGTCAACACCGGTACCGCAGATATCTTTTTTAGCAATATCTCCGATTTTAACAGGGGATTTTAAAGTAATACTGTTTATTTCGTCCATTACTTCAAATATTTTTGCTTTTGGAACAGTTCCGTTTGTTCTTACGCTTGTTACAGCGTCTTTCCCTCCTTCAACTTTTACTGTTGAAGTTATAACTCTTTTAGGTTCTACAACTTCTTCTCTTGCGTATTTATCACCTCTTGGACAGAAGTTGCCTTCTACTGAAAATACTTCTTTTCCTTCGTATTCAACTGTTAAACTACAACCTCTTGGACAGCATATACAAGTTAATTCTCTTTTCATTATTCTGCCTCCTCAATTTCAAATGTAAGTTCGCCTTTTTGGTCTTTGATTAAATCTTTTTTAATTGTTATGTTAATCATTTCACCAGGTAAGAATTTAAGCTCTTTCTTTCTGTATATTTCTTCACCGTTTAGTTTTACAACAACAAATCCTGTTGGAACAACCCTGTTTACTCTCATAAACATTGATACATCTTCATCTAAGTTTGTTGTTGAAATATTTTGAGGAATAGTGTAAGAGATAGGAAGAACTGCTTTTGTTTTTAAGTCTTCTTTTACTGTATCGCCGTTTTTAATATAGTCGGCTGCACCTTTTCCTGCAATAAATCCTTCTGTTGAAACGAAGTCAACCATATCATGAACTTGTAAAACATTACCACAGGCAAATACACCAGGGATACTTGTTTGTCTGTTTTGAGATACGAATGGTCCTCTTACTTTAGGGTCAATTTCAATTCCTGCCATGTTAGAAAGTTCATTTTCAGGAATTAAACCAACTGATAATAGAAGTGTATCACAAGGAATTGTTTCTTCTGTTCCAGGAATTGGTTGTCTGTTTTCGTCAACTTTTGCAACTACAACAGCTTCTAATCTTTCGTTTCCTTTAATATCTACAACAGTATGAGCAAGTTTCAAAGGAATGTTAAAGTCATCAAGACATTGAACGATGTTTCTTTGTAGTCCGTTAGAGTAAGGCATTAACTCAAGAACACATTTTACTTTTGCACCTTCTAATGTCATTCTTCTTGCCATAATTAATCCGATATCACCTGAACCTAAGATAACAACTTCTTTACCAACCATATAACCTTCCATGTTGATAAATCTTTGAGCTGTACCGGCAGTCATAACACCGCTTGGTCTTGCTCCAGGAGTGTTTAAGGCTCCTCTTGTTCTTTCTCTGCATCCTGTTGCAAGAATAACAGCTGTAGGTTTTATTGTTTGATATCCCATTTCTTTATTAAGAAAATGAATTGTTTTGTCTTCTTCAAGTTTTATAACCATAGTGTCAAGCATTACATCAACACCAAGTTCTTCAACTGTTTTTATATCTCTTCCCGCATATTCCGGACCTGCTAATTCTTCTTTGAATCTGTGAAGTCCGAAACCGTTATGTATACATTGGTTTAAGATACCGCCAAGTCTTACGTCCCTTTCAAGAATAAGTATATCTTTAACTCCGTTTTCTTTTGCGGCAATCGCACTGCTTAGTCCCGCAGGACCTCCGCCAATAATAACTAAATCGTAATTTTTCATATTAGTTTTTGCCTCCCTTTCCAAGCTTTCCTGTTAGGATATAAGACTCTTTACCTTTTTTAGTAACATCTTCGTAGTTCATTCCGTATTCTCTCTTAATGATTTCCATTACTCTTGGAGAACAGAACCCACCTTGACATCTTCCCATGCCGGCTCTCATTCTTCTCTTAACACCATCAAGAGTTGTTACTTTAATACCTCTGTGTAATACATCAACGATTTGACCTTCTGTAATTGTTTCGCATCTACAAATTACTCTTGCAAATCTTGGGTCTTTTTTAATTAATTCGTTTATTTCATCTTGTGACATTTTTGCCATGTCAACATATCCTCTTCTGTTAGGATTAAAGTCTTTGTTTTCTTCTAAACTTAGTCCTGCTTCTTTTAATATATCAACAAGCATTTCTGCTATTGCATAAGAAACAGTAAATCCAGGAGACTGAATTGCTGCGGCATTGATAAAGCCTTTTGTTGAGCTTTCTTCGATTATGAAGTCTTGAGAGTCTGTTACGGCTCTTAGCCCTGCAAATTGTGTAATAACTTTGCTTTTATCAAGTTTATTTATAAGGAATCTATCTGTTTGTTTCCAAACATCATCTAAAGTTTTTGCGTCTGTTGAAACATCTTCTTTATCATCAACATATTCTGCATTTGGTCCTACAAGTACGTTTCCGTCATGTGATCTTGTAAGAGCAATACCTTTTGAATGAGCTTTTGGAGTAGGGAATATAACCGGGTGAACTTTACTAGATTCACATGAATCAAGTAACATATATTCGCCTTTTCTTGGTGTGATTTTAAAGTTTGTTTCACAAATCATGCTTGAAATTTTATCTGCATAAACACCTGCTGCGTTAATAACGTATTTTGCTTTGTATTCATTATCTTTTGTTTTTACTGTAAATACATTATTTTCTTTTGTTATGTCAGTTACTTCTTCGTTTAAGAAGAATTCTACACCGTTATCAATAGCATTTTCAGCTAATGCAACACAGTATTGGAATGGCATTGCAATACCTGCTGTTTTACAGTATAGGGCAGCTTTAACTTCGTTTGAAATATTAGGTTCTATTTCATGAATTCTGTCAATATCGATTATTTCTGTTTCTACACCGTTTTTATTTCCGTTTTCTTGAAGCTTTTTAAGTGTTTCAATATCTTCATCATCAAAAGCTAAAACAAGTGAACCGCATCTTGTATGACCAAAGTGAAGTTCATTATCAAGAATTGTAAAAAGTTCGTTTCCTCTTTTTGATAATTTAGCTTTAAGTGTTCCGTATGTAGCGTCATAACCACCGTGAATCATGCCGGAATTTGCTTTTGATGTCCCACAAGAAACATCTTCTCTTTTTTCAAGTACTGCTATGTCTAAATTGTACTTAGAAAGTTCTCTTGCTGCTGAACAGCCTACAACACCTGCACCGATAACCAGTACATCATAAATTTCTTTCATTACTTCCTCCTTATAAATACAAAAAAACAACATAAAACACCTACGAATATAAGTGTAATATGTTGCGGTTTCTCTATCATTCTCTTCCGCTATTTAATTGTACATTTTTTATTTTTGTATATTATATATCTTTTCGTAAATAATTTCAATAGTTTTGTGTTACTTTTGTAAACTTTTTTTATTTATATGGAAATTGTCATGATTTGATTATATTGATAGACCTATATAAAAAGGGAATTCTATACATATTTTACTGTATATTTTTCATTTAATAATTACTATTTATAATGATTATAAGTTTACCTCTATATTTATTTATACAAAAAATATTTATGTAAAATATAATATATATTTATAATTTAAACACAAAAAGCACCTATGAAACATCATAATGTTTATACTATATAACATTAAATTTACTTTACAAAATGTTGAAATAATGGTAACATAATTATGTTATTAAGATTTAAAAAGGAGATACGAACATGGGAAAATACGGTGAAAGAGCAAAAAAATTTCATGATGAAAAATATAACTGCTGCCAGTCTGTAGTTTTGGCATTTAGCGACGAAATTGGAATAGAAAAAGACAAGCTTGCAAAACTTGTAGCAAACATGGGCGGTGGATTTGGATATGCAGGAGAAGTATGCGGTGCTGTTTCTGGTATGGCAATAGTTTCAGGATACCTTGGTAAATGGGATATTCCAAGTGACCAAGAAAGCAAAAAAGAAAGTTATGATACAATAAAAGAACTTGTTGAAGAATTTAGAGAAAAAAATAATTTTTCAAGATGCCCCGAACTTTTGGAACAAAGACACAGCGGTGGAACAACTTGTCTTGAACTAATCGGAATAGCAGCAGACATGGTTGCTGAAAAAATGGGTCTTGAATAAAGGAGAAGAAATGAACGCTTTAAAAGATAAAGTAATAATCGTAACAGGAGCAACAGGCGGAATAGGAAGTGTTATAGTAAGAGAAATGGTAAAAAACGGTGCGAAGGTTCTGCTTTGTGATATAAACGAAGAAGCTCTTGTAAAACTAAGTGATGAGCTTGGGGAAAATGTAAAATATTATGTAGGGAACTTGTGCGATAAAAAGGTATGTGAAAATATAGCAGCATACTGTAAAAAAGAATTTGGAAAGCTTGATACATTAATAAACAGCGCAGGAGTTGCATTGAGAAAACCTCTTTTAGAAGTTACAAAAGAAGAGTTTATGAAGTTATACGAAATCAACGTATATTCAAATCTTGCAATGACACAGGCCTGTTATGAAATGTTAAAAGAATCAGAAAATGCCGATATAATTTCAATAGTTTCATCTTCAGGTGTTTATCCTCATTATCATCAAGGTGCGTACTGCTCTACAAAATTTGCTCAAAAAGCATTAAACGGAGTTTTAAATATAGAGTTATTTGAAGATGACATAAGAGTACATAATTTATACCCTTCTGCCGTTGAAACACCAATGGCAAAAATTGCAAGAGGGGATTTAAAAGAAAATATGTCTTGCAAACCTGAAGAAATTGCAGAAATTATTACTTTTGTATTATCACACAGAAACAATTCTGTTCTTGACGATATAGTTATAAGACGATATACAAAACGTCCGGATGAAATGTAAAAAGGTATGTATTAAAAATGGAAGAGTTTGATAAAAAAGCAATAGAATTTGGTGCTGTAACAGCAAAAATGATTGACCCTGAAACTGTGGTAACTGCTCCATGGACTTTAAATAAATGTAAATACGGTTGTAAGAATTATAATAAAAGACAATGCTGTCCTCCAATTGCACCAACATATAAAGAAACAAGAGAACTTTTAGAAGTTTATAAAGATGTTTTGCTTATACAATGTTTGGATCCATACGATGTAAACAAAGTAATAAGAAAAATGCTTGATTATCTTGGTAAAAACGGATATTACAAAGCATTGGGATTTGGTGCGAAAAAATGCGAAATATGCAGGGATGAATATAACGAAGAATGTACTTTTCCAAATTGTAAGCATGCAGATAAAGTAATACCTCAAATGGACGGAAGCGGTATAGATGTTATACAAACGGTGATTAACAACGGATACGAAGAACATGGCGTAAAAGGATGGGGAAGAAAAGACGGTTTTAAAGTTCTTCCTCGTGAAGATGGAGGAAAGGACTGGAGTGAATCCAAAATAAACTTCTATGGTTTAATAATGATTGAATAAAAAAGGAGGATACCCTCCTTTTTTTATATATTATAAATATGATATTATACAATATATTTTAATATTAAATAAAAAGGATATATAAATTATGGAACAATTAATTAAAAAAGCAGTTGAGTTTGGCTCACTAAATGCAAAAATTAAAGATACAAACTCAGTGGTAATTCTTTATGATGCAAAAGAAAAATGCAAAGAGGGGTGTCCTTTTTATGATAAAAAGCAAGGCTGTCCGCCTTCTTCTCCTCAATATAAGGAAATAGAAAATATATTAAAAGAATATAAAAAATGTATGCTTATTCAGTGTGAAAATATGGATAAAGTTGATAATGTTCTTAGGGAAATAAAAAAATACTTAAAGGAAGAAGATAAAGAGTGCTTTATTTTTGGAGCTAAGGTATGTAATGCATGTGAAGAATTTTATAATGAAAAATGCACTTATCCGGATTGTAAACATAAAGGAGAGGTTATACCTCAAATGTCGGGATGTGGAATAGATGCTTTAAAAACAGCTTTAAACATGGGGTATAGTGAAAATGATTTTGTTATACAAAAAAACGATTATAAAAATGAAGATATAAAATTTTATGGAATGGTCGTATTTTAAAAGAGGCTTAGCCTCTTTTTTATTTTAAATTAAGTTGTAAAAAAAATTTAATCGTATATAATAAGCATAGTAAAACATATGGGGAGAATAAAATGTATTATACATATATGTTAAGATGTGAAGATAATTCAATCTATACGGGTATTACAACAGATGTAAAAAGAAGAATGAAAGAGCATTTTGAAAGAGGAGAAAAATGTGCCAAGTATACTCTAAAACATCATGCAAAAAAACTGGAAGCCGTATGGGAAAGTGAAAACAGAGCTTTATCTTCCAAACTTGAGTATAGAATAAAAAGACTAAGTAAAATAGAAAAAGAAAACCTAATAAAAAAACCAAGTAAATTTAACATATATTTTAAAGATACATTAACCATAGATGAATATAAATATATAGATATAAAAAATTTAGATAAAGAGAGGAAAAAATAATGAAATTTGTAACATGGAATGTAAACGGGCTTAGAGCTTGTGTAAATAAAGGATTTATGGACTTTTTTAATGAAATTGATGCAGATATTTTTGCAGTGCAGGAAACAAAACTTCAAGAAGGACAAATTGAACTTGAAATGGAAAACCACCATGATTACTGGGACTATGCTGAAAAGAAAGGGTATTCCGGGACTGCGTGCTTTGCTAAAAATGAACCTATAAGCGTAAAATACGGTCTTGATGATGAAAAATTTTCAAAAGAGGGAAGAGTTGTAACTCTTGAATATGATAATTTCTATTTTGTAAATGTATATACTCCAAATTCACAAAACGAATTAAAAAGACTTGATTACAGAATGGAATGGGAAGATTATTTTACAGATTATTTATGCGAACTTGATAAGAAAAAACCTGTTATTTTATGTGGAGACTTGAATGTTGCACACACTGAAATTGACCTTAAAAACCCTAAAACAAATAAGAAAAATGCAGGATTTACAATTGAAGAAAGAGATAAAATGACAGCTTTACTATCTAAAGGTTTTGTTGATTCATACAGATACCTTTATCCTGACACTACGGGAGTATATACATGGTGGTCATATCGTTTTAATGCAAGAAATAATAATGCCGGATGGAGAATTGACTACTTTATAGTAAGCGATAGAATAAAAGATAAAATAAATGACGTAAAAATATGCTCTGACGTAATGGGTTCTGACCATTGTCCTGTTTTAATTGATATTGATTTATAAATGGAAGTAAAAAATATTACAAGAGATGATATAAATAAACTTGCTAATATTTTAACTAAAAACGAGATAAAAGAACTTACCTATAACCTTAAAAATGAAGATAATAATTTACGTTATAATTCATTTTTGATATTAAGACAAAGAAGCAAAATAAAAGAAGATGTGTATTGCTATTTTGATGTGTTTAAAGAAATGCTTTATAGTAAAAATCTATATCATAAACATATTGCAATTTACCTTATTGCGCAAAACGCAAAATATTCAAAGAAATATAAGGATAATAAATTTAGTTTTCTTCTAAAAGGATACCTAAATTGTATAGATATTAAAAACTATATCCTTTCAAGGCACACTATCCAAAGCATTAAAATTTGGATAGATTATTACCCTGAATACGCAAAAAAAGTAGCTTATTATCTAATGAATATAAAGGTAAACTTATATAGAAAAAGTGGGAGAGAACTTATTTTATTTGATATAAAACAGACTTTAAAAAAGATAAACAAAATAATAGAAGACGATAAAATAAAAAGTTATATTTTAAATTAATAGATAATTATAAATTATAATTATTATAAATTACAATCATTATAATTTATATTATTGTTATATATATCATATATTAGTAGAGGGATAAAATGATTAGTTTAAAAGCTGCGTACGAATTAGTATTAAAAAATAATCCTGAAATGAAACTTTATAAATGTTTTGAAACACCTTATAGATTTGTTTTTGAAATCTATCCAAAGGAAATAGATTTTAAAAAAGGAATAAGTTATGCTAGTTCGGTTATTTATAATGTTGAAAAAAATACCGGAAAATATAGAGAAGATTCCTTGGGAGATTCTTTTTACATGCTTGAAGAAGAAACTTTAAGAGAATATACCGATAAAGAATTAAGGCATTTAAAATAAGGTATATTTTCTTTGTTTATAAATTATATTGTAAAAATATTATATAAAACCTACTATACAAAATTCATATGTCAACCAATATTATAATTAATGTTGACATATGAATTTTTGTTTTATAATATATTTATGGGTGAAAAACATGAATAAAGATAAAATACTTGAAATATTAAAAGTGAAAAGCGGAGAAATTGTTTCAGGGGGCTTTATAGCAAATAAACTTAACATATCGAGAAATGCCGTTTGGAAGAATATTAACCTGCTTAAAAACGAAGGTTATGATATATCTTCCATAAAAAACAGAGGATATATGCTAAATAGCGATATAAGTTATTTAAACAAAGAAGAAATAGAAAAATTTCTAAATACCATTTTAATAGGAAGAGAACTTGAAATAGTTGAAAGCATAGATTCTACTCTTAACTATTTTAAAAATATGGAAAATAGTGAAAAAAGAGAAGGAAGAACCATAATAGCAAATGAACAGACTTTAGGCAGAGGAAGAAGAGGAAGAAGTTTCTTTTCCCCAAAAAATTCAAATGCTTTTATAAGTGTTTTGTTAAAACCAAAATTCAGCATAAGCGACATAAATTTAATTACTATAATATGTGGTTTAAGTGTAGTGGAAGCAGTTAAGGAAATATGCGGTATTGACTGCGACATTAAGTGGGTAAATGATGTTTATATAAATGGAAAAAAGATTTGCGGAATTTTAACAGAGGGAATTTTAAGTGTTGAAAACGGAAGTATAGACAGTGTGATTATAGGAGTTGGAATAAATATAAACCGTCCAAAAGATACACCCGTTCCAAAAGAAATAGAAGATATAGTTGGGTTTGTAAATGACTTTACGGGAAAGAAAGAAAACAGAAATAAGTTTATAGCAAAATTTTTAAATGCCTTTGAAAAAAGATATATTAATTTTGACAAAAAAGCTTTATATGAAGAATACAAAGAAAAAATGCTATACTTAAACGAGGAAGTAACTTGTTTTATCGGAAATGAAACAATTCAAGGAACCCTTGTTGATTTAAACAAAGATTTTTCTATTAAGATAAAAACAAATGAGGGTGAAATAAGGAATTTTAACAGCGGTGAAATAAGTTTAAGAAAAAGAGGAATAAAAATGTAAGGAGTAATTATGGACAGTAAACTAAAATTTAGATTTGCAAAAAAAGAAGATACAGGCTTAATTCTTGATTTTATTAAGAAGCTTGCGGAATATGAAAAACTTCTTGACGAAGTGGTAGCAACAGAAGATTTACTTAAAGAATGGATTTTTGAAAAGGGAAAGGCAGAAGTAATATTTCCTTTATATGATGGAAAAGAAGTTGGATTTGCTTTATTCTTCCATAATTTTTCAACATTCCTTGGAAGAAGCGGAATATATCTTGAAGATTTATTTATCTTGGAAGAATACAGAAATAAAGGTATTGGAAAAGCAACTTTAAAAGAACTTGCTAAAATTACAGTTGAAAGAGGCTGCGGAAGACTTGAATGGTCATGTCTTGATTGGAACAAGCCAAGCATAGATTTTTATTTATCTCTAAAAGCCGTACCAATGGAAGGATGGAGCGTTTATCGTTTAACCGGAGAAAGTCTAAAATCTCTTGCAAAATAAAATTAATTTAACATAAAACAGCACTTAAAAACAATTAAGTGCTGTTTTTATTTTCTTGTTACAATAAAGAATTTTAATGTGATAAAGAATAAATAATAAATTAAAATTTTGATTTTATTATATTCTTTTATAACAAATTCATATAATTTCATTATGACAAAATCATTTATCCAAAGAATGTAAAATGTTTTTCGAGGTGGGATATATGAGTTTTAAAAAGAAACATTTTTTTGTAATTTTTACTTATGTACTTGCATATTTATTTTTTAGGAGAGTAAAGAATCCTTCTTTGAATTACATATGTACTCTTTATTATAAAGATAGATTTATTTCATTTAAAGGTTTTTTAGATACGGGAAATCTCGTTAAGAATTCAAAGGGAAAAGATGTAATAATAATAGACAAAGACATTATTAAAAATCTTTTAAATTTGAATTTATCTTTTAAAACAATGAATTACAACGATTTTTTTAATACATATAACAAACTTCCTTTCGATTTAAAACAAAGACTTTCTTATACATTTTTAAATTATCAAAGAGAAAAAATTATTTTACCTATCTTAAATTTAGACAAAATCATTATAGAAAAAAAGGATTTTAAAAAGACAATTTATAATCCATGTGTTGGAGTATTAGATATTAATGAGTCGTTGGCTCTTCTTCCGTTATCAATATTAAAATAAACAGGAGGCTTTATGTTTAAATTATTTACTTTGTTTAAAAAAAACAAAAAGAATAAATTATTTTTTATTTCGGGTTCTTATATGTTACCTCCTCCTTTAACAAAGGAAGAAGAAGCAAGAATTTTGAATGAACTTCAAAAGGGTGAAAATAATGCTGCAAAAACAATTTTGATAGAGAGAAATTTAAGGTTAGTAGTATATATAGCAAAAAAATTCGATACATCTTCAACAGGGGTGGAAGATTTAATTTCAATCGGAACAATAGGACTTATAAAAGCAGTTAAAACATTTAAAGTAGAAAAGAACATAAAACTTGCAACTTACGCATCAAAATGCATAGAAAACGAAATATTAATGCATCTTAGAAAAGTAAACAGAATAAAAGGCGAAATATCTCTTGATGAACCTTTAAACGTAGATTATGACGGAAACGAGCTTTTACTTTCAGATATACTGGGAACAGCAACAGACCCTGTAAAAGATAAAATAGACAGAGATGTTAACAAGGAAATTATGCTTGAAGCAGTTAATAATTTAAAAGAAAGCGAAAAAGAAATCATAAATTATCGCTTTGGCTTAAACGGAAAAGAGAAGAAAACTCAAAAAGAACTTGCAAATATGCTAAATATTTCTCAGTCTTATATATCAAGACTTGAAAAAAGAATAATATCCAATTTAAAAAAAGAAGTGAAAAAGATGTGTACATAAGAAGGTTTATACCTTCTTTTTTTAATAAATAACCTAACTTTGAATAAAAGGTATTTATTTTATTTTAAAATAATGTTATTATTTATCTTAGAATATTTAAGAATAAAATTCTAACAAATATACACTTTTTATATTTCTTAATACTAAGAATTTTTTTTTATTACAATTTTAAAATATTATTCTTAATAATTTTATAATCTGCCTTTTTAAGATAAGGTAAAAATATTTAAGGAGTATTATTTTGAATTTAGAGGATATTATAAGCGGTTACGATTATGAGTTAACCAAGGGGAAAAATATAGAAAACATAAAAATTGACAATATAGAATTTGACTCAAGAAAGTGCAGTAAAAACACTTTATTTGTTGCAATAAAAGGTTACGAAACCGACGGACATAAATACATAAAAAGCGCAATAGAACTTGGAGCAACAGTAGTTTGTCATAGTGAAGAACTTGATAAATATGAGGAAAACATAGTATATATAAAATGCAAAAATACAAGAAATGCACTTGCATATTTTGCAAATAAATTTACTTCTTTTCCAAGCAAGGAACTTAAGTTAATCGGAATAAGCGGTACAAACGGTAAAACGTCTTTTTGTGATATGGCGGGAACATTATTTGAAAATTTAGGTTTTAAAAGCGATTATATAGGAACTTTGGGAAGAAAAAATACAAAACTTGAAGGTCAAATAATAAGAACAACTCCTGAAATCACAGAACTTACAAAAGACTTCAGAGAAATGGTAAATAATAAAGTAGATTATTGTTTTATGGAAGTTTCATCCCATGGTCTTGTTTTGGACAGGGTAAGCTATTTGAATTTTTACATAGGTGTATTTTCAAACTTATCTCAAGATCATTTGGATTTTCATAAAACAATGGAAAATTATTATCAGGCAAAGAAAAAACTTTATTATATGGTTGATAAATTCAGTATTATAAATACAGACGATAAATACGGTAATAGACTTTATAATGAGTTAAAAGAAGATAAAATAAACGTAATTTCCTTTGGCATGAATGAAGACTGTGATTATAAAATAGTAATAAACGATTTAAGTTTGGAAAAATCCGATTTTACTTTGGTAAATAAAGACAAAGAATATAAATTTAAAACTTACAGTATCGGAAAATTTAACATATATAACATTGCACCGGCGATAATAATTGCTCTTTTGGAAGGTTTTTCTTATGAAGAAATAAAAAATGCAATTAAGAAATATCACGGTACAAACGGCAGAGTTGAAAAAATCCATAAAGACATATTTATAGATTATGCACATACTCCGGACGCAATGGAAAATGTATTAAAACTCGTTAAAGAAGTAAGCAGTAAAAAAATTACTCTTGTGTTTGGATGTGGAGGAAACAGAGATCATGGGAAAAGACCTATGATGGGAAGTATCGGTGAAAAATACGCCGATAATATAGTCTTAACAATGGACAATCCAAGAAAAGAAAACAACGACGATATAATAAACGATATCCTAAAAGGAATAGAAAACAAAGACAAAGTTAAAGTTATAAATGATAGAAAAGACGCTATAAATGAAGTTGTAAAACATAAATTAACAGATGAAAACGAAATTGTACTTATTCTTGGAAAAGGACATGAAACTTATCAAGAAATAGGGGATAAAAAGATATTTTTCTCTGACAGAGATGAAATTTTAAATGCATTAAAAAATTAAATTACATATTTTAGATGGGAATAACAATGGAAAGAAAGAAAATATATATAGTTCTTACAAGCACAAGAACAATCTTGGCAAGAGCAATAAAATTATGTGCAAAAGAAACTTACAATCATGTTTCTATATCTTTGGATAAAGAGCTTAATGAAATGTATTGTTTCGGAAGAAGAAGTCCAAGAAATCCTTTTATAGCAGGATTTATAAAAGAAGACTGGGATAAGGGCTTCTATGCTGTATATAAAAATATACCTTGTCTTGTTTATGAATGTGAAGTAGACGATGAGGTTTATAATAACATAAAAGGGATAATTGAATATTTTTATTCAAATAAGTTTTCATATAAATTTAATATAATCGGACTTGTAGGAAATGGAATAGGGCTTGACATACAAAGAAAAAATAGATATTACTGTGCTGAATTTCTATCCTATCTTTTTGAAGAAAGCGGATTTTATTCATTTAACGAAGCCCATACAAGAAGACGTCCAATGGATTATAAAGAATTTTTAAATAGCAAATTAATATACAATGGTTATATAAGTGAATATAAACATAAATGTGAACAATTAATATAAAGGATAAATAATATGAAATTGATTTTAGCTGTTCTTGCAGGACTTATATTTATTGTATTAGTCTTTTTATATGCAAGAGGACTTATGCAGAAATATAATAAAAGAATTGATTCTACAGCAAGACACTACGGATACAGAAATTATAAACATATGGCAAAAGAAGCAGAAAAAAAAGAACAAAGAATATTAAGACAAAGAAGAATAGAGCAGAAATTTAAAAGAGAGGAGTGGCTAAGAAGACATGGAAGGTAAAATAAATTTTTCGGCATCTTCACCTGTTATGCCAAAGGAAGTAATAGAAAGAATAAATAAAAATATAATAAACTTCAAAAACAGCGGGTTTTCAGCCTTAGAACTTAACTATAAAAATCCTCTTTTTATTGACTTAATGAATGAAACACGTGAAATACTTAAAAAACTTCTTCATCTAAATGATAATATGGAAATATTATTTATAAACGGAGGAGGCAGTATGCATTTTGACATGGTTCCTCTAAACTTTACAAATGAAGATGATACGGTAAGCATAATAAACAGTGATTTATGGACAAACAATGCAGTAACGGAGGCGAGAAAATATGCTAATGTAGATGAAATAAATCTAATAAACCATAAAGGTCCGCTTCCAAAAATTACATTAGATGACATAGATAAAAACAGTAAATATTTGTTTATGTGTACAAACAATACTTCATCAGGTTCTAAGTTTAATAAAGATAAAATACCTGATGTAGAGGGAATACCATTAATTTCCGATATGACATCAAATTTGTTAAGCGAAACATATGATATAAACAAATTTGATTTATCTTTTGCAAGCAGTGCAAAAAATATGGGAACAAGCGGTATCAGTGTTGTAGTTATAAACAAAAATTTATTTGAGATAGAAACAAACAGAAATGTTCCTAAAATTCTATCCTATAAGGACTATTATTACTCGGGCAACTCCTTTACAACTCCAAATACGTTTGCGGTATATATCATTTACGAAATGGTTAAGTACCTTTATGAAAATGGCGGGGTAGAGGAAATTGAAAAAATAAACATTGAAAAATCCAATTTACTATATGATTTTATAGATAACAGTAAATTTTACGATAATGACATCGTAAAAGAAGACAGATCGGTAACTTCCTTGATATTTAAAACAAAAAATAACGATAATTTTATCAAAGAAGCAAAAAAACATGATATAATAAACATCAGTACCTCCATGAATAATGCCGTTAGAGTAGGGCTTTATAATGGAGTAAGCATTGAAAATGTGAAAAAACTGATAGACTTTATGTATGAGTATGAAAAGAAAAACATTTAAGGAGAGTGTCAAAATGTACAAAATCAAAACTTTTAACAAAATTGCTGAAGAAGGATTAAGTTTACTTGGAAAAAATATAGAGGTACAAGACTCTAAAGATTATGACGGAATTATTTTAAGAAGCTTTAATTTAAAAGAAGAACCTATTTCAAAAGAATGTAAAGTAATTGCAAGAGCCGGAGCAGGATATAATAACGTTCCAGTTGAAGAATGTACAAAAAACGGTGTTGTTGTAATGAATACACCTGGTGCAAACGCAAACGCAGTAAAAGAGCTTGTATTATGTGCATTCCTTATGGCTGCAAGAAATATTATCAAAGGAACAAAATGGGTTCAATCTTTAGAAAAAAACGAAGATGTAACAAACATAATTGAAAAAGAAAAATCAAACTTCAAAGGTAACGAACTTGCAGGTAAAAAAGTTGGAGTTATCGGTCTTGGAGCGATCGGTGTTTTAGTTGCAAACGCACTTGACTCTTTAGGTATGGAAGTTTACGGTTATGACCCATACTTATCAGTAGAACACGCTTGGAGCATAAATAAAAACATTAACAGAAGTTATGATATTGAAAAAATATTTGAAAAATGTGATTTTGTAACAATCCACGTTCCTTTAATGGAATCAACAAAAGATACAGTAAATAAAGAAATTTTAGATAAAGCTAAATACAATATTAAAATCTTTAACCTTGCAAGAGGTGGGCTTGTAAATGATGATGATATTTTAGAAGCTGTAAATAGTGGTAAAGTTTCTTGTTATGTAACAGATTTCCCTAATGAAAAATTACTTGGAAACGAAAATATCATTTGTATTCCTCACCTTGGAGCATCTACTCCGGAATCAGAAACAAAATGTGCTGTAATGGCAGCAAGACAAGTAAGAGAATACTTAGAAAATGGTAATATTATAAACAGCGTTAACTTCCCTAACTGCGATTTAGGAGCAATAGAATCAAAAGCAAGAATTTGTATTATTCATAAAAACATTCCTAACATGGTTGGACAATTTACTGCATTACTTGCAAGCAACGATGTAAACATCGCAAACATGATTAATAAAAGTAAAGGTGAAAATGCTTACACAATGATTGATACTGATACAGATGTAAGCGAATATATCGAAGAAACATTAAATAATGTTGAAGGTATAGTTTCTGTGAGAGTACTACATAATGACTAATAATTTATCTAATTTAGATGTTATAATCATAGGAGGAGGTGCTGCCGGTATTATGGCGGCTATCTCCTCTTTAGAATGTAATAAAAAAGTTTTGTTAATAGAAAAAAACGAAAAAATAGGCAAAAAGATTTACATAACAGGTAAGGGAAGATGCAACGTAACAAACAATAAAGATATATCGGAATTCTTTGACCATATAGTTAAAAATAAAGAATTTTTATATAGTGCATTATACACTTTTGATAATACACGTCTTCTTGAAATGCTTAACAAAAACGGACTAAAAACAAAGGTTGAAAGGGGAGACAGAGTTTTTCCCGTATCAGATAAAGCAAGTGACGTTACAAAAACTCTTTTAAACATAGCTAAAAAATATCCTGATTTTAATATAATGTATAATATAGAATTAAAGGATATAATTCTAAACGAAAATAACGAAGCCATAGGGGTTTTGCTTAATAATAAAGAAAAAATATATGCTAAAAACATTATCCTTGCAACAGGGGGTAAAAGTTATCCTTCTACAGGAAGTGACGGATACGGATATATAGTTGCAAAGAAACTTGGGCATAAGATTATAAATCCAGTACCTGCCCTTGTTCAGATGCTAAGCGATGATAAATGGGTTCATGACCTTATGGGGCTTACTCTTAAAAACGTAGATGTAACTTTAATGATAAAGGGTAAAAAGAAAAATTCACAGTTTGGAGAACTTCTATTTACCCATAAAGGTATATCAGGGCCTACAATCCTTTATTTAAGCAATTTTATTAATATGGATAAGTTACCTGAAACAAAGATAAAAATTGATTTAAAACCTGCTCTTGACTTTAAAACTCTTGAAAAAAGAATTATAAGGGATTTTGAAAAGAATCAAAATAAAATGGTGAAAAATTCACTTGATTTACTTCTTCCAAAATCACTTGCGGCAAAAATCATAGAACTAAGCAAAATTAATAAAGAAAAACAGATAAACCAAATAACAAAAGAAGAAAGAAAAATCATTTTAAATTTAATCAAAGACTTACAAGTTAATATAACAGGTCTTGGAAGTTTTAAAGAAGCAATTATAACAAACGGAGGAATAAACGTAAAAGAAATAAATCCTTCTACAATGGAATCAAGACTTATAAAAAATCTATTCTTTGCCGGAGAAATAATCGACGTTCATGCTGTTACAGGTGGATATAATTTACAAATTGCTTTTTCAACCGGTTATCTCGCAGGACAAAATTTACATTAAGAACGCATAAGCGTTCTTTTTTTATAAAAAAAAGAAGGAAAAATCCTTCTTTTAATTTTACGAGAACATTCTTATTACACCGATAACTTTTCCCAAAATCTGACAGTCTGTTGAGTAAATAGGCTCAAAAGCTGGGTTTTCAGGTTGTAATCTTATCCTGTTTGGTTCTTTAAAAAATGTTTTTATAGTTGCTTCATTTTCTATTAAAGCAACAACCATATCATGATTATTTGCGGTATTTTGTTTTTTTACTATTACCATGTCACCATCAAGTATTCCCGCATCTTTCATACTTTCACCTTTTACATTTAGCATAAAACATTCTTTTGTCCCAACAAAAGAACTTGGAAGGGGATAAGTATCTTCAACGTTTTCTTCAGCCAAAATAGGAAGTCCTGCCGCAACGTTTCCGATTATAGGAACATTTATGACATCATCTAACATACTAACTTCATCATAACTTGGTTCATTATTTGTAAAAGGAGAAAACCCAACAACTTCAATAGCTCTTTGTTTTGATACTCCTCTTTTAATATAGCCTTTTTTCTCAAGGTTGTTTAACTGGTTATGCACTGAAGAAGTTGAAGTAAGACCAACATTTGCTCCTATTTCTCTTACTGATGGCGGATAACCTTTATCTTTAAGTTCTTGTTTTATAAACTCTAATATCTTTATTTGAATTTTGGTTAAATCATTATACATAAAAATGACCTCCTATATTTCTATAATTATATTATACATAAAAAACGAACATTGTCAAACTTATGTTCTAAATTCTTCAAAAATTTGTTCTAAAGATATTGACAAATAGAACAACTGTTTGGTATAATACAACCATAGAAAACGAACAAAAGTTCTTTTATATTAATAGGGGGACAAAAAAATGAATCAAAGAAATAATTTAAACAAACAAAGAAGAATGAGAATGATAAGAAGAAGAAAAGCAAGATTAAGAAAAAGAATCATTTGTACTGTTATGATTATGTTTATAATTGCTATGATTCCTTCTTTTATGAATAATATTAAGGCTAAAAACTTATATGATGTACATTATAAAGTTTATACCGTTCAAGCAGACGATACTATATGGGATATAGCACAAAATATTACTGATGAAAAAACAGATGTAAGAGAAACTATATATAATATTGAGAAATTAAATAATTTTGATAAAGGATATT
This sequence comes from Anaerofustis sp. NSJ-163, assembly GCF_024135845.1. Taxonomy (NCBI): domain Bacteria; kingdom Bacillati; phylum Bacillota; class Clostridia; order Eubacteriales; family Eubacteriaceae; genus Anaerofustis; species Anaerofustis sp. NSJ-163. The sequence continues at coordinate 112,575 of NZ_JAMYJV010000001.1, forward strand.
CTTTAAATGTCGGACAGACAATTAAACTTCCAACTTATTAATTTTATTTTTTTTAACATAACAATCGAACAAATTATCTAATATTTAATTTTAACATGAATATATGTTCGATACACATTAGCTCCCGACCCTCTTTAGGGATAATATAAACATATTGTAAACTCTAAAAAAAGACTGGCTGGCAGTCTTTTTTTAGTATATTTTAAATTATATTAATCTTCTCTTAGCTTTGTAACTCTAGCTGCAATTTTTCTTCTTTCTTCCTCAATGGCTGCATAATGTTTTTTAGTTGTATTTACATCTTTATGTCCAAGAACATCTGCAACAAGATATATGTCTCCTGTTTCTTTATAGAGATTTGTTCCGTATGTACTTCTTAATTTATGAGGTGAAATATTTTTAAGAGGTACTACAATCTTTGTATATTTTTTTAGCATCTTTTGAATTGAACTTTGAGTCATTCTTTTGTGCTGCAAAGATAAAAACAAAGCATCTTCCTCTACATCAACTTTTTCTCTATCTTCCTTAAGATATCTAAGCAGGGCAGACCTAACTTCTTCTGGCATATAAAGAATTGTTTTATTTCCACCTTTTCTCGTTACCACAAAACTGTCATTGTCAAAATCCACATCGTTTATATTCATTCCGACACATTCACTTATACGAATTCCTGTTCCAACAAGCAAAGTAACAATTGCAAGATCTCTTACTTTTGTTTTGTTGTGATATTTAAGCTGTGAAGGAGTTAGGTTTTTACCTGTCTCTATTTCATCAAGAAGATTTGCAACCTCGTTTGGTTCAAGTCTTACAATAGGTTTTTCGTAGTTTTTAGGCAAATCAACAAGCACTGTAGGATTTGTTTTTATAAGTTCTTTTTTAAAATAGTATTTATAAAAAGAACGAAGGGTGGAAAGTTTTCTCATTTTTCCTCTGTTTGAATTTGATAAACTTACCTTAGCTTCATCATTTTTATAATGACCTTTTGTGTAATAAGACAGATACTCGCTGAAATCTTCAAGATCGACTGCCTTAATATAATCAAGGTCACTTAAACATATATCTTTTATATCTTTATAATGTGTAAATTTAGGATGATTTTCTATTAAATATTCAAAGAATATTTTTAAATCCATTGCGTAAGCTATTCTCGTTTTAATGGAGGTGTTTGCGGAAATTCCTCTAAAAAATGTATTTGCAAATGAAGGAAGATATTCAATTTGTTTTCTTAGCTTAATGTTTAATTTATTTGACATTTCTTTACTGTAATCAGCCATTTTTACCTCCAAAATAATTATATAAACAATTATATTACATTATTTTGAAATTTCAAAGTCTTGTGTGGTATAATAGAAAAAGTTTAGTAAATTAAAGGGGTATAGCATGAATAAGACATTTAAAGAGGCTTTTAAAGTAACAATGCCGGTACTTCTTGGATATTTGTCTATCGGGCTTGCGTTCGGACTTATGATGCAAAGTATCGGGCTTAATTTTATATGGGCAGGGGGAATGTCCCTTGTAATTTATGCAGGAACACTTCAATATTTGGCTGTTATGATGTTTCAAACAGGAATGAGTATGATAAGTGTTGCACTTATGACACTTTTTGTTCATTTTAGACATATGGTTTATGGACTTTCTTTAATAGAAAAATTCAAAGATATAAGCTTTTTTAAGAAAGTATATATGATTTTTGGTTTAACTGATGAAACATATGCGCTATTAACTTCTTCAACCGTTCCTGAAAGTGTAAAAGACGATGTAGAAAATTACTATTTTTACATATCTATCTTAGACCATTCTTACTGGATTATAGGTTCAATTCTTGGTGCAACCATAGGTTCACTTATAAATATAAATACAGAAGGTGTATCATTTGCCATGATAGCACTATTCTGCGTTCTTTGTACAGAACAATGGTTTAACCTTAAATCAAAAGTACCGATTTTTATAGGAGGTATCTGTGCTTTAGTAGCTTTATTTATTTTTGGACCTGATAACATGATGATACCTGCAATCATAGCAATAATGGTTCTTTTAATGGGAGATAGGAAAAAACTTGAAAAGGAGAGGATAGTAAATGAATAAATATACTCTCTTTCAAGGTTTAATGGCAATTTTAATAATGAGTGGAATTACTTTCTTTACAAGAGCTGTTCCTTTTGTACTTTTTTCAGGAAAAAACAAAAAACCAAATGATACGGTTTTATATCTTGGTAAAGTTCTTCCGCCGGCAATGATGGCAATGTTACTTATATACTGTCTAAAAGATACTTCTCTTATTTCTTATCCTTATGGAATACCTGAAATATTCTGTGTGCTCCTTGCAATAGGGCTACATGTATGGAAAAGAAATAATTTTATAAGTATATTCGGTTCAACAGTGGTATATATGATAATGATACAATATATATTCGTTTAAAACTTCACGAAATAATTATTTAGTGAAGTAAATTATATAAAAGAGGTAAAACATGCAAGAAATAATAAATATATTATCAAAAGAATTTGACAGAAAACCAAAACACATTGAAAATGTAATTGAAATGCTTGATAAAGGGGATACTGTTCCTTTTATAGCAAGATACCGTAAAGAACTTACAGGTTCAATGGATGACCAGCTTTTAAGAGAGGTTGCACAAAGACTTGGTTATTTAAGAAACTTAAAAGAAAGAAAAGAAGAAGTAATTAGTTCTATTAAGAAACTTGATAAACTTACAAAAGAACTTGAAGAAGAAATAAATAACGCAAATACATTATCTGAAGTTGAAGACTTATACAGACCTTACAAACCTAAAAGAAAAACAAGAGCATCAATTGCAAAGGAAAAAGGTCTTGAGCCTTTAAGCGATATTATCCTTTCGCAGGAAGCAGATTTAGAGGATATAAAAATAATCGCAAAAGATTATGTAAACGAAGAAAAAGGCGTTAATAACGAAGATGAAGCCATTAAAGGCGCTTTAGACATAATCGCTGAAAACATCTCAGATAATGCAAATATAAGAAAAGAGCTTAAAAAACTAATCAGAAACAAAGGTAAAATAATAAGTAAAAATACTAAAGATGAAGACAGTGTATATCAAACTTACTATGACTTTTCAGAATCTGTAAAAAGACTTCAAGGACACAAAGTTTTAGCTTTAAACAGAGGAGAAAAAGAAGGATTTTTAAAGGTTACAATCGAAATTAATAAAGATGAAGCCTTAAATATAATACATAAATACGTTATAAAAAATACAAAAAGCAGTGCATATAAATATTTAGAAGAAACTTGTGTTGATGCTTTCGACAGATTAATTTTTCCGTCTATTGAAAGAGAAATAAGAAACGACTTAACGGAAAGCGCAAACGAAAGTGCAATAAAAACTTTTGCAACAAACCTAAAACAGCTTTTAATGCAGCCACCTGTAAAAAACAAAGTAACCCTTGGTCTTGACCCGGCTTATAGAACAGGATGTAAAATTGCCGTAGTGGACGGAACGGGAAAAGTTTTAGACACAACCGTAATTTACCCAACACCACCACACAACAAAATTGAAGAAAGCGAAAAGATAATTAAAGATTTAATAAGTAAACATAATGTTGAAGTTATTTCAATAGGTAACGGAACAGCATCAAGAGAATCAGAAAAATTTGTTGCCGATACAATAAAAGGCACAAAGGTTCAATATGTTGTTGTAAGTGAAGCCGGAGCATCAGTTTATTCAGCCTCAAAACTAGCTGCAAAAGAATTCCCTGATTATGATGTTGCCTTAAGAAGTGCAGTTTCAATTGCAAGAAGACTTCAAGACCCACTTGCAGAACTTGTAAAAATAGACCCAAAAAGCATAGGAGTTGGACAGTATCAACACGATATGCCAAAGGCTAAATTAAATGAAGCATTAACGGGCGTTGTAGAAAGTGCTGTAAACAGCGTTGGAGTAGACCTTAACACAGCATCTGTATCGCTACTTGAATATGTTGCAGGAGTAAGCAGTGCCGTTGCAAAAAATATCGTAGCATATAGAGAAGAAAACGGAATGTATACAAAAAGAAGTGAGCTTTTAAAAGTTCCAAAACTTGGTAAGAAATCATACGAGCAATGTGCAGGTTTCTTAAGAGTTGCAGAAAGTTCAAACCCTCTTGATAACTCAGGAGTTCACCCTGAATCATACAAAGCGGCAAAGAAAGTTCTTGAACTTACAGGACATACTCTAAAAGACATTAACACAGAAAACATAAAATCAATAACAGAAGAAGCCGAAAAAATAGGTCTTGATAATATTTCAAATGAATGTGAAATAGGTATACCAACACTTAAAGACATACTAAAAGAATTAATCAAACCAGGAAGAGACCCAAGGGATGAACTTCCTAAACCTATTTTAAGAAGCGATGTAATGGAAATGGAAGATTTAATCGTAGGTATGAAACTTATGGGTACGGTAAGAAACGTTGTTGACTTTGGAGCCTTTGTAGATATAGGAGTTCATCAAGACGGACTTGTTCATATCTCTCAAATATCAAATTCATTTATAAAACACCCTAGCGATAAACTTAAAACAGGGGATATAGTTGAAGTAACCGTTACTGATGTAGATAAGAATAAAGGAAGAATTTCCCTTTCAATGATTATGTAATATAAAGCCGTGATGTATCACGGCTTTTTTTGTTTTTTAAAGTAAAAATATGATATAATTAATTAGTATTTATCGAAAATTTTATAAATAATTAATTTATTTTAGGAGAAATAAAAATGTCAGAAAGCAATAATGCAAATATTGGATTTGAAAAACAAATATGGGATGCAGCCTGTGTTCTTTGGGGACATATTCCTGCTGCCGAATATAGAAAAGTAATAGTAGGGCTTATATTCCTACGTTATATATCAAGTGCATTTGAAAATAGATACAATGAACTTGTTGAAGAGGGAGATGGCTTTGAAGATGATAAAGATGCATATATAATGGAAAATGTATTCTTTGTACCTGAAGAAGCAAGATGGAGTAATATTGCACAATATGCACATACTCCGGAAATAGGAAGCATTATTGATAATGCTATGATAGCAATAGAAAAAGAAAATAAAACATTAAAAAATGTTTTACCTAAAAACTATGCAAGCCCGGACCTTGATAAGAGAGTTTTAGGGGAAGTCGTTGATTTATTCACAAATATGGAAATGGATGAAACACATAACAGCAAAGATTTGCTTGGAAGAACATATGAATACTGTATAGCTCAATTTGCGGCTTATGAGGGAGTAAAAGGCGGTGAATTCTATACTCCTTCAAGTATAGTTAAAACAATAGTTGAAATATTAAAACCTTTTAAAAACTGCCGTGTATATGACCCTTGCTGTGGTTCAGGGGGAATGTTTGTTCAAAGTGCAAAATTTATTGAAGCACACAGCGGAAACAGAGGGGAAATATCAGTATATGGTCAAGAGTCCAATGCCGATACATGGAAAATGGCGAAAATGAATATGGCAATAAGAGGGATAGATGCAAACCTTGGAAACTATCATGCAGATACATTTTTTAATGATTTGCATAAAACCCTTAAAGCAGACTTTATAATGGCAAACCCTCCTTTTAACCTTAAAAACTGGGGACAGGATAAATTAAAGGATGATGTTCGTTGGAAATTCGGAACACCTCCTGCAGGTAATGCCAACTATGCTTGGATACAACATATGATATATCATCTTGCACCAAACGGAAAAATCGGTTTAGTTCTTGCAAACGGGGCTTTATCTTCCATGACTTCAGGAGAGGGTGAAATAAGGAAAAATATAATTGAAGCAGACCTTGTAGAAGGTATTATTTCCATGCCTACACAGTTATTTTACAGCGTAACAATTCCCGTTACTCTTTGGTTTATAACAAGAAATAAAAAACAAAAAGGAAAAACCTTATTTATTGATGCTCGTAATATGGGATATATGGTAGACAGAAAACACAGAGACTTTACAGATGAAGACATAAAAAAACTTGCTGATACATTTTCAGCATTTCAAGAGGGAACCCTTGAAGATAAAAAAGGATTTTGTTACGTGGCAGATTTAGAAGAAATAAAGAAACAAGATTATATTTTAACACCAGGCAGATATGTTGGAATAGAAGAAACTGAAGAAGACGATGAACCTTTTGAAGAAAAAATGAAACGACTTACTGAAGAATTATCACAAATGTTTAAACAGTCCCATAAACTTGAAGAAGAAATACGTAAGAACTTGGAGGGGATTGGGTATGAAATATAATACTGTTAAATTAGGCGAATACCTTTATATAAAAGGTCGTATTGGTTGGAAAGGTTTAAAGAAAAGTGAATATCTAGAACATAGTGAGTATCGCATAATCAATGGAGAAGCATTGACTGAAGACGGCATAAACTGGGATAAAGCCGGATTTATAACTAAGGAACGCTATGACGAGTCACCGGAAATAATGTTAAAAGAAGAAGATATCCTTATTTCCAAAGACGGAACTATTGGGAAAATTGGATTTATTAATAAACTTGAACAACCTACAACTGTTGCTTCAGGCATATTTGTAATTCGAAATCTTAAACCGGAAATAATAAACACAAGATTTATATATAATTTTTTGTGTTCACATTATTTCAAAGCATTTATTACAATGCGTACTGAAGGGAGTGTAATTCCACACCTATACCAAAAAGATTTTGTGGATTTAGATTTTCCTCTTCCACAAAAAGAAACACAAGAAAAAATTGTTTCTATTCTTGATGGTATAAGTGCCCAAATTGATATAAACAAAAAAATAAATGAGAAGTTGGAAGAGCAGGCTAAGGCGATTTTTAAATCGTGGTTTATTGATTTTGAATTATTTAATAAAACAAAACCATCTGATTGGAATTATGGAACAATACAGGATTTAGCTTCAGAAATTGTATGTGGTAAGACACCTTCTACAAAAAAAAAGGAATACTATGGAGAAGATATTCCATTTATAACAATCCCTGATATGCATAACTCTGTATACACAGTAAAAACAGAACGTTCTTTATCATTGCTTGGTGCTGACTCTCAGCCTACAAAAACACTTCCTAAAAACAGCATATGTGTAAGTTGTATTGGTACAGCAGGTTTAGTAACATTAGTTTCAACACCTAGTCAGACAAATCAGCAGATTAATTCAATAATTCCAAAAGAAAATATATCCCCGTATTTTGTTTATTTACTTATGAAAACAAAATCAGATGAAATAAACAAATATGGTCAAAGTGGTAGCACAATAGTAAATCTAAATAAAACTCAATTTGCAAAATTAGAATGTATCATACCTTCAACAGAATCTTTAATTGAGTTTAACGATTTATTAGAACCACTTTTTAATAAAATTTTAGTTAATATGCATGAAAATATAGTGCTTACTAACCTACGAGACACGCTACTTCCAAAACTTATGTCAGGTGAAATTGATGTTTCTGAGGTTGAGGTTTAGTATATAAAAGAAAATATATAATATAGATTATTTATGGTTAAATACTTTTTTTTAATAAAAATATTAAAAATTTATTATAAAGGAGAAAACATGACAAATACAAATATTGAAAAAATAAAAATTTCTTTAGAAAATATAGGTTATATAATAAATGAATGTATTGAAAAAGAAAATAATGGTAAATTTTGGCAAATTAAATTTAAAAATAGTGAAAAGATTGTAAATATATACAACCCAAATAATAAAAAAAATACTTATGTAAATGGTAAAGGTAATAAAGATGATAAAGACCGTTTAAAAGATATAGTTGATAAAATTAAATGTGAGGAATTAGAAATTGACCCACTAAATTTAAAAATAGTTCAACTCATAAATTCAAAAAAAGAAGATTATTTTTATGATTTTAAAATGGAATTTGGAGGAACTGATGACTCTTTTCTTCACGATATAATTTGTTTAAGCAACAATAAAGAAAATAAAGAAGCATATTTAATATATGGTGTAGATGATAATTATAATGTTGTAGGAATTGAAAAAGAAATTATATCTAATAACATATATGATTTTCTTAAATCAAAACATTTTGCAGGAGACCATATTCCTGAAATAGAAATAAAACATTTATTTTATAAATCAAAAAAAATTGATGTTGTTGTATGCAAAAGTTCTCCAAATGTTCCATTCTTTTTAACAAAACGTTACCAATCTATTCATGAATATCAAATTTATACAAGAGTTGGAGATACCAATACAGCAAAAAACAGACATGCAAGCTATGAAGATGTAGAAACTTTATGGAAAATACATTTTGATAGAAAAGGAGAAAATAATTGAAAATAAATCGAACTACAGCATTTGTTTGTATAATTATTATGATAATTAGTGGTATATCATTAATTATATGTAAAAATAATATATTACAAAACATTTTTTTAGGAATATTTACGGGCTTTATAGTTTCTTTTGTACTATCAATTATAGGATATTTTCATGAAAGAGAAAAAATTTTTAATGCAATTTCTTTTAATATTAAAAGTTTATATATAAACATAACAGATATGTCTAAAATACTAGGTAATTTTCTAATAACAATACATAATACAGCTGAAATTCAAGATGATAAACTTAATCTTTTAATAAATATTTCAAAATTTAATATATCTTTGATTGATAAAATGAATTTAGAATCATATGTTCCTGTTTTAAAAAATAGTCAAAAAGCCTATGTATGCAAAAGATTAAAGGAATTTCATGATATAACATATTCAATAAAGTATAATATATCAGAAAATAAAATAAAAATTTTAGAATATAAAAAACAATTTTTGATAATACATCAAAACGGGAAAATACCTTCTTTTGAAGAAGTAAAGTATTTAGATAACTTAAAAAATGAAATTATTATTTTTACTGCAAGATTACATGAATATATTACTATGCAATCCTTAGAAGTTGGAAAAATTGCAAATGAATTTTTTGGCGATAAGAAATGGAAAGAAATAGAAAAAAAATTACAAATAGAAATAGAAAATAATAAAAAAGAGGTTGAATAACATGTTCTACACCGAATCCAGCTACGAAAAATCAATAATAGAATTATTTACCAATAATTTAGATTATAAATACATATATGGACCTGATACCGAAAGAGACATACACAGTCCGTTATATGAAGATGTACTTATTGACTGCTTATATAGAATTAATAAAAATATGCCAAAGGAAGCAATAAATGATGCTATATTCAAATTAAAAAATATAGAAAATGGGGAACTTGTACAAAGAAACTCTGTTTTTATGGACTATCTGCAAAATGGCGTTCCGGTAAGATATTTTGTAGATGGAAAAGAAAAATCTTCTATCGTTTATCTTGTAGATTATAACAATGTAGACAATAACTCTTTTATTATTGCCAATCAATGGACATTTATTGAAAACAGCGAAAAAAGACCTGATATAATTCTATTTGTTAACGGGCTGCCTGTAGTGCTTGCAGAGCTTAAGTCTCCATCTCGAGAAGAAACCAACGTAACAGACGCTTACAGACAGATTAAAAACTATATGAAAGAAATCCCTTCAATGTTCATATATAATGCAATTTGCGTTATAAGCGACCAAGTAATATCAAAAGCAGGAACAATAACATCAGGCGAAGACCGTTTTATGGAATGGAAGAGTAAAGACGGAGATTATGAAAACACAAAACACGCTCAATTTGATACATTCTTTGAAGGAATGTTTGAAAAAGAGAGACTTTTAGATATAATAAAGAATTTTATATGCTTTTCAAACGAGGGCGTAAAATCTTATAAAATTTTAGCAGGATATCACCAATATTTCGCAGTAAAGAAAGCGATAAAGTCAACTATCAATGCAACTGATACAGATGGAAAAGGCGGGGTTTTCTGGCATACACAAGGCAGCGGAAAGTCTTTATCAATGGTATTTTATGCTCAGCTTATAAATCAAACCTTAAACAGCCCTACAATCGTTGTTATTACAGACAGAAACGACCTTGACAATCAGCTTTATTCTCAATTTGCAAAATGTAAAGACTTTTTAAGACAAACACCTATACAAGCAGAAAGCAGGGAAAATTTAATTGAACTGTTAAAAGGAAGAAAAGCAAACGGTATTTTTTTTACAACAATGCAAAAATTCACAGAGACAGGAGAAGCTCTTTGTGATAGAAAAAATATTATCGTAATGGCAGATGAGGCACATAGGGGACAGTATGGGCTTAGCGAAAAGGTAGATATTAAGACAGGGAAACTAAAAGTAGGAACAGCAAGAATGATTAGAGATGCTCTTCCTAATGCTACATATATTGGATTTACTGGAACTCCTATTTCGCAAAAAGATAGAAGCACAAAGGAAGTATTCGGAAATTATATTGATATATACGATATGACACAATCAGTTAAGGACGAAGCAACGAAACCGATTTGCTATGAAAGCAGGGTTTTAAAATTAAATCTTGATGATGATATTTTACAACTTATAGATAAAGAATATGACAAAATGGCAGCAAATGCTGATGAAGAAGTAGTTGAAAAAAGCAAACGTGAACTTGGAAAGTTAGACGCTATATTAGGTAACGACAAAACAATCCTTTCTTTAACAATGGATATTATTGACCACTACGAAAACAACCGTGAACATCTCCTTACGGGTAAAGCAATGATTGTTGCTTATTCTCGTCCAATTGCAATGAAAATATATAATCAAATATTAAAATTAAGACCGGAATGGAAAGATAAAATTGCAGTTGTAATGACATCTACAAACAATGACCCTGAAGAATGGCGTGAAATTATAGGTAATAAAAATCATAAAAATAAGCTTGCACAGGAATTTAAAGACAATGAAAGTCCTTTAAAAATAGCAATAGTTGTTGATATGTGGCTTACAGGATTTGATGTTCCGTCTCTTTCTACAATGTATATATATAAACCAATGGAAGGTCATAACTTAATGCAGGCAATTGCCAGAGTAAACAGGGTATATAAAGATAAAGTTGCAGGGCTTATAGTTGATTATATAGGAATTGCCAGCGCATTAAAAAAGGCAATGAGCGATTATACAGCAAGGGATAGAGCAAATTATGGAGATACAGACATTTCAAAAGTAGCTTATCCAAAATTTGTAGAAAAACTTGAAATATGCAGAGATTTATTCCATCAATTTGATTATTCAAAGTTTGAAATAGGAAGCGAACTTGAAAAAGCAAAGACTATAAGCAGTGCCGTAAACTTTATAATGGATAGAAAGAGAGTGAAAGATAAAGAGGCTTTTATGAAAGAATCACTTATTCTAAGTCAATCATTGTCTCTTTGTTCTTCCATAGTTCCTAAGAATGAAAGAATAGAAGCATGTTTTTTTGATGCAGTAAGAGTATTTATTTTACGACTTAATGATAACGGAGTAGATAAGAAAATCTCCTTAAAAGAAATGAACAACAGAATAAACGAGCTTTTAAAACATTCAATAAAAACAAGTGGAGTAATTAACTTATTTTCTGATATAAAAGAAGAATTCTCAATTTTTGATCCAGAGTTCCTTAAAGACGTAGCTGCAATGCCTGAAAAAAATCTTGCAATAGAACTTTTGAAAAAATTAATTAATGAACAAATTTCTGTATATAAAAGAACAAATATAGTTAAATCAGAAAAATTTAGTGAAATAATAAAACGTTCATTAAATTCATATTTAAACGGGATGTTAACAAACGAAGAAGTTATAGAAGAAATGTTAAAACTTGCCAAAGAAATATCAAAAGCTCAAAAACAAGGAAAAGAAATGGGGCTGACGGCTGATGAGCTTGCCTTTTATGATGCACTAACAAAACCAAGTGCAATAAAAGATTTTTACGAGAATGAAGAACTTATTGTAATTACAAAAGAACTAACTGAAACCCTAAGAAGAAATAAAACCATAGACTGGCAAATGAGAGAATCAGCAAGAGCAAAAATGCGAATGATTATTAAAAGACTTCTAAAGGAACACAAATATCCACCTGAAGGTATGGATGATGCAGTTAAAACAGTAATGGCACAATGCGAAATGTGGGCAGATAATTTATAAAAGAGACCTAACAGGTCTTTTTTGTTTAAATATATATATACTTTTTAGGTATACATATATCAATAAATATAGAATTTGATATATTTAGTATTTTAATTTAAAATAAAATATATAAATAAAGTATTGACATGGAGTAAACTCCAAGTGATAGACTAAGCCTAAGATAAAACAAGGAGGTTTTATAAGATGAAAAATACATTAGTTGCTTATTTTTCAGCAACAGGAACTACAAAACATAAAGCTCAAATGCTCGCTGAAGCTTTAAATTGTGATATTTATGAAATAGAGCCAAAAAATCCTTACACATCAGCTGATTTAAACTGGCATGATAAGAAATCAAGAAGCTCTATTGAAATGGATGATAAATCCTCAAGACCTGAAATTATAGATAATAATCCAAATATTGAAAACTATGATGTAGTATTCTTAGGTTTCCCAATTTGGTGGTATACAGCGCCTACTATTATCAATACATTCCTTGAAAAATACAATTTTGAAAACAAGGAGGTTGTATTATTCGCAACTTCAGGAGGTAGTGGTCTAAGAGGTATTTCAAAGGATTTAAAAGGAAGCGTATCTGAAAGCACTATAATAAAAGAAGGCAGAATGTTAAACGGTAATATTACAAAAGAAACATTAGAAAGCTTTGTTAAAAGCTTAAATTTATAATATAAAGGAGAAGAAATTTAAATGTTAGGAAATTTTTCATATTCAAACCCTACAAAATTATATTTTGGTGAAGATTCATTAAACTATTTAAATGATGAATTAAAAAATTATGGTAAAAATATTATGCTAAGCTACGGTGGTGGCTCAATAAAGAAAAACGGTATATATGATAAGGTAATCGAAATTTTAAAAGCAAATGACAAAAACATCTTTGAAGATCCTGGAGTAATGCCAAACCCAACAGTAGAAAAACTTTATGAAGGATGTAAAATTGCTAAAGAAAATAAAGTAGATTTAATTCTTGCAGTTGGCGGCGGTTCTGTATGTGACTACGCAAAAGCAGTTTCTGTTTCAACTTACTGCGATGAAGATCCATGGGATAAATACTATTTAAGAATGGAAGATGTAGACAATGAAATCATTCCTGTAGGATGTGTGCTTACAATGGTAGGAACAGGTTCAGAAATGAACGGGGGAGCAGTTATAACAAATCATGAACAAAAATTAAAAATAGGTCATGTATTCGGCGAAAATGTATTCCCTAAATTCTCAATTTTAAACCCTACTTATACTTATACTCTTCCTAAATACCAAATGGTAGCAGGTTTTTACGATATTATGAATCATATCACAGAACAATATTTCTCAGATGATGATGACAATACCTCTGACTATATTAGTGAAGGGTTACTTAAATCATTAATTCATAGTTCAATAATAGCAGTAAAAAATCCAACAGATTATGAAGCAAGAAGTAATATAATGTGGATTGCAACATGGGCATTAAATACTTTGATTGCAAAAGGCAAAACAACAGACTGGATGGTTCATATGATAGGTCAATCAATCGGTGCTTATACTGATGCAACTCACGGTATGACTTTATCAGCTATTTCAATGGCATATTATCGTTATATCTGTCCATATGGTTTAAATAAATTTAAAAGATTTGCAATTAACGTATGGGGAGTGAATCCAGAAAACAAAACTGATGAAGAAATTGCAAAAGAAGGCCTTGACAGAATGGAAGAATGGATGAAAGAAATCGGTCTTGTTATGAATATCAGAGACTTAGGCGTTAAAGAAGATATGCTTGAAGGAATTGCAAAAGGTTCATTTATAATGGAAGGCGGTTATAAAAAATTAAGCCACGAAGAAATCGTTCAAATATTAAAAGAAAGTATGTAATATAAAAAACAGCTCTATGTAGGGCTGTTTTTTTGTTTTATTATATTTAATACTTTAATATATAATATAAAAAAGAAAGTTGATATTAATATTCAAGTTTTATATAATATAGTTAAACTTAAAATTTAATTATTAAAGGGAAAATAAAAAAGGGGTATATAGTATATAATGAATAATATTATTCCAATTTTAATTCTAATTGTATTAATAACAATTGGCTTTATATATAACATTTTAGAACTAAAAGATTTAAACAAAAGATATGATTTTACAAATAGATATTTAAATAATTTACAAATTTATTTAAATGATCTTTTTTTTAGGGAAAACTTCAATAATGACTTATATACTGATTTAACTTTTAATATAAAAGAAATGCAATATGAATTGGGTTATGATGGAATTTATCAATATGTTAAAGATAATTTATATGGTTTTACTGCAAAAAACTATCAATTACTTATCAATTTTTTACCTGAAACACGAAATTGTATTAATAATTCAATTTTAGAAAGTCGATGTAAAGATGAGGCTAATGACTGCATTGATATGTTTATTCGACATTTAGGCACACTTCAAAGGAAAATTGACAGTATAAAAAAAGATTTATTTAATCCTTTTATAAGCTTTGCACAAGGTGTTCGTTTTATAATAGCTTTGCCAGTATTAATATTAAAATGGTTTGGCATTATATCTAAATATGAAATAAGAAGTATTCAAAAAAATGTTTTTTTTAAAATTATAGGGAATGTCGTTACAATTACAAGTTTTGCAAGTAATATTATTGCAATATTTATAGGTTGGGATAAATTTTACACAATCATCAAAACAATTTTAAATAAAATGTAATATCAACTTTCCGCTAAAGACAACTTTAACATAGAATTGACTATATTTTATAATAAATTTAACATATTTTTACACATCTTCTCAAACCCTTTGATTATAAGGCTTTTAAGCATTAATATCTTTATAATGTTATTTTCTATTATCTTTTTAATATATATTCCATTTTATATCTATCCCATTTTAAAATTTACTAAATGGATTTTTATTCATATCAATTTCTTCTTTTTTATCTTTTAGATATCTTTCAATTTGTTTATCTGTTTTTAGTCCCAAGAATGATTTAATTTCATTAAACCCAGCATTGTTATAATCTTTTAACATTTTTACTGCAGTATTCCTTAAAATATTGCTGCTTATTCCTTTTTCTTCAATTCCTATTCTCTTAAGTGCATTTTTAACAATTTCTTGTATTCTTCTTGTTGAAATTGGTTTTTTTGGATTTGAAGGACTATTTAACAGGTATAGTTGGTCGTTTGAAAATAAAAAACGGCTTAAAATGCCTCTGAGAGCGTCATTTATTTTAACAATTCTTTCATTTTCACTGTTTTTGTTTATTATGATATTATTATCAAAAATATCTTTAGTTTTTATGTTTTGAACTTCTTTAACCGTAAGTCCATTAAATAACATAAGAAAAATTATTATTTGATTCTTTTCCGGTTCAATGTTTTTTACGTAATCTATTAAATCATTTATCTGCTCATTAGAAAGAACATCTTTATTTAAACTATCATTATTATATCTAAATTTGAACGAAACTATTTCGTTATTTAGACCATATTTTTTATTAAGAAATTTATAAAAGTTTTTAACTGCAGATATTTTTCTTGCGATAGTTTTATCTGAATTTTTAAGTTCTTTTTTTAAATAATCAACATAAGCATACATGTCGATACTATTAAGGTTTAAGAATAAATCTTTATCAGCTTCGTTATCTAAATTATTAATATGGTTTCTCTTCATCATAAATAAAACAAAGGTATTTAAGTCATATAAATACCCTTTAATTGATGCCTTAGAAATATTATTTGTATTTAAAAATTCATTTATAAGTTTACTTTCCATTTTACATAACTTCACTAAATATTTATTTAGTGAAGTTCTCTCCTATATAATTTTGATTTAACATTTTATTAAAGTCATCAATAACATTTTGAGGTGAGACAATTTTAATTCCACCCTCAAATTGAAATATCCAAGCATAAAATGTCGGACTTAGTCCAACACGAACTTTAACTAAAAAATCCTCTTTTCCTTTTTCTAAAACAGGTACATCTTCCCCAAATTTATCTATTATATATTTCATTAATTCATTCTTACATTTAAGTATAACTTCTTTTTCTTCCCCCGGAAACATACTAAATATCTTTTTCCCATAATCTGTAATAGAAAAACCATCTGGGAACTTTGTTCTTTCATCATCCAGCATTGTTGGAATTTCCATCCTATCAACTCTAAAAGAAACAACATCGTTTCTTTTATCGGAATAACCTACAAGATAATACTTATCTTGATTCCAATATAAAGTGTATGGGCTAAGAATATATACTTCACCATTATTTTTAAATATTTTATCTTTATTTATATTGTAATCATAATATCTAAAAGATATTTTTTTATTTTTATTTATAGCTGTATTTATCAAATCAATAATATAATATATTAAGTTATTATTTGTTTTTACTTTTCCTGTGTTAATAATATTTCGATTAAGATGTCTTCTTTGATTTTCTGAAACTAACATCATAAGTTTATTTATGATAATCTTACTTTTCTTTTTACTTATAAACTGTGAAGAAGATACCGCATCTATAAGCATTGCAAGCTCAGGAAGCTCAAAAAGTCGTTCACCAAAGAAATAAATATTTTTATTGCCTTTTTCACAAATTATATCATATCCCATTACTTCTGACAAAAAAGATATGTCTTCATTAAATGTTTTTCTATCTATATTAATATTATGTTCTTTTAAATAACTAAAAAAATCTTTTGTTGTTAATGGATTTTCTTCATCGCTTTTTTCATAAAGAAGCTTTAATATGAGAAAAATTCTATATCTATTGTTTTTCATAACATTACCCTCAATTCTTTATATACACATTCTACAACAACATTTATAAACTTTTCAATTATAAAAAAACAGACAGGGAAATTTTTCCCTGTCTTATATAATTCTATAGATTATTTTATCATTTTTTTCATTTTTTTAGCTGTTTCTTTTGGTGTAGAACTATTTACAAGTCCTCCGCCAACTATTATTACATCGGGATTTTGTGCATTTATTTCTTCTAATGTTTCAAGTTTTACACCGCCCGCAACGCTGACTTTTGTATTTTTTACTAAGCTTTTAACTTTTATTAAATCATCAAGAGGGGTTGCACCTTTCTTTTGTATATCAGTTCCCGTATGCACACAAATATAATCAACACCGATACTTTCCAAATATTTAACTCTTTCTTCTAAATTATCTACGCAAATTAAATCAACAAGAAGTTCTTTCCCTGCTTTTTTTACTTCTTCTAAAGAATCTTCTATTGTTTGATTATCACTTACAGCAAGAACAGTTACTATATCCGCACCGGCATCAAGAGCTATTTTTGTTTCAAATGCACCTGCATCCATAATCTTAAAATCCGCAAGTATCTTTTTATCTTTAAAGGTTTCTTTTAATTTTTTTATTCCCTCACTTCCGTATTTATAAGCAAGAGGGGTTCCAAATTCAATTATATCAATATACTCTTCACATTCTTTTACAATTTCGATACTTTCCTCCAAGCTTTTTACGTCCAAGGCAATTTGTAATTTTTTCATTTTTTTCCTCCTTTAAATAAAAATCCCCGCACTAAATAAAGTGCAGGGAAAATTTAATACTATTCAGATTTTAAAAGGTCACCGAAGATATCACCTAAAGTTACATTACCATCTTCTTGATGATAAACTTTGTTTCTTTCAATTTTTCTTTTTGGTGGATCCATTGTTTCTTTAATGCTTAAAGAAACTTTTCTTTTATCTTTATTAATTTCAATAATTTTAACATTAACTTTATCACCAGTTTTAACAACATCTTCAACTTTGTTTACTCTGTCGTATGATAATTGAGAGATGTGAATTAAACCTTCAACATCAGGAATAATTTCTGCAAAAGCACCAAAGCTTGTTGTGTTTTTAATTGTAGCAGATACTGTTTGACCTACTGTATAATTTTCAATAAATTCTTGCCATGGTTCTTTTGTTAAGTCTTTAACGCTTAATTTAACTTTGTAGCTTTCTTTGTCAAGTTCGGTTACAATAGCTTTTACGCTGTCGCCAACTTTGTATAAATCATTAATGTTGTTAACTCTTTTCCAAGCGATATCAGAAATATGAATAAATCCGTCTACGCCGTCTAAATCAATGAACATACCAAAGTTTGTAATGTTTTTGATTGGAGCTTCAACAACTTTACCGATTTCTAAATTAGCAATAGCTGCGTCTTTAGCTTCTTTTTCTTTAGCTTTTCTTTCTTTGTAAGCTTCTTCAAGAAGAATTCTTCTTGAAACAATAATTTTGTTTTTGTTTTTATCAAATTCTACGATTCTGCATTCAACTTCTTTACCAAGTAAATTATCAAAATCTTTAATGAATTTTGTATCATAGTAAGAAGCAGGCATGAATGCTTTAATGAATCCTAAGTCAACAATTAAACCGCCTTTTACAACTTTTGTAATTTTAGCGCTAACTGTTTCTTTTGCTTCAAATTTATCTTTTGCTTCATCTAAAGCACTAAGTTCATCAACTTTGATTTTAGATAATGAAACGTTCCCTGTACCGTCATTCATTCTCATAACCATAACTTTAACTTTATCACCTTTAGCGGCTTTTGTTGTTAAGTCTTCCATAAGGTCATATAAATAATCAGCTTTTTTAACAATTCCGTCTGATTTGTAACCAATATTCATTGTTACTTCATTGTGATCGACAGCAACGATTTCGCCTTCAACGATGTCTCCCTCTCTAATTTCTTTCATTGATTCTTCGATGTTTTTTTCAAAACTATCCACCATGTTGTTGTCCATAGTATTAATTACCTCCTCTATTAACTGGGTTGGTGTAGATGCTCCAGCCGTTAGTCCAATATTCTTATATTTCTTTATAGCATCGTCCAAGTCCGAAGCTTTTTCAACAAAGAAAACATTTTTGCATTTTGATTTACTGATTTCAACCAATTTCTTTGTATTTGAGCTATGAGTATCACCAACAACTACCATAGCTTCAACTTCTGATGCTATCTTACTGGCTTCTTCCTGCCTTACGCTTGTGGCGTTACATATTGTATTAAAAATTACCACATCTGCGCAATTTTCTTTAATAATATCTGTTATATCATTAAAGATTGATTTAATAATTGTAGTTTGGGCAACAATACAAACACTGTTATCTGTTTTAAATTCTCTCGCTTCATCTAGTGAGAAAATAACATGAGCAGAGTTCTCACACCACCCGTTAACCCCTATAACTTCGGGATGATTTTTATCTCCTACAATTATTATAGTATACCCTTTATTATGATATTTTTCAACCTTATTTTGAATAGATTTTACATAAGGACAAGTTGCATCAATAAGTTTTAGATTTTTTTCCTTAATCTTATCATATACATCTTTTCCAACGCCGTGAGAACGAATTATAACCGTTCCGCTTTCTATACTGTCAAGGTCTTCAATTATATCTACACCTTTTTCCTTTAATTCATTTGTAACAAATGCATTATGTATTAAAGGTCCAAGGGTATAAACTTTTTCATTCTTGTTTTTACTTGCTTCATAAGCCGTTTCAACAGCTTTATTTACACCGAAGCAGTAACCTGCACTTTTTGCTTTTATTATACTCATTTTACATTTCCTTTAATCTTATAATTTCAGGATAAATTTCTTTTTTGCATATTTCTACAAAATCTTCACTTGTAAGTTTTTTACCGTAATATTTGTCTAAATATATAGGCTTTCCGTAATTAATTATAAGAGGTTTTCTGAACTTATATTCACCTCTTATTCCAACGGGAACAACTGGAACTTTCATTCTTGTTGCCAAAAGAACAAGTCCGCCTTTTGGTTCAAGCATTGGCTTATCTGTTTTATTTCTTGTTCCTTCAGGGAAAAGCCCCAAAACTTCTTTATTCTTTAAAACTTTTATTGCACTTTTTATTGCAACAATATCATTATCTTCTCTTTTTACAGGTATTGCATATACTTTATGTAAAAACCAATTTAAAAATTTAGATTTAAATAAGACATCCTTAGCCATAAAATGCAGATGTCTTCCTTTAATTTGAACAGCTAAAAAAACAGGATCCCAAATATGAATATGGTTGCCTGAAATGATATATGCAACATCCTTATTAGGAAGATTTTCAAGTCCTGTTACTTTAACTTTATATAAAATTTTACATAAAACCTTTATTATTGGTCTTAAAAAATCATATAACATACACTACCTACTAACCGTTTACTTTATTTATTATAAAATCAACTACTTCATCTATTGTCATATCTGATGTATCAATTACTGTTGCATCTTCACAAACAACAAGAGGGTCAACTTCTCTGTTTTTGTCGTTTTCATCTCTTAATCGTATATCTTCTAAAATATCATCATATGGAACTTCTTTTCCTCTTTCAATATTTTGAAGGTATCTTCTTTTTGCTCTTTCTTCTGCTGATGCATCCATATAAAACTTAAATTCTGCATTTGGAAGAACAACGCTTCCAATATCTCTTCCGTCCATTATAACGCTTTTGCCTTTTGAGATATCTCTTTGAATATTTACCATTCTTTCTCTTACTTCTTTTATTGCAGCGTATTTAGAAACGTTTTTATCTATATTTTCAAATCTTATTTCTTTTGTTACGTTTTTGCCGTTTACAAAAATTTCATCTTTATCAAGTACAAGATCAATGTTTTCAAGAAGTTTTATAATATTTTCCTTATCATCACTTTCAACATTGTTTTCAAGTGCATAATAAGTAAAAGCTCTATACATAGAACCTGTATCAAGATAAGTAATATTAAGTTTTTTTGCGATTATTTTTGCTATTGTACTTTTACCTGATCCAGCAGGTCCATCAATTGCTATATTTATTATTTTACTCATTAGTAAACCTCAAATTCTGATAAATACTTATAAAATATTATATAATATCTTTTTAATTTTAACAAGTATTTAATTATATTTTAACGCTAAAAAGTTTGTTTATACCTTTGTTAAATTCGTACTTTTCATTAACCATTGGAGATTTTATATTATCAGAAACCTTTAATACAAGTACACTTAATTTATCTTCTTTAAAGTTTCTAAGATCCACTTCCAC
Organism: Anaerofustis sp. NSJ-163; assembly: GCF_024135845.1. Lineage (NCBI taxonomy): Bacteria > Bacillati > Bacillota > Clostridia > Eubacteriales > Eubacteriaceae > Anaerofustis > Anaerofustis sp. NSJ-163. The sequence continues at coordinate 133,657 of NZ_JAMYJV010000001.1, forward strand.
AACATCTTTATCGCTTACGGCAAGAGTCATTATATTATTCTTTAAAGTATAATTAAAATCTTCTTCTCCGTTTACAAGTATTTTTACTCCGTCACTTTCACTAAAAGACATTTTTATTACGCCTGCTTGTAAATAATTACTGGAATTTACCAGTTTTGTCTGTTCATTTGAAGTACTGCTTACAGTAGATATTATTTCGTTTTTATCCAAAATATTAAGCCCAATACATAAAATACTTAAAACAACAATTAAACTTACTATAAATTTTTCAAATTTATATATCATTTTATCACCTGTTTCCTCTTTAAAATTTTATGTCAGCACTTAAAAAAAATACTTGTAAAGTTAATAAAAGATTTTTATTTTTTTGTTTTTGGAGAAAAAATAAACGCAAAAAAATATCCAAAAATTATTGCTGCGGTAATCCCTCCTGCCGTAGCCGTAAGAGGACCTGTTAATATTCCAATAATTCCGTCTTGTTTTACCTGAAGAATGGTTCCTTTTACCAGAGAATAACCAAAACCTGTTAAAGGAACTGTCGCTCCTGCCTTTCCAAATTGTACTATGGGTTCATATAATCCAATAGCCGTTAAAATAATCCCCATAACTATATATATTACAAGGATCTGTCCGGAAACAAGCTTTGTATTATCCATTATAATTTGTGCTATAAGACAAAGTATCCCACCTGTTATAAATACGTTTAAATATTCCATAAAAACTCCTTTAATATTTATTTTCAATAGATACTGCATGTGCAATGCAAGGAATATTTTCCTTTTGTCCCGTAGAGACAGGACTTAAAAGAGCACCTGTTGCCACAAGCAAAATATTGTTTAACTCTTTTTTTAAAAGTTTATCGTATAGAAAAGAACAAAATACGCTTGCACTGCATCCTGCACCGCTTCCTCCGCTTACAACATCTTGATTCTTTGTGTCGTATATAAGCATTCCGCAGTCTTTGTATATATTTTCTATATTTACTCCTTTTTTTCTTAAAAAGTCCTTGGCGATATTGTATCCCACAATACCCAAATCACCTGTAATTATTAAGTCGTAATCTTGTGGTGATTTGTCTATATCTTCTAAATGAGTAATAATTGTATCACAAGCGGCAATAGCCATTGCGCTTCCCATATCATTTGGATCATTTTGTTCAAAATCCATAACTTTTCCTATTGTCATATGTGTTATTATTGGTTTATTTGTTACATTTTTATTTAACAGTACACAACCGCTCCCCGTAACTGTTCTTTGAGCAGTGGGCGGAGACTGAGTCCCAAGTTCCAAAGGGTATCTATACTGTCTCTCTGCCGTTGAAAAATGACTTGTAGCACTTATTATAGCAGTATCTATAAAGTCGCCGTCTAAAAGCGTTGAAGCTGTCTGAAGAGCCTCTACAAAAGTAGAACATGCGTTATAAATACCCCAGTAAGGAATTTTTAAATCTCTTGCAGTAAGATTTGTAGTTATAATTTGATTTAATAAATCCCCGCCTATATAGATATCTATATCACTTTGTTTTAAATTGTTCTTTTCCATCAGTGCAAGAATATTTTTAAGGCACATTTGATGTTCTGCTTTTTCATAAGAATTCTGCCCGAGTAAATCATCCTTAATAATTTCATTAAAATAACTTCTTAATGGACCTTCTCCTTCCATTGGTCCAACTATGGCTCTGGTATCTGAAATTGATATTAAATTATCAAATTTATAAGTTTGCTTTCCAAGTTTTTTACTCATTATCTACCTCGTTAAAATAAAATATATAAGCCCTACGATAGAACTTGATGTAATCCCAAATACAATAACAGGACCTGCAATTTTAAACATATTTGCTGCCATTCCGAAAATATATCCTTCTTTGCTGTATTCCATGGCACAAGATACAACACTGTTTGCAAAGCCTGTTATTGGAACTATAGAACCTGCTCCGGCTTTTTTCCCTATATTATCGTAAACACCTATACCGGTTAAAAAAGAACCGATAAATACAAGTACAATAGATGTCATATTTGATGCTTCAGTCATAGAAAATCCTTTCATAGAAAAAAAATCATTTATTATTTGTCCTATAATACAAATAAATCCTCCTACTAAAAATGACATTATTAAATGACTTTTCTTAGGCTTTGGTTTGTTTTCCTTAACTATTTTTTTATATTGTTTTATATTTTTTTCGTTGGTTTCCATATCTTTCTCCCAAAAATAAATTTATTTATATTTTTACCCAAAAAAAGAAAAACTTTCAAAAATTTAATTTTCAAAAGTTTTTTTCATATTTTCTATTATTTTCTTTTCTAGTCTAGATACCTGAACTTGAGAAAGTCCCAAAATTTCTGCAATTTGTGTTTGTGTTTTATTTTTAAAATACCTTAAAACAATTATCTGCCTGTCTCTTTTATTTAAACTCATTATTGCGTTTTTAAGATCAAGCCTTTCTATAATCATTTCATTATTATCTTTTTCATCTTTAATTTTATCCATAAGTAAGACTTTTGTTTTATCTTTGTTTGTCAGTTCTTTATTAAGTGATTCAGGCTGTCTGCAAGCTTCAAAAGCCATAATTAAATCTTCTTTTGATACACCTATTTTTTCACTTAAATAATTTACATCAGGTTCTTCACCATTTAATTTTATATATTCTTCTCTTATTTTTCTTGATTTAAGATATATTGTTTTTAAATTCCTTGCTACTTTTATTATTCCTTCATCTCTAAAATACCTTTTATATTCTCCGTTTATTACATACACCGCATAAGTAGAAAACTTTGTACAAAAGGAAAAATCAAATTTCTTTATTGCTTTAATTAGCCCTATTGCTCCTATTTGAAACAAGTCTTCATATTGTACGTTATAAGATAAATATCTTTTTAATATTGAATTAATAAGCGGGGTGTTTATTATGGTAAGTTCTTCTAAAGCGTTTTTATCACCTTGTTGTGCATTTATTATAAGTTCTTTTACTTCATCTGAAAAATAATCTATTTTTACAGACTCGTTACTCATTTTGATATGTATCCTTTGAAGATATTTTTTTGCTCATAATTAAACTTGTACCTTCTCCATATCTAGATTCTATTTCAAGTGTATCCATAAAGCTTTCCATAATAGTAAATCCAAGCCCTGACCTTTCAAGCTCCGGTTTTGAAGTGTAAAGAGGTTCTTTTGCCTTTTTAATATCCTCTATCCCAATTCCTTTATCTATTATTTTTATTGTTACTTCATTTTCTTTTATATATGCTTCCATTGTTATAAGGTTATCTGATTTATTGTTATAACCATGTATTATAGAATTTGTAACAGCCTCTGAAACACTTGTTTTTATATCGTTTAATTCTTCCATTGATGGATTTAGAGCTAGAATAAAGCTTGAAATAATAAGCCTTGCCAACGATTCGTTTTCTGATATGCTTTTAAACTGAACATTTAAGTAGTTTTCTATGTTTTTACCTGTTTTCATATTTGTTTATTCCTTCCTGTAAAGTTTTAAATAAATCGAAAATTGAAAGTATTCCCGACATTCTAAGTATTCTTATTATCTGTTCATCTCTTGTAACAATACCGCATTCTCCATTTCTCTTCTTTATTTGTCTAAATCTACCCATAAATAACCCTATACCTGCAGAGTCCATAAATGTAACTTTGCTTAAATCAAAAATAAGGTGGTTTATTTCTTTTTTGCATAATACATAATCAATATTTTCTCTTATATCATTTGTTACATGATCGTCTAAATCTCCCAAAATGGAAACAATTAGAATATTGTTTCTTATTGTTATTTCAAAGTTCATTTTTATACCTCTCAATATTATTTTCACCTACAAGATATTATCAAAATCGGAATGTAGAAATTTGGAAAAAAAGAATAAAAGTACATATTAAAAATATAAAAAAAGCAGGCATAACCTGCTTAAAATAAAAATATTAATATAAACCTTATATAATCTAATATATTATAATTGAATCATTTATTAGCTATATTAATTATAATCTTTTAAAAATAAGAATGTATATGTTCATTTCTTTATATAAATATAATTAATTTATAAGATTTTCTAATCCTACCTGAAATATAATTTTTATATTTAATAAAAAAAGACAGATACAATGTATCTGTCTTTTATATATTATCCTTATAGTATTGCAAGATAAATTACAAATATAACAAGTAATACCCATGTAATTGCATTGATTTCTTTTGCTTTACCTGTAAATACTTTAGATATTGCATAGAAAAGGAAACCAACAGCGATACCATTTGAAATTGAGTAAGAAAGAACCATTGTAATAATTGTTAAGAATGCAGCAACAGCAGTTGCAATATCTTCCCATTCAATTTCTTTTAATTGTTGAGCCATTAAAACACCAACAATAATAAGAGGTGCGCTTGTTATTGGAGATAAAAACAATTCTCCAACTTGAATTGAATTAACAACGCTTAAAAGTGGCATAAACAAAACGGATAAAAAGAACAATACACCTGTTGTACAAGCAGTTAAACCCGTTCTTCCTCCTGCGGCAACACCTGAACCGGATTCAACAAATGATGTAACCGTAGATGTTCCTAAAACGGCTCCGACGCATGTACCGATTGCATCAGATAATAATGCTTTTTCAACATTTTCCATTTCTCCGTTTTCATCAACCAAACCAATTTTATTCCCAACCGCAACCAACGTACCTGCCGTATCAAAAAAGTCAATGAATAAAAATGTAAAAATAATCATTATAAATGACGGTTTGGTAAACAAAGTAGATAAGCCATCAAAACATCCACCAAATGTTGGCATTGCAAAATCAAAAGAAACAATACCTTGAGGTAATGACGGCATTCCGCTCACACCGAATATGCCGGCAACAACGCCTACAACTGCCGTAATAATCATTCCGTAAAATACAGCCGCATTAACGCCTTTACAAAGCAAAGCAACGGTTATGATTAAACCAAAACAAGCAAGAAGTACGGTAGGATTTGTTAAATCACCAAATGCAATATATGTAGATGGATCAGAAACTATTATACCTGCATTTTTAAAACCTATAAAAGCAATAAAAAATCCAATACCTGCACCAATAGCCAATTTCATATTTTTAGGAATAGAATTTATAATTGCTTTTCTTATTCCTGTAACAGAAATAATCAAGAAAATTATACCTGAAATCAAAACAGCAGCCAAAGCTTCTTGCCAAGAATATCCAAAAGTCAAACAAGCCGTGTATGTAAAGAAAGCATTTACACCCATCCCCGGTGCTAAACCTATAGGATAATTTGCAAGTAACCCCATAATTATACTTGCAATACCGGAAGAGATAGCAGTTGCTAAGAATACAGATTGAAAATTCATTCCCGTTTCTGCAAGCATTCCAGGGTTAACACCTAAAATATAAGCCATAGTAAGAAAAGTCGTTAAACCTGCAATAAGTTCGGTTTTAACATTTGTTCCCTTATCGGTTAGTTTAAATATTTTTTCGAACATTATGTTCCTCCCTAAAATTTATAAATACTAATGAGCCACCATTATAACACTTTTTCTTCACCTCTACAATATGCTTTTTTCACAAAAGTTGCAATTTTTTTACATTTTTTGATTTTTTTTGCAAAAAAAACAGTGCACTTGCACTGTTTTCATAAATTATAGTAAATCCATAGCAATAAGATAACCGTTAAGGCCTTTTCCTATTACTCTGTCAGTTGCCACATAAGATACATATGAAAGCTTTCTGAACTCTTCTCTTTCACTTATATCACTTATATGGACTTCAATTATTTTGCCTTTAAACATTTTAAGTGCATCAAGTATTCCCACTGATGTATGAGTATAAGCTGCAGGATTAATTATTATATCATCAAACTCATCAAGTGCTTGCTGAATTTTTGTTATTATGCTTCCTTCACTGTTTGATTGATATATTTCAACATTATATCCAAGCTCTTTCGCTTTTTTATTTATAATACCACAAAGATACTCATAATTTTCACTCCCATAAAAATCCTTTTCTCTTCTTCCAAGCATGTTCAAATTTGGACCGTTAATTACAAGAACTTTTTTTCCCATTCATATCACCTTATTTTATTTATTTTTTATCAATGTTTTCATCGTCTACTGTTTCTTTAAGTGATGCAAGAAGACCTGATAAGTTTTGAATTTCTGAAGGAACAATAATCTTTGTTGCTCTTCCTTTTGAAACTTCGCTGAATGTATCCATTGATTTTAAAGCAAGATATTCTTTTGTTGCTTTTGCTTCGTTAATCATTCTGATACCTTCTGCATTTGCTTGTTGAATTCTGATAACAGCTTCAGCGTCCCCTTCTGCAATTTTAATTTTACTTTGTTTTTCCGCTTCAGCTTGTAAAATTGCAGCTTCTTTTGCAGCCTCTGCACTAAGAATTTTAGCTTCTTTTTCACCTTCTGCTATAAGAATTGCACTTTTCTTTTCACCTTCCGCTCTAAGAATACTTTCTCTTCTTTCTCTTTCTGCTTTCATTTGTTTTTCCATTGCGTCTTGTATTTCTCTTGGCGGTAAAATGTTTTTAAGTTCAACTCTGTTTACTTTAATTCCCCAAGGGTCAGTTGCTTCATCAAGAATAACTCTAAGTTTTGAATTTACAACGTCACGGCTTGTTAATGTTTCATCAAGTTCCATTTCCCCTATTATATTTCTAAGAGTTGTTGCAGTTAAAACTTCAATAGCTTGAATAGGTCTTTCAACTCCGTAAGTATAAAGTTTAGGGTCTGTTATTTGAAAATAAACAACAGTATCAATCTGCATTGTTACGTTATCTTTTGTAATAACCGGTTGTGGCGGGAAGTCAATTACTTGCTCTTTTAAAGAAACTTTCTTTGCAATAACCTCGATAAAAGGTATTTTAATATGAAGTCCCGTTTGCCATGTTGTATAATATGAACCAAGTCTTTCAATAACATAAGCATAAGACTGAGCAACGATTTTGACGTTTGCAATAAGAAGCGCCATAAGCAGAATAATAAGTAGTACAAATAATATAAAACCAAACATTTTTATCCCTCCTTTAGTCTATGTTCTTTACAATAAGATGTACACCTTCTATTTTTTCGACTTTAACCTCTTTGTTTTCTTTTATTATTTCACCATTTAAACTTTTCGCTGACCAAACTTGTCCTTTTATCTTTACCTGTCCTACTGCATCCATATTATTTATTTCAACTATCACAACTCCATTTTCTCCAATTAAACTGTTTGCGTTTAAATGAACTATATCCTTTTTTATATATTTATGATATAGAGGATAAGTGATAAGCAGTAAAACAACCGAAACAATAAAAAACACTATAACTTGTGTTACAATTTGAAATCCGCTGAAATTTAAAATAAGTGCAACAAGACTTCCTCCAGCAAACCAAATAGAAACAAGCTGAGTTGTAGCAAGTTCAACTACGGTAAAGGCAACCAAAAGTATAAGCCAAATTAAAATCATGTTTTCGTTTGTAATGTTCATCTTTCTTCTCCTTTTTGTTATTATATCATATTTACTTTTTAAATATTATTATTAAGTATAAATTTAATAAATATTTTACTTTTTATTATTGACTTGTTTTAATAAAGATATAAAAAAACGCCTCTAAATTATAGAGACGTTTTAAATACAGCTTATAAATCATTCTAAGTTAGCGTGGTTTTTATACATTTCAGCTCCGTCTGTATCAATATCTTCCATTAAATCTAAAATAACAGAATCACAAATCAATAATAAACCTTGTTCAAAAAGTGTTCCCATTGGTTGTATTGATTTTCCGCTGTCTGATTTATCTTTTGCTTGTGTTTCAACTTTTACGATACAGTCTGCAACTTCTGCAATACCTTCTTTATCATTTGAAGAAATAAGAGCAATTTTAGCTCCCATTTCTTTTGCTTTTTTTGCCATTGCAACAAGGCTTGATGTTTTACCTGAACCTGAACCTAAAACAAGTAAATCGCCTTCTAAAATAGCAGGTGTTGTTGTTTCACCTACAACATATGTTTTATATCCCATATGCATAAGTCTCATGGCAAAACCTCTCATCATAAAACCGCTTCTGCCCATTCCTGCTGTAAAAATTCTGTTAGAATTTTCAATTATTGTTTTAAATTCTTCAACTTGTTTGTCATCAACTTTTTCCATTAATTCAACTAATTCATTTGCAACTTGTTTTCTTTTATTCATTATATTCTTCCCAATTCCTTCCATGTTTTTTTCATTCTGTCTTTAACGTTTGAGTGTCTGTCACTTATAAACATCTCTTGCATCAATTCAGCGTCAAGAGCTTGACAATAAAATCTGCATTTACACAAGAAAAAGTAATATACATTATACTTACTTCCCGACATAACTTCAAAGTTTGCCATACCTTTTGAAATTATTATGTCAGCTTTATCAAGTACTTCAATACACTCTTTTGAACATTTAGGTAAATATGTACCTACAATATCATTCCCGTTTGGAACTATATCCGCATAATCTGCCATTCCGGCTTCGTATGCTTCTTTAGGTGTAGCATCACTTGAAATAGGATAAGATGCAGGAACAACAGTAATATGTTTATCAGGATAAACTTCTTTTAATTTCTTACATAAAAGAGCATCCAAAACAACTTCTCCAACGTTATCAAGAAGAATAACTATTTCCTTTGCATTTTCCAAATCTTTTGTAAAAATTTCATAAAGTTCTTCATCGAACTTATATTTTTTTACATCGTTAATAATGCTTTTTAAATCATCAAGTGTTAAATTCGGCATTGTGGCAAAATCAATAACATTACCTGCGATGGCAAATTTAATGGCGTCATTGATAACATCATCACTTTCGTTTAACATACTTTCGATATCATCTTTCATATCTAAAATACATTTTTGGAATTTTTCTCTTGATTCTTTATGAATATCATCTGTTTTCATAAATTTTCTCGTTACTCTTTCCCAAGCCGATTCCAATTCTTGATAAGAAGCTGCATGCACTGCCTTTGTAACTTCTTCAAAATATTTTTCTCTTTTTTCTTCAGGTATATGCTCATTTGCATATTTTGTGTATCTCTTTCTTGCACACTCTAGACAAGCTTTACTTGTAGCCATATTTACCCCCTTAAAAACAATTCAAATATATTTTACTACAAAAAATTATAAATTAATAGTATTAAATAAAAAAACACGACAATAAGCCGTGCTTTTTATAACAAGTTATTATTTTTCATTCTTATGTGATTTACTGATAGTATCCTCTTCATTATCTGCTTTTTCATTACCCTCATCTTTGGAGATATCAATATCGTCTATATTTTCTTTTTCTTCGATATATTCAGTAATATCTTCTTCATTATTACTATCAACCTCATTTTCAGATTGTTCATCTTGAATATCTTCAATATCTTCTTCCACTGAAGAATCTATATTATCAGTACTTGAAACTTCTTCTTCCTCTTCTTCATATGTTTCCCTTGAAGTTTCATCATTTGAACTTTCTTCACTGTCTGAAATAACATTTTCTTTGTCATCAATAACTTGCTGTTTTTCTTCTTCAAGCTGTTCTACTTCATTAGTGCTTTCATCATCTGATGTATTTTCTACTTCTTCACTTGATATTTCTTCTTCATCTGAAACTATATTTTCATCTGATTCTTCAAGCTCTTCTTCGTAACTTTCATCATCTAATGTATTTTCAATTCCTTCACTTGATACTTCTTCATCTGAATCTATATTTTTATCTGATTCTTCAAGCTCTTCTTCTACATCAGAAGTTTCTTCATCTGACGTATTTACAACTTCTTCACTTGATACTTCATCATCTGAAGCTTCATTTTTCTGTGTTTCAACATCTTCATTTTCTTCTTTAGTTTCTTCGATGTCATCTTTCAAGTCTTCTTGTTCTTTGTCATTTTCTTTAAAAACTTCTTCATTAGATTCTTCTGATTCAATTTCCTCTACTATTTCAGTTTCTTTATTTTCTTCTAACTGTTCATCAGAAGTTTCTTCTAAAGTATCATCTTGAACGCTTTCATTTAAAGTTTCAGTATCTTCAGTATTCAATTTTTGATCATCTTGTTCATCGATTAAAGGATTTTCCTCTTCATAAGAAGTTTCATTATTATCCTCATTTTCTAAAGTAGTGTCTTGTTCATCATGTTTTAAATCATCAGAATTTTCTTCTTTTGATATATCTTCTTTTGTTAAATCACTTTCTTGTGTTTCTTCTAAATCCTCATCAAGGACATCTTTTGTTTCACTATCAACTTCTTGAGATATATCTTCATTTTCATATTGATTTTCTTCTTCGCTGTTTAAAACATCTTCTTCGTTAATATCTGCAATATCCTCATCTGTTTCTTCTGTAATTTCTTTAATGGTTTCTTCAAACTCATTTTCATTATTTATTTCATCATAAACAGACTCTATTTCTTCTTTTGATACATCATCTAAAATAACATCATCCAAAGCTTCATCGGTATTGTCAATATTTTCAGTATTATCATTATCAAAAATATCTTCAAAAATTTCTTCTTCATTTATAGAAGTATTTTCATCTGTAATATCTTCAATATCTTCTCCAAACTCTTCAACATTAAAAGCTTCGTTTTTGCTTGACTGTTCAAAAGCTAAGTTTAGATTTTTATCCCTCTTTGCTTCATATAATTCTTCATCAACATCTTCAAACACAAAGCTTTCTTCATCATTATCATAATCTTGAGTAGTTACTGTCGTTTTGCTTATATGTTTTTCTGAATTATTTACAAGTTCAAAGCCGATTTCTTCTCTTACGTCGTTTTCATTTTCAAATTCGTAAAATTCGTTTTCGTCTTTAATTCTCGTCATTGCGGCTACATTACCGATATTGACATTTTCTCTTTCTTCTTTCTTATTTCCTTCACTGGAAGATTTTATCTTATTATCTAAATCTTCTTCAATTTCTTTATAATCAATAATGTTTCCGTTTAATTCACCACTAGTAACAATATCTGCCGTACCATTTTCTTTTGGTACAATTTTGATATCCTTTAAGCTTGGATATAATTTCATGATTTGTTCTACTGTAAATACATTCTCTCCGTCAACTTCTTCCTCTTCACCAGCTTCTTCAATAACAATTTCGTCATAATATTCATAATCGTCATCATGGCTTATAGGTTCCAACCCAAGAGCCCTTTTCTTTTTAAGTTCCTTTTCTCTTCTTCTACGTTCTTTTCTTTGTTCTGCTCTTCTTTCGGCTTTTAAATATAATGTCATTAAAAGAACATACAAAATAGCACATAAAATACCTATTAAAATAAAAGGTGTGTAATCAAAGTCTTCAAGATTTATTGAATTTATCGCTTTATCAAAAAAGTCATAATCATCTATATTTTCTTCTCTCAAAGAATTATCGGTAAAAACAAAGTAATATACGTCGCCATGGTCAATGGTAAACATAATCATTCCATGTCCCGTTAAAGCTTCACCATCAGCACCGGTAAGTTCAGAATTATAGTATATCTTATATCCGTTTCTTCTGTCTATTTTGCAATTTTCAACTTTTGTTACTGTTGGAGAAGATGTAAACTTCTTTGCAATGTTAACTGCATTTTGCTGCATATATGAATCATTGCCATATGTATTTTCTAAAATATCACTTTTTATATTAATCTTATCAGGATCTTTGATGTTATTTTTTTCAAGTACATCTTCACCTATAAAATCTTCAACTTTTTCGACGTGAATTTCAAGTCTAATCTGATCCTCATAAGGTATGGTTACAACAGACAAATTACTATCCATTACAACGTTTTTTACATCTTTAGGAATTTTTAAACTATATAGATATGTTGTATTATAATATTCCTCATAGGAATTAAACCCAAATACCGGAGTAGAAAGGTTTGTTATTAATATTAATAATGTCATAAAAAAAGTTAATATCTTCTTTTTCATATAATTCCTACCTTATTTTCATTCCCTTTTATAATATCACAAAATTAAACAAAATAAAAGGAATATTATATACTAACAAATTATAAAATTATTAATATTTTCTTTATTTTTTATTAAAAAAACGTCCGCTTTTTGGGACGTTTTATTTCTTTATTGGATGGCGAATTACCGTTTTTAAATTATTTATATTCTTTACTCTTCTTGGGTCAGATAAATATATTTCATGGTGCAATCTTTCTTTTGAAAAATCGTTTTTATACCCTTCTTTTTCAATAAAAGAATTCATTTTCTCAATTGAAAATTTTTCGTCATCATAAGAACCCATATGCATAATTTGAACACATAAGCCTTCTTCTATTTCCTTAAAAAATGTATTCGAAAAATCAACATCATTATTCTTTTTCTTAAATTTTTCCTTAGCTCTTTCGAAAACTTCTTTTGTAACAAATTCAGGTTGTCGTATCATTGAATACCAGCATAAATCATCTTTATTCGTTATATTTAATCCGTCAAAATACTCATCTTCAACCCACCAAAAACCTTCAAGAGGTGGAACGACATATTCAAAATACCCATCTATCTTATCTGAAGGATCCTTGCTCATTTTACTCATCTTTATAGTAAAAGAAAGACCATAAAGAATTTCCATTGCATTTTTATATTCTATTGAAGTGTTTGGATTACCCTTACCTTTTACCATTATAAAATTCATTTTTGGAACTTCTATAATACTTGGAGTTTTCTTTGGCATATATAAATCTTTATATTCCTTTTTATAATCAAGTTTAAAATCACTTTTCATCAGTACACTCCTTATAAAAATTCATATCTAAGTTTAACCTTATCGCCTCTGAATATTACTTTTGAGTATTCATAAGGCTTTTTAAAGGCATCATACATTACATCTTCAAGAATTAAAAGAGGATATCCGCTTCCTGTTTCAAAAATTGCGCTTACATCTTCGGTAGAGGTCATTGATTCCAATGTTTCCAAAACTTTATTTGGTTTTATTTCGTACTTTTCTTCTATTAAAACACAAAGCTGTTTACTTTCCAGTTCATCACATTCCCATATTTCTTTAAATTTATTATAAGGCAAATATGAATAGTGAAGACTTATAGGTTCACCTTCGGCAAGACGAAGCCTTTTTATAAATATAACGTCATCATTTTCTTTTATTCCTAGGTGAGATGCAATGTTTATTCCCGCTTTTATTATTTCTTTGTTTAGTAGTTTTGTTGTTGTCTTATACCCCATTCGTTCAAGCTGTTCTCTAAAACCCATGTATGCAAGAGATGTAGTCATTATTTTTGGGTTTGCAACAAAAGTACCTTTCCCCGTAACCCTATATAAAACACCTTCTTTGACAAGGTGATTACAGGCATTTCTTACGGTAATTCTACTTAAATCATATTCTTTCATAAGTTCTGCTTCTGACGGAACTTTTGTATTTACTTTCCATATTCCTTTTTCAATATTCCCTCTTATTAATTCTTCAAGTTGAAGATACAAAGGTTTGGGATCATTTCTATCTATAATGTTATTCATAATGTTCACCTCTCATTATAACCCGTTATAACCAGTTATTAATTTTAATATAACATAAAAGATAAATAAAATCAAAATGCTTATTATTTTAAAAAAGTTAAATTACTCATCACTTCCCTTTTGGTGCATAAATTCATTAATGAATGCTGCCGTTATAATTCCTGACGGCAAGGCTATTATTGCAATACCGAAAAACGAAGAAATAATACTTACAATTCTTCCTAAAAAAGTAACAGGATAAATATCTCCATAACCTATTGTTGTAAGAGCAGAAGTTGCCCAATATATTGCTTCAAAAAAATTATCAAAAGTACCCGGTTCAACGTTAAACATAAAAAAAGCAGAAAACAATATATATCCAAAGGCAAAAAATAAAATAGAAGTTAATATATCTTTTTCTTTTTTTACTGCATTAAATACGATTTTTATATTTTTTGAATATCTAAAACTTCTAAGCAAAGTACAAGTTTTAAATATTCTAAACAACCTAAACATCTTTAACGAATCATTTAATAAGTACAGTACAGGAAGCATTGAAATCAAATCAATTATTGCCAAAAATGTAAAAGGATAAAGTATAAACGATAATTTACCTTTTTCAAGCTTATAATCTGCAGTTATAAACCTTAAAACATAATCTATAAAAAATACAATAAAACAAATGATATCAATAACATAAAAAACTTTATTATTTGTTTTAAAACATAACGGTATCATTGAAAGTATTATTACTAAACAAATAAATAAATCGTACATTTTACTTTGAATATAATATTCATCTGTAGGCTTATAAACTATTTTAAATATTTTCTCTCTCATATTTTTCTCTTTATTATTAAATTGGGGTTTATATAATAAATTTTTACTAAAATATTTAAAATATATACATTCTGCTATTTTATTTGTTTTATTAATTTAAATTTTTATATGATATAATTTAAATATAAGTAAATTGTTTTATAAAATGAGGAGGAAAGTATGGGAGAAGACAACAATAATAACTTTTATTTAAATAATGAAAAAGGCGAATTCATTATAAATAAAGAAACGAATAAAGAAGAACCTGAGATAACAGAAGAACAAGGCGAATTTGTTGTAAATAAAGAAGAAAATTTAGAAGAAAATACAAATAAAGAAAACATAAATGGTAATGAAAACTTATTAAAAAATCATACCCCTATAAAGCATAGTGAAAAGGAACAGGGCGAATTTAATATTAAAAAAGATAATATAGTTGAAGATAATACTCATGATACCAAAACAGAAAAAAATATAGATGAAATAAAGCCAAGTTATAACGATTTTAGTAATCCATATATTTTTAAATCAGTTGAAGAAATGGAAAAAATAAAAAAAGAAAACAAGAAAAATTTAAAAATTTTATTAATTGCGTTTATCTTTTTATTTACAGCTATAGGCGTTGCAGTAACACTATTCTTTTCTTCTTATGAAAAAGGATATAAATCATATATTGAAAATGGGATATCATCTGATGAGTATTTTAAAATTTCCCCTAATTCTTTCATTGATTTACAAAAGTATTATATGAATAACTATTATAATGAGTATATTGATGAATATGACATAGGAAAATTAGGAGATTTTAAGTTTAACGAAGAAAAAGGATATTATGAAGAAGTAAATAATAATACAAATTTTTCGTATCAAATATATACCTCTGAAAATGGTAAAAAAATAGAAAAAATTGTTATCTCCTACAATTGGTTAAAGGGTTCAAAGGAAGCTCAAGATAGTGCATATTATAAGTTTGATACGTATATTAGTATCGTATATGCAAGTATATGGGGACTAGATAATTATACCTTTGAAGAAGAATCAAAAATGTGGGATAATCTTTTATACACTGAGTATGATTATGAAAAAAATGGAATAGGAAACTTTAAAAGCGAATATAAAGATGAAAAAGCAATATATTCCTTAGAAGAAAAAAAAGATGGAACAATATTTTTTACCTTTAGTCCAATTAAATAAAAAAGACTGTAAATACAGTCTTTTTTTATTTAAACAAAATAATAAGTAATATATATATTTATTATGTATTATTTATATAATAATATAAAGATTTAATTCTCATTTTATAAATAAATAATATATATTTTAAATTATAATTAAATATATACAATCAATTTAGTCTAATATATAAAAACATTTTTTAAATTTAACATTTTTATAAATATTTTTAAAAATCAATATCTTTTGTATTTTTATTTTTATTTGCTCCAATAATATAAAATATAGGAAAAACAATCTTACTTCCTATATTCGTAGGAGTATTTTCAATACCAACTAAAAAATAGATAAAACATTATCCATAACGACAAAAAACAAAACAGCTGAAGCTAAAATAATACATACATTCATTATTTTTTTATCAGTACACTTTGCATTTTTCACACCATATATTCCAGTAACCATATATATAACAGAATAACAAATACCCCATAAAACAAATATATTAAAATCTAATATATATTGGAGTGAATAAATAAAGTTTATGGCAGCAACTATAATCATTACAATGCCAGCCCCTTTAAGATATCTTTTTCCCCTAGCGTTAATATTCATATTTTTACCCTCCTTTTTATACATAATAACTAAACTATCATTTGAAATAATTTATATCAATAATGTTTATTTTTTAAATTAAAATAATCTAAACTTTAAAAATATTTAATAAAACAAATCAAAAAAAAAAACGGTCAATTGACCGTTTTTTTTTTTTAGTTATTAAAATCATTAGAATCTATTGATTTTTTATTTTGGTTTACACCAACTAAATATAAAATAGGAAATATAAATCTAATTAAAGATATAATAGAAACGCCATATAGACCATTTAAGAAAAATCCTATTATATAATCTAAAATCATAATTATTATTAAAGCGATTCCCCATTTAAAACATGAATCCATAATTTTTTTATCAGTACTCTTATTATGTACAAGTCCTGTAACTGCCGTTGCCATCATAACAGCAGGATAAATAAAAGTCCAAATAATAAGTATTATTGTTAAAAAATCAAGAGCAATTATCCCAAAAAGCCCTAGTAAAGCAAATATAAAAGAAAATGCTGAAAGAATTATCATTATTATACTTGATACTTTTATAAGTGAAGCACCTTTTGCATTATTTTCCATTTTGTTACCTCTCTTTCTTTAATACAGTATACTTCATAAATACAATATAAACAACACCTTTATAAAATTTTATTATTTTCATTATTTTCAGATTGATTTGTTTCGTTTATATTAACTTGATTTTCATTAGAATAAGGGTTTACAAAAATATTTTCTTGATACATTTTTTTTGTATGTATGTTTTTATTTGCACCTTTTATAAAAATAATAGGGGCTGCAATGAGTATTGCAGTAGTATATATTCTTTCCAAAATTAAAAGAGAAACAAATGTATCTAAAATTATGCAGATAAGGCTTATTATAGCCCAAAATTTACATTTTGACATAACCTCTTCATCAGTTACTTTTGCATTTTTAAAGCCCAAATATGCACAGTATCCTTCTATTATACCTATTACTAAAAAGAATATACCGGCAAGGCAGTATATTATAGCTTCATTTTGATATACAATATCAAAAATCATTGTTATATATCCAAATAACATAAAAAGCCCTGTAAGCACATTTTGAATACATGCAAATATAAATATAGCAGAAGATGCACGTAAAAAATTTTTACCTTTTGCAAAATCTATATAATTTTCGTTATACATTTTATTCCCTCTTTATTTATAAGTTTTATTTCGTATATTATATATTTTAAGACAAAATAATGCAAATTAATATATTAAAGCCCAACAAAATTCTTAAAAATATTTGTAAATTTGTAAAATATACCTTTATTAGCATTTTTATGAGCTAAATGTTCGCTGTAAGAATAAATTTCATTATTAACAGTAATGCTGTAATTTAATATGTAATTATCACTTCCTGAGTTATACACTTTCTTATAATCAACTTTGTACTCTTCTCCATCTTTTAAAGGAAAATATATATCATTTTCTGCAGTAAGTTTTGTAATACCTTTTTTGCTGTTTTTAAGAGGCAGAGTTTTTATGTATTCACCTTTTTCGATAATTTTTTCCATTTTATAATTACTAAAAGACATATCAAGTAAATTTTTACTGTCTGTGTAATGATCTGCACTTTTTAATACTACCCCCACAACCTGCATATCATTTCTCTTGGCAGCAAAAACAAAACACTTCCCTGCCTTTTTTGTATATCCTGTCTTTACACCATTTGAACCATCAAAACTATTTAAAAGTTTATTTCTGTTATATATTACTCTACCGTTCTCTTTTCCCTCATATGACATACTCCACTTTT
The DNA here is from genome assembly GCF_024135845.1 of Anaerofustis sp. NSJ-163. NCBI lineage: Bacteria > Bacillati > Bacillota > Clostridia > Eubacteriales > Eubacteriaceae > Anaerofustis > Anaerofustis sp. NSJ-163. Next base: position 151,488 of record NZ_JAMYJV010000001.1, read on the forward strand.
TATCATTTATTATTTTTACGAAATTTTCATTTTTCATGGCATATGATGCAAGAAGTGCAAAATCATAAGCGGTAGTATAATGTTCATCGTCAGGAAGTCCGTTTGGATTTTTAAAGTTTGTATTTTTCATTCCAAGTTCCTTTGCTTTTTCATTCATCATTTTGGCAAATCCTTCTATTGAACCTCCAATATGATAAGCCACCGCAACTGCTGCATCATTACCGGATACAAGCATCATTCCGTGTAGTAAATCTTCAAGGGTTAATTTTTCCCCTTCCTTTAAATATATACTTGTTCCCTCAATTCCTGTATATTCCTTTTTTATTTCAACAATGTCATTTAAGCTTCCTTTTTCCAAAGCTAAAACGGCGGTCATAACCTTTGTTGTTGAAGCCATAGGGAGTTTTTCGTCTTTATTTTTGGAATATAAAAGCCTATTTGTGCTGCACTCCAAAACCGCATATGCCTTTGAATTTATACTAAAGGCCTCTACATTTTTTTGTTTAGGCAGACTAAAAAAAGATACAAGTAAAACAAATACACATAAAATAATTGATATAACTTTATTTTTCATAAAACCATCTCTTCCCTTTTATTCTATGTTTATTTATATGTATCTAAAATAATTTAATGTTAAGGATAAAGCATAATAAACCGTTCTTTATTACACAAAATTTTTTTTATTTTAATCATATCTTTATAAAAAAAACATAACTTTTAATTAAGTGAGGAAAAAGATATGTTAGATAATATAAAAACAAGAGTCATTAAAGAAGCAAATTATATTGTAGATAATAAATCCACAATAAGAAAGTGTGCAGATATTTTTAAAGTAAGTAAAAGCACTGTACATAATGATTTATCAAAAAGGCTAAATAAAATCGATATATCATTATATAAAAAAGTAAGAGATATTATAGAAATAAACAAAGAACAAAGACATATACGAGGCGGAATTGCAACAAAAGAAAAATATAGGGAAATAAGAAATGAAAAGAAACAAAAGAAAGAAACCAAGCTTTAGGCTTGTAAGTGCTGTTTTACTTATAATATTAATATTTACGTATAAATTTTATATTAGAGATATTTATATAGATAAGTTTATAAATAAAGAACAGACGAAAACATATCAAGGACTTATTAATCTATGGGACAGCCCCACAAGAAGCGTTATAGGAAGCAGTTATGGTTTTATAAACAACGCCATATATAACTTTGAAGAGGAAAGTGAACTATTACAAATAGAGCTTAGAGAGCTTTCTTTTGAAGGAGCAAAGACACTTGCAAACGAAAAAGCACAAAGTGAAAATCATCCTGATATAATAAGCAAATACATAGAAAATACCATAACAAAAACAGACAATATTATGTACGATAAAGAATTTGTAAATTATATGAAAGAAACCTACGGCATAAAAAAAATAAAAGAAGAGGAAGAAAGGTGTATATTCCCGTTATATGGTTCTTTTAACGTTATAATAATAAACAAAACCGCCTTTGAAGAAATGGGAATAAACCTTCCAAGTAAAGATTGGAGTTACAATACTTTTATAAACCTAATCAGAGAAATAAAAGAAAGGGATACAAAAAAAGAAAAAATACCCTTTGACATGTTCGTAGATGAAGATAACTTTTCATATATAAATTTTATTCTTGATAACGGATACGAAAATATAGGATATAAAAAACTTGAAACATTAAAAAAAGAACTTAAGGGATATAATTGTTTAAAATATAAGAAAAGCGAAGAAGATGTTCATTATGACTTATATAATTCTAAAACAATGATATACGCAGGAAATATGGATGATGTGAACTATTTAATAAGAACAAAAGACAAGGAAAATGCTTTTGAGTTTGAAGTATATCCCTATCCTTATGAAACAAAAAAAGTAAACTTTATGCAAAATGTAAAAAGTTATTATCTGTTAAATACAAAAGATGAATCAAAAGAAAGGGTAATAAAAAATTTTATGGAGTATTTATATCAAAATGAAGGTGAAAACATACTTAACATTCAAGGAAAAATTCCAATGTTTAAAGTAAATTACAATGCTCAAAAATTAAAGTATCCATATTTAAAAGATTATATAAATTTAGAAGAATATTATTCCACAGAAGATGAACAATTTATTTTAAAACAAAAAGATATTTATAAAGAAGTCAAAAATATTTTAAAATAAAAAAAGCAGGTCAGCCTGCTTTTTTTAAAGTTCATCTATTATTTTTTTGTTCATTTCATCATAACTGTTTAAATATTCTTTACTAAAAGGAATATTAGTATACTTTAATAAGTCTACAATCATATTAAATACTTCATTTGACGTATATCCTGTAGTTTGTTTTACATATTCATCTGTTACTGATTTAATTTGATGAGCTGCTGTATTTCTGACTTTACTTTCCACATCTCTTACTTCGTTTATTTTATCCTTCACAGCATCATTAGTACAAAATCCATCAATTAAAAATTTAAAATGAACGCTTTTTAATGTATCCGTAGTATTAAATTTACCGTTTAAAGCATTAGGACCGTTTATTGTATCTAAAACACGGCTGTCTCCGTTTCTTAATTTTCCGTCAGACCATTTTTTTGTTTTGTTATCCATAAATGTAAAATCATCAATATTTAATCCGGAATACTTTTCAAATATTCTTATACTGATTTCCAAAAATAACGGAGAAATTGCCCTTATAAAATCGGCGTATTCTTTCTTTTCTATTTTTATTTTTAATGATAAAAGATATTCTATAATATCTCTGTCTTCTCTTCTATTTATAGGAAGAAAATGTTCGTTATATTTTGAAATATATCTTGTCATATTTGCAAAGTCAAGCTGAAGTCTTCTGTATGCCCCATTTAACAAGTCCATAAATTTATCACTTATAAACTCTTTAGAACCATTTGCGATATCTATTGCAGAAGAATAATTATATTTTCTTATTTGTTCCTTTATAATATCGGCTTTAATTTGAAAAGCAAGGTTTCTTTTTTTAGATTTCTTACATCTATTTTCAAAGTTTTCCTCGTTATCTATATTACATTCCCACATTAGTTCAACATTATAATCTTTTTCCATTCCGTCATTCATTCTTTTTACTGGGGTAGAAACCTGTATTGGAATAAGGTTCTCTTCCCCAAGAACAGATAGAATCTGAACAGAGCTTTTCATTGCAGGAGAGCCTGAAGAAACATTTACATATATTTCACTCTCAGGATTTTCTTTTCTTATTCTTTTTATTATTTCTTTAAATTCATCAAAGAAGTCATCAAAAATATGAACATCCACAAGATTTGGTCTTTTAATAAGTTCGTATTCTATGTTCTTTTCTATATGTTTTGAAAGAAGTTCAAGAGTTTTAGTGTATCTATGGTCTGATTCTTCCTTTTCAACCATTTCCTTTGAAAGATACATATAAACTTTATCAGGTTTAAACACTCTTGAAATATGTATAAAAGCACCATCATAAGACCCTCTTATAGGGTCTGTTCCTCCTATTGGTGTAAATAAAATTTTTTTCATAAATTCCTCCATTGTAACGTCCCTGCAATAGGGATTGTTTTGGAAAACACTTAAGGATAAAAGATATATCTTTGGTGGTTCTCGTCCCTTTTATAGGGATTTTTAGACTTACGCAGCAATTAAAACTGCACAAAAAGACACGATTTCGTCCCTTTTGTAGGGATTTTTTATTACTATTATACACCTTAAAGAAAAGGATAATAGATATATTTGTCTCTTTTTAGAGATTAAAACAAAACATATATAATCATATACGTTTATTTTATCAATATATTAATTAATTTACAATATATAAATATTTAATACATAACTATAAAGTCCCTTTAATAGGGATTTTTCATTAATATCGAAGTACATAAGTTAAAAGAATAGTATTTTCGTCCCTATGATAGGGATTATTTTTTTACAGTTGATTTTTATGTAGTTAATAGCAATTTTCGTGTTTTCGTCCCTATTATAGGAAAAAGTTAGGGACTGGCCCTATAACCCTGCTCTTTTTTTGCTTGTCCATTCGCAATTTTTCTTAAAAAATCGCTCATGTTGTTTAAAGCTTTCAGCTTACTGAGTTTTATTAAAAATAAAACTCATCTGTTTCTTTGAAACAGTAAACAGTCACAATAAGAGGTAAAAACGACACTTCTCGGCGAAGTGCCTTATTACGCTTTTCGATGCCTACGTAAAACTCTCCCAAGTTTTACTGGCAGAAAAGCTACCCCAAACCTAACTTAATGAGGGGATATCGTTAAACATTACCCTAACAAATAATAAAATAGGGCGGCGGTAGCACTCGTTCATAGAAAAATCGGGTAGATTTTTCATGAAATCCGAGTGCGTTATAAGCCCCACGGCGAGTGGCGCCCTTTTATTCGACTTTTTTAGGCGAGTAAAAAAGTCGTGGGGTATTAGGGGTGAAACCCCTAGCAACGCCCCTATGATAGGGATTATTTTTTTATAATAAGTTAGAAATACCTTACAGAACTTTAGAAGAGTTTTCGTCCCTATGATAGGGATTATTTTTTTACAGTTGATTTTTATGTAGTTAATAGCAATTTTCGTGTTTTCGTCCCTATGATAGGGAAAAGTTAGGGACTCTGTCCCTATAACCCTGCTCTTTTTTTGCTTGTCCATTCGCAATTTTTCTTAAAAAATCGCTCATGTTGTTTAAAGCTTTCAGCTTACTGAGTTTTATTAAAAATAAAACTCATCTGTTTCTTTGAAACAGTAAACAGTCACAATAAGAGGTAAAAACGACACTTCTCGGCGAAGTGCCTTATTACGCTTTTCGATGCCTACGTAAAACTCTCCCAAGTTTTACTGGCAGAAAAGCTACCCCAAACCTAACTTAATGAGGGGATATCGTTAAACATTACCCTAACAAATAATAAAATAGGGCGGCGGTAGCACTCGTTCATAGAAAAATCGGGTAGATTTTTCATGAAATCCGAGTGCGTTATAAGCCCCCACGGCGAGTGGCGCCCTTTTATTCGACTTTTTTAGGCGGGTAAAAAAGTCGTGGGGTATTAGGGGTGAAACCCCTATCAACGTCCCTATGATAGGGATTATTTTTTTATGAGATATATTTAGTTTGTTTTATTTAAGTTGATTTTTATGTTTTCGTCCCTATCATAGGGATTATTTTTTTATGATATGGTAATTAAACGCTTAAAAGATGAAATACTGTTTTCGTCACTATTATAGAGGAAATATTAAGTACACTGTCCCTATACCCCTGCTCGTTTTATTATCCTAAAATAAAATACAAACGTGGAAGTATCTTTTACATGGGCTTGGGGTAGCAACAATTCAAGGAAAAACTAGCAGTTTTTTCGAGGAAATCTTGTTGCGTTATAAGCCCCACGGCGAGTGGCGCCCTTTTATTCGACTTTTTTAGGCGAGTAAAAAAGTCGTGGGGTTTAGGGGTAAAACCCCTATAACAACATTTTTATACACCCCATCCCCTGAGGAGACTTAACACCTATACCTGCATAAGATGCAAAATCAAAAAGCAAATAAGTAAGACTTAATAAAGGTTTTGGACCTTTTACATAAAAACTTACGTTACCTATAAATGATTTTATTCCAACATCACTGGATTTAAACATAGTACTTTTAATGTTAAAATCCTTTAGTGAAATATTATTTATTAAACTTTCCATTGTTTCTTCATCTTTTAAAGTAACAGGTAAAAATGAATCAGCCTTGTTTACCATACTTTTTACTATAAGCCTAATATCCGGAACAAAAACATTTTCTCCAAAGGATTTAAAACTCGTGGGAGTTACAAATTTTACTTTTATTACCCTGCTTTTTTCTTCTTTATAAAAAGAATTTATATATTCGTTTAAGTCTTTTATTTCTTTCAGATTATATTCATATGGAATGTATTTATGGTCTTTATAAGTAATATTTATAAATCCATCTTTGTTTAACCTTTCAATTATTGGTAAAATAATATTTTCTCTTGCTTCTTCATTTAACGTGTTTATCTGCCAGATGTATTCATCATTTAGCATAAAAACACTTTGTGAATAAGGTTTTAACCCTTGAAAATGTAAAAAGTCTGCATATTCTTTTTTGCATGTTTCCATAATATATCCGTGAAACAACGGTGCATTGTTATAAAAAAGCGGAAACCCCTCTTCTTTTTTTATTTTTACGGTTAATCTTGAAATCATTATAAAACCTCTACTATTCCGCAAAGCCTTGTTCCTTTTTCGTTTGTTACGACTTTAAGTGTTCTTGGACTGTAATTTTTATCATTTATGTGTTCGCTAATCTTTTTCATTTTAGGATTTCTTGCTTTTTTATGTATCGCTTCTTTTGTTTTTTCTATTAATTCATCTCCCTCATATGCACCTTTTAAAATGCTTTTTGAATGATAACCTACCATTCCCCCAATAACAAACAATGTATTTTCCTTATTATAATTAGGTAAAAACTGTTCTTCTTTACTTCCTATTTTTAAAGCATTTAAATAAAGTTCAAAACCTCTTTTTAAAATATTTAAGAAATCTTCTTTTGAGTTTAAACTTATACCGTATTTTTCATGTAAAAGATTGGTTTTTGCTTTATCCAAAGTAACACTGAAAGAAAACATACTTCCTTCTTTTATGAATTCCTTAAAATTACTTATAGTCTTTGTTCTTCCATTTATATAATTATAATCTTCTCTTTGTAAAACCTGTATAGAATCTTTTTGTATTTTATTAGAATCGGAAATCATAACTCCGCTCATAATCTGCAAATCGTCTTCTTTTAATAAATATTTCTTTACAGCTTTTGGATTTACTTTAAAATCATTTAATGCTTTACTTGAATTATTTAGTATGTAGCTTTCAAGAACTGTTCTAAAAGCTCCTTTCAAACTGCTTCCAGGTATATAAGGGTTACTGTCAATATCTTTAATAAATAAATCTATTTCATTTAGATTTGTTTTTGAAATCTTGTTTTTATAATATTTAGCCCTGCTTTTTTCAATTAATGAGTAATCTATTTTATTTACGCTTCCCCTTTTTATTAAAATATCAAAAAATTCCTTTAAAGAAGCCTTATCGCTTTGTAGTAAAAATTTATTAAATTCATTTAGACATTCTAACTTTTTAAAAAACTTTATAAGTTTTCTTTTATCTATAAAAATAACATCATTCTTATCAAGCAGATAATCAAGTTTATTTATACTTTCACCACTTCCTATAAATAAAGGAGACATAACTTTACAATTTAGTGTGAAATTTACATAATCAGACTTCATTATTCTATCCCCCATTTTAGTGCTTTCGCATATCTATAAATACTTCTTACGTTTTCTTTATTTACTTCCTTTATCTGCCCTTTAATATCAAAATCCATACATGAACCGCTTTTTAACATTGGTGTTGTTTTCTTTTTTACCATATTTCCATTTACGACAGAAAATCCGCTTCTTGAAATAATGGAATAAAAACTATTTGAAGTTTTAAGCATCATGACTTCTTCATCAGTTGGAATAACACTTGATAAAAGCATTTTATATTTACAATTTGAATTTAAGCTGTTTATTATATCTAAACTTGGTTTTATTATTTCATCTATTTCAAATTTACCGTATCCGCTTGATTTTTTACCCCCTATACCACTAAAAGAAAGGCTTTTCATAACATTATCAAACTCTTCTTTTATTTCATCGTTAAAAGAAACAATAAAATATAAACCGCAGTTTTTATAAAACTGTATTCCTGAAACAATGTAAGGAGTCTGCTCTTTTGAAAAATTATACTTTGTTTGATAAACCTCTTTAAAAAATGGTTTAGAAAGTTTATATTTTAAAAGATCATTACCGTTTTTTAAATCATTAATATATTCATTAAATTCATTCATTTGAATATATTTTATCTTCTTACCTATTTTTCTGTCTTTGTTCTTGTTTTCCACCAAACTATCAAATATCATAATTGGCTTTGGAAGATAAAGATTATCTTCCATAAAAGGAAATAAATCACTTATATAAAAATCATTAAGGAGTTTTTTCGCTTTATCTATACCGTATAGATTTACATATTCATTAAAAATACTTGCAAAAATCTGGTCCGAAGTAAAATCGGAAGAATTGTCATTTGTTATATTTCCCTTTGTAACACCAAAACGAACAGGCGTTACAAACTTAAGTTTATAAATATAATAGTTCATAGTTCACCTTAAAATACATTTTCAATAATAGATTTTATTTTTTCTTCGTTTTCCTTTGTTGCAAACATTATATCTTCATTTTCAATGTTTATTTTTACTCTTCCGTATCCTCTTGTGCCGTTTCCTCCAAGGTAGTCCATTTCAAGCATATCAAAACTATCCTTTAAGTTTTTAATATCCTCTTCAAATTCATCAATACTTTCAACATTATAAATAAGCTTAAAATCAAATTTTGCACCGGCAGGAACACGTTCAATTTGTCTTGGATTTGCTACTGCTGTAATTCTATCAATTGTATTTTCAAATTTTGCTTCTGTTACATATAAATCCGTATCGGCATTTTTAAGCATATTTGCATTTTCTTCATTTAACTTTAAATCAAAAAATTGAAGTCTTGATGACACTATTTGATTATTTGAATTACCGCTTCCAAAAAGTCTTTTTATGGTAATATCTTCATCATCAATTTTATTTAAAACAGAATTTTCACTTTTTATTCTTGAAAGAAGATATCTTAGTTTTCCTTTTAATGAGCTTCCGGGAATTATAGGTAAATTTGTTATTGAATCTTTTATTACAGAATTATCAATAGCACCAATTGCCGCAAAATCATCACTTCCTCCTATGTGAAGCCCTGTTAATATATCCAAACTTCCTTTAAACATTATTTTTGCATATAACTTATTCATTTTCCCCTCCTACTAATCTCTTCCATAGAATTTTTGATAAGCAATCAAAGCTTCAGTATAATCAAAAAAGTTATCCATGTCTTTTACTGTTTTTATTGTACTTAAATATAAAATGAAAGATATTTTTTTATCTTTATACTCATAATGTGGTAGTTTATTGATAAACCACCATAAAGCAGATTTATTGTTTATTTTTTTATTTTTTATTTCAAAATCATTTGGTTTAACTCTTCCGCACTGGTAAGCAACCTGCATTTTTAAATATTCTAAATCATCAAGAATTTTATCGCTTAATTTTCCATCAACAATATTACCGTTCAACTTTTCCATTTCATATGTATTTTTCAAATTGTTTATTTGTGAAAAAATCTTTCTAAGCTGAGTAGTTGTAGGTAACATTGCGTTTTTCTCGGCAACTTTAATAAGATTCTCTGCTCTTTTTATATCCTCTCTGCTCATTTTTATTCCTCTCTTTCTCTGTTTAAGTAAATAATTAAAATTATTGTTGTAATAAGTTTTTTAATGTTTTCTTTGCTGTTAATATTATCTATAATTAAATTAGTAAATTTATTATAGTTTTCTCTTTGTGCTAAATTTTTAGGTTCAATCATTGCAAGAGCATAAGAAATTCTCGCAAGATTTATGCTTTCCTTACTATTTCTAAGTAAGTTTAATAGTTTATATAAAAATCCGTTTCCCAAATATATTTTATCTTCACATTTTTCCTCTTCATCAAAGAAACAGTATTCGTTAAATTTTAAATACAAATTTCCATAAATATCGTTAATAAATTCATCCCACTTATATACATTGTTTTCATCAAATAATGTAATGCTGTCTTTTGTGTTTTCCTTAGATATTTCAAGCAAATTTGCGCTTAAACTTGCCATATTATTTATAGGAAGATTTGCATCATACATTCCAAAACCTGCACTTATGCTTAACCTGTCATTAGAAAATATTTTGAAACACTGCCTTATATTTATTGAAAGATCCAGTACTTCATTCCATGCTCCGACAATAAAAAGATCATCTCCTCCTGCATATATTATTGAAATATTTTTAAGAAAATCTTTATTTGTAAAATATAACTTTGTGTCTTTATAACCTGCTATTTTATTTAGATAGAACTTAAAAAACATTGAAAGCATTGAAGACAAGCTTTGAAAACGTGATATTGTAGCGTATTTATATTTATCTTCACCTTCTTTATCAAATCCTTTTATGAATGCACTTCCAAGGTCGTCAACGTCCATTCTTAGAACTCCAAGCCTATTTATACCAATACTTCTTTTAGATAAATCAGAGAATGAATATAAGCTCTTACCTTTGAATCTGGTATAATTACCCATCCAAATGTTTACGCAGTATTTAAGTCCTACCATTGGATTATTTATTGAATACCCTCTTATAATCTGATTATTATTAATATCATTAATAAATTCATTTTTATTCTTTAAGTATAAATAGTTTTCACCAGCAAGGGAAAATAAACTAATCAAGAAATCTTTTTCTTTTTTATTTGATATACTAAAAAGCATTTCATCTTTCATTGTATCTACTCTGAATATTCCCTCTCCGAGTTTATACATACTTTCACAGCTTTCGCATACCATATTTCCAAGATCTTCATTTTCGTGTAAATCTTTATAAGACCTTTTACACACACTGCATTCTCTTAAATCTACATCGTTATTAGTATACTTACTGTTATCATTAAACAATTCATCTAAAGTATCTTTATATCTATTTATTTTATCTTTTGAAATTTCATGACCTGCATTTTTATATATTTTCGCTAAGGTATCATTACTGTTTATATTAATTAATTCATTAGCAGAACATTCACTATATCCAAAGGCAATATATAAATCTATGTAATATTTTTTTAAAAAATAAGAATTAATTTTATTTTGAAGATATTTTATTTTATCTTTTGTTTCCTTTGTGTTTGCAAGAAGCATATAAAAATGACCTCCCCCGTTATAAAGGAGATTTGCTCTTGACAAATCAAAATAATTTAACATTTCATCTATAATATTTTCCATTTCAATTTCAAGATAGAAAGAACGGCCTTTAATTGACCTTAAAGCCCCTTTTGAAGAAATATTAAAAATAAAATCTTGTATACCAGATAAGTCACCGCTTAAAAGAATTATTGTTTTTTCACTATATATATTTTCTTCTTCACTAAAACAACATTTTTTATAATCTGTTATTCCTTTAAAGTTAAAGTAATCAAAAAAACAACTGGCTATTGCGGCAGTAAGTTTTGAATGTGAATAAAGAGAGACATCATTAATTCCGTTTTTATCGGTAGATGAAGGAATAAATGAAAAAGTACTTTCAATAAGTTGTAATAAAGAATTTATGTTAATATCACTGTTTATAATATATTCAAAATTTTTATCAAAATATTTAAAACCTTTATTATAATCATATTTGTCGGTTAAATTCCTAGCCGTATTGGTATCTTTAGGCAAAAGAATATCTTTTTTTATATCAATATCAGAAACATTAAAAGCACTCTTAATGTTATTCTTATTTGTATTTAACAGATTAAAAATATTCATAAGTGGAGCTTTTTTATCATATCCAAACTCAATATTTCCATCATCTTTTTTTCTTCTGTCTATGGCAGATGAAATGTTATCACAAACATATGTTATATATGAAAAATCATCATTTGTTAAATTTGCATTTGTAATTTTATTCTTATGATGATACAAAACAGAATTTAAAATCTTATCATTTGTAATTCCTTTTTCTTTTAAATAATTATAACCTAAAAGAGAATGATTTGTTTTTTCGTTTGTACTCCTCATAATGAATTTCCCCAAATCATGCAATACGGACCCTATTATTAAATCCTTATTCAAAACATACCTCCCATTTAATCGTAAATATTTTCTTAATTATACCATACAGAAAATTGATTGAAAAAAAAATAAATTAAAATATATAAAATATTGATAAAAAGGAAATTTTTCCCTATTATATTACAATTTTTATATATATAATGAAAACAATAAATATATATTATATAAAACATTTCCCTACATTAAAATTTCATTAATATTTTGAAAAAAAATGTAATATATAGTATAGTTATTATATATAAATAAGAAATTGGAGGATAATATGGCTTTTAAAATTATTACAGATTCAGCAAGTGATGTTCCACAATATATAATAGATGAATTTAATTTACATGTAATTCCAACTCCCGTTGTTATAAATGAAAAAGACTATTTTGATGGCGAAACAATTTTTCCCAAAGACTTTTACAGCATTTTAGAAGATAAAACAAAAGATATTAAAACTTACCACATAAACAGTGAAATGTTCAAAAGAAACTTTGAACCTTATGCAAAAAACGGCGATGAAGTTTTATATATGTGCTTTTCAACAGGTATAGCAGGAACATTCAATGCAGCAAACCTTGCAAAAGAAGAACTGCTTGAAACTTATCCTGATTTTAAAATTACAATTATAGATACGAAATGTGCATCTTTAGGATTTGGTATTCCCGTTTATAAACTTTTATTAATGCAAAGAAACGGTGCAGACAAAGAAACAATTATAAAAGCAGCTAAACATTTCTGTAAACACATGGAACACATCGTAACTGTTGAAACACTTGATTATTTATACAAAGGTGGAAGACTTTCAAAATTATCTTACGTTGTTGGCGGAGGACTTAACATAAAACCTATGATTGAAATTGACGAAAACGGTTCTCTTGTTGCATATGCAAAAGTTAGAGGAAGAAAAAAAGCAATAAATAAAATTATAGAAGAAGTCGGAAAAAGAGGCAAAGACCTTGAAAATCAAATTATCGGAGTTGTTCATGGAGACAGAGAAGAAGAAGCAAAAGAGCTTGCAAATATTTTGAAAGAAAAATACAACGTTAAAGACGTTGTAATAAGTTATGTAGGTTGTGCAATAGGGGCTCATACAGGTCCGGGAGTCATTGCCGCTGTTTGCGAAAATGAAAGCGACGGTGAATTTAAGGAATACTTATATAAATAATTATACATACTTTAGCCCAAAAAAATTTGGGCTTTTTTATGTTAAATTGATTATAGTAAATTTGTTTTATTATTAAAATTTTATCTATTAATATAATAAATGTATTTTTTTTTAAATATAATTTATCCAAATAAAAATATCTAACATTTAAACATATTATATAACCATAATAAAAAAGACAAAACATATTTATGCAAATGTTTCATCTTTTTTATTACTTTACAATGTTCTCGGAAGAGTAACTATAAATACAGTTCCTTTATTTTCCATACTGGATACCTCAATTGTTCCTTTATGTAATTGAACAATAAGTTTTACTATAAAAAGCCCCAACCCAAAACCATCATTATTATGGCTTGAATTTACCTGATAAAATCTGTTCCATATTTTATTTAAATGTTCTTTCGAAATTCCAATACCGTCATCTTCAATATAAATTTTAATTAGTGAATTGTCACAGCTTAAAGATATATTTACATTTCCGCCTTCCCTTCCGTATTTGATTGCATTTGAAATTAAATTAGTAAAAAGCTGTATCAATAATGTCATATCGCCTATATATTCGATTTTTCCCAAATGATCCATTAAATTTAATGTAATTTCTTTTTCCTTTGCATCTTCTTCCATTTCTTCCATAACCGACTGAACCAAAACGGAAAAATCTATTTTATCATAATTTATTTCATAATTACTTTTTTCCAATCTGGAAATAACCAATAATGCATCTACAAGATTTGCCATATGACTTGTCTTTTTGTGAATTGTCGTTACATATTTTTTCTCTTCGTCTTCCAATTCACATTCTTCCAAAAGATATTCCGAATTTGATAAAATGACACTTATGGGTGTTCTAAGCTCGTGAGCGGCATCGGATACAAATTGTTTTTCTATATTAAAATGTTCTTCAAGTTTACTTATCATCCCGTTAAATGATTTAGATAAGTATGACAATTCATCTTCTTTTCTTATTTCTTTTATTCTTAAAGATAAATCCTGAGAATTTGTAATTTCATTTGCAGTATCCGCCATTTCTTTTATGGGCTTGAAATACTCTGAAATCATTCTATACCCTATCAAAGCCGTAAACAAGGTTAATATTGGAGAAAAAACAAAAAACCATTTTGTTATATTGTTTATCATATTAGCAACAGAACTGTATGAATGAATACCTCTTATCCATAAATATTCATTCTTCTCTCCTGCTCTTATTTTCTCATCATATATATACCAATAATCTTCGTTTTTTGAAAGAGAATGTATTTCCTTTTCATCAAAAGGATAATCCTGAGGAAAATCATCCGGGACTATTCCGTTTATATATTTTCCGTCATTTGTATATAAACTCAGCATAACACCGTCATCATAATAAGACATAAGTTCGTTATCCGGAAAATAACTTGAATAATTATTCATATCTTCTTTTAAATCTCCGACTTCATCCATTAACTCCGTTCTGATATTATCGGTACTGTAATATTCGGAAATAAAAAGAAACCCGCATATAGTAACCAAAAATACTACTATGATAATTCCTGTATACCAAAATGTTATTTTATTTTTTATCGTTTTGGTCTTGTTCATCAACTTCAAGTTTATACCCCATTCCTCTGACAGTTTTTATCATTTTATTCCCACATATATCATATATTTTTTTTCTTAAATATCTAATATATACGTCTACTATATTAGAACCCCCTTCAAATCTATTGTCCCATGCCTGTTGCTCCAATTGTTCTCTTGTTAAAATAATGTTTTTATGATAAACAAAATACTCCAAAAGCATATATTCTTTTGCTGTCAAGTCCATAATTATTCCACAGCATTTTACTATTCTGTTTCGTGTGTCAATAGTTAAATCTCCTGCATGTATTATATTATTCTTTTGATTTGTACTTCTTCTCAATAAAACCCTTAATCTTGCAAGCAGTTCATCAAAAGAAAAAGGTTTTGTAAGATAATCATCCGCTCCGTAATCCAATCCTTTTACCTTATCTTTTATTTTATCTTTTGCGGTTATCATAATTACGGACGTATCCAAATCCGAAGCTCTTATATATTTTAAAACCTCAAATCCGTCAATTTCGGGAATCATTACATCCAGTAAAATAATATCGTAAGAATATACACTTATATAATCTATTGCTTCCCTGCCGTCTTTACAATAATCAACAGTATAATATTTTTGAAGTTTTTTTGTCATAACTTCTCTTAAATCATTTTCATCTTCAACTATTAAAATTTTCAACTTATTATCACTTTCTTTTCATTTTAATATTCACTTAATGATTTTATTGTATTATCTATTTATAAAATAAGTCAAGTAAAAAAGGAGTAAAGATATGAAAAAGAAAAGATTATTATTAACTTTGGCAATCGGCTTGATTCTCATATCTGCGTTTGCATTATTTAAACAAGGAAATATTTTAAAAAAAGAACAACAAATCGGTTCTTTAATAATAAAAGTAAATCCCGAAATTGCCATTTCATATGACAGCGAAGGAAAAATCATTGATGTTACACCGATAAACGATGACGGAAAAGAACTGTTAAAAGATTACAATGAATATGAAAACAAACATTCAAGAACAGTTATAAAAGACATTATAAAATTGATGTCCGATAAAGGCTATTTAAAAAACGGAGCAAATGCTAAAGACATAACCGTTACAGTTGAAAAAGGTTCAAAAATGCCAAATGATAAATTTTTAGATTATATAATTTATGATGTTAAAGATACTCTAAAAAATAACACTACAAATGGACAAATAATAATCGAAGGTGAAAGTAATTACGGTTTAAGCGAATATCAAAATTCAAATTACGGAAAAACAAAAACAACGAAAAAGAAAACAACAAAAACAAATAACAATACAAAATCAACAAACAATACCAATTATAACAATAATACAAACTATAACAACAACAGTAATTACAGTAATAAATCAAACAACAACAGTTCAAATTACAGCAAGCCTTCAAACTCGAACAATTCGAACAAAAACAATAACTCTAATTATAATGATAACAATTCAAATTATAATGATAACAATTCAAATTATAATAACAACTCTAATTATAATGATAATAACTCAAATTATAACAACAACTCTAACTACGATAATAACAGTAATTATTCAAACAGCAATTATGATGACTAAAACAAATTTTTATGAAAAAAAGAACTTAAAATACAGACATGAAATAAAATATCAAATTAATTTCGCAGAATATTTTATTCTGAAAGAACGCTTAAAAAAAGTATTTAAAACAGACATATATGCTGCTCCACATGGTTATTATCATGTGAACAGCATATATTTTGATACTCCTTATGACAAAGCTCTGTATGAAAAAATAAACGGAACGGACAAAAGAGAAAAATACAGAATAAGATTTTATAATCAAAATATGGATTATATAAAACTTGAAAGAAAAATAAAAGAAAATCGTCTTACTTCAAAACAATCTTCCTTACTGTCTTATGAAGAAACAAAAAAAATTTTATTAAAAGATAATGACTTTTTGTTATATTCAAACAATCCTTTGTTAATTGAATTGTACAGTAAAATAAAAGGCCAGGGGCTTATGCCCAAAAATATTGTAACCTATAGAAGAGAAGCTTTTATATATTCCCCGTCAAATGTAAGAATAACTTTAGACAGCGAAATTCAATCAAAAAAAATTTCTGCAGAAAGTAAATGTTTTTACGAAAAGTATAATTATATAAAAACATTCAACAATAAATTTATTTTGGAAGTAAAATATGATAATTTTTTACCGGAAATCGTAAAAATAATGTTAAGTACTTTGGATAAATTACCGATTTCTTTTTCAAAATATGCTTCATCGAGAATTTATGAATAGGAGAAATTATAATGACATTTCAAGATATATTCAAATCAAGTTTTTTAAACAACATTGCATCAATTACGGCCTTTGATATGATACTATCGTTTCTTTTTGCTTTTTGTTTGGGGATTTTGATTTTTTTTGTATATAAAAATACTTTTTCCGGAGTTATGTATTCTTCAAGTTTTGGTATTTCCCTCATAGGATTATCTTTAATCACCACTTTGGTTATGTTATCCATAACAAGCAATGTCGTATTGTCTTTGGGTATGGTGGGAGCATTGTCTATTGTTCGTTTCAGAACTGCCATAAAAGAACCTATGGATATAGTTTTTTTGTTTTGGAGCATAGCAATAGGTATAGTAATAGCAGCAGGTCTTATTCTTTTGGCGGTGTTTGGAAGCATTTTTATTGCTTTTGTATTAATTGTTTTTGCTCAAAAAGATACATTCGACAAGCCATACATTCTTATTCTTCACTGCAGTGATGAAGAAACAGAAAAAGAAACAATGAAAATTATAAAATCAAAAGTAAAAAAAATATCGTTAAAAAGCAAAACCGTTACACCCGACAATATAGAATTAAACTATGAAATCAGAATCAAAGAAGAATCCACTAAATTTGTTAATGAAATAGAAAAGAAAGAAGGAGTAAACGCAATCACATTAGTTTCTTATAACGGAGATTATATGGGGTAAAAAATGATTAAAAGTAAAAAAATAGATTTAATATGTATTATCATAATTTTTGTTTGCGTTATATTTTCTTTTATATTGATATCAATAAAAAATTTAGGAATAAAATCTTCCACTATTCAACAACCATACGTAAACAAAATTTTTAATGATGAAAAAGTTCATATGATAGAACTACATATAAAAGACTGGGATAAAATGATTACAGAAGTTTCTGAAGAATATGTTCCTTGCAATGTAAAAATAGACGGAGAAATTTTCAATAATATCGGAATAAGAATAAAAGGTAACAACTCAAAACAGTTAATAGAAAAATATGGGCTGACAAGGTATAGTCTAAAGCTGGAATTTGACCATTACAACGATTCTACCAATTACTACGGATTGGATAAATTAAACTTGGATTGTTCTTTTCAAGATAACAGCTATATGAAAACATATATTACCTTTGACATGATGAAAAAAATGAATATCCCCACCCCTCTTTGCAGTTATACATGGGTAAAAGTAAACGGAGAAGATTATGGTTTGTTTCTTGCAGTTGAAGAACCGGAAGAGGCTTTTGCTTTAAGAGTTTTCGGTAAAAATCACGGTCAATTGTATAAACCTGATTATAAGGACATAAATGACCCCAATTTAGATGTTGCATTAAAATACACAACAGATGAAATTGATGAATATGACAATATATTCAGAAACGCAAAATTTCAATGTTCAAATCGAGATAAAACACGACTGATAAACTCTTTAAAAAATTTATCTGAAAAAAACAATATAGATAACTATGTAGATACCAACGAAGTGTTAAGATATTTTGTCGTACATAATTTTACGGTTAATCTTGACAGTTATCTCGGACAGACAGGACATAATTATTTTTTATATGAAAAAAACGGTAAGCTAAGCATGATACCATGGGACTATAATTTAGCTTATTGTACGTATTCCCTCGGTATGCCAAACCCTATAAACGATTCAACTTTATATGTAAATTATCCAATAGATACTCCTGTTTCAAATGAAATTGCCATAAATCGTCCAATGTTTTACAATTTAATGACGGAAGAAGAATACTATAATTTATATCATTTATACTTTAAGGAATTTATAGACATTTATTTTGAAAACAATTATTATAAAGTAAAAATAAAAGAAACTCAAAATTTAATAAAGGATTATGTAAAAAAAGACCCAACTGCTTTTTGCTCCTATGATGATTTTAATATCGCAGTTAAAACATTTGAAGATTTTTGTAATTTAAGAGCACAAAGTATAAAAAAACAACTTAAGGGCGAAATACCTTCAACCAATTACGGACAAAATAAAGACAAAAACAATTTTATAGACGCATCGGAAATTTGGATTCCTAATTTGGGAGAAATCAATGACTTAATTGATTGATAATTCCTTTAATATTTATTATAATGGACGTAATATAAACACATAAAAACTTTATCATATAAAAAAGGCACCTAAAGTGTCTTTTTTATATTCTATTAATAATTTATTTTAAAATCCCATACCATCGACAATGCTCAAATAAGCACTGTTAATCCCCGAATTTACACGTGTAAAAAGTTTGTTTGTTAAATTATATGTATCGCTGCAATGCCAAATTCCTTCGCTTTTTGTAAAAGTTAGGTTAAAAGAAATATCACTTGTTTTATTGATATTCCCCTCAGTTAATTTATTATAGTTTTCTATGAGTTTTACAAGATATTCCTCATCACTAAGCTTAGATGACTGATTTTGATTAATTGTTTCGTTAATAGCCAAAATAAAAATATCTTCATAGTCAGGGACATATAAGGTTATATTTATTTTTGCACTGCTTCCAATTACATCAACACTGTTAACTTTATAATCTACGTTTTTAAGTGTATTTAATAACATTGTATTTATTTCTGATTCATCAATATTATTCAGTATGGAAGAACCAATAACCATATCGGTAAAGTCATTTTTTATTTCTCTTAAATCACTGTCAAATCCGCTTATATGTTCATTTGTATTTGAAGAAAGATATTTTTCATAAGTGTTTTCGCTACCCTTTATAAATATAACATCTAAATAATTTTTTATTTTATCTTCACTACTTCCTAAGTTTTGAGTAAAATAACATACAAAAGAAGCAAGAACAATAAAAATAACAGCAAAAATAGTAGCTTTTTTACTAACCTTTATATTAGAAAATATATTCTTTTTATCAGATAAATTATTTGTCTTTTCAAGAACCTCTTCTCTTTCCTCTTTCTCTACTTCATCAAAAAACTCATCAACTTCTTTATTTTTTCCACTATTTTGTTCTATATTGTTATGAGGATCATTTTGTTTATTATTAAATAAAGTATATTCGGCATAAAAATCATCTTCTTCAGATGAAAAATATTCTTTTAATTTTTCTGAGTCATTTAGTTTATTATTGTTTTTTTCTTTCATTGTCTTTCCCCTTTTGTATATTTTAATCAAATTACCATAAGGGGTCAATACACAAATTTAATTTGTATTTTAAATATAATTTACATTAAATAAATGTAAAACTTTCATAATAAAAAAAGAGGCAATACCTCTTCTTTTAATACATATTTTGGACTAACTTATCAATTTCGATCATAGATTGCCTTTCTTCTGTATAGCTCCATGTAATTACAGCATTATCGCCTTTATATTCATTTTCAGCGACAAAATTTTTGTCATACTCAAGGTCATATAATTCAGCCATTATATTGTCATAATATTCTACATCATGGTTATAAAAACCCGATAAGCTTCCGTAAATTATATTACAATAAGCAGCCATCATATTGTCTCTGTCATAAAGCTGATTAGCTATATCATCTTCATCTTTTGGTTTTACTTCTATCCAGTTATAACCGATATTTATATATTCTATCTTATTTTCTTCATCTAAAAGAAATACAATATTAATATCGGGTTCTTTATCCATTTTTACTGTGCAGTGATAAAAATGATACCCCTCTCCCGCAGTGCTTGCATCTTCTACCGTAAAACCTTCAAGATTAGGAATTTCATAATCTCCCCATTTATTATCAATCATTGTAATGTTATGATTAATAATTGCAATAAAATCATCTTTATCTATTTGAATTTTCCCGTCTTCAATAGGAACTCCATGTTTTTGATAGTAAGAAATTGAATTTTTGTAATAGCTATTCATAAACATTCCACATGCAAAAACTATAATAACAAGACCGGCTATTAATGCTCTAAATCTTTTATCACTTTTATTTTTGCTTTTTTGAGTTTCCTTTTTAGCATTACTTTCATTAATAAATTGATTTTCTCTTAATTTATTTAAATCTACTTCTCCACTTTCACCGCTTAAATCAATAGACTTACTTAAAGCTTCTTTTTCTATATTTCTCTCTTGTCTTACTTTATTTAAGTCAAGTTCCCCACTTTGAGCATTTAAATCAGTATTTTTTTCAACAATATTTTGTTCTTCATTCTCTTTACTTAATTTATTAATTTTACTACTTTTATTATTCTTTACAGTAAAAATTGCACTTACAACCATAAGTAATGCTCCAATCCATAAAAGAATATAAAAGTCAAAAAACTCCATTATATTAACAAAAAAAATAGGGCCTTTTTTATAATATATATCTATATAAATTAATTCAATAAAATATTTACCCATAAATTGAGCTAAAACTAACAATAAACCAACAATAAACGCCGGTGCAGATAATATTTTCTTTGCCATTTCCCTTTTCTCCCTTATTAATTTTATGTTTATATTTTAACATATTTTTTTATTATCCTCCATTTTTTTATATATTCTAAAGCTACTATATTGTAATTAAATTATTGACTAAAATGCATGAACTATTAAAAAATTATAAAAATAAAATAATTAAAAATAACTACTAAAATCAAATTTTAAAACATATAAAATATTCTTAAAATAATAAAATAAAATGCAAAAAACAAAAAATCAATTATAAAAAACTATATTAGAAATTATTAGAAAAAATTTAAAATATAATACATTTTATAAAATAAATCATAAAAAATATAGTCACAAAAATAAAAAAAAGGGGGCAAAATGCCCCTTTTTTAATTAATCTATTCAAATTCAATCTCTTCTTTTGAATTATCTTCAATTTTTTCATCTGTTAAAAGATTTTCTCTATACTTATCAGCCTCAATAGCCTCTTTTGTAAAAGAGTTGTTTTTCCAAAATGCAAGAACCGCCGAAACAATGGTAGTTATACCTGTTACAACTGTGTAAATTGTGTTTTCGTCAATATTTAACTCAGTAAGTCCAAATATACCACAAGCTCCATTTATTAAACTTACAAATAAAAAAAGCGTCCTTGCAATAGTTCCGCTTGAAACATTTTTTAAATCAATATTTTTCATTATTACCTCCTGTTATATTTTATAATTCATATTAAACTTTAAAACTATCTTTAAACCTCTCCATACGCTGTCATGATGATAATAGGTGAAGTTTAGTAAATCTTAGTTATATATCTTTATCTCTTCACCATGCCCCACTCCCTAACATAAAACCCATTCAAAGTAGTTATTTTCATTTCACTATTCTGTCCAACACCCTAAAATAAAAAGCATTAAAAATATAAATTTAATTTTGCTACCATATCCCACCCCTTATATAAAACCATTAAACACAAAACCTAAATTTCACTATGATGTTCCACCCTACTAAATAAAACTCATTCAAAATAATTATTCTTATTTCACAACAATGTCCCACCCCACTAAATAAAACCAATAATTAAGTTGGGGTGGCGGTAGCATCGGTTCATAAGAAAATCGGGTAGATTTTCCATGAAATCCCGATGCGTCTAAGCCTTCACGGCGATTGAGTGAAAGCATTTTGTCCAGTATTTTTTGCTTTGGAAAAATACTGGTCGCTCTTTAGAGCGAAACCCTAAAACGCCACGCCCAGTAGCGTCCTTTTATGTAAATATTTGGGCGAGCAAATATTTGGTGGGGTTCTTAAGGGGTAACACCCCTTAATATCGGGTTGTTAAGGGCAGACAGCCCTTAAATATGGGGTTAGGGGCAACGCCCCTTATAAACTATACATTTATATGAACGGCATTACCCATATTATCTGTTCCATAGTAACTATATGCTGCCCCCAAAGAATATGCTTTTGATTTTATTTTTGCCTTATCAACTCCGGCAATATAAATATCCGCTGCTTTTCCGTACATATGTTTAGAATTGCTTACTCCTCCAACATTGGCATTATGTTTACTACATCTAAGCCCTGATGTAATTGTTATAGGCTTGCCAAAATATTCTCTTAATTCTTCTAAAATATCAATAAGCTTTGAACTCATCTCTGCGGGGTATCCATTACAATACTTACCTCCGCATTGACATTTAAACTCTGATTTTTTGAAATACTTAACTTTATTCCAATTTACTTTTGAAGATGAAGAACTTGAAGAAGATGTATTCTTCAAAGCCTTAATAGTATTACTTCCTGCAATACCATCCTGAGATAAACCTTTCTTCTTTTGAAATGACTTAATTGCCGAAACGGTCGCATTTCCAATTATTCCATCTACTGTAAGTTTTGCTCCATTTTTATTAAGTAAGGTTTGTAAATTTTTTATATCTGAAATTAATGCACTATCAGTCTTACTTCCGTAAATCCCATCTTGTGTCAGCCCTTTAAACTTTTGATAACTTTTTACTGCAGAAGTCGTCTTACTTCCGACTTTTCCGTCAACACTTCCGGTATAAAATCCATAATAGTATTTTAAATTAGATTGATAATTTTTTATGCTTAACACTAATGTCCCTCCTTATTTTCAAGTTTTATTATTCTTAATTCATGTTCATCAAGTATCTTGTCTTGTTTTTCGTTATGATCCCAAAGTCTTTTTCTCTTCATTGCCATTTCTTCTCTACTTTCTTTAAATTCATTTTTTAAATCTTTTAAAACATCATTTAAGTGATTTAAAGAAGTTTCTATTTTTGTAACCGCTCCTGCAAATCTGCTTATATTGATTATCACGGTTATAATCAGTCCTATAAGAGCAATAATTATTGTTATTTGTGATTCTGTCATCTCATAAAATCACTCCTTTTTAAATTTTCATAATAAAAAAAATTCTCTAAGGGGTTTCACCCCTTATACCCCACCAAATATTTGCTCGCCCAAATATTTGGATAAAAGGGCGCCACTGGGCGTGGAGCCATAACGCACTCGGATTTCATGAAAAATCTACCCGATTTTTCTATAAACGAGTGCTACCGCCCCCCTAACTTATTATTAACTAAAGCAGGATTTTATCACACTCTCATTAAGTTGGGGTGTGGGTAGTGGTCGTTTCAAAAATCTCGGGTAGAGATTTTTAGAAAATCCGACCACGTTATAAGCCTTCACGGCGTTTGAGTGAAAGCCTTTTTCCCATATTTTTGGGCTTCGGCAAAAATATGGTGGGGTTCTTAAGGGGTAACACCCCTTAAATAAGGGTTGTTAAGGGAGAATCCCTTAAAGCGTTACCTCCTCCCAACCAGCAGGATAACCACTCGGTGTCCAAACGTTATTGTCTATCTTTGAACGATAAACCTTGCCATTTTCTATGCAACACTCGTCTTTCATATACATACCGCTTGTTCCAAGAGGTGCAACATATGGTTTTGCTTTTAACGGGTCTTTTGTGTGACATAAACTCCACTGTGCTCTTAAATTTTCGGGGTGGTCTTTGTAAACTGTGCTGTCATAAGGTTGTAATAACTGCCATACTTGTCCGTTATCTTTTACTACCTGCCCCTTTGTCCAGTTTAAATACTGATGTAATTCGGGGTTAAAATCAGGTATACTATATTCTTTGTCAATTATTTGTGTTCCGTCCATTTCCGGTGCTTTTTCTTGAAATAAAGTAGCTGAATTTAATCCTACCTCTCTCATTTTACTTAGTACATATTCCTTAGACTCCATAGCTGTTTACCCCCTCTCTTATTGCTTTTGCCAGCTCATCATAAGTTACATAATCGTTTCCGCTTGGCTCTGGCTCAGGCTCATTTTGTTCTTCTTCCCATTGTTTTTTCTTTTCTTCGTCAAGTGTTAAAATTCCGTTTTCATACTTATATAAAAAGCATGGTAAATCATTAAAATCTTCAACACTTAAATCAGTTTCAATACTGTTTTCTACATCTCCGATAACAGCAAAAGAAATAATATATTTATTTTCATCTAAACTTATTTTCATTTAACGTACCCCCCATATTTCTCTAACGTAATATTCTGTTCCACCGCCAATAGATTGTTCTGTTCTAATAATATTATTATGAATTGGAATATCTGTATTAAGTTGAGTATCTGATTGTTTAGTAAATCTTCCTGTATATATCGTAACTGCGTTTGCGTTATATGTTGTTTTTGGAACTGAGTCGTAACACAATACACTTTGTGTCGACATTTGGTTTTGTTCTAAAACTGGATATATACCAGCACCGAAAGGACCTCCCGAAGTATCTGAACTTATATTAAACACTAAATATCTATAATTATTCATACTTTCATTTAATGTAATAACACCTGTTTTTATTGCCCCTTCAAATAGTAAAGTTCTTGTAATTTTTTTTAGCTCTGTGATATTATTTTGAATATTTAAAACTTCTTCTTTTACACTTGTAATAGTATCATTGATATTTTTCCCTTGTGCAGCACTTAATGCTTTATCTATTTCCGTACTTGTAAGATTATTAATAATTTCTGTATTATTAGCTCCATTTTCAATTCCATTTAATTTAATTTTATCAACAGAACTCATAAGCCCGTCTTTTTCAGTGGTTACAACTTCATAAGTTGTATCGGTAAAAACTGCACCAGCAGGCACTGCTGTTTCTACTGTTAAATTATTTACTTTATCAGCATTATTAGCATTTTCTGCAATATCAACAACACCATCACCGTTAGTATCATATACACTTTTTAACATATCACCGCTTCCTGCAGTAACAAGATGTTCATCAATATAGTTTTGTAACTGACCTTCAATTTGTATTAAGTTTTCTTCAAGGTCGCTTTGTTCAACTTTATCATTAAACTTTTCTACAACGGTTTTATCAAGTGTTTCAAGATTATCAAGTTTTGCTATGTAATCATCATCAACAAGACTTTTCCCTACTTCTTTATCAACCTTTAAATCAAGACTTGCTTCTACATCAGAAAATCTATTATCAAGATGTTCGTCTACTATTTCTTCAAGATGAGTATAATCAAAACTTCCCGTATCTCCTTTATCTCCTTTTTCTCCCTTTAATACGGGAGTATCAACAATTAATTCAATTGCCATATTTTTTCTCCTTTCTAAATGTTATAAGTATT
The DNA here is from genome assembly GCF_024135845.1 of Anaerofustis sp. NSJ-163. Classification (NCBI taxonomy): domain Bacteria; kingdom Bacillati; phylum Bacillota; class Clostridia; order Eubacteriales; family Eubacteriaceae; genus Anaerofustis; species Anaerofustis sp. NSJ-163. The sequence continues at coordinate 177,286 of NZ_JAMYJV010000001.1, forward strand.
TTTGTTTACAACTTCGCCTATTTCTAAATTTCCTATATCCGTTGAATAACTATCTCCTGTTTTATAAATAAACTTCACATCATATTCCACATCATCGCCTTCTCTAAATCTTGTCATGTCTTCCTGAGAAAAAGGAACGAGAAAACCTCGCTCCTTTTCAAAATAACTTACTTCACCCGGATATTCTTTTATTAACTGTTTTACACCTCTTCCAAAAGAAAAAAGCACCTTAGATATAATGCTTAAATCTAAAATGCTCTCTTCACTTACTTTAAAAAATAAATATCCGCTGTTTGAATATTTTATCTGCATAATTCCTCCTTATTATGCTTGGGATTTTCTGAATTGAAATTCTTCTTTGTTTAAATCCAAATTTCCTTTTCCTAAATACCAATCCTTTAACCCTGAAGCAATACTTAATTTTTTACTAAGCAGAGTATCTAAAGCTTTGTTTCTTGTATTCATTGTGTTATATGCAAGTTCTGCAAGTTTAGAGTTTTTGGTGTTGTAGGCTTGTGCAATTTGATTGTCAAAATTCATTTTTGCCTGTTCTGCCGTTGTTCTTGCCTGTGATATTCTGTTTTGTGCGGTTGTAAAGTTTGCACTTTTACTGCTTTCGGAAAAACCGCTTCCGCCAAGACCGGAACTTGCCTGTTTTTCTGCATTGTATCCATAGGGATTAATGCTTTTTAAGTAATCAGCATTTGCAGCTCTTGCATCACGGAATGCATCTTTGTCTGCTTGTACTTTCTTTTGCTGATATTCTTTTACTTGTTGATTAGTATCATTCGTTATGTTTGTTTTTGCCGAATTATAATAATTATTTACAGCATCATTAGTATTTTTATAATACTTATTCGCATACGAACTTAAACCACTATATGGATTGCTTGCCATAATTTACCTCCTTTTTATATTAACTTTTTACTATACTGCTTGATGAAGTTTTTAAATACGAACTCTTAACTTTGTATATGCTTGAAGGTTTTATATATACCCCTTTTACCTTTGATATATTAGAAGAGCTTACTTTTATATATACTTTAGGTCCCCCATTAAAAGTAAGAGTTCCGCTTTTAGATAAAGAATTACTATTACCAAGAAGTGTAGAACCGCTGTAAGTTTTTAAATAACAAGTAAATGTTATAGTCTTATCTTCCCCTAAAATATCTTCAAGTTTAGTTAATTCACTACTTGTAAAAGATACGGTATTCCCGCTTTTATAATTACTTACGCTCTTTGTAAATGTCTTGCATTTTATAACTAATGTATCACTAAAAGAAGAATTATATTTTGTATAACTCGCCTTAATCCCCTTATATTCATTTACTATACTTAAAGAGTTTAACTTTGATATTCTCTTTATTGTAGGAAGTGTAAAGTTTTTTGAACTTATTGTAGCTGTTCCAATTGCAACACCACTATAATGTTTAGCACTTACACTAAAATCACCTGCACCTGATGAACTATGCTTTATGGTAAAATCAGCCTGTGTTAATAAACACGGATTTTTATAAGTATCAAAATTAGTTTTAGAATTTGTTTTCTTTACTCCGTCTACTGTTATATAGCTTATATGATCGTAAAAGTTCCAATGTCTATAACTGTCATTTCCTCTAAGCCATAATTCACAGTGTATTACAGTTTTATTTGCTTCTTTATCCTGACTTTTTACTTCCCATTCCAAAGATATATAAACATCATCGTTGTTTGAATATTTTCCCGTTACTTTTCCGCTACTTGCCATATCTCACCTCTAATACACAAATACTATTGAGCCAATGGGAAGATTAGCTCCATAATTTGAAGTAGTAGGAACTGTTTTTGAAAATACTATTTTAGGTGATGTATTAACTGCTTCCGATGTACTTTCACCTACATATATTTTAGCAATAGTATTATCCACCCTATTTGTTATACTCTCCATATCGGTTTTTATCTTTTCTATGTTCGTTGTGTTCGTGTCAATATTTTCTATAATTTCATCATTTACTTTAGGAAGCAAAACCGAGTTTAAATACTCTTTTATGTCTACACCGGCTTTATCAAAAGTCTGTCTCAATTCTTCACCTGAAATCATCGGTGTATCTCCAAGAGGCTCTATATTTCTTACATCTTCATCAAATCCAATCAGTTTATCCATCAACCATTCACCTACCTTTTAATATAGTTTCCTTTGTAACCTTCCAATGTGAAAGAGAAAAAGCCGAAAGGTCTCGATTCTTTTTTGTCAATTGTTTCGCCTTTTAGTTTTATTTGAAGTTCGTTAAATTTCTTTTGCTTCGTTTTTATTACTCCATAGTTGTTATCTTGATCTATTAAAAAACTTAATGTCCTAAAATCTAAATCTATAAATGAAAAACCGGCATTTTTATATGTTGTTATATACTTATATTCTTTGCTTTTGTTGGTTCTTATGTATATTCCAACACTGGAATTTCCCATTACTTTAAACTTTGCTATTCCACCTCTTTTGGAAGTTGTCTTTAAATGATTTATGTCAGAAAAGTTATCGGATTTTAATAAAATATAATTTTCCATATTTTCTTCATTATCCTGATATAATGTTTCATCAAATACGCATATATGCCCTCCGTCAGTTGCAAAATAAAGTTTATTGTCAAAAGATTTTAGATATATACCCTTATATTCGTTTCTTTGTTCATCAAATACTCTAAGCCCTTCAAAATAAAACCACTCATACTCATAACCTTTATTTACTTCAAAAGTTTTTCTGCTGTCTGCAAGATACATATTTCCGTTTATAAGAATACATAAATACCCTTTGTATATATCCATAGACGCATCAAGGTATTTATCTTCATTTGTCATTTTAGGATTAACAAGGCTGGACCTTTCGCATACAAAGTCTGCGGCATAAATATCGCTGTTTAAATCGGAATATTTAAGCCCATACATTCCTTCTTTCGTTAAAAAACATACATCATCTTTAAAGTTTATACTGCATCCAAAACTTCCAAAACTGCTTTTACCCTGCTTTACGGGATAAGTTTTATAGTATTTTGTTTCCGATTTACCTTGAATATTTGTTATTGTTATCTGCTCAGTGTCTGGCTTATGATAAAATAAATTATTGCCGCCTTCTTTTGAGTCCTTAAATACCCAAAGAACATTACCTGCAACCGTAATGGAAGTTATATTTTCGTTGTCGCTGCCGTCTTGATAATAGTTAAGGTCTGAAATATATTCAGGGTCGTTTAATTCGCTGTAAAAAAGACCGTTTTTATATGTTTTACTACCACTAAAAAATACTCTGTTATCAAAAACCGCATTAATTTTACAATTATTTATTCTGTCAATATATCCGTCCACTTCTTTATAAAACATTATCACTACATTATCCTGACCGAGAGTTGCAGCCATTGGCGGGGCTACATTAAATGTTATTGTTCCTTTTTTTATGTCAATTCCGTTTTCTGCTAATTTAAACGTATCGGTCTTTGTTGTTACTTCTCCGGTCTCTGAATTTTTAACATCATATGTAAGACTGGTTCCGTTTTTTAAGTCAATATAAGTATCATTTATCCATGCCTTTAGATATTTAATATCGCTATTTGTAAGGTCTGTAGTATCAAGAACATAAACCTTTGTTTTATTATCTCCGCTAAAAGAATTTTTTCTAAAACCCGTTAGAACATTTACGCCTTGATAACTTTCTCCCCCTCCGTCCGGAAGTCTTGAAATTGAAGTTGTAGGAATGAAAGGAATATCAAAACTACTTTCAGAATTTTCACTGTCAATTTTAAGAACCTGTTCGTTTATCCTTTCTTTATTACCTACTTCAATAAGGTTTTCTCCGTCAAATCTGTAATAAATTAAACCGTCATTTATGTATAATTTTTCGTTATACATAAAACTCATTGACTTACATTCGTTCATTTTATCCGAAAGTAAAACAGTGTTTTCTAAATTTATTTGACTAGGAAATTCTTTATATAGATATAAAAATTTTCCTATATGCACTAATGCAAGATTATCCGAAAGAGTGGTATAAATATGTATACCGTAGATTCTCTTGTTTAACTCGTTATCTATTAAAGAAGAAAAATCAGCGATTAACTTATAACCTTCTCTTGTAACCACACACTGAGAATCATCAAGATAATCTTTCCACATATTGACCATCATTGGAGAGCGGTTATCACTAACATTTCTTGCCTCTCTTGAAAAATCCACGCCTTTTATGTTCTTATAGGTTCTTTTTATGGTTTCCGATTTAGCCATTATAAACCTCCGCCGTAGATTTTTACGGGTCTTACTATTCCCATCACACCGTTTTTCGTTATGTCAAGAGCCGATATAACTTTTGCTGCTTTTTGGTCAAAGGCTGTATAATCTGCTCCGACATCTGTTTTTAAAACATCGCTTGCAACATGATAACAAAGAACAATAACCGAATTTACATCAAGGTCAAGTTCCGTTTCGTCAAGTTTATCATTTGGTATATCGCTTAAATCTTCACAGTAAGGCTTGTACTGTGCTTCAATAAGCCCTTCGTAATTATTTTTAATATATAACTTTTTATTTAAGAAATAATAATCTATATCTTTATAATCTGACTTTATTACCCTTATTCCAAGAAACTTGGCACAAAGTGAACCAAGAGAATAAGGCTTATATTCATCTCTTGACATTTCATTATCAATTTCAACTTCGATTTTCTTTGTCTTTATATTTTCGCTTTGATTAAATAACATTTGATAATGAATGTTTATAAGAGGAATAAGTCTTTTGTTTATATCTTCATCATCGGAAGTATACAAATCATTTGTAGAGTATTCTTCAATTATCGCAAGAATATATCTTTTTATCTCTTTTATACTTCTTATACTCATTATTTACCTCCTTTCTCTCTAAGGGGCTTTGCCCCTTAAAAACCCCACGACTTTTTTACACGCCTAAAAAAGTCGAATAAAAGGGCGCCACTCGCCGTGGAGGCTTATAACGTGGTCGGATTTTCTAAAAATCTCTGCCCGAGATTTTTGAAACGACCACTACCGCCACCCTACCTTATTATTGGTCAGGGTAGTATTTAACCATATTCTCATTAATTTTGGTTTGGGGTTATAGTTAAATGGGAGGGGTAGCATTCCAGCTCTAAAAATACGGGTAGTATTTTTAGTAAGCTTTGGAATGCGTTTAAGCCTTCACGGCGTTTGAGTGAAAGCCTTTTTTCCATATTTTTGGGCTTCGGCAAAAATATGGTCGGGTTGTTAAGGGTTGAAAACCCTTAAGACAGGGTTGTTAAGGGAGTATCCCTTAAGTAAAGTCTTATGGAAGTTCAATTACTCCTACAGAAACTGTGCCTGTTACAGTAACTTTAACTTTTCCTTTGTTTACTTTTACGTCTTTGTATTTACCGCTTTCGATTACAAGTGTTCTCATTTCTCCGTTTGGAATATCAAACTCAAATTCTGCCGCTTCTACTCCTTGAATACCATTGCCACTGTGTACTTTTACTTTCGCACCTTCTGATGAAGCCGAAAAAATCATAAGTGTTTTATCATCGCATCCGTCAAAATCAATTAACGCTCCGTCTGTTGTGTCAATTGCTGTTAACTCAGGATATTCTCCAGGAGTGTTTCTTTTTATTTTTACTCTTTCAATATTTGTTACTGACATATTTTATTCTCCCTTCTTACTCTGCTTCGTGAGCTTTTATTGTATATAATTCTTTTGGTCTTACTGTTTTTGTTCCATAAACAAGTAACCCTTTTACAGCGTCCATAAATCTCTTTTCAGGTCTGAATGGTTCAACATTATCAATTTGTTTTCCTGCTGCAATGGCTCTGTTTGTTCTTATCATTAAGTAATCGTCTTTTCCGTCGTTGTATAAGTTGTTACTCATTTTTACGTAAGCATTTTTGTATTTACCAAGAATACCTTCTTCGATTAGTTTGTCGTTTCTTGTTTTTAATTCAATAATCTTGTTTTCAAAGATATCATAAGCCCATGGAGTTAGCTCGATTACTACTCTTTGTGTCATAGGAACTCCGTTATCTCTTAACCATACAAGACCTTTGTCTACTAATTTTTTCATATCATCTTCTGTTGATACAGCTGTTGATGCTGAAAATTTACCTGCATTTTTTGCTTCTAAGGCAATGTCGTATTCATATGCTTCAGTTAGCCCTGCTGTTGCTTCAGCTCTAAGAGATGACATTAAACCCTTTCTTGATTGTGCTTTGTCAATGTCATCAACTCCAAAGTTGAAATATTTTGCCTTGTCGATGTCTAGATAAATGCTTGTATCTTTTACATCTTCAGGATCGTGAATGTCGCTTCCGTCATAATCTCCGATTGTTGGTCTTGCAACTCCAAGAATTTTTACCTTTCCTGCTTGTTTAATGTCTCCGTCAAAATCATGACAACAGTCTTTGTCTAGTACTGCCATTTTTTCCAAATCTCTTAGTATGTTTGCACTCCATACTGTCGCTTTAAAATTGTTATAACTCATATTTTCCTCTCTTTCTTTTATTAAAAAAGAAGTAACTTATGTTACTTCCCTCATTTTTCGATATTTCGATAAATATTTTCCCTTTCCCTCCCTTTATTTCTCTTTATCCTGTATTTATCAAATATATCTTAATTGTTTTTAATAATTTATGTTTTAAATTTTTACTTTTCTTAAACTTAACACCTCATACCTTCATCCCACGCCTAACCTCGTTTATAGAAAAGTAACTTTAATATAATAAAATTTACCCTCAACTAAAAACCATGAAACACAAAACCTGCATTTCATCCCCACACCAACCCCCCTATATAAATCCCATTCAAAATGAAACTTTCCATTTCATCACCATGTCCCACTCCCTACATAAAACACATTCAAAGTATAAATTTGATTTTATTACAATGTCCCATCCTTTAACATAAACATCATTTAACGTAAAACTTAAATTTCACCATGATGTCCCACCCCCTATATAAAAAACAATAAAACTCATACTTTCCATTTCATCACCATGTCCCACACACTTACATAAAACCCATTCAAAGTATAAATTTGATTTTATTACATTGTCCCACCCTTTAACATAAACATCATTTAACGTAAAACCTAAATTTCACCATGATGTCCCACTCCCTACCATAAAACTCATAACTAAACCGTTCGGGACGGCGGTAGCATCGGTTCATGAGAAAATCGGGTAGATTTTCCATGAAATTCCGATGCGTCAAAGGCTCCACGCCCAGTGGCGTCCTTTTATCCAAATATTTGGACGAGCAAATATTTGGTCGGGTTGTTAAGGGTTGAAAACCCTTAAATAAAGGGTTTAAGGGGTGAAACCCCTTAACTGTTACCATCTCTCAATAGACCTATTCACAATATCAAGTAACTTCGGATTTCTCTTAAAGTCCTCAACCGTAAAATCGTCCACTTCATCGGCAGTGTAATAATCCTTAATACCTCCGGGCTTTTTATTATCTTTAAGACTTCCCGCAGGAGAATAAGTGTTTTGCTCCTTATTAAGCACACGGCTTTCATAAACATTGTAGACATCCATTAATGGAACATCATCTCTGAAATATTTGGCAAAGTTTATAAAATCATCACTTCTAAGTACGCTTGGATCTTTACCAATATTTCTAAGTTCATTTTCATTTGTTCTAAGGGATAACTCACTTGAAAGCCTGTTTAAAAGAACTTCCGATGTAGTATCCAAATTATTTGAATGTAGAAGTTCATTTAATACTTCGTTCATATCTTCATCTCCTAAAGATATGATTTCATCAGCATAATAATTTCCAAGCTTTGTCTGGCTTAAAGTGTCGTTGTCAGAATGTGTGATCTCTTCATCCATGAAGTTTTCCATATCAGAAAACTCATCAGCTTTTTGTTCATAATCTTCTTCGTAATCTTCATTAGGCTCTTCATCAAAATAAGTATCTTCCTCTTGTTCCCGCTCTTCATCATAATATTCTTTTTCGGTACTTAAGCCCTCATCATACTCAGATGAATCGTAACCATATGAATCGTCATAACTATTATAGTAATCTTCTTGATTTAAATCATCTTGTGAAAATGATTGTCCTTCGTAATTTTCTTCCATATCATTTCCTCCTTTTCTTTTGTCCGGACTTTTACCTTTAACGTAGGTAAGGCGCATAATTTATAGTCTTATGAAGACTTGACACTTTAAGCATTCCCACCCAAAACCACCCATAAAAAAAAAGACACTTTTTTAAGTGCCTTTAAAGTTTTAAGATAAAATGAAATTACCCTCAAAACATTTTATTTATTTTTCCATAATATATAATAACATAACTTTTCAAAGTTTTAATCCCAACATATTCCCATATTTTTAAACTATATTTATAATTATTTTGTTAGGATATTCTTGTTTAAAATTTATTACAAAATATTCAATATTTTTCTTAATTTATATTATATTTTTACTTTAATACTATTGTTTCTAACATAAATTACAATATAATAAAATTTATTACGTATTATTTAATATTAAGATACATAATATTAATCCTACTACATTATCCCAAACTATAAATATCAAACCATAAAAAGCGAAACATTTCATTTTATTACCATGTTCTTTTTCATAACATAAAACCAATAAACATAAGGGGTAGCAGTAGCATCGGTTCATGAGAAAATCGGGTAGATTTTCCATGAAATCCCGATGCGTTATAAGGCTCCACGCCTAGTGACATACTTTTCTATTCAGGTACATTAACTAAAATTAAGTATTATTAAACTAATAAATAAATGGGATAGCGGTAGTGGTCGTTTCAAAAATCTCGGGTAGAGATTTTTAGAAAATCCGATCACGTTATAAGCCTTTTTTCCAATATATCCATTTTATTTCCAATCAAACTTATAACCTAACTACAAAACAAGCCAGGTCGGGGTAGCTTTTGCCCAGTAAAACCCGGGCAGAGTTTTACTAGACGTTAAAAACATTATAAGGAAATTCACTCAGGGGCACATTTTTTATTCAATTAAATTAACTTTTGTAAAACCAATAAATAGTCGGGGTAGCGGTAGTGGTCGTTTCAAAAATCTCGGGTAGAGATTTTTAGAAAATCCGACCACGTTATAAGCCCTCACGGCGCTTGAGTGAAAGCATTTTGTCCAGTATTTTTTGCTTTGGAAAAATACTGGTCGCTCTTCAGAGCGAAACCCTAAATAATTTTGATTTCACCACCAAAATCACCGCCGCTTTTACCGGGCATTTCGGCTTTAAAGTGGAAAGTTCTCGGTTTAACTATTTTCTTTTTAACCATTTCCTGTTGTTCTCTTATGTGATAAGTAATAGCAAGCCCCATAACCAAATCATCATGAGCCCCAGCTGCAGCCTCAGGTCTTCCTTTTTCATTCCTTACAAACGAAAGCATCTCTTCTAAAGTAGCCTTATCAACTATTTTTTCTCCCTCTTCACGCACTATCTTTATTAGATTTGCTATTATTATCGGTCTTGTTATCCTTGTTGTTACAAAACCAAATGAACTTATCATTCTTCCGGTATAAGTATCTTCCCTTTTCCTTACATAAAGTTTAGGATAATCAAGCCTTTCAAGTTCCTTGTTTGGATAGGTTGAAAAGTTCGTTTCAATCCCTACAAGCGCATCATTATAATACTTTCCAAGACAGTAAACCTGCCTTGCATATAAATCTTCATCAAACTTGTTTTTTAAAACAGCAACTTGATTTCCGGTAATATTATCTATTACATGTGCTGTAAAATTATCGCTGCCTTCTCCTGCCGTATCTCCTCCAAGAACATAAAAAGAGCTTTTATCCACATCTTCGTAAATGTTTATAAAGCCCTTTTCATCTTCTATAAATTCTATGTTTTTTATTTCTTTTCCGTCATAATCATATTTAAAATAACCTGTCTTTATGGGTTTTATATTCTTCTTTAACTGCCTTGTTACTGTGGATACATCAAATACACTATCCCCTAAAACACCCCACATTCCAAGACAGTACACATTGTAATAGTATATATCCGTATCCTTGTAGCTTTCGAGTTCCTTTTTGTATTCATCATCTATAAAATGATTGTCTTTATAGGTAGTATGAAGATAGGTTGCTCTTCCGGTATCAATAAGGGAAGTCTTAATCCAGTGGTTTATGTCTATGGGATTTAAACTCATTACTATCTGCTTCTTTGTTTTACCACCCCTTAAACGAACGTTAAGCTGTTTGTAGTCGTCTTCCTCTGCCTCACTGGCTTCTTCTATCCATACATCCGTTAGTTCACCACTTTCAAAGGTTGTTGATTTTATCTTTTCTACATCATCAAGTCCTTTAAATATAATCTGGTTTAAATTCACCTTACAGGTAATTGTAAAATCGCTTTTGTTTATCAAAAATAAATCCCTAAGGTTCCACTTGTTTATTATCTGTTTAAAAAGTGCAAAGGTGGAAGTTCTGTTTGTATTTCCCGTCTTTCTAACAACAAGTATATTGCAAAGATTGTTTTTTAGTATCTTATAAATATATCTTTGGACTACAAAAACGCTCTTTCCACTCCCCGCTCCACCGTAGAATATAAGTAACCTGTCATCATTATCCAAATATGGTATATAAACCTCGTTAAATACCTTTTTAGATATTTCAATACTGTAACACTCATCATTTACTTTTTCTTTAAATGGACTTTCCATATTTTCAAGTTCACTATTTCTGATTTCTTCTTTTAATTTTTCTATACTGTCCTTTCTTTTTTTATCTTTCAAAATAAACATCTCCTCCTTTATTATTAATTTATACAAAAAAGACACCCCTCGGTGTCTTTTTTATTCTTAATCTATTTATCTATTCTATCTCCATTAACTGCAAAGTCTCTTCAAGGTCAACCCCCTTAGGTAACTTCGTTTTATCCATTTCTTCAACAAGTCCTCCAAGCATTGCGTTTAAGAAATCAAGGTTATCTTTTTGTTCTGGTAATTTTCTTATAACAGTTTTATTTAATCCCCTATTATGTCCATCACCATAAACAACCTCTTCCTTTTTAAAAACATACATAACAGTTTTTTCATTATTTTCTATTATTTTTCCTCCTTCATATTCAAGGCGGTTTGCAAAGTATTTTTCAATTTCATCATTGTTTGCATTTTCATTTTCTTTGATATATTTATTTGTGGATGTAACTGCATTTTTATAAGCGAGAGCATAATTATATGATGTTACTTTTATTTTTACTTTATTATAATATTTGACCTCTTCAAATATTGTACCTTCGTCTACAATCTCTTTTTTTCGTTCTCTTTCAATTATTTCATAATCAATGTTTCTGTTTACATACTTTATCCCAAACGTAGGCTTCGGATACATCATCTTCATTATCATTCTATATTCATCAAAATCATAATCATTATTACCATAAGTTAAATAGTCATAACATTTATCCTTCAAATCTACCATTGAATTTGAATTGTATAAATTTGGAATAACAACGCCAATAATAACTATCAATATAAATAAAAATATACTTAAAAAAATTTTCTTTACAGTTCTTGTCATAGCTTACATTCTCCTTTAAAAACATTATATCATTATTTTTATATTAATTATATTTATTTTTTAATATTTACTTATCTCTATATTTTGGAGCAAGATTATTTTTTATGTTGTTATTTAATATATCAGAAAATAATTCTTTTAAAATTTCATACGAATTAGCATTACTTGGATCTATATCATCTAAAATAGATCCTGTACCAAGAGTTAAAAGATTTGTTAAAAGACTAATTAACATTTTATTATTAGCATTTTTTTCACCTATTTCAGTATTTCCTTTTTCATCTATATTATATTCACCATTCATACTCTTTTTATATGTTGAACCATAATCTGCAGTCGCATCAAGAGGAATTCCAACAACAGGAGAAAATATACTTGCTAATGCAGTTATTATATTATTACCAACCCATTCAGGACCATCAAATAAATATTTATCTACTCCAGTTAATTCACTTCTCTTTTTTTCTATTGCCATACTCCTTCCAGAATCAGGAATAATATTTTCATTTCCTCCTGCCAGACTCATTCCTTGAACAATATCATGCCATTTTTCTCCCATACCATTTGTAAAACCATAATACATAAGTTGTAACGGACCTAAATTTTTCATATTGTTATATTTTTCATCTCTTTCTCTCAGTTCCATTCTATAAGCAATATTCTCTAAATACTTAGCTTGTGCCTTTGCACCATACTTTCCAAGTATATAATTTGCAGTATCTTTTTCTTCTTGAGTCATATAATCATAATTTTTTTTATATCTTGTATCTTTTTCAATCCCTCTATTTAAATACCAGCTGTCATCTTCATAAGCTTTCATAGGGTTTGTGTCGTACATAAATCCTGCATTTGTATTATTTGATTCTATACTTTCACCTTTTTTTATAAACATATCTCTATTTGGATCTTCACTACACTCTTTTTCCATTTCTTTGGCTTCATTTTCTTTTGTTTCAATATCTTTATACTCAGGCACAGCTTTTCCTAAATGTTCTTGTGTGAAGTTCCCACTTGTTGGTTGTCCTGGAACACTGTTATTTGAATACAAAAGATCATTAACATTAGCTTCATTTTGTTTCTCTAACTCTTCTGCTTCTTTTGTTTTATTTTGTTTCTTTAGATTTTCTTTTTCTGTTAAATAACTTTTATAATCAGTCATTTGTTGATTAAATTCATCTTTATTAAATTTGCCATTTGGAACATAATAATAGTTCATAATATCACTTGTGTTAACTGGATTTTGCAACTTTGTATTTTTTGATTTCGATTTAGCTTTTAAATGCTCTTGTGTAAAATTCCTACTAGTTGGTTGTCCTGGTATACTTATATGCTCATAACCATATGCTTTTTCTTTATTTGATTTACTGTCCACATTCTGTCTAAACTCTCCTACATAAGCTGTCTTTTGAACTTTTGTTGTATTTTTTTTTGTCGGCTCTACTTTCAAATACTTTTTGGTAAAGTCCTTGCTAGTTGGTTGTCCTGGTATACTGTTATGCTCATAGCCATATGCTTTTTCTTTATTTGATTTACTGTCCACATTCTGTCTAAAATCACCTACATTAACTGTCTTTTGAACTTTTGTTGTATTTTTTGTTGTTGGCTCTACTTTTAAATACTTTTTGGTAAAGTCCTTGCTAGTTGGTTGTCCTGGTATACTTATATGCTCATAACCATATGCTTTTTCTTTATTTGATTTACTGTCCACATTCTGTCTAAAGTCACCTACATTAGCTGTCTTTTGAACTTTTGTTGTATTTTTTGTTGTTGGCTCTACTTTTAAATACTTTTTGGTAAAGTCCTTACTAGTTGGTTGTCCTGGTATACTGTTATGCTCATAGACATAATTATCCATATTCTTTTCTTTGTGCTCTACATTTTTTCTAAAATATCCAACACTTGTACCCCTGCTTCCGTAACCTGGATAAGCTTGATATAAACTATTATTCTTTGTATTTACAGCACTTCTTTGGTCCATTCCATAAGGTTTAATATTACTTGTTACCTGAGATATTCCTTGATCTGTAATACCCCTTTCATTATCTTCACTTTGATTTTTAAAAACATTATTCTTTCTCTTTTGTATGCTGTTCATAAGACTTTCCACGCTTTCTTTCGCTTTTGCGTCTCTTATGTTTTTCGGTGGTGCGCTATAAGGATTTATGCCTTTTATGTAACTTTCTATTTTCCCTTTGTTTATCTTTTCTCTGTTTTCTTCCGATACGTTATATTGATTTTCCTTTAGAAGTTTAGGCTTATTGTTCTTCTTCATATCAATACCGGAATATGGATTTGCCTTTAAGTAAAAATCATCTCCTATTTTCGTATATGATTTATCCCCAAAAGTTCCACCTCTCTGTCCCATATATTTCTTTACATTATAATCAAGGTTTATGTTGCCTTCAGAGGAATTTCTTGAACCGTCACCATTTGCAAACCTGCTTATTGATGACCCTGCTGAGCTTATTGCTCCTTTTATTCCTGTACTGCTGCTATTTTTTGACGAAGAACTTTTTGAAATGTTTTTACCTACACCTGACATAGAACTTAACATTCCACTTATTGCTCCATTTATACCTGTACTTTCTTTTTTATAAGAACCGCTTTTACCTACAGCTCTTCCTCCTGATACATATGTGCTATAATTTATCTTATATTTATCTTTTTTATTACTCATTTTATCCCTCCTTAAATAAAAAAAGACACCCCTCGGTGTCTTTTCTATTCTTCAAAAAATTCACAAGGATTTTCTTTCATGGTTTCATCCAGGTTGTCAATTATTTGCTTATAAATCTGTTCTCTTATTTCATCATCAATAACAAGCTCATAATAAACATTACCTTTTTCATCTGTTTTTTCTATATAATCAATTTTTATTGCATTTTCACCTAACATCTCTCTAGTTTTATAAAACGTCTCACCAAGCCATTCAATAGCCTTTTCTTTACTATCAATACTATTTATTTCACTACCTTCTCGTTCTTTAACATCTTCAATAAAGTCTTCATAATAATAACTTATACTGTAAGGATGAAAATCAATAACAACTTTATGCTCTTTTTCATCTATTATATATGAAGGTATAATTAAATCGTTTATATCATTAAAATCTTCTTCTTTAAACATATATTTTATTATATCTTTGTATTTATCGTATCTTTCATCTTCCTTAAAATCTTTAACATATTCTTCTAACTGTTTGTCGAACTGTCTGTATATTTTATAATCTTTTTTATCATAATATTTACAAGGTTTTTGTTTAACCTCTTCCAATACTTTCCCTGTAATTTGATTATATATATCCTCTTTTTCTTGATTATTTACAACAAGACTAAAATGACTTTCTCCATTTTCATCTACCTCTTCTTTACAGCCTACCTGTACTATCATTAAATTTCCTTCTTTATCTGATATATCAATTCCATAAGTATCCATTATTTCTTGATATGTTCTTAAACTTCCAAAATATTTTAAATTAAAATAATAATTTTCTTTTCTGTATTCATCAAAATCATAATCATATTTGACCCAATAAAACATATCAAGTCCAGAATCTTCATCATTTTTTTCTTCTTTGTGTATATAATCATCAAGCCTGTAAGCATAATAATATGAATTTGTATTAAAGTTTATCGTTACTTTATCTTTACCTATATCAAAAATAGGATGAATTATATGATATCTGCTACTATCATCAAAACTATATTCTAAATAACCAATTGTATTTATTATATCTCTGCACTGTGTTAAATCATCTCTGTCACTATCCTTTATCTCGTCTACATAACCATAAAGCTCCTTAATTATATCTTCATAAAACTTATATTCACTTTTTAATATAAGATAATCACAAGGATTTTCTTCCATAGCCTCACTTAATCCACCAAGAAGGGCAGAATATATTTTATAATCAGTGTTATCATTTTTATATAAAGTTGACTGGATTTCCAATGAATATGTATACTTTGGTTTTTCTATAAATGTTTCATTGATTTTTTTATTTTTATGTTGTTCATATTCTTTTATTAAATATTTATTTAATATATCATTTTTTTCTTTTTTATTTGTTATATTATTGTTTGCTATTTCTTCATTTGCTTTTTCTAAAGCATTTTTATATATAAAACCAAAATCACATTGTGAAATAGTTATTCTTACAGTATTCCCTTTATCATCTTTACTTAATTCTTTTATCTCTGTACTGCATCCTTTTAAAGCTTTTTTACTTCCTTTTTCACTGTCAAAAATTCTATCAAGTATCTCTCTTTCATAATTAAACTGCGGATATTCTTCATAATTAACAATATTATTGTAAAAAAATTCCCCATAAGCTTTTAAATCTGATGTTTTTGCTTTTATTGGACTAAAAATATCAAATTTAGATAAAAATATTATCCCCGCCAATAATATTATAATCACAACAGCAATTATCCCTAATAAATTTAATTTTCTTTTTCCCATGTTCGTTCCCCTAATTTTACTTTATCGGAAACATTATATCACATTTTTTCTTTTATAGACAAAAAAGACACCCCTCGGTGTCTTTTTTAATCTTATTCCAAATATTTACAAGGCTCATCTTTAATTGTACTATCCAAATTGTCAATTATTTCCTTATAGATTTTTTCCCTGTCTTCATCATTTATAACAAGTTCATAATATACATTGCCTTTTTCATCCGTTTTTTCGATATAATCAAATGTCATAACATTATCTCCATCATCTCTCAAAATATCAGTTACCATAGTTTCAAACTTATCATAAGCATATTCTCTTGGTGTTTTTCCCGTTATATCTTCTGTCATCATATCAACACCAAAGGTATACTCATCTCCTTCCATCATACTTAAAACATTATAGTACTCTATAGAATACACGTAAGGGTGAAAATCAACAATAACTTTGTGTTCTTTTTCATTCACTATATATGAAGGAAGTATCAAGTCATCTATTTCATTAAAATCTTCAACCTCCAGCATATGTATTATTATGTCTTTACTTTCTTCATGCACATTTTCTTTTTTTAAGTCATTTACATATTGGTTTAACTGTTTGTCAAACTGGGCATACATTTTATATTTTTCTTTATCATAATAATTATAAGATGACTTTTTTATCTGAGTAAGAAGGTTTCCTGTTATATTATCATAAACCAAATCCTTTTGGTTATCGGTTAACATAACAGTAAAATGGCTTTCTCCGTTTTTATCTACCTCTTCTTTAAATGTCAAAGTCATATTCATATCTTCTTGATATTCTTCATTTGACCATTCATAATTTATCTTAAAATTTGTATAATCTCTGTTGAGCTCACCTTTTCCATATTCTTTAAGTTTATAATAAAAATATGATTGTCTACATTCTTCCAAACTATATTTTTCTTCAAGTTTACCATATGTATCAATACCAACTTCATTACATGACTTTTCATTTTCAATCATATCTTCATAAAATTCATTATAGTCTTTGCTGTATATATTACTGTTAAAATCTACATACATTTCACCCTTTTCATCATCGATTATTTCGAATTTTGGATGAATTATTTCATATATACTGTCACTGTTAAAATTCTGACCTTTGTAATTAATGGTATTTATTATATCTTTGCACTGAACTAAATCGGCTCTGTCACTTTCTTTTATTTCGTCTATGTAGCCGTCAAATATCTTTTCCATATCTTCCTGAAACTTATATTCTCTTTTTAATATAAGATAATCGCATGGATTTTCTGCCATTGCCTCTCTTAACCCGCCAAGAAATGAAGAATAGATTATGTAATTATTGTTTTCATTTTCTAAAGGAAGTAAATAATAATTTCTACCAATGATAAAATTTATTATATACGAGCTTGCTCTTGTATAATTTCGGCTTTCACTCAAATGTACATTATATTCCTTTATAAAAGTTTTTGTTACTTTTTTGTCTTTGTTTTTTTCATATTCTTCTACTAAATATTTATTTAATATATCATTTTTCTCTTTTTTGTTGGTTACTTTATTTTTCTTTATTTCTTCATTTGCTTTTTCTAAAGCATTTTTATATATTAATCCATAGTTACACTGAGTAACCGTTAGTTTTACTCTGTAATCATCTGTATAATTTGTTACTTTTTCTATTTCAACATCTGCTTTGTTCATTGCCTTTTTTACGGAATTGTCTTTATTTATCATCCTGTCTATTATTTCTCTTTCATAGTTAAACTGAGGATAATCTTCATAGTTTTCCAAATCTTCCGTATATGATAAACAATCTTTTCTACATCCCCTCAACCCCAAACCGTAAAAATGGAAACCATTATCAATATAATATGCTATCGCTACAATAACGATAAGCAAAAATATTATCTTTTTTTGCTTTTTTGTAAGTTTTCTTTTTTCTTTTTCCATTTCTTTTCCCCTTTTTTACTTTATCGAAAATATTATATCACATTTACTCTTTTAAACCCAAAAAAGACACCCCTCGGTGTCTTTTTAACATGTTCTATTCTACCCCCATTAATTCCATTGTCTCTTCAAGGTCAACCCCTTCAGGTAGCTTCGTCCTGTCCATTTCTTCAACAAGTCCGCCAAAAACAGCATTTGCCAAATCGTCATTGTTATTTTGATAAGGTAAGAATGTTACGCAATCAACATATCCACCCCTATAACTTCTTTTATGACATTCCATCCTGTAAATATAAATTGATTTTTTTATATTGTTCTTTTTTACGTATTTCCATTCATATTCAAGGCGATTAGCAAAGTATTTTTCAATTTCTTCTTTACTTGCATTTTCATTTTCTTTAATATATTTATTTGTGACTTTTACTGCATTTTTATAGGCAAAAGAATAATCATATGATTTTACTTCAAGCATTACTTTTGTATCATAATTATATTCACTAGCAACTCCCGTTTTGTCATCTTCATATTCCGGATTTTTATATTTAAACTGCCAATCTTTTATATATTTATATGTTGGCTTATTAAATATTACCATCATATCATAGCTTTTATCAGGACACATTAATTCAATTATTTCTCTTTCTTCTATATATGTATCCTCTTCATTAAATAAAATCTCATACCCAAAGCCATCCAAACTCATTTCATAATTTAATTCAGTATCATATATAAAATCTCTTATACAAAACAAAGAAAAAAATATAATTATTATAGTAATAAAAAGTCCAATATTATTTCTTATCTTTTTTATTATCTTTTTTTCTTTCATGTCATTCTCCAAACATAATTATATATATTATATGATATTTTATCAATATAAATATTTATCATCCTTAGCTCTATTAGTTAATATATTTTCAATAATAGAATCATATCCTCTTTCAATTCTTGCTTTTTTTCTATTTAGATGTTTTTCATTTAATTTTTTTCCATTTAATCCTTTTGATAACATTGTGTCTATTTTATCACCATATTTTTTATTAATTTGTTTTTTTATTGCAGAATTTGGAATATCTATCCCTTTAGAAATAATAATATCTTTTCCAGTATCAAAAAGTGCTGTTTTTTCTGCTTTTTTTGCATCTTCTTTGGTCTGTGAACTATTTCTTAAGGAACTAGTATATGAATCTCCATAATCTGATGCTATATCTATTGCATTCCCAAGAACCGGATTAATTGCATTTGCACCTATTGATACAGTTGAATCTCCAGCTGTATGCCATCTTTTCATTAATTTTTTTGTTTCATCAGAACTTTTTTCATATTTTCTATTTATTGCCGTTTCAAATACGGAAGGCTGAAGTAAATTATTATTACCGCCCATTACGCTTCCTGTTTGAAAAATATCTCTGAATTTTCCTGCAACACCTGCTTTGTAACTTTCCCATCTTAATTTAGCAGGGCTTGCTCCGGATAATTCTCTTTTAATATAATCAGTAGCCTCACGTTCAACCAATCTTCCTTTTAAATTTTTCAAATATTCAGCCTGTGCCTTTGCTCCATATTTTCCAAGTATATATTTTGCTGTTGAAATTTCATTTTTCGTCATATAATCATAACCTGTTTTATCTTCTTCATTCCCTGTTCTATTATATTTACTATTCTTTTGGAATGAAGCATAAGGATTATCATCATAATATGAACCTGCATTTGTATCATTAACGGCAATACTATCAGCCTTATTAATATATTTATCTATATCTTTCTTTGAATCATTTGAATATTCATTTTCTACCGTTTTTAATTCATTATTTATATCATCTTGAGTTTTATACTCAGGCACAGCATCTCCTAAATGCTCTTTTGTAAAATTCTTTGTTGTTGGTTGTCCGGGAACACTATTATATTGGTAAGCATATGTTTTTTCTTTATTTGATTGATTGTCCGCATTCTGTCTAAACTCTCCTACATAAGCCGGCTTTTTATTTTGTTCTTTATTCCCTTGTTGTTTTTGTTTTTCTGCTTCTCTTTTTGCAATCTTTGCATTTCTATTTACAGCATAATTATTTAACGCTGTATTAAATTCTGCCAAATCTTCCTTTGATACTCTGCTTCCATAACTTGGATAAGAGCTAAATAAATTATTCTGTGTTTTTCCTGTGTTTCTTTGGTCTACGCCGTAAGGTCTGAAATTTGACATTACCTGTGATGTGATTTTTTTATTCGCTAAATTTGCTGCTTGTTTCTTTTGTTTTTCTGCTTCTTTTGCTGCAAGATTAGTTTGTCTATTTTTAGCAAACTGATTTAACGCTGTACTATAATCTGCCAAATCTTCCTTTGTCACTCTGCTTCCATAACTTGGATAAGAGCTAAGTAAGTTATTTTGTGTTTTGCCTGTGTTTCTTTGGTCTACGCCATAAGGTCTATAATTAGACATTGCCTGTGATATGCCTTTATGATATTCTTCATTTTCTTTCTTTACTTGTTCATTTTTCCTCTTTTGAATATTATTCATAAGACTTTCCACGCTTTCCTTCGCTTTTGCGTCTCTTATGTTTTTCGGCGGTGCGCTATAAGGATTTATGCCTTTTATGTAACTTTCTATTTTCTCCTTGTTTATCTTTTCTCTGTTTTCTTCTGAAATGTTATATTGATTTTCCTTTAAAAGTTTAGGCTTATTGTTCTTCTTCATATCAACACCTGAATATGGATTTGCCTTTAAATAAAAATCATCTCCTATTTTAGTATATGATTTATCCCCAAAAGTTCCTCCTCTCTGTCCCATATATTTCTTTACATTATAATCAAGGTTTGTGTTGCTTTCAGAGGAATTTCTTGAACCGTCACCATTTGCAAACCTGCTTATTGATGACCCTGCTGAGCTTATTGCTCCTTTTATTCCTGTACTGCTGCTATTTTTTGACGAAGAACTTTTTGAAATGTTTTTACCTACACCTGACATAGAACTTAACATTCCACTTATTGCTCCATTTATACCTGTACTTCCTTTTTTATAAGAACCGCTTTTACCTACAGCTCTCCCTCCTGATACATATGTGCTATAATTTATTTTATATTTATCTTTTTTATTACTCATTTTATCCCTCCTTAAATAAATATTTTTTTAACAAAAAAAAGACACCCCTCGGTGTCTTTTTTGTTCTTAATCTATTCTATCCCCATTAACTGCAAAGTCTCCTCAAGGTCAACCCCTTCAGGCAGCTTCGTCCTGTCCATTTCTTCAACAAGTCCGCCAAGCATTGCGTTTAGAAAATCAAGGTTATCTTTTTGCCCCGGAAGCTCTACTATTTCAAAAGCCACATGACCACCTCTGCTACTATCATAAACAACAGCATCCTCTTTTTTATAAACGTACATTACGGTTTTTTCTTTGTTCTTTATAACTTTTCGCCCTTCGTATTCAAGACGGTTGGCAAAGTATTTTTCTATTTCTTCTTTACTTGCGTTTTTATTCTCTTCTATATATTTATTTGTTGCTTTTACTGCATTTTTATAGGCAAGAGCATAATTATATGAAGTCACTTTTATTTTTACTTTGTCATATTCTTTTTCAATCTCTTTTGTACCTAAATATAAATCTTCAATCTTCTTTTTTTCAATTTCTTTCGTTTTCTCAACTATATCATAATCAACTTTTCTGTTTACATACTTTATCCCAAACGTAGGTTTTGGATACATCATCTGCAGAATATTTTTATAATTTTCCCCACTCCCGTCTTCTGCCGTTAAATATTCATAACATTTATTGTTTAAATCTCCTGTTACTGAATAATCGTAAATTTTAACAAAAAAAATTAATGCAATAAGTAATAATATTGGTGTACACATTGCTAGTTCTTTTAATATACTATTTTTTTTCATAAGAATATCCTCTATTTATTTTAACATAAATATAAAATAATAGAATTTATTTTTTTTACTTAAAACAAAAAAGACACCTCTCGGTGTCTTCCTATTCTACTTTATCTTCATTAACTTCATCGTCTCTTCAAGGTCAACTCCCTCCGGAAGCTTTGTTTTATCCATTTCTTCGACCAACCCTCCAAGCATTGCGTTTAGAAAATCTGAATTACTTTCTTGCTCTGGCAATTTACTTATAACAGTTTTATATAAACGACTTTTATCCCCATACTCAATTTCATCTTCCTTTTTATAAACGTACATAACTGTTTTTTCTTCATTGTCAATAACTTTTTTTCCTTCATATTCTATACGTTCTGCAAAATATGTTTCTATTTCTTCTTTACCTGCATTCTCATTTTCTTTTTTATATTTGTTCGTCGCTTTTACAGCATTCTTATAAGCAATGGCATAATTATATGATGTTACTTTTATCTTTACTTTATTGTAATAATTTTTTTCTTCATATATTGTACCTTCGTCTACAATCTCTTTTTTTTCTTCTCTTTCAAGTATTTCATAATCAACGTTTCTGTTTACATACTTTATCCCAAACGTAGGTTTTGGATACATTATTTTCATTATAAAAATATACTCCTTAAAAGGATCATCCTCACCTGTTAAAGTTAAATAATCATAACATTTGTTCTTTAAATCTACCATTGGATTTGAATTATATCTGTTAGGAATATCAACTGTAAATAAAAATAATAATATTAATAAAATTGTATAAATAAGCGAATATTTTAAAGATTTTTTCATAACTTTAATACCTCTTTTTAAAATTATACCATGATTTTTAATTCTATGTATATAGTTATTTTTTATCTCTGTCTTTATCTTTATCTTTATATTTTGGAGCAATATTATCTTTTACATTTTCATTTAACTTATTTGAAAATATTTCTTTGATAATATTTAAATGTTTGATGTCATTTGGCATTACCGTATCAAAAGCACTTCCTGCTCCTTTTGTTAATACATTTGTTAATCCCTTTACCAACATTTTATTCTTGGCATTTTGTTTTCCTGCTTCTATATCGTTCTTTTCATTTTTTGAATATTCTCCTTCCATGCTTTTCCCATATCCCGAACCATATTCTCCTGTCAAGTCAAATAGTCCACCTACAGCAGGATTTACAGCATAACCAAGTGAGCTTATAATATTGTTACCAACCCACTCAGTCCCATCAAATAATCGTTTATCCATTCCGGTTAACTCTTTTTTCTTTTTCTCTATTGCCATACTTTTGCCTGATTTACGAATAACATTTTCATTTCCTCCTGCCAAACTCATTCCCTGAACAATATCTCGGGCATTATTTTCTATACCGTTTGTAAGTCCGTAATACATAATCTGTAATGGACCTAAATTTTTCATATTACTATATTTTTCATCTCTTTTTCTTTCTTCCATTCTGTTTAATATATTACTTAAATATTCTGCCTGTGCCTTTGCTCCGTATTTCCCAAGTATATAATTGGCTGTATCTTTTTCTTCTTGTGTGATATAATCAAATCCCTTTTTATATCTGGTATCTTGTTCTATTCCTCTTTTTAAATACCAGCTGTTATCTATATGAGCCTTTAAAGGATTTGTATCATGTTTGGGTCCCGCAAGTGTATTGTTTGACGCTGTACTTTCTCCTTTTTTTATATATTTTTCTTTGTTTGGGTCTGCATTACATTCTTTTTCCATTTCCTTTGCTTTTTTTTCTTTCGTCTCAAAACTTTCATACTCAGGCACGGACTTTCCTATATTCTCTTTTGTAAAGTTTTGTTTCGTCGGTTGACCGACTACACTATTAACCGAATAACCGTAATTGTCCGTACCGTCTTTACCGTAAATACTTTGAACAAAATCATTTACGTTTGTTAATTTTTCACTTCGCTCTTCTCTTTCCTTCTGTTTCTCTTTTTCTATCTTTTCTTTTATCTTTGCATTCTCATTCACCCTTTTTACCAAACTATTCATATCACTATTTATGTTTTGAATATCCTGACTCGTTACTTTGCTTCCGTAACTTGGATAATCCTTAAACAAAACATTATTTTCTTTATTCAATGCGCTTTGTTGCTCTGTTCCATACGGTTTATAATACTTACTCATAACCTCCTGCACCGCACTTTTTTTACTTTGATTTTGACTCTTGTTTTTCTCTTCCTCAATCGCTTTCATCTTGGCATTTTTCTTTTTCGCAAATTCATTCAACTTCGCACCATATGGCGATATGTCTTCCTTCGTTACCCTGCTTCCGTATGCGGGATACACTGAATACAAACTTTCGTTTTGTTTTTTCACGTTCCTCTGGTCCGCTCCGTACGGCTTGTAATTATTCATGACCTGCTCTATTCCTTTTTTGTAAGATAAAACTTCACCTTCATTTTGATTCTTTAAAAGTCCTCTCTTTCTCTTTTGCAGTCCGTTCATCAGCTTTTCCACGCTCTCTTTCGCCCTTGCGTCCCTTATCCTCTTCGGCGGCGCACTGTACGGATTTATGTTTTTTATGTACCTGTCTATTCTCCCCTTGTTTATCTTTTGCCTTTTCTCTTCCGATATTCCATACTCGTTTTCCTTCAACAACTTCGGTCTTTCGTTCCTTTCCGTTCCCTTTCCCGAATACGGATTGGACTTTAAATAGTATTCATTTCCTATTTTCGCATATCCTTTCTCTCCAAACGTTCCTCCTCTTTCTCCCATATACCTGGTTACGTTGTATCCTCTGTTGCTTTTCGATGAAAATCCAAACCCCTTATCTTTTTCAGAACTATATCCTCTCTCTTTTCCGCTCTGGACCACACCGCTTTTGATTCTATCGGAAATCCCTCCGATTGAATTCATTTTTGACCTTTCGGAAGTTTTTCCCAAAAATGCCGAACTCAACCCTCCTTTGACTGTGCCCGTTCTTTTCCCGACTGCTCTCCCTCCAGATACGTATGTGCCGAAATTTATATTATTTTTATCTTTCTTATTACTCATTTTATTCCTCCTTAAATAAAAAATGACACGAAATGTGTCAAAATTTTAATAGATTATTCTTTTTTTGTAATATTTTAAAATTTATGTTTTAAACCAATAATTTAAAATGCTCCTCGCTTCAAATCCACGAAAAAGTCGAGGGGGTTTATACCCCCTTAAAAGTTATTTAAATGAATCTTGCTCGGAGATAAGTTTAAATTGCTTTCCGGTTGTTTTTCTTTAATGTTTGAATTTATGTTCCCCATACTTCCAAGATTATTCATGTTTTTGTTCATTCCCTTTAAATTTTCGGACTTTAAAAGTACGTCATTTAAAGCAGAAGACGAAGAAGAATCAGAAATTGCGGAATCGTCTTTGTCCATAACGAAAGTATCAATCATCGCTTTCTTTTCCTCGCCCATCTTTTGAATGTTCATGATTTTTTCTTCTTCTTTCTTCCTTTCTTTTACTATGTTCATTAATGCTTCTTTTGGTATAACACTGTCAACAGGAAGATTTTTCGCATACTCTTCAAAGGTTATATGACCACTGTTAAGCATATTTCCAAGAGCTGTTTCTCTTGCGTATTTATCAAAAGGAGTGTTTGGAGAAATATCTATTTTAATGCTTACTTTTAATTTCTCTATTGTCTCTTTATCTATAATTCTGCTTACATATATTTCCTTGTCTTCTCCCTTTTGATCTTTTTCGTTTTCTTCCATGTTCTCTATGTCGTCATCTCTTCCAACAATGAAATTATTTCTCTTTTCTTCTTTTCTAACTTCACTTAAAGGTTTCTTTATTATTATTCTTTTTCCCTCTTTTGGTGTATATACCTGCCACATCTCGAAAATTATACCTGCAACATCTTCAAGAAAATCCTTAAATCTGATTAACTGTTCAGTTAAGTTTTGTTCACTGTTTTGTTGAACCGCCAAAATAGCTTGACCACTGGCTCTTTCCGGGTTAACATCCCCTGTAACAGAATCTCCTGCACCTGCAAGGTCTTTTGTATTTTGTATAAGCTCATCTTGAAGTGACTTACTGTCAGGACTCATGGTAGCAGGGTTTAAGTATCCCGCTACTTTTCTTACATCATCAACTGTTTGATTGTCTGTAAATATTGCGCTGCCTACTTTTGTAATACTGTCAGGGTTACTGATTTTCTTGCTGTCAACAACAAGTTTCGGATAAGCCCCCATCATTACCGCAAGAGACCTTCTTGTAGCTGTCTTGTTAATCTCGATTTGGTTTGGTATAAGGTTTATTACTTCACCCATTCCTCTGGCACTTCCTTTTAATTCCTCCCAAACAAAATGAGCAATAGGATACTTCTTAAGTCCCAAATCTCTCTCTTCTTCAATAACTGCATTTTCGGTGGATTTCTTAAACCAAATGTGACCGTCTTTTTTGAAGAATTTACTTATTACAAGAACCATGTTGTGTAATTCTTCTTTTGCATAATCCCCGGCTTGTTCTTTTGTTTTATTGTCACTCATTATCTTTTGAATGTCATCTTCCGTTAATTTGTTAAGTCCAAGCTCTTTGTTTTTCCTTGCAAGCCTTTTTACACTGGCAACACTCTGTCTTGTTGTGATTAATATGTACTCTTGGTCGTTAATGTCAGAGTTATTTTCATTTTCATAATAAATATTTGTCTTGTTTACAACTTCCGGAACAATCTCATTTTCCTCTACATCATAGTTTAAATAAAGTATACCCTCTGAGTTAATACAGGCATCTTTTAATATATCCCTTGAAATTGCATTAATTTTCTTGTTCTCCCAAAGAATCGAAGTATATTCGTTTAATTTAGAGCAAAGATCCGACATCTTCACTTGAAATCTCGCATCTTCAAAGTTGTTGGGTGAAAATACAACACCATATCCGTTACCGTTTATTACCCCCGTTTTGTATTTAACAATCGGTTTAATTATGTTGTAAGTTATAGGAGATATAACTCCGCTTTCAACACCTTTCCACTGATCTCCGTTGTAAAAACGATAAACCTTGTCCGTCTCTTCATATACGTTTTTCTTACTTAAAAAATCCTTTCCTTTTTCATATAAGGCCCATTCGCCTGTCTTTCTGTAATTTTCATTTTCATACATAATTCATTCTCCTTTATTTTTTATTCTTAGTATTAATCTCTTATTTTTTGTAATTTCAATAAAATGCTAAAATCTATTTTTATACTTTTCTTTGTTCTACATTTTATAATGTTTCAAATTCTCACCACACACCCCTTACATAAAATCAATTTAAATCCTAACCTTACATCTAACAACCATGTCCCCCCCTATTTACAACCACCAACTCAATTGGGTTTAGGTCGGGGTAGCATTCCAGCACTAAAAATACGGGTAGTATTTTTAGTAAGCTTCGGAATGCGTTATAAGCCTTCACGGCGTTTGAGTGAAAGCCTTTTTCCCATATTTTTGGGCTTCGGCAAAAATATGGTCGCTCTTTAGAGCGAAACCCTAAAACGCCACGCCTAGTGGCGCCCTTTTATTCGACTTTTTTAGGCGAGTAAAAAAGTCGTGGGGTTCTTAAGGGGTAAAACCCCTTAAATATGGGTTGTTAAGGGAGTATCCCTTAAATATATCCCCCTAACATAGTTAAATTAGTCGGGGTAGCGGTAGTGGTCGTTTCAAAAATCTCGGGTAGAGATTTTGAAAAATCCTTAACCTTACATTTCACGAAAATATCCCCCACCTCACATAAACAGCTCGGGGTAGCGGTAGCTTTTCTGACAGTAAAACTCGGGCAGAGTTTTACGCAGTCATCGAAAAGCGTTATAAGGCACTTCGCCTAGAAGTGTCCTTTTTACCTCTTATTGTGACTGTTTACTGTTTCAAAGAAACAGCTGAGTTTTTATAAAAACTCAGGAAGCTGAAAGCTTTAAACAACATGAGCGATTTTTTAAAAAAATTGCGAATGGACAAGCAAAAAAAGAGTGGGGTTCTTAAGGGGTAAAACCCCTTAAATAAAGGTTGTTAAGGGAGTATCCCTTAAATATATCCCCCTAACATAGTTAAATTAGTCGGGGTGGCGGTAGTGGTCGTTTCAAAAATCTCGGATAGAGATTTTGAAAAATCCTTAACCTTACATTTCACGAAAATATCCCCCACCTCTCATAAACAGCTCGGGGTAGCGGTAGCTTTTCTGACAGTAAAACTCGGGCAGAGTTTTACGCAGTCATCGAAAAGCGTAAAAGGCTCCACGCCTAGTGGCGCCCTTTTATTCGACTTTTTTAGGCGAGTAAAAAAGTCGTGGGGTTCTTAAGGGGCAAAGCCCCTTATATTAAACTTTCTTCTGCCCTCTGCTTGTACCGTCATAATTTTCAATATTGCTAAGTGCAATATTCATTTTGTTTAAAGCTTCTTTTTCTTCCTTTGTCATCTTTACCTTTCCAGTTTTTAAAAAAGGTTTAATACTGTTTTTCTTTTCTTCTTTCTTTTCACTAACACTTTTTAAACCAAGATTATAAGCAAAAAGCACCATAGCCATGCTAATAAATCCGTAAACAATTAAACATATAATAATTAAATTCATTTTCTTCCTCCTTTTTTGTTATGTTTAAAATCTGTTTCAAAATTTTTCTACATACCTTACCTCCTTAAAATAAAATAAAAAAAGAGCAAAAAGCTCTTTGTAAACAAAATTTAAAATGAGTAATAAAAAAGGAGCATAACGCTCCTAAAATTAAAATGTATTATTAAATTTAATTGCAAAATTAAATCATATTTTAGCTTTAAAACTAATATGATAAATCATAAAATATTTACTATTTCATAAATAAACAAAACTCGCATAAATACTTTAGTAGTCATAAGTATCATTTCACAAAATTGTTAAACATAGTAACAATAAAACACTTAAAAAACCATAACCTAACATTTAACTACCATGACCTACAAACTAACATAAAATCCATTCAAACCCTACACTCCCTTTTCATTACTATGTCCCTATCTCATAAAACAAAAAAACAGGTCGGCTCGGGGTAGCTTTTCTGTCCGTAAAATGCGGGTAGCATTTTGCGAGACATCGAAAAGCGTCAAAGGCTCCACGCCCAGTGGTGCCCTTTTATTCGACTTTTTTAGGCGAGTAAAAAAGTCGTGGGGTTTAAGGGGCAATGCCCCTTTGTATTCACGGCGTATGAGTGAAAGAATTTTGTCCAGTATTTTTTTCTTTGGAAAAATACTGGTCGCTCTTTAGAGCGAAACCCTAAAACTCCACGCCCTGTGGCGCCCTTTTATTCGACTTTTTTAGGCGAGTAAAAAAGTCGTGGAGATCTTAAGGGGTAACACCCCTTAAATATGAGGATGCCCCTTATTTATTATTCTCCTCTTCTTCCATCATTTCTTTTACAATATCAGGTCCCTTCTTTTTCTCTGGTGGCTTTTCTCTTTCAAAAATCATATAATCAGCTTCACTTCCAACAGCCTTTTCCAAATTTCCAAAGAAATAACTATAAAAATAATCATCTATGTTAATCTTGTAATGACATTCTCCGTTTTCATCATAATAGGTTTCATAAGTTATTGTCGTTTTTTTCTTTGGGTCTACTCTGGTTTTTGTAGACCTATCTACATAGTTTCTATATAGATTTTCAGTAAATATTTCTCCCTTTTCTCCTTCCGTAAGATATTTTTCTTCACTTTCAATATCGTTTATGGTTTCTTCAAGGGCTCTATTATAAATTTTTTCATAATCAGGGCTGTCAAATATAAGTTTTATTTTTTTCTTATCCCTATCTATTTTCTCTATACTAAAGCCTACACTCCTAAAAGCAACTTCAATATCTTTCTCTTTATCACCCGTAGGATCTGCAAAAGTAGACATAACCTCCCTTGCTTCTTCGTAATCACTAGGCATATCCCCTTTTACTATATCGTTTTTTACATCTTCAATAAGCCCCTTTAATTCTTCATAATATTTAAACTCATCACTTACTATAAGATAATCACATGGATTTTTTTCTATCTCATATACTAGCCCACCTGTCAAAGCACTGTATAAATCCATATTATCCTTTTGCCTTTTAAGATGTACTACGGTCATATTTGCTCCAATACCTCTGCTTGAAGACTTATCTGACATATTTTTATATACTACATTTTCTGTAATTTTATCTTTTTCCATTACATTTCTGTATTCTTCTTTTAAATTTTTATTTAACAAATCATTCTTTTCTTTTTTATTTTTTATGTTTCTTTCTTTTATCTGCTTATCGGTTTTTTCTTTTGCGTTTTTATATACTTTTCCGTAATTGTATGAATAAATTTTTAAAGTAACTTCACCATTTTCAAAATCTTCTCCAGGCTCATGTTCACTAATATCATGTTTATTTAAAGTTGGCTCTACTGTTATGTTTTCATGTCCTATTTCAAGCCAATTTTCACCAAATAATCTCTTTAAAATCTCCCTTGATTCGTTAAGCTCAGGATATTCTATTTCATCTTCAAAATCCCAGTACATTGCCTTTGCATTTACTTTTATACTTTTACAATAACTTGCGTCTATATCTCCTCCAAAAAATAAATCTTCTATTATACTTGGATTATTTATAACTATAAATGCAATTAATAATATAAAAAGCAATTTAAAAGATGTTTTCATTAAAAAATTTTTCATACGTTTCCCCCGATTATTTTATAGATTAATTATATCATAATAATAATAATTATTTTTTATTATCTTTCTCTTCATTTTCTATATATTCATTTACTTTATTATTAGCATTTACAACTGCAGACCATAAAGTATCTTTACCAATATCTATTCCATACTGTTTAAAAATAGATTTTAAATCCATATAATCAACTTGATTTAAATATGTAAATATATTTTCAGAAATTTTATATTTACTCCAGGCTTCCGCAACATCAGGCATCATTCCCAGTGCTAAACTTTTATTCGCATCATAAAAAGCTTTATCTTGTGCTTCTTTTATTGATATATCTAAATCATAATAATCATAATTTAATGATTGGCTATAAGATTTTCCCCAAGCAATATTATAAGATTCAAGCTTTCCAACTAATGGAAAAGGTTTATTAACTACATCTATACCAAAATCTGTCATAGTATCTGCAATTCCTTCAAAAGCATATATAATTATTTTTTGTTCTTCTGTTCCCTCATGTTTTAAACGTTCCAAAGCTGCACTTTGCCCTCTTTTATAAAAGGGATTAAAATTTGTCCCCATAACACTGCCCGTTTGAAATCCTCCTTCAAAATTCCTATATAAAGATTCTTCAAGGGTTGTTTTTATAAGATAACCATTGCCATATTTGGCTATATTTTTAAGTGTCTCATTTTCTACCCTGTCAGATACAACCAAAGACATGGCATAAGGTATCTTCTTTCTCATTAATATATCATATTTACCGCTTCCCATATGATCACTCATTGCAACATAAAGCATTTTTCTTTCTTCTACTGTCATATTATCCAAAAGATATCTATCAACATCTTTTAAAACAGGATTTTTCTTTAATGCTTCTGTGTTATTAAAATCTAAGTTCTCCGCACCTTTGTCTTTAAGCATAATATTTACAACGCCGGGATCTCCATAATCTTCTTTCAATAATTCCTTTGTTTCCTCGCTGACTTTACGACTTATATAATCAGGTACGGCTGTTCTATCCTCTGCATAATATTTTCTTCTGCTGAAATCCCCGTATCTTGGTGCATCTTTTGTATATTCAATAGAATTATGAAGATTTTCTTGAAATGCACTTTTTTGCATATTTGCTTCCGATTGTATCTTCGGCTTTATAACATGTTCATAATACATATTTGTAGAATTTTCTTTTGTAAAATCCCCCGGTCTTCTTGGGGCACTATTAATCTCGGAATAAGTTTTGGTGCTGTTCATAGGCTTTGCATTATTCAAAACAGGAGCAAACTGTTCATGTCTTTTATTTCTATCTTCAATTCTTTTTGTATAATATTCACTACCCGGACCAAATTTATTTCTATAAATATCCGTTGTTATATCAGAAGTATAATTCCCATAAGGTCTTACATTATTATTTTTCTTTTCTTCCGGCTCTCTTATGGTTTTTGGGTCATAAGATTTTATATAAGTTTTATTATTATTTTGATTTATAAAATCCATTCCCAATTTTTTATTTTGAGTATATGTATTGTGATAAGTCATAAAATCCTTATTTACATTTGAATTTTGAGTATAGACTTTGGATTTTAAATTGTTATCCCCTTTATATACTATGCTGTCAGTATTGACTTTTTTGTCATTATTTGTCGAATTATACATATTACCATTTAAACCGCTTTTTGAATATATAGGAGCACTCTTTTGTTTTAATATTTTAGCACTATTTTGTAATCCTTTATTTATATAATTATAACTTTGTTTATAAATATCTGCTACACTTTTATTTATCGCTTCTTTTTGTTTTTGTTCCTTTTGTTCTTTTTGTTTTTGCATATTATAATAATTTTCAAAACCCATTTGGTTAAATGGTTTAATATTATTATCTTTAAATTGAGTAGTTCCATTATTTAAACCACTATTTTTAAAATCAGAATTTGCATAATCTTTCGTATTAATACTCAAACCAGAATTACCATTACTAATATTTATATTATTAAAAGCACTCTTAACTCCTGATTTAATTGCACCTGCAACATTGTTTGCACTTTTATATGCCTTATTATTTACATTCCCATTATTATTTCTTCTTGCCTTTTCAAGGCTTTCTTTATTTATTGTTTTTATAGAATTACTAATTGTTCCAGCCGATTTTTTTAATATTTCATCAATAAATTTATTTCTCATTTTTTCCCTCCATTTTTATCATTTTTAAATTAATTTGATTTCTATATTTCTAAAATAAACTTCATTTTTATGTATCTTTCAAAAATTTCCCCTCCTTTAAATACTTAATATTTTTAAACTTAACATTAAAAAAAGAGCATAACGCTCCTAAAATTTAATATTACTAAATCTAAATAAAAACTTGCTTTCCATTTCATTACTATGTCCAACTCCTTACATAAAACATCTCAGGGCAGCGGTAGCACTCGTTCATGGAAAAATCGGGTAGATTTTTCATGAAATCCGAGTGCGTTATAAGCCTTCACGGCGTATGAGTGAAAGCATTTTATCCAGTATTTTTTGCTTCGGGAAAATACTGGTCGCTCTTTAGAGCGAAACCCTAAAACCCCACGCCTAGTGGCGCCCTTTTATTCGACTTTTTTAGGCGAGTAAAAAAGTCGTGGGGTTCTTAAGGGGTAACACCCCTTTGTATTCACTGCGCTTGAGTGAAAGCATTTTGACTGTTTACTGTTTCAAAGAAACAAATGAGTTTTATTCTTATAAAACTCATTAAGCTGAAAGCTTTAAACAACATGAGCGATTTTTTAAGAAAAAATTGCGAATGACATAATTATTACTTTTTCTTCGGAAAAATACTGGTCGCTCTTTAGAGCGAAACCACATACTCACATTTCATTACTATGTCCCACATCTCACATAAAACAACAAACCTAATTAGGATTAGGTCGGGGTAGCTTTTCTGTCCGTAAAATGCGGGTAGCATTTTGCGAGACATCGAAAAGCGTAAAAGGCCCCACGCCTAGTGGTGTCTTTTTATCCAAATATTTGGACAAGCAAATATTTGGTCGGGTTGTTAAGGGCAGACAGCCCTTAAGTAAGGGGTTTAAGGGGCAACGCCCCTTTGTATTCACGGCGTATGAGTGAAAGCATTTTATCCAGTATTTTTTGCTTCGGAAAAATACTGGTCGTTCTTTAGAGCGAAACCCTAAAATTTAATTTTAATCCGTCAGCGTAACCTTAATAGTCTTATTTACTTCCTTATCCTCTTCATCTTTAAATACTCCGTATCTCTTTCCCAGTAACTCCGCAGCCTTCATGGCATAACTAAGCTTTGTTGGAATTTGAACTACTTTAGGTGTTTCTGTCTTTTCTTTTACCTGTTTAAATTCCCCGGGCTCAACTTCTTTGTAGTCAACTTTTTCCTCTTTGTAAGTCACGACAACATCTTCCATCTCTTCTCTTCTCATAACCGATGTTAAATATTCCATTACTTCCTTTATATCTGCCACATCATCTGACTTTGTCTTATTTAAAACCTTGTTCATATATTCTTTTATAAGGGGGTTTTTAAGGTTTCTCGATGCGATACTCCCTGCACATTCCTTGCTGTAACCTGCCTTTAATGCTGCATTATATCCGTTTAAAGATATTAAATATTCATCGGCAAAAGCCTTTTGCCTTTTTGTAAGTTCCTTTTTCTTCTCCATTTTTTCCTCCTAATATAAAAACAGAGCCTAAAGCTCTGTTTCCTGAATTATTTTATTTATTTCTTCTTTTTTTGACTTTATGTAATTTATAACATAAATCAAAAAGTAAAAATATAATTTATAATTTATCTCTTTGTCTTTTATCTTAAAAGTTACAAGTGTAAGGCGATAATTGTAGGTACTAACTTTTAACTTATCTGCTATTTCCCTTTTCAAATCTACATTTGATAATTCCTTTATATCATTATCCAGTAATTTTATTATTACCTCATCTGATAACTTGTTTTTTTCATTTACTAAAAATTTTATTATGTCTTCCTTTAAAGAATTATTTATTATGTCTATTAAAGATTCAATAACTTTACTATTTTTAATTTTTTTTCTTATATCTTGATATTTTTTATATAAATTTTCACCATTAACGTATTTTGATTCCATTGTTCTCTTTGAAAAATAAGGATAAGTTTCAAAATGTAAAAAAGTTTTGCCTTCTTCTACTTCCAAATGTATGTTAAATTCTAATTTTTTTTCTTCTTTATCTTCATTGCTGCCATTATCACCCTTTTTTTCCAATATTAAATCACTTTTAAATTTTAAATCACGAAGTGAAATCTGACAGAATTTTTTCCCATTGTAATTACCAAAACAGGCATAAATATTTTCATCATTTTGAATAAAAGTTGGATAATATCCGTTTATCATTTTTAGCAAATATTCAATATAATCTTCAAATTTATTTTCATCGAAAGAAATTATTTTTTTATGTTCTTTATCCACTTCTTCTGTATTCTTTTTACTAAATAAATCAAAAAAATCTTCTTCTAAAGGTGAATCATCCATTTTTTTAAGCTGCCAATAATAAACTCTTTTAAATTTTTTATTTGTCAGTTCATAAAATGACTTATCTGCTGTAAGATAAATATAATATTTATGCTCATAATCACCATAATTTTTATCTATTAAATCTACATATCTGTCTGTCTGCTTGTTTCCCTCTAAGGAATAGACTTTGTTTTCAATGCAGTAAACAGCATATTTACTTCCATCTTTTTTATTTACCGTTATAAATATATCTACCCTATTTTGTTTATTTTTTTTACCTTTATCATCTATTTTATCACTAAAATCATATTCGGTTTTTACCACTATCCCCTCTAAATCCAATTCTTCATTACCCGCTATTTCTTCATAATCTTCATAAGCCTCTTTTGCAATCATATCAAGAAAACGTATATCTTTTTTTATACAGTTTGCAAAAAATCGACTCATAACGATCTCCTTACTTTCGACCCCCAAAATTTTAAATATGTTAGTTTCTAAATTTCTTATCATCACACATTACCTCACTTATTCATTTACTATAATACCATATTAAAAGTATATTTACGTACCAACATACTCCCAAATTTATATTCTAAATTTAACATATTTTTAAAAACCTATCTACGATTTTTTCTTTATTATTTTTGAGGTAAGGAAATATTTCCCAATTATAAATCTAATGCTTATTACCATAATAAAATTTGTTGTTTATTTTAAAATACTAACTTATAATTTAATTAACGATAAAATGAGGAGAAAAAAATGAATACTTTAATAACAAAGCAAAACAACGATTTTATAATGCCTTTTTCATATGAAATTGTTATTCCTGAAAAAGAAAATGATTTTAACTATGAATATAGCATTCAAGATGAAACAAATCCAAATTTTAATGAAAATTTTAATTTAAAAGACAAAACCGAAAATGATTATATTGATAGTGAATTTTTAGAATATATAGATAACCTTACCAAAACAGATTATATACTATCTGCCGCAAGTGGTCTTTTTTCAGGTGGAATAAGTGCCTTTATTTGTAAAGAACTTTCTTTAGATAATGCTCAAACTATGGGAAAAGAAAAAGCAATAGATATCGTTATTAAAATAGCTAAGTTTAATGGCTTTAAAGGTGATAAAGATGATATCGCCGGAGCAATAAGAACTTTAGAAAAAGCTTATCCATTTGCATCTGACAGCCATACTAATATATACGGTGGAGGCAGACAACATCACTTAAGAGATTTTACGCACCACCCTACAATTACCGGACTTATTTTCTCAATTATTGAGCAGTTTTTTTTATACAGCTTTGGAACCTATAAAGACGGTAATTTAATTTTTAACAAAATTACAAACACCAAATATATTGGTAAAAATATATATGAAAAAATATACTATGCAACTATAAAATGGGCATTCCATTTAATAAGTGATATGGCAGGCTCAAAGAATACACCGGGAGAAGGTACAGGAATTCCGGGACCGATTTTATCTTTTCTAAAAGAAGTATCAACTCTGCCTTTAATACATGAAATAAAAATTAAATATAAAGACGATGAAATAGAATTTTCAAAATTTATATCTAAATTATTTAATGGAACATATTTTGAACATAAATCTAAAGACGATATAATTAAATTTGACCTTAGAACTGAAATGGGAATTGCTTTTCAAATATCAAATCAAGCCATACCGGTAATTATTAATGAATGTATAGTAAGAGGATTTTATTTTATAAAAAGACTTTACATACAAATTAAAATAAACAATATTAAATCACTAAAAGATTTAAAAAAATTAGACCCTAAAACTTTTCTGCCTATAAACAACAGAAACTTAACACATATGATTACTATTTCCTCTGGTGTTTTCTTTACGGTTTCAACTGCAACAGCTGCAGTAAAAGCAGCATATAAAGGAAAAAACAATTTTACAAGACATTTCCTTTTAAATATAAATTATGTTGGAGTAGGACGTTTTACTTTTGCACTTCTTAGTGAAGGAATATATATATTAAAAGATCTAAAAGAAACATACAAAATATATAAACAAAGACAAGATGTACTTTTAAAAGAAACGTTTGATTTTAAAATATATGATTACTTTTCATTAAATGAAAAACAAATGCAAATACTCTTTTCTCTAAAAAAACAAAAAGTTCAATATGATATAAATACAACAAAAGATGATGTAGAAAGAAAAATAAAACAAAAATGGCTTCAACTATGGGAAAAAGATATTAATGAAAATTATAAAAATGAATTAGTTTTACTAAACAAAGACGAAACTTATAATCAAATATCAAATGAAGTTGGAAAAAGTATTGATATTGGCTGGCTTTATCTTATTACAATGGAATTATCTTTGTTTATTCCTTATTATCCAATAAAATCAAAAGAAGAAAAATGGAATAAAGTAATAAAATATAAAAGTAATTTTGAAGAAGAAGAATTTTGCAAATGTCAAATGATTATATCTTATGAAGATTACAAAGCAATATTAAAAGAATATAATAAAAATATTGGAAAGTTAGATAATAAAACAAAAAAAATAATCACAGGAGCAGGTATAACAGCAGTACTAGGAATAGCAACAGGAGGAGTTATTTATTACTTTTCACCTCAAATTGCAGTTTTAATAGCTGGATCATCTTTTGCTAATTTATCTGGAGCAGCATTAACAAATGCAAGTTTGGCATTTATCGGTGGTGGTTCTCTTGCCGCAGGAGGTTTAGGAATGGCAGGAGGAACGACAATACTTACAGGAGGCGGTGTATTTATAGGTTCGTTAAGTGGAGGAATAACTACATTTTCTACATTAAACTCAATTTCCTCAAAAGATTTGGTATTAAGCGAATGTGCAAAATTTTTAACTTATTGCAGTCTAATCTTAGTAAAAAAACAAAATAACATCGCTATGGTAAAAAATATACAAAAAAGTATTCAAGATAGTATAAATGAATTATCTAATCAACTAAAAATTAATGAACTAATATATAAGGATGAAACAATAATACACCAAAGTAAAAAGCAAAAAATGTATATAAAATATTTTGATAGATGCAATAAAATTCTATTAAATACTTTGAAAGATTGATATAAAGAAAGCCCTAAGAATATTCTTAAGGCTTTCTATTTATAAAATACTTATTTTTTCTTTTTCATATAAATTATACTTCCACCAATAACGACAACACATACAATAAGTATTACTACCCACATCACCATATTTGAACTATCTCCAGTCCCAGGAGTATTCACATTTGAAGCATTTTGAGAAGAATCATCTGAAGTTCCTTCATCTGGATTCGGGTTATAATTTGGATCAACTGCCCCGCACACACTGCATTTTCCGTCAACATAGTTGTGCGCTGTTTTTTCTATAACACTGCCCTTTTTAACAACTTCTTTACATACACTGCATACTTCATCTCCGGTGTATCCTTCAGCAGTACATGTAGCTTCTTTTTTGTTTTCTAAAGTAAGAGTATGTTTTTCATCTGTGCTATAAGAACAATTCTTACATGACAATTTATGATATGTATTATCAACATAAACAGCTTCTAAATCATGACTTACACCAAAAGAATCACAATCCCATGTTATAAAATCACCACCAGCTTGTTCTACCCAAGCATTCATAGCTCCTACAAGGGAATCATAAGTCTTACCATCTATTGTAACAGGTGTTTCAAGTTTTCCGTCAATAACTTTGCTTGAATTAGCGATAGTTCCGGGATAAGGACCTTGTCCACCTACAATATCCAATTTATCAGAATAACAATATTGTTTTGTCCCCCCATTTTCATATCCAATTAATCCACCTGAATAATCATGTTTATCTTGAGCGGCTTCTTCCATAAATGTAATATTACTTGAATAACAGTTATTTATAACTGAATTAAATTCATTTATATAACCGATCATACCGCCTCTATATTTCCAATCATTAGTGTTTGCAGACAAGGTAATGTTTGAAACTATAATATTGCTGATTCATATCCAATTAATCCACCTGAATAATCATGTTTATCTTGAGCGGCTTCTTCCATAAATGTAATATTACTTGAATAACAGTTATTTATAACTGAATTAAATTCATTTATATAACCGATCATACCGCCTCTATATTTCCAATCATTAGTGTTTGCAGACAAGGTAATGTTTGAAACTATAATATTGCTGATATTAGAATTATATGATAATGATGTACTACTATATAAACTACCACATAATCCTCCAACAAATACAGAACTACTTCCATTTCCTTTAATAATAGAATTATCTACTGTTATATTTGAAACTTCACTTCCTGCAAAAAATCCTGCAACTGTTCCGACACATATAGAATCAGAAGAATTTCCTATTTCAACATTACTATTTTCAAACTTTAGATTTTTTACACATCCTTTTAACACACCACCAAAAAATCCAAAAGCACTATCATTATCACTAACATTTTCAATATTTATATTC
This sequence comes from Anaerofustis sp. NSJ-163, assembly GCF_024135845.1. Lineage (NCBI taxonomy): Bacteria > Bacillati > Bacillota > Clostridia > Eubacteriales > Eubacteriaceae > Anaerofustis > Anaerofustis sp. NSJ-163. The sequence continues at coordinate 216,664 of NZ_JAMYJV010000001.1, forward strand.
ATATTACTTATAGTGTGATTATCACCATTAAAACTTCCTTTAAATACTTTTGTATTAGAATCTATATAGCTTTCAGTATAATGTCCGATAGGATCCCAGTTATGTCCGGATAAGTCAATATCATTTTTAAGTGTTATTGTCCATCCTTCATATGTATTACCATTATTTACTTCATACGCTAAAAGTCCAAGTTCTTTGGCACTTGTAATTTCTATTGTCTTAGCATCCTCATCTTTACTTGTATAAGCAGACGCACGAATACTATCATCACTCCAGTTTAAATCATCAGCCTTAACAAAAGAACTGTTTAAATTTAGTCCACCTAAAACAATAAGGCATGAAACCAATACCGCAAAAATCTTCTTAACCAAAACCTCTTCCTCCAACTAAATTTATAAAATTATTTAATTAAAATATTTTGAAATTCAATGCATTGTTATTTTATCAAAAAACACATTATTTTTTCAAGATTTTTTATAATTTCAATTAAATATTTTACATTCTTCATTATATAAGTTTGATTAGATATTTTTATTGTTTAAAAATCGTGTATTTCTTAGTAATTATGTTTTATGTTCTTACATAAATATCATAAAAACATAACCCCATATTTCACTTCTATGTTTATCTATCTTACAAAAAAACATTAAAACACTAATTTTATATTTAATTACAATGTTCCTATTCCTTACATGAAATAATTAAAACAATAACCCCATATTTCACTTCTATGTTCCACTATCTTACATAAAATCATTAAAAAACTACTACTACATTTCACAACCATGTCCCGCCCCACTACACAAAACCAAATAATTAGTTAGGCTCGTGGTAGCTTTTCCGCCAGTAAAACTCGGGTAGAGTTTTACGTAGGCGTCAAAAGCGTTAAGGCACTTCGCCCAGTGATGTCTTTTTATCCAAATATTTTAACAAAACTTGATTAGTTCTTTAAGAAAAAAATTGAATATTCCCCACCTAACAGGAAATCACAAACTAAATAGGTTTAAGGAGGCGGTAGTGGTCGTTTCAAAAATCTCGGGTAGAGATTTTTAGAAAATCCGACCACGTTATAAGCCTTCACGGCGATTGAGTGAAAGCGTTTTTTTCCATATTTTTGGGCTTTGGCAAAAATATGGTCGGGTTGTTAAGGGCAGACAGCCCTTAAAAATAGGGTTTAAGGGGTTCCCTCCTTTAATGTCGAGTTATTAAGATAGAATCTCTTAAGTTTCCACCACATTACATAAAAACACGAAAAACTATCCCTACATTTCACAACAATGACTCCCTACCTTACATAAACATCATTAAAATACTATCTCACATTAAACTACCATATCCCACCCCACTACATAAAACCAAATAATTAGCTCGGGGTGGCGGTAGCTTTTCTGTCCGTATAAAATGCGGGTAGCATTTTGCGAGACATCGAAAAGCGTTTAAGGCACTTCGCCTAGAAGTGTCCTTTTTGCCTCTTTTTTTGGACAAGCAAAAAAAGAGTGGGGTGTTAGGGGCAAAGCCCCTTAAATTAATTTTAAAAAATTTGAAAAAAGCCGTTAATTTTTTTTGCGTAAAACATTGTAAAATATAGTTAAAGAAAAAATTTAAAGGAGTTGGGATATGGAAGGTGTAAATTATTTTCCGTTGGATGTGCATTTAGAAGACAAAGTAAATTTAATTGAAGCAGAATTTGGACTTACGGGTTTTGCCGTTTTAATAAAACTCTATCAAAAGATTTACGGCGGAAGTGGTTATTTTACCCTTTGGGATAATGAAGTGGAAATGCTTTTTTCTTCTAAAATAAACATTGATATAAAAAGGCTTAAAAGGATAGTTGAAAAGTGCATCGAAAGGGATATTTTCTCAAAAGATATGTACGATAATTTTTCTATTCTTACATCCAAAGGAATTCAAAAGAGATTTTTTACTATTACAAAAAGGCGCAAAGAAAGCGATGTTAAATGGGATTATATCCTGCTTAACAAAAAAGAAATAAAAGAGCTTAATCTAAAAAAACTTATGGAGCCCGATAAAAAAATTGCATGCAAAAATGACAAAAATGCTAACAAAAAGGATAAAAATGTATGCAACAATGAGGAAAATGCATGCAAAAATGAACAAAGTAAAGTAAAGGAAAGTAAAGTAAATAAAAGTAAAGAAAGTAAAGTAAAGGAAGAAAAGAAAAAATACGGTGATTACGGCAATGTTCTTTTAACAGATAATGAGTATAACGCATTAAGAATGAATGTTAATGATTATAAAAATAAAATAAAAGACCTTGATTATTATATAGGAAGTACCGGAAGAGAGTATAAAAGCCATTATATGACCATACTTTCATGGTCAAGGCGGGATAAATTCAAAAACATAAACAAATCATCTAAAATCGAGATTGAGGCCGATAGAGAATATGAAACTTACAGTGATGAATTAATAAAAGAAATGATGATGGGAGATTGATAAATTATGTTTGATTTTAAAAATGTTGAAGGGCTGTTATATGCTTATCCGATAATAAAAAAAAGCATTGACATAGACAGAGAAACACTAAGGATGTTAGAAGATTATGAAGCAGATATTCAAGCCGTTAAGTATGATGGAGTTAAGGTAGATAAAAGTGATATAAGCAATAATACTCAAAGAGAAGCTCTTGATTTAATAAGTGACAAGGCTTACTTAAATAAAAAAATAAAGAAAAACTCTCTTAAAGCTAAGAGAGTTGAAATGGCTCTTGAAGTGTTAAAGGAAGCGGAAAGGGATATAGTTGTAAAGAAATATTTTGACAGGTATTTGGATTATGAGATTTATGATGATTTATGTATTTCAAAGTCTACATATTACCGAATGAAAAATAATGCCGTTAAAAAGATTGGTGATGTTTTATACTAAGGACAAAGGGGCTTTGCCCCTTAAACCCCTTACTTAAGGGCTGTCTGCCCTTAACAACCCGTATTTAAGGGGTGTTACCCCTTAAGAACCCCACGACTTTTTTACTCGCCTAAAAAACTCGAATAAAAGGGCGCCACTGGGCGTGGAGCCTTAACGCTTTTGACGCCTACGTAAAACTCTACCCGAGTTTTACTGGCGAAAAAGCTACCCTAAGCCTGCCTAATTATTTGGTTTTATATAACAATGTGGGACATGGTAGTTTAATGTTAGATAGTATTTTAATTATGTTTATGTAAGGTAGTGGAACATCCTAATTATTTTATTTAAAAGTAAGATATAGTAGTATAATATAAGATAATATTTTAATAATGTTCATGTTAGGTATTAAATATCAATGTGAAAAAAAGGGATATTTTTTTATAATAAACTAAAACATTATAATTAAATTTAACTTTAATGTTTAAATTATTATAAAGCTTATATATAAAAAATAACTAATTAAAATACCATATATAAGATGCTTTTATTTTTTTGTATTAATTATACAATTGTTATTTTATTATTTATTTTATATTACTAATCTTATAAACCCTCAAACCATAATCTAAAACTTACACCACTTTAATATATAAAAATATATCTCATATCCCCACATCAAATCCATTTCTAACAACTTTTTTATAAAAAACAGAAACAAATACATAAAAATAAAAAAGGCTTTATAAGCCTTTTTATACACATAAGAAAATTTGATAAATAAAACAATACTTCTTGATTTATGATAATATAAATTTCTATATTTTTTTTCATTAATCTCCCTTAATTTTATCAAAAAAAGACAAAAATATTTATTGCTTTATAATAGAAAGAAAATGTTTTATAAAATAAAAAATCTTAATATCATAATTAAAAAAAATATATACAGTCTTATAACTATGGAATTTTATATATACAAGAAAAAATAAAAAAAGGCCTTATAAGCCTTTTAATACCGATAAAATATTTTTGATAAAATAAAAAAAAGTATTGATATCAATACTTCTTAAGAAATGGTGGGCCTTCAGGGACTCGAACCCCGGACCGTCCGGTTATGAGCCGGATGCTCTAACCAACTGAGCTAAAGGCCCTTACCAATAAATAAATAAATAAAAAAAAGAAAATTTGTCAGTGTCCTTTAAAAATTAATGGTCGAGGTGAAGGGACTCGAACCCCCGGCCCCATGGTCCCAAACCACGTACGCTACCAACTGCGCTACACCTCGACTGAACACAAGAGATATAATACAGTAAAACCCATAAAATGTCAAGCAAATTTAAAAACTTTTTTTCTTTTTTTTTACCACCCTCTAAAACCCCTTTTATAATGCAGTTTGTAAGGAAAATTTTTTTTGTTTTTTTTCTTATTTTTAACGTTATTTTTATAAAAATTTGAAAAAAAATATATAAAAAATTTTAATTTTTTTTCTTTAATTTTACTTTAAAAGATATTTGCCTTAAAATATTTATTTAATTAATAATAAAAAATTATTTCTATAACAATTTTTTCTATAAAAATTTTTCAAACAAATGAAAACCTAAAATAATTTAATATACAAAATTATATATTAAAAATCAAAAATATAAAATAATATAAAATTATAAATTTATCTAAATAGAATAATGAATAAAATATAACTTAAAGCCTAAAGGTTAAAATATTATACTTATAATTTATTAATCTTTCATTATATTTTCATAATAATATAAGTTTCAACCTATCAAGACTTTTTTATTTTATAAAGTTCACTATTATTACAGTCTAAAACTTAATTAACTAAAAAAATAAACCGTAAATAACGGCTTATTCTTCAAATTTATCTTTATAATTTTTAATTGCTCTTCTTATTACATCTTTTGCATCTGTATCCCCAAGAACTTTTTCAACTGTGGTTTCCTTATGTTCAAGTGTTTTATATACGCTGAAGAAATGCTGTATTTCATCAAAAATATGACTTGGTAGATCATTTACTGTCCTACAGAAGTTATATGTAGGATCATTGAATGGTATTGCAATAATCTTTTCGTCATTTTCTCCGTCATCTATCATATTAAGTACTCCAATAGGATAACATCTTATCAAACTTGTAGGATAAATACTTTCGCTGCAAAGAACTATTACATCAAGAGGGTCTCCGTCATCTCCGTATGTTCTTGGAATAAAACCGTAATTTCCCGGATAATGTGTTGATGTGTATAAAATTCTATCAACAATAATATGACCTGTTTCTTTATCAAGTTCATATTTTACATTACTTCCCTTTGGAATTTCTATATAAGCAATAAAATCGTCGGCACTAATCCTTTTTGGATCGATATTATGCCAAATAGTGTTTTTGTTCATGTCGCACCTCCCTAAAAATGCCCTTTTTATTTAAGTTTACACCAATAAAATAAAATTGCAATAAAAATTTTTTTAATTTTATATTATATGTTATAATTATTTAAAACATTCAACTTGAACTTTAAGGAGAAAAATATGAATTTTTTAAGCGTCGAAAATACTGCAAACATATTTACAAGATTTTCTCTTTTTCATTTTATATGGATAGGGGTATGTATTCTAATTTGTCTTTTTATGTTTCTTAGAAGAAGAACAATAAGAAGAAATTTTTCAGGAAGATGGTATTATATTTTTATGGCATTTTTTGCATTTTTCTTTGAGATGATATATATCGTCTGGGCATATGCCATAAGCGGAGAACAAAACATCATTTATGCAATCCCCTTTGATTTTACATTTATTGCAATGGTGCTTTCTATACTTTTATTCTTTTCAAGAAAACAAATTTTTTACGATTTGTTTTACTTCATATCCTTCTTTTCAATAATAAATCTTATTTTTGCCGATTTTGGAGGATATGGCTATACGCATTTTAGATTTTACCAGTTCTTTATATGTAATATCTTCGTTGTATTCTCACTTATCTATTTTACATTTGTGGATTATCACAATATAAAACATATAAAATCCGTTGTGCATTACGGTGTATTTATTTTCTTTGTACTCCTATTAAACGGATTACTTTCTTTTGTAAGCCAAAAGAACTACATAAACGAAATAATGTGCTATATTCCTGCAAAAATAAATGCCTTTGCGGGTAACTTTGGAAGTGTAGCAATAATTACATTTATATGTATTGCCCTTGCTTTTGTAGCATTCGCACCATGGTATTTGTGGAATAAAGAAAAAGAAAGCGAACATATAGTAAATTAAAAAGACTTGAAAACAAGTCTTTTTTTAATAATATTAAAAATTAAATAAAATAAAACAGTGTATCAACATAATAAAAACTTACATTTCATCATAACACTCAAACTATTTAATATAAAAATGATAAAACACTTACCCCCTATTTCACAACGATATCCCACTCCCTCATATAAAAAGTATCAAAAAGGAAATCCGCATTTCAATTCTATTTTCTCCTAATTATATAAAACATATTAAACAAAGTAATCTAAAATTTCACTTTCCTTCTCCATACTCTTACATAAACTTCATTAAATACCTAAATCAACATTAAACTACAATACCCCACTCATTCAAATAAAAATCATGAAAAAAACTACCCCTCTATTTCACAATAATGTTCCACCATCTCATATAAACATCATTAAAAAACTTCATCCACATTTCACACCTATGTCCCACCTTACTATATAAAAGCATTAAAAATACTGCCCTATATTTCATCACTATGTTCAAATATTTTACATTAAACCATTCAAACAAAGTCATAAATTTAATTTAATTGCTTTGCCCCACCTCACTATATAAAAACATTAAAAAATACTGCCCTCATATTTCACCACTATATTCAAATATTTTACATTAAACCATTCAAACAAAGTCATAACTTCAATTTAACACCCATACCCCACCATATTACATAAAACATCATAAACCACTCCCCCCTACATTTCACACCTATGTCCCACTCTTCTACATAAAAAATAATAAGGTCAGGGTAGCGGTAGTGGTCGTTTCAAAAATCTCGGGTAGAGATTTTTAGAAAATCCGACCACGTTATAAGCCTTCACAGCGTGTGAGTAAAAGCCTTTTTTCCATATTTTTGGGCTTTAGCAAAAATATGGCGGGGTTCTTAAGGGATAGTACACTTTAAATCTGGGTTGTTAAGGGAGAATCCCTTAAAATTCTCCCACACACTAACATAAAACCATAAAAACAAAACTATAATTTTACAGCTTTGTTCCCCACCCTTTAATAAAACGTATAAACAGGTCGGCTCGGGGGTAGCTTTTCTGTCCGTAAAATACGGGCAGTATTTTGCGAGACATCAAAAAGCGTTATAAGGCACTTCGCCGAGAAGTGCCCTTTTATTCGACTTTTTTACTCGCCTAAAAAAGTCGTGGGGTCTAAGGGGCAACGCCCCTTAGTATCGGGTTGTTAAGGGCAGACAGCCCTTAAATACGGAGTTTAAGGGGCAACGCCCCTTGATACATTTGCAATAGCGGAAATCGTATCAGAAATAGTGTTTATTACACCAATTAATTCTTTATTTTCTTCATTTTTCTTAATCTCTTTAAGTCTTACTTTAAACTCTGCCATTTCATATTTTGAAAAGTATTTCGTTAAGTTTTTCGTTTCATCTAAAACACAAATAAGATAAACATCTTCCATATTTATGTTTTCCTTACCTGTAATAACATTTTTAATGTTATTTATAAGATAAGTTTTATAATCATCTTTTGGTATGTAAAGAGTTTTTTTACCAAAGAAACCACCCTTTGTTTTTATGACTTTTTTTTCGCTGTAAAGAGATTCTGACACACAGCTTACAAGTTCCTTAAAGTCGTTTCCGGTGCAAAAATCATTTACTGCTTTTTCGATTTTCCTTGGCTTTTCTTTTAAATAATCATATAAAGGATAAAGATATGTTAATTTCCCGTAAAGAGGATTAATAACGGTAATTTCATTTTTTTCTAACTTTATTATTACCGAAATTAATAAATCAAAAATCCCGGCAGCAACAAAACCCGCATTGGATTCCTTTTGATATAATAAAGGCATATTCCCTTTTTTATCAAGTAAAAGAATAAAATAATCTTTTATAATCGAACTTCTTTCCATAAAAATTCCTCCAAACTCTTTATAAAATTATACCATAAATATGAAATAACTATTCAATCTATAAAATATATTATCAATCATTTAATAACCATTTCATTATATCTTCATCATAAGCAATTAAACCTCCTCCGCCATGTTCGTTATCAAATCCTCTTTCAAGGAAATATTCTCTTTTTTTAATATCCAAAATCAATATTTTATTAATTTCTTCATCACTCAGACCTTTCCTTTTATACATTGAATACAATGTTAAATATGCATCTTTTGTCGGTTCTCTTCCGTAATATTCATCATTTTGTCCTATGACAAAATAAACGGGAACTCCATTTTCTACCGTCATTTCAAAATCCCCGTCCCACTTTGAACTAACCTGTAAATACCTGTCAATCAAATCGGCTCTTTTCTCCATAACCAAAGACATAGTCTCTCCCCCTGCTGAATAACCGCTGGCAAAAACTTTATTGATATTGTAATTTGATTTAAAGTACTCTATCAAAGCTATTGTCTGATTTGCTGAAGTTTCTTCCCAGTCTTCAAGCTGTGGTGCAACGACTATGAGGTCCTTTCTCATTCTTACTGCATTTAAAGCAAAATCATCTGCTTGAAGATTCGCTCCAACTCCCTGAAAATAAAGTCCTTCATATCCGGGAAGAGTGATATATAAATCATATTCTTTGTTTGAATCAAAATCGTCAGGAAAATAAACACCATAATGTATTTCTCCGTCATTTGGAGAGTTGTAAACTTCGTCTGTGATAAACTCACCCAAAGAATTGCCTGTCAAAACTTCCGTTTGTTCTTCTTCGGTTCTTTCATTTTCCAAAAGCGTTAAAAACAAAACCGATGCAATCAAAATTAAAACAACCGATAAAACAATTACATTTTTTTTCATAATATCATCTCCTTTAGCTTATTGTAAAATCCGTGTGTAACACACGGTCAAGTTTTTATTTTTTCTATTGACACGGGAGTTAGTCACGGGTATATCATAATATCGAAAGGAGTGATTAAAATGAGCAATATATTATTTATCAATACAAGTCCGAGAAAAAATCAAAATACTTATTCAATCGGAAAAGACGTTTTAAAAAACATCCCTCACGATGAACTTCAGCTTTCTGATTACAAGATTTCTCAATACGGACAGGTGTACGAAGACGACCAAATAAACGAAGTTTTGGATATAATAAAAAATTATGACACCTTACTTATAGGCTCTCCTGTTTATTGGTACAGCGTGGGAGGCTTGCTAAAAACATTCATAGACAGACTCTATATGCTTCCGAAAGCGGAAAACCTAAAAGGGAAAAAACTTTATTTCTTTGCTCAAGGTTCTGCACCGGATAAAGGAACGGAAGAAACGATAACTTTTCTTATAACCAGACTTGCAAAACTTACGGGAATGAATTTGAAAAAATCTGTCGTAGACAATTCGTCCGCTTCTAAAATAAAAAAAGAACTTATTATAGAAAAATAAACAAATACAATGAAAAAAACATTAAACATAATAGTTTTTTTAATTCTTATTCCGTTTCTTGCAGGATGTGGCAATACAATGAAAAACAATAATAATACAAACGAAGCTTTTAATTTACAGACAAAAGTATACGACGTCATAAACGACAACGCTTTTGAAGGTTTCGGAAACCTTATTTTCCCCGTTGACAGAAACATTCCAAAGGACATGACTCTCGAAAATGCGGGAGATTTATACATTTGGTATAACAACATAAATCCAAACAAAACCGTTGAAATAGTAAATTATATGAAAGACCAAACAACAAAAGGCAATAAAATCTTTTATAATATTTATTCAAAAGAAGAAATGGAAGCCGACCCCGAAAAGAAAAACACGGGACTGTTTTTCTTTAGAGGAAATGAAAACTCAAAGTTTGCCGTTTTAAACGCAGGCGGAGGATTTATGTACGTCGGAGCAATGCACGACAGTTTTCCCCATACACTGGAACTTTCGAAAAAGGGATATAATGCTTTTGCATTAATATACAGACCGGACCCCGAAAAAGCAATGGAAGATTTGTCCAATGCGATATCCTTTATTTTTGACAATGCAGATGAATTGAAAATAGATACTTCTGGATATTCCGTATGGGGAGGTTCCGCAGGAGGAAGAATGGCAGCATGGCTTGGAAGTTACGGCACCGATTACTTTATAAACAAAGATTATCCGAAACCTTCCACGGTAATTATGCAGTATACTTCCTTAAGCGAAGTAACGGGAAACGAACCTGCGACATACTCGGTTGTGGGAACAAATGACGGTATTGCAGACTACAGAATAATGCAGGAAAGAACAAACAGAATAAGAAGAAACGGAACAGATGCAAAAATCGAAATATTCGAAGGTCTTTCCCACGGATTCGGTCTTGGGGAAGGAACAAATGCGCAAGGATGGATAGAAAATGCTGTAAAATTCTGGGAAGAGCATATGTAAAAACAAAATGCATTTCAAAATCGGATTAAATTTTAACAAAAAAAACTTTTATCGGTATAAAAGGAGTAAATTATAATGGAATATTTTAAATTAAACGACCAAAACAAAATCCCTTCTTTGGGACTGGGAACATTTTTATTAAGTCCGCAGGATGCGGAAAGCGCCGTTATCAGCGCATTAAACAACGGCTATAACTTAATAGACACAGCAAACGCTTATCATAACGAAAGAGCCGTGGGAAGAGGAATCAAAAAAAGCGGAATGAAAAGAGAAGAAGTATTTCTCGAGTCAAAATTATGGCCAACCGTTTACACAAAAGAAACAGCCATAGACGAAATGTTAAACAGACTCGACACCGATTACGTCGATCTCCTTCTTCTACATCAACCTGCCGGCGATTATATCAACGGATATAAAATGATGGAAAAAGCGGTTAAAGAAGGTAAGGTAAAATCCATAGGCATATCAAACTTTGAAGGTAAGCCTTTGGAAGAAATTCTTTCGATATGTGAAATAAAACCTGCGGTAATCCAGGTTGAAGCTCACCCTTATTTCCCTCAAAACGAACTTAAGAAAATCCTTAAAGATAACGATATATTAATTCAGGCTTGGTATCCTTTGGGACATGGAGACAAAAAACTTATAAACGAAAAAGTATTTAAAGATTTGGCAGACAAATATCAAAAAAACCCGGCACAAATCATTTTAAGATGGCATGTTCAATCAGGAAACATAGTAATACCGGGAAGTAAAAATCCTGCTCACATCAAAGACAACATAAATATCTTCGACTTTTCTCTTACGGACGAAGAAATCGACCTTATAGACAATTTGAACAAAAACAAACGTTACTACATTCCAAGGGAAGAACAAACAAAAAAATATGCACAAATGGAATTAAACGAAAATTTGGACGTTTAAAACAAATCTCTTAGAATACATCTAATAAAAAAGACAGTCATTAATGGCTGTCTTTTGTTGTATCTATTAAATGACTAAAATATTTTACCTTTCCTTCAAGAACATCTTTATAAAAATTCTGTTTCCAATGTATGTAATTTATGCTCTTTTGAATTTCTTTCTTTTTATTTTCCAATTCTTCAAGTTTAACTTCCAATATAGCTTGCCTTTTCGGAATGGTTTCCTCTCCCTCAAGGCACAACTTAAGATACTCTTTCATTTCCGATATGCTCATACCGCAGTTTTTAAGACATGAAAGCGAATTTATCCATTCCACGTCATTATCGTCGAAAACCCTGTAATTGCTCTTATTCCTTTTTACGTTGGGAACTAACCCCTCATTGCAATAAAATTTTAAAGTATCATATGTAAGTCCTGTTTTAATACATGTTTGCTTCATCGAATATAATTTTTTTTCATTTTCCATATAATTACCTCAAAAAATATTTATATTTTTTATAAAAAAGCTCTTGACCGTGTGTTACTCCCGAGTGTTACTCTTTCATTGTAATAAAAAATTATTTCATTGTCAATGAATAAAACAAAGATTATTTTTAGCAATAATCATAAACGGAACAAAACAAATGAAAGGAATTGATAAAAGTGAAATACAGATATCTCGGCAAAACAGGAATAAAAATATCTCCCATCGGTCTCGGATGTATGGGAATGACTCATGCCTACGGACCGAGCAAAAACAAGAAAGACATGATTTCCCTCATAAGAGAGGCTCTCAATCTTGAATGTAACTTTTTCGATACCGCCGTCGTATACGGAGAGGAAAACGAAAGAATATTGGGAGAAGCTTTAAAACCTTACAGAGAAAAAGCGGTCATTGCCACAAAATTCGGAATTACCGGACAAAAAATGGTGGACAACAAACCCCTCAACCTTTTGGACAGTTCTCCAAAATCAATAAAAAAACAAGCGGAAGAATCTTTAAAAAGACTTAAAACGGATTATATCGACTTATATTATCAACACAGAACAGACCCCGAAGTTTCTCCCGAAGATGTCGCCAATACAATGGCGGAACTTATCAAAGAAGGAAAAATAAAAGCTTGGGGAGTATCAAACGCTTCAATGGATTATATAAAAAGAGCTCACAAAATATGTCCGATTTCCGCCATTGAAAACCAATATTCTTTTGTATGGCAGGGAAACGAAGAAGAATTTGATTTTTGCGATAAAAACCAAGTTACTTTCGTTGCATACAGTCCTTTGGGAAACGGATTCCTTACGGGGAAATTCGACGAAAACACAAAATACGAACAAGGCGATTTCAGAAAGACAATGAAAAGATTTTCCAAAGAAGTTTTAAAAAACAACAAAGACCTTTTAAACTTGGTAAAAGAAATCGCAAAAGAAAAAAATGCGACTCCCGCACAAATAACTCTTGCATGGGAACTTTCAAAAAAACCTTTCATAGTTCCAATTCCGGGAACGACAAAAATAGAAAGATTGAAGGAAAATTTAAAAGCATGGGACATAACATTGTCAAAAACGGAAATGGAAAATATAGATAACGCACTTAAAAAAATAAGTATAGATAAAACCTATTTTTAACATAAGGAGGAAAAAAGAAAATGGAATATGTAAAATTAAACAATGGTGTTGAAATGCCTATTTTAAACTATGGCGTTTATCAAATACCGAAAGAAGAAACAAAACAATGCGTAATTGATGCAATAAAGGCAGGATACAGAGGAATAGACACTGCACAAAGCTACTTTAATGAAAAAGAAGTGGGAGAAGCAATAAAAGAATGCGGATTAAACAGAGAAGATTTATTTATCACAACTAAAATATGGATAGACAATTATGGATATGAAAAATGTAAAAACTCCATTGAAGAATCTTTAAAAAAACTTCAAAGTGAATATATAGACCTAGTACTTCTTCATCAGCCTTTTTCTGATTATTACGGTGCATACAAAGCATTGGAAGAAAAATATAAAGAAGGAAAAATAAGAGCAATAGGAGTATCAAACTTTTATCCCGATAGATTAAGCGACATATGCCTTTTTGAAAGAGAAATCATTCCTGCAATAAATCAAGTGGAAACAAACCCAATGAATGCTCAATTCAAAGCTCAGGAAAACATGAACAAATACGGAGTAAAAATCGAAGCATGGGCACCTTTCGGAGAGGGAAAAAATAATATGTTTACAAATGAAACTTTAGTAAACATAGGTAAAAAATACGCTAAAACATCTGCTCAGGTAATTCTTAGATGGCTTATACAAAGAGGAGTTATAGTAGCACTTAAAACAACACATTTTGAAAGAATGAAAGAAAATATTGATGTTTTTGATTTTGAACTTTCAAAAGAAGATATGGATAAAATAAAACAACTGGATTCAAGCGACAGCCTGTTCTTTAATCATCAAGATCCGGGAATGGTTGAATGGTTTGACGAATTGGTAAAAACAAGAAGAAAAAAAATAAAATAAAAAAGGAGAAAAAAAATGAAAAAAACAAGTACAAAAATAATAGCTGCCGTTGTTGTGGTAGCGGTTATTGCAGCCGCATTGTTGCTTTTCGTAAATAACAGAAACACAAACGACAACACGGCATCACAACCCCCAAGCCAAACTCAAGACACATTAACATCAAGCGAAAACTCGCTAAAAGACGGTGAAACTCTAGTGGTATATTTCTCGGCACAAGGACATACGAAAGACGTGGCGGAACAAATCGCAGAAGATTTGGATGCCGATATTTTTGAAATAGTACCTCAAGACGAATACACAGAAAGCGATTTGGACTGGACAGATGACAATTCCAGAGTTACGAGAGAACATGAAGACGAATCTCTAAGAGACACTCCCCTTGTTTCAACAACGGTTGATAATTGGGACAGTTACGAAAATGTTTTGATAGGTTATCCTATTTGGTGGGGAATTGCGGCTTGGCCCGTTGATACATTTGTGGAAGCAAACGATTTTGCGGACAAAAACGTAATACCTTTCTGTACTTCCGCTTCATCAGATTTGGGAGACAGCGGTAACTTGCTTAAAGAAAAAGCAAACGGCGGAAACTGGATGGAAGGATATCGTTTCCCTTCATCTCCTTCAAGTGAAGAAATTACCCAATGGACTGATAGTTTAAAATAAAAATTAATTTGTTCCCCTTTACTTAATAATTTTATATAAAACCGACGTTTAAATACGCCGGTTTTTTTCATAATTTATATATGATATTTTGTTTATTATAAGAACTCTCTGCCTCAATATAATTATTTTTTGAATTAAAAAATATTATTTTGTAATAATTATAATTCATAAAAATTCACTTATACTGTTTAAAATTCAAACTGTTTATTTTAATAGTAAACAAAAAATAAAGCTTATGAAAAGTAAACTCCCTTAAATACATCCTGTTAAGAAAGAATTCCTTAAATATCCTACTCCCTCACATAAAAAACATAAAAAACGTCCTCATTATCGTAAAATATCCCACCCCACTACATAAAAATAATAAGGTCAGGGTAGCGGTAGTGGTCGTTTCAAAAATCTCGGGTAGAGATTTTTAGAAAATCCGACCACGTTATAAGCCCTCACGGCGCTTGAGTGAAAGCATTTTATCCAGTATTTTTTGCTTTGGAAAAATACTGGTCGCTCTTTAGAGCGAAATACTAAAAACCCACGCCCAGTGGCGCCCTTTTATCCAAATATTTGGGCGAGCAAATATTTGGTCGGGTTGTTAAGGGCAGACAGCCCTTAAAGAGGGGTTCTTAAGGGGTAGCACCCCTTAAATACGGATTGTTAAGAAAGAATCCCTTAAAATTCCCACCTTACTACATAAAATCATAAAGAACGACCCCTCTATTTCACCATAATGTCCCACACACTAACATAAAACCATAAAAACAAAACTATAATTTTACAGCTTTGTTCCCCACCCTTTAATAAAACGTATAAACAGGTCGGCTCGGGGTAGCTTTTCTGACAGTAAAACTCGGGCAGAGTTTTACGCAGTCATCGAAAAGCGTTATAAGGCACTTCGCCTAGAAGTGTCCTTTTTACCTCTTTTTTTGGACAAGCAAAAAAAGAGTGGGGTTTTTAAGGGGCAACGCCCCTTGATATCGGGTTGTTAAGGGCAGACAGCCCTTAAAGAGGGGTATTAAGGGGTAGCACCCCTTAAATTTGGGTTGTTAAGGGAGAATCCCTTAAGTATTCTTTAGAGCGAAATATAAAAATACTTTTACCAAAATTTTACATAAATTATACATTATAAAGCTATTTAAAGAAATTATTTTTCTATAAAATATTAAGGATAAAGGAGAGAAAAATGAAATACGCAATACTTGACATCGGCGCAAACTCAATAAGACTATGCGTCTATGAAGGAACAAAGAATAATTTTAAAACACTTTTTACAAAGAAAGTAATGGCAGGACTTGCTTATTATGTGAAAAATGATGAAATGTCAAATCAAGGAATAATAGAAGCAAGCAACGTCATAAACGAATTTAAAGAACTGGTAAATAATTTCAATATAGAAAATTTCCATATTTTCGCAACCGCATCTTTCAGAAATATAACAAATACAGAATTTGTGGTAGAGGAAATAGAAAAACTTACAGGTGAAACAATAGAAGTAATAAGCGGAGAAGATGAAGCTTTATACGGATTTACAGG
This sequence comes from Anaerofustis sp. NSJ-163, assembly GCF_024135845.1. Taxonomy (NCBI): domain Bacteria; kingdom Bacillati; phylum Bacillota; class Clostridia; order Eubacteriales; family Eubacteriaceae; genus Anaerofustis; species Anaerofustis sp. NSJ-163. Next base: position 232,735 of record NZ_JAMYJV010000001.1, read on the forward strand.
TGCAAAACTTAAAGTTAAGGCTAAAAGCGGAATTGTTATAGATATTGGAGGAGGAAGCACGGAAATTGTAGACTTTGAAAAAGATAAAGTAAATTATGCACAAAGTCTTCCAATAGGCTCCCTAAACCTATATTCAATGTATGTAAGCGAATTTCTTCCGACGGACAAAGAACAAAGAAACATAAAAAACAAAATACAAAAAATTTTAAAAGATGTTGATATTAAACAAACTAATACTATCTGCGGTGTAGGCGGAACAATAAAAGCAGCATTAAAATTAACAAATTCTTATTTTAAATTAAATAAAGATAACACAATCATAAAAAGAGAACAAATGGAAGAAATAAAAAAAATACTTTTAAATAAACCGCAAAAAGCAAAAAATATCATAATAAAAGCTTGTCCCGATAGAGTTCATACAATAATACCGGGCATTTTAATAGTTGATGAAATACTAAAAAGAACAAACGCAAAAGAAATTGTAGTAAGCAAATACGGAGTAAGAGAGGGTTACCTATGTCAAAAGATTATGCAGTAGAAAAAATTATAAAAGATACAACCTGTACTCAAAACAGAGAACTAAGCTGGCTTAGATTTAATCAAAGAGTTTTGGAAGAAGCAATGGACGAAACCGTTCCCCTTCTTGAAAGACTAAAATTTATTTCCATTTTTACAAGTAACTTAGATGAATTCTTCATGGTAAGAGTAGGCAGCCTTGTAGATTTAATGTTACTTAGCAATAAAGATACAATTGACAATAAAACCGGCTGGAGTCCCAAAGAACAGCTTGAAGCAATATTTAACTCAATACCTCCTTTAATGGAAAAAAGAGACGAAGCATTTAGAACAGTATCCATGGAATTAAGACAAAGAGGCATTTATGACCTTTCTTTTGATGAACTTTCAAAAGAAGAAGAAAAGGATATAAACAAATACTTTGAATACTACATAAACCCTATTTTGTCTCCTCAAATTGTGGATAACAGACACCCTATCCCACATCTTAAAAACAGAAGACTATACATAGCTTCAATATTAAAAACAAAGAAAGACAAAACCGTACTTGGAATAATCCCAATCCCGTCATCTCTTCCAAGAATATTACCTAGTAAAGAAAACAGAAATAGATATATACGAATAGAAAACGTAATAATGGAACATATTGATAAAATATTTGATATATATGAAGTAGTTTCAAGCAATATTATTTCCGTTACAAGAAATGCCGATATAAGCTATGATGATGATAAATTTGAAGATAACGAACATGATTATCTTGACCATATGAATAAACTTCTTAAAAAAAGGGATTGGCTGTTACCGGTAAGACTTGAAATTCAAGGTATATATAACGATAACCTAACGGAAATTTTAAGAAGCTTTTTAAAGATAGAAAAAAATCAAATTTTCTACAGCCTTTACCCTATTAAACTTGAATATGTATACGGTATAGAACATATGGTTTCACCTCTGTTAAAAAGCGAACTTACTTACCCAAAATTAAACGCAAGACAGTGGGAAAGTTTAAATCCTAAAAAAAGCATAATAGAGCAAATAAGACATAAAGATGTTTTACTATTCTTCCCATTTGAAAAAATAGACCCATTTTTAGCACTCCTTGAAGAAGCAGGAAAAGACCCAAACGTGCTTTCAATAAAGATAACCATATATCGTCTTGCAAGTGACTCAAAAGTTGCTAATCTGCTTTTAAAAGCCGCTGAAAACGGAAAAGAAGTAACAGTGTTAATGGAGCTTAGAGCAAGGTTTGACGAAAAGCATAATATACTTTGGGCAGAAAGATTAAGCGAAGCAGGATGCAGGGTAATATATGGAGAAGAGGGCTTTAAATGCCATTCAAAAATATGCCTTATTACAAGAAAAGATAAAAATGGAATTGAATACATTACTCAGATAGGAACGGGAAACTATAACGAAAAAACAGCAGCAATGTATACGGACTTAAGCCTTATAACAATGAATAAGGATATAGGAAAAGATGCAACAAACTTCTTTCAAAATATGCTAATCGGAAACTTAAAGGGTAACTATGAAACATTGCTTGTTGCTCCAAATTCTCTAAAACAAAATATACTTAAATTTATGGATGAAGAGATAGAAAAAGGAAGTAATGGAAGAATAATAATGAAAGCCAATTCCCTAACGGATATTGATGTAATATATAAACTTATAGAAGCATCTAAGGCAGGAGTTAAAATTCAAATGATCATAAGAGGAATATGCTGTATAAGACCCGGAATATACAATAAAACCGACAATATTTCCATATCAAGCATTGTAGGAAGATTTTTGGAACATTCTAGAATTTATGTTTTCGGAAGTGGAGAAGATAAAAGAATGTTTATATCTTCTGCGGACCTTATGACAAGAAACTTAGATAAAAGAGTTGAAATAGCCTGCCCGATATTTGACTATAACATAAGAAATCAAATTGATGAAATACTTGAAATAATACTAAGGGATAATGTAAAAGCAAGAGTACTTCAAACAGACGACACATATAGAAAGAAAGACCCATTCGGCATGGAAATGATAGACTCACAAGATTGGTTTTTAAATAATTCTCTTAAAACATATAAAAAAGAAAAAGATAATAATAAATTAACGGACTTTTTCAAAAATATTTTTAATAAATAACGATTTTATCGGTTAATCCGTTAAAATATATACCCCATAAATACTCTTAAAAAAGGAAACAAAAGTTTCCTTTTTTTATGTATATTTAAAATTTTTTATTTTTAACTACAAAGCAAATTATAACTAAAATAAGAACACAAGAACGTACAGATTTTAATTAAAAATTTTTGAATAAAATGATTTTTAAATGTATTAAAAACTAAAAATAATAAATTAATTACTTTTCTATAAAAACTATTTACATAAACATAATAGAAAACCAAATCTATATTTTACTTCCATGCCCCAAACACTGACATAAAACTCATTTAACATTAATGCTATATTTATCTTCTATATCCCATATCTTTACATAAATAATCTAAACCTTTATAACCTAAAATACCCCAAACTACAATAAAAAGCAACAAAAAAACTTTATTTATCTTACACATTCCTCCCCACAACCATAAAATCACTAAACCTCTATTTTACTTCCATGTCATACCCCCATCACATAATATGAAACATTAAAAAACTAAACTTAAATTTCACTTATATGTCCCACCCCACTACATAAAACCGAATAATTAGGTCGGTTCGGGGTAGCTTTTCTGACAGTAAAACTCGGGTAGAGTTTTACGCAGTCATCGAAAAGCGTTATAAGGCTCTTCGCCGAGAAGTGTCCTTTTTACCTCTTTTTTTGGACAAGCAAAAAAAGAGTGGGGTTTTTAAGGGGCAAAGCCCCTTGATATTCACGGCGTTTGAGTGAAAGCATTTTGTCCAGTATTTTTTGCTTTGGAAAAATACTGGTCGCTCTTTAGAGCGAAACCCTAAAACTCCACGCCCAGTGGCGCCCTTTTATCCAAATATTTGGGCGAGCAAATATTTGGTCGGGTTGTTAAGGGAGAATCCCTTAAGTTTCCCACACACTAACATAAAACCATAAAAATAAATCTATAATTTTACAACTTTGTTCCCCCACCCTTTAATAAAACATATAAACAGGTCAGGCTTAGGGTAGCTTTTCTGACAGTAAAACTCGGGTAGAGTTTTACGCAGTCATCGAAAAGCGTTATAAGGCTCTTCGCCGAGAAGTGTCCTTTTTACCTCTTTTTGTGACTGTTTACTGTTTCAAAGAAACAGATGAGTTTTATTAAAAATAAAACTCATTAAGCTGAAAGCTTTAAACAACATGAGCGATTTTTTAAGAAAAATTGCGAATGGACAAGCAAAAAAAGAGTGGGGTTTTTAAGGGGCAAAGCCCCTTAATATTCACGGCGCTTGAGTGAAAGCATTTTGTCCAGTATTTTTTTCTTCGGAAAAATACTGGTCGCTCTTTAGAGCGAAATCATAAAAGCTCCACGCCCAGTGGCGCCCTTTTATCCAAATATTTGGGCGAGCAAATATTTGGTCGGGTTGTTAAGGGAGAATCCCTTAAGTTTCCCACACACTAATATAAAACATAAAAAAACAAAACCATAATTTTACAACTATGTTCCACACCCTTTAATAAAACATATAAACAGGTCGGTTCGGGGTAGCTTTTCTGACAGTAAAACTCGGGTAGAGTTTTACCCAGTCATCGAAAAGCGTTATAAGGCTCTTCGCCGAGAAGTGTCCTTTTTACCTCTTTTTGTGACTGTTTACTGTTTCAAAGAAACAGATGAGTTTTATTAAAAATAAAACTCATTAAGCTGAAAGCTTTAAACAACATGAGCGATTTTTTAAGAAAAATTGCGAATGGACAAGCAAAAAAAGAGTGGGGTTTTTAAGGGGCAAAGCCCCTTGATATTCACGGCGTTTGAGTGAAAGAATTTTGTCCAGTATTTTTTTCTTCGGAAAAATACTGGTCGCTCTTTAGAGCGAAATCATAAAAGCTCCACGCCCAGTGGCGCCCTTTTATCCAAATATTTGGGCGAGCAAATATTTGGTCGGGTTGTTAAGGGAGAACCCCTTAAGTTTCCCACACACTAACATAAAACCATAAAAATAAATCTATAATTTTACAACTATGTTCCCCACCCTTTAATAAAACGTATAAACAGGTAGGCTCGGAGTAACTCTATCAAATAAATAAACGATATTTATATATCCAACACTCTTATATAAAAATTTAAAAATAGAACCATAATTTTACAACTATGTTCTCCACCCTTTAATAAAACGTATAAACAGGTAGGCTAGGAGTAACTCTATCAAATAAATAAACCCTATTTATATATCCAACACTCTTATATAAAAATTTAAAAATAGAACCATAATTTTACAACTATGTTCTCCACCCTTTAATAAAACGTATAAACAGGTAGGCTAGGCGGTAGCATCGGTTCATAGGAAAATCGGGTAGATTTTCCATGAAATCCCGATGCGTCCAAGGCTCCACGCCCAGTGGCGCCCTTTTATTCGACTTTTTTAGGCGAGTAAAAAAGTCGTGGGGTTTTTAAGGGGCAAAGCCCCTTTATTTATTTTTACGACAACTATCCTTATACATACACCCATCACACCCGCCGCTGCATTTACCTTTGTTTTTTATGCTTTTGTAAAGTGCAAAAATAAAAAGTATTATAATTATTAATGCTGCAACATAAGAATTAAAATTCATAATCTTCTCCTATTTTATAAATATATTGTACCCCTTAAAAAAATAAAGTAAATCTATTTTTATAAAATATAATATAAATATTTTATTAATTTTATACTATTTTGTAATTATCAATATCTATAACATCCTAACAATCATATACCAATATTTAATATTATCTTATATGTATTAATGTTTTCATTACATATTATTCAATTAACTTTATAAAAAAAGAGCAGATTTTACTACTCTTTAGAATCTACCCACATTAAAACCTTTTTACAATTTGGACAGTGCCAAGCTTTTTGCTCTTCCATTTTTAAAGGAATTGTAATGGTTTTTCTAAACATGGCTTTAAATCCTTTTTTCTCCGCTTCCTTTTTTGAAATAAACTCGTTCCATACTCCAAAGGCTAAACTATAAGCAATTACAATTCCTTCTTCCATTTCTAATCCACAATCAAGACATTTCATTTATTAAACTCACCTTTTACAATTTTACAAATTATACCATAATAAAAATTGATTTCCCCTTTTGTAAAAAAGTCTTAATATACTTTTAAGAATTAATATACTTAATATATTTATTAGTTTTTTATACAAACTTTTCATTTTAAATACTATTTTGAAATAACTCTCTATTTAAAACAAAAACTTACAACTTTATTACAAATATTACAAGTTAATTAAATAAACGATATTTCGTTGACAATTAATCAAATATATTATATATTCAAATTGTAATTAGAATCATTCTAATTTAGAGATAAAATATTTTAATACACTTGTTAAAAACACTTTTGATGTATGTTTATATAAATAAATTAATGGGTAAAAATGGTAAACATAAAATGTAATGAAATATATATTAACTTTCAAGGTAAAAACAAAAATATAACTTATATAAAATATATCGAAAGTGTAATACATAAAAACTCATGAGAAAACCATGAGAAAAAATTTAAACATATAAAGGAGGTAAAAAAATGAGAAGTATTACAACATTAGACTTACAATACGCACACAGATTTTACGGTTTTAAAGGAGAAGCACAATATCTTCATGGACATACAGGAGTTCTAACAATAGAAGTTGAAGATTCAATCGAAGAAGGAGTAAACATGGTTTTCCCTTGTAACGAAATTCAAAAAACAGCTTGGGAAGTTTTAAAAAACTTTGACCATGCACTAATTCTAAGAGAAGACGACCCGCTTTTACCTGCAGTTTTGGACGTTTATGAAAAACAAGGTATAAAAGACGGTTCACCACAAAATCAAATGAAAGGACCTAAATTTGAAACTGAGCTTGCAAAAGCCTATCCAGAATGTCGCCTAGTTGTAACTAAGGAAACATTGACAGTTGAAGGAATGATAAAAATCGTATACGATTTATTAAAAGATAAACTTAACATTGCAAAAATCACATTTACAAGCGGTGTAAATGCAGCAAGCGAAGAATTTGAAACTAAAAATAATATCGAACGTTGCCCACTTTGCGGAATAGCACTAAACGAAAAAGGCATATGTCCAAAATGTGGATATAAAAAAGCATAATAAACTTAAAAATACGATATAAAACTCTAATGTATGATATATCAAAACTTATATTAATAAATAATAAAAACATATCTAACAACACTCTATGTATTAATACAAATATATAACTAAAAAACACTACTCCGATTAATATAAAAAGCAACTTGTAATTGTTATATAAATCCATAATAAAATTTAATAAATTGATAAAAGTTATATATTTGTAGACACAAAAAGACCGGTATAAAAGCCGGTCTTTTGTATTTTAAACAATAATTGATTACATAAAAATTATAAGAACAAAATCTCTTTTATCTTCTACCCTACAACCTAATATAAACATCATTAAAATATCAAACTAAATTTTATAATGGATATTATTAATTTCCTAATTCTTCCCTTAGCTTATTGATTTCATCATAATTCAAATCATCAGTACAAATATAATCTACATTCATTTTAAATAACTTCTCAGCTTCTTCCAAATCATTTATAGGGAAAGTATTAAAATAATAACCGTGTTTATGTACTTCATTTGCAAAATCTTCGTTTGCATATCCCTTATGACATCCAACCGTTACAAATCCGTTATGTGTATCCATGTACTCTAATATTTCATCAAGTTCATTATTTTCATATCTTTTCCTTTGAATATAAAACTGTTTAATAGGAAAATCATATATTTTTTCAATAGTTTCAAACATATCGATTGAACCTGCTTGAACAACAACTCTTTTAATAAGTCTCTTCTTCAATAATTTCTGTGTTATTATTTTATACATTTTTTCTGTTGTTTCTATATCCAAATCTTTTGAAATATCTATAAGAACATATATATCCTTATATTTTTTTAAAAGTGACATAACATCATCAAAATCCATTGTAGTATACTTATCACATATTTTAATCTTTTTAAATTTTTTATAAGATAATAATTGACCTTTTTTAAGATACCCTAGTCCCAAAGTTTCATATATTTTTTTGTGATAAGGATGAAGTGCAACAATTTTATTATCACTAGTAAAAGAAAAATCTACCTCAATAAGTTTTATTCCCTTATTTATTGTATTTTCAAAAGCTTCTTTTGAATTCGTATAATGTATTCCGTCAATTTCTCCACAAGAATGAGCCATAATACCTCTTTTTAAGAAATTTAGAGCATTTTTCTTTTTATAATTATAAAAAAATAACATACAAACGACAATGACAATAATGCTTACAAATAAAATTTTTAAAATATTTTCCATTTCCTTTCTCCCTTTACATATTACAAAATATAAAATATAATCAATATTTTGTAAATTTCATTCCCCATAATCCCCTATAGAAATATTACAAAATTCATTTAAATATATAATTATAATTTAAATATATTTTAACATATTTTAGGTAATATTAATATTTATTTATAATATATATTTTTTGTTATATAAAAATAATATATTATCTTCTAATATATCTATAAGATTAGAATAACATTTAACTTTCAACACAAAAAGAAACTATCATTAAAATTTTATATATAAATTTATAACATAAAAAGCTAAATTAATTGGATAAAGGCAGTGATCGTTTCAAAAATCTTGGTTAGAAATATTTAGAAAATCCGACCACGTTATAAAGTGCTTCGCCTTGAAGTCTTTTTTACCTTTTAGGGAGAAGAGATAAATATTTTACTGAAAGCATCATAAACCAATTCCTTAAATGCATGCCCCCATATTTTACTTCAATGATCAAATCCCCCACAAAGAAATAAAACAACAAACTTATATTTCATTGATATCTTCTATTCTCTAGCACATAAAGAAATAATAGACCTATATTTCACTTCTATGCCCCACTACCTTACATAAAAAGCTAAATTAGTTGTGACAGCGGTAGCACTCGTTCATAGAAAAATCGGGTAGATTTTTCATGAAATCCGAGTGCGTTAAAGGCTCCACGCCCAGTGGCACACTTTTATCCAAATATTTGGTCAAACTATTAAGAAAGTATCCCTTAAAGACTCCTACTTTTCAACGTAAAAACATCAAATACTAAAACCTTTATTTACTTTGCTGTTCAACTATCTTTCTTAAATCATGAAAAAACTTAACCCTTATTTCACTTCTATGCCCCACCCTCTTACATAAAAAGCTAAATTAGTTGGGTCGGCGGTAGCACTCGTTCATAGAAAAATCGGGTAGATTTTTCATGAAATCCGAGTGCGTATAAGCCCTCACGGCGCTTGAGTGAAAGAATTTTGTCCAGTATTTTTTTCTTCGGAAAAATACTGGTCGCTCTTTAGAGCGAAACTCTAAAACTCCACGCCCAGTGGCACACTTTTATCCAAATATTTGGTCAAACTATTAAGAAAGTATCCCTTAAAGACTCCTACTTTTCAACGTAAAAACATCAAATACTAAAACCTTTATTTACTTTGCTGTTCAACTATCTTTCTTAAATCATGAAAAAACTTAACCCTTATTTCACTTCTATGCCCCACTACCGTACATAAAAAGCTAAATTAGTTGGGACAGCGGTAGCACTCGTTCATAGAAAAATCGGGTAGATTTTTCATGAAATCCGAGTGCGTATAAGCCCTCACGGCGCTTGAGTGAAAGAATTTTGTCCAGTATTTTTTTCTTCGGAAAAATACTGGTCGCTCTTTAGAGCGAAACTCTAAAACTCCACGCCCAGTGGCGCCCTATTATTCTAATATTTGGTTGGATTATTAAGAGAGTATCCCTTAAAGACTCCTACTTTTCAACGAAAAAACATCAAATACTAAACATATATTTTACTTTGATGTTCCACCTTCTCATATATAACAAAAAATATGAAACCTACTTTTCACTTCTGTACCCCCTTTTATATAAAAATTAATTTAGCGAGGATGGCGGTAGTGGTCGTTTCAAAAATCTCGGGTAGAGATTTTTAGAAAATTCGACCACGTATAAGCCCTCACGGCGCTTGAGTGAAAGAATTTTGTCCAGTATTTTTTTCTTCGGAAAAATACTGGTCGCTCTTTAGAGCGAAACCCTAAAACGCCACGCCCAGTGGCGCCCTTTTATCCAAATATTTGGGCGAGCAAATATTTGGTCGGGTTTTAGGGGTGAAACCCCTAATAAAAAAGACACTGCATAAGCAGTGCCTTTTAATTTTTGAGAATATATTATTCTTGTTCAGCTAATGTTTTGTAACCTTGATATCTTTCAAGAGCATCTTGTTTATTCTTTTCGAATAATTCGTCAGCTTTATCAGGATATTGTCTTGCAAGGTTAGCGTATCTTCTTTCACCTTTAAGGAAGTCAATGAATCCTTCCATGTTAGGTTCTTTGCTGTCTAATGTGAATGGGTTTTTACCTTCAGCAATTAGATCTGGGTTGTATCTGAATAGATGCCAGTATCCAACTTCAACAGCTTTCTTAGCTTCACTACCAGCTTTAGTCATGTTAATACCATGGTTGATACATGGAGAGTAAGCAATGATTAGAGATGGACCATTGTGAGCTTCAGCTTCTTTGATAGCTTTGATTAATTGGTTCTTATCAGCACCGATTGAAACTTGTGCTACATATACATAACCATATGTCTTAGCCATCATACCTAAGTCTTTCTTCTTAGTTTTCTTACCAGAAGCAGCAAATTCAGCGATTGCAGCAGCTGGTGTAGCTTTAGAAGATTGACCACCTGTATTTGAGTAAACTTCTGTATCGAATACTAATACGTTAACGTCTTCGTTTGATGCAAGTACATGATCAAGTCCGCCGTAACCGATATCGTATGACCAACCGTCTCCACCAAGAATCCAGAATGATTTTTTAACTAATTGATCTTTGTTTGCTAATACATATTTAGCATTTTCATTGTCACATCCGTAAGCTTCTAATGCTTCAACTAATTTAACACTGGCTTCTTTGCTTTCTTCACCTTGGTCTTTAACTTCTAACCATGCTTTAGCAGCATCTTTAACTTCAGCTTTTACAGCGTCGTCAGCGATTAATGCTTCAAGTTTATGAGCGATTGTTTTTCTCATTTTCTTAACACCAAGCATCATACCGAAACCAAATTCAGCATTGTCTTCGAATAATGAGTTAGCCCATGCAGGACCTTGTCCTTTTTCGTTTGTTGTATAAGGAGTTGTAGGAGCTGATGCACCCCAGATTGAAGAACAACCTGTAGCATTAGCAATGTACATTCTGTCTCCGTATAATTGAGTAACTAATTTAGCAACTGGTGTTTCAACACAACCAGCACAAGCGCCAGAGAATTCAAGTAATGGTTGTTCAAATTGAGAACCTTTTACTGTGAATTTGTTTACGTTGATGTCTTTCTTAGAAAGTGTCATTGCGTAATCCCAACATTTACCTTCTTCTTCAAGTACATCATCGATAGGTACCATCTTAATAGCACCTGTTGGACAAGTTTCAACACATTGACCACAACCTAAGCAGTCATAAGAAGAAACTTGGATTCTGTATTCATAGCCTTCAACTCCAGGACCTTTAGATGCGATTGTATCAAATCCTTCAGGAGCGTTAGCTTTTTCTTCTTCATTTAATAAGAAAGGTCTGATTGTTGCATGTGGACATACATATGAACATTGGTTACATTGGATACATTTTTCAGCTTCCCATACAGGTACGTTAACAGCAGCGCCTCTCTTTTCGTATTTAGCTGTTCCAGCTGGGAATGTACCGTCTTCATAACCGTCAAATGCAGATACAGGAAGTGTATCACCTTTTTGAGCGTTCATAACGTCACATACTTTTTCAACGAATTCAGTTCTTTCAGGTTTAGCAGGAGCTTCGTTGTCAGCTGTTTTCCAGCTTTCAGGAACATCAATTTTAACAAGTTCGCTAACACCGTTTTCGATAGCAGCGATGTTCATGTTAACAACTTTGTCACCTTTTTTACCATATGTTTTCTTAACTGATTCTTTTAATAAAGCTTCAGCTTTATCGTAAGGCATAACTTCAGAAAGTTTGAAGAATGCAGCTTGCATAATCATGTTTGTTCTTCTACCAAGACCGATTTCTTCAGCAATCTTTGTAGCGTTGATTGTGTAGAATTGAATATTGTTGTTAGCAATAGTTTGTTTCATTTCTTTTGGTAGATGTTTTTCTAATGCGTCCATATCCCAAACAGTGTTTAATAAGAATACTCCGCCTGGTTTAATGTCGCTTACTAAGTCATAGCTTTCAGCATATGCTTGTGTAGAACAAGATACGAAATCAGCGTCAGCGATTAGGTATGTTGATTTGATTGGTTTTTCACCGAATCTTAAGTGAGATACTGTAACCCCACCAGATTTTTTAGAGTCATATGCGAAGTAACCTTGAGCATACATATCTGTGTTATCACCGATGATTTTGATTGCAGATTTGTTAGCACCTACAGTACCGTCTGAACCAAGACCCCAGAATTTACAAGAAACTGTTCCTTCTGGAACTGTGATAATATCTTCTTTAACTTCTAATGATTTGTTAGTAACGTCATCAACGATACCGATTGTGAAATCATTTTTAGGGTTTTCAGCTTTTAAGTTGTCATAAACTGCTTTAATGTGAGATGGTGTAGTATCTTTACTACCAAGACCATAAATACCACCAACGATTAAAGGAGCATTTTCTTTACCATAGAAAGCATCTTTGATGTCTAAGTAAAGTGGTTGTCCTGATGCACCGGGTTCTTTTGTTCTGTCTAATACAGCAACTCTCTTAACTGTTTTAGGTAAAACTTCGAACATGTATTCAGGAGCCCATGGTCTGTATAAATGAACTTTTAATAAACCAACTTTTTCGCCGTTAGCGTTTAAGTAATCAACTGTTTCTTCAACAGCTTCACATACAGAACCCATAGCTACGATGATGTCTTCAGCGTCAGCAGCACCATAGTAGTTGAAAGGTTTGTAATCTCTTCCTGTGATTTTGCTGATTTCTTTCATGTAATCAGCTACGATAGCAGGAACTGCATCATAGAATTTGTTAGAAGCTTCTCTTGCTTGGAAGAAGATTTCAGGTCCTTCACAAGTACCTCTTGTTACAGGATGTTCAGGATTTAGTGCATGATTTTTGAATTCTTGAACTGCATCATAATCAACTAATTTAGCTAATTCTTCATAAGGCATTTCTTCGATTTTTTGAATTTCATGACTTGTTCTGAAACCATCAAAGAAGTGTACGAAAGGAACTTTACCTTTAATAGCACTTAAGTGAGCAACACTTGCAAGGTCCATAACTTCTTGTACAGAGTTAGAGCAAAGCATAGCAAAACCAGTTTGTCTTGTAGCCATAACGTCTGTGTGATCCCCGAAAATGTTAAGAGCGTGAGATGCTAAACATCTAGCTGATACATGGAAAACGCCTGGAAGTAATTCACCGGCGATTTTGTACATGTTAGGAATCATAAGTAGTAAACCTTGTGATGCTGTGTATGTGCTTGTTAGAGCACCTGATGCTAAAGAACCGTGAACTGCACCTGCAGCACCAGCTTCTGATTGAAGTTCAATAACATCAACAGTTTCACCAAATAAGTTTTTCTTTCCAGCAGCTGACCATTCATCAACGCATTCAGCCATTGGAGAAGATGGTGTGATTGGGTAAATACCAGCTACTTCTGTAAATGCATAAGAGCAATAAGCAGCGGCAGTATTACCGTCCATTGTTTTCATTGTTTTAGCCATAATATAATATATCCTCCCAAAAATTTATCTAAAAATTATATTATATATATTTTACATCTAATCCATTATAATAAATAATAATTAAAAAATAAAGGATAATTTAAAAATTTTTTCAAAAATTCATCATTTTTTTTACAATTGAATAAATACCTGTAAATAAGGACTTTTTCAACTTTTCAAAGATTATTACAATTATCTTGTTAAAAATATTTCATTACAAATGTAATGATATACATCAATGTTTTATGAATATGTTTTCATAACACTTACTTACTTTCATAATACTTTTTTAATAAAAAACGTCCATAAAATTATGAACGTTGTGTTTTATTTAAATATACGTTTTTCTCAAATCTATTTTTATATACTTTTACATCTTATATTACATCTGTTTTTCTCCAAAAATGATATATTGGATATTTTTTAAAAGTTTTCTGTTCTTCTTCAGAAAGCTTTGAAAAATATATTTCAGCTGCTTCTTGTTGTTCCAAAAGTAAATATGCCCCTACTATAATATCATATTTTGTTGAATTATCAGCAAGTAATTTACGTAAACATTCTTTCTCATTTAAATCAAGTTCTCTTATCCTTTTGATAAATTGTAACTTATTCAAAATTTTAATTTGCTTATCAAACTCTTGATCTGGAGCTTGCGAAATCCAGTCACAAAATTCTTGACAAGTTTTTAATATTTTCTCTTTCCTAATCCCTTCTGCTATATCATAAGCTTTTAATAATTCAAGAAAGAAATCACTTGCTACATAATATGTTAGTCTATGATGTTCTATTTTTTTAAATGCAGGAAGCAATATATTAAAATCGATATTATTTAGTGTTAATAAATCTTTATAACATAAACTATGAAATTGTGAAACAGAAAACATTTCTCCATTTATATCTTTTACAAAAACATTCAAATTATAATTAAAGAAATTATGTATTCTATATACTCTATCTTTTTTAAGTTTCTCTAAAAAAACAAGAAATTTTAATTTACCAATATCTATATATCCTATAATATTAATATTTTCTTTAAACTCAATAATTCCATTTTTATCTAAGAAAACCTCCATTAAAATTCCTACTCTTTTCCAATCATTATCATTTAAATCACTAATATTAATATCATCAGAGCATCCTAATAAATCAAAAACTCTAATAAGTTTTTTGGCAAATTCAAGATATTTTTTTTGTTTCTCAATTTCATCTTTACTTATTTTAGGTTGACCACAATTAAATGGAATTCTTACATTATCTATATTAAAATATCCTTTTTCAATATATGTAAGAAAAAAATTAAGATCATGTACTAATACACTCAATTTTTTAGAGTTGTTATATCTAAAATTAACTTCATTACTGTTTTCAATAAAATGAATAGAAAAGCTTTCTCCAATATGAATAATTTTTTCAATGGCAGTTTTTTCGACTTCAAAATTTTTGTAAAACACTTTATCATCAATTGTAATCAACCCATCTATTATCTGATGAGTATGTATATTTTTAAGAATTATATTAATGGGATGGAGAACTGAACTCCCTTTAATCTTAGCATAAATATAAAAATCATTTTTTAATAAAAATGTCTGTAAATTAAATTTTCCAGCAAATTCAACAGGAATAAAAAGATCTTCTAACACATTTTTTTGAGTTAATTCATCTAAACTAAACAACTCACAATCTTTAAAACTTTTTTGCTTTTCGCAGTTTTGTAAACAATTTAAAAAAACTGTATTTTTTTCATTATTATCTACCGGAAATTCTTTTAAATGCAAACTTTTATTTTTTTGTTTTTTTGATTCAGATAATATTTGTCTTAATTTTATCGGTGTAAGTTCATCATAATATATTTTTTTTGTAAGCCCATTATTACCAATATATACAACAAAAAACATACATCCTCCATCATTAAGATAATTTTTTAAATCCACTGTTGGTATAGAAAACGAAATAGTTTTTTTCGAGTGATCATTACACTCTTTCCCTTTTACTTGAACAGGCATTCTTCCTCTCAAATTTTCTTTTGTTTTCTTTTTACATTTATATATATAAACAGCCCCATCCCATGAAGGCTCTTTATCATTTTCGTTAATATAACTATCTAATAAACCAGATGTAACAACACTTTCTTCTACTGCATTAACAGACAATGTTTCTATAGTCTTTTTATCTAAACTCATTTTATCTCAATCCTCCATATATCACCTACACCCCGGCATTAGCATTAATTTCCCTAATCACCCCAAGAAGTGAATTCCAAACAGTCATATCACTTTCAAATAAATCCGCAACGCTTCCCGCATCGTTAAATGGCGATTGTGTCATTACGGAAAAATCTTTCATAACCCCGTTTTTTACAATGTACTCTATAACCTGATTTACAAAGTATATCTGATTGCTGTTTAGATTATTTCTTGATAGGTATCCTGAAAATGCTTCTTTTGCGGCATTCATGTCAAGCCCTACAATCTGCCTTACAAATTCTCCAAGAGGTTTACCTCCAAACTCTCCCATATAATCATCTTTTGAACCTATTTTGTTCCAAAGTATGTCTTCAAGCTTTTTCATGTCTTCACTGCCTAGAGGTCTGTTGTTCTTTATCTTCTTTATTACCTCTTCGTCCATATGGTTCCTTATGTAAAACTCTGCTTTTTCCTTATAGTTTTCAAGTCCGTCATCGCTAAAGGATGAAGCATTGACTTGTTTAGAAAGTATATCATCGTCAAAATGAGTGCTGTAAATGTTCTTTTTACTCTTTGGAATATATTTCATCAAATCACGAAGAGCTTTCCTTATTTCCTCTAACCCTTCAATGTCCATATTGTTTAGTCTTTCTCTGTCTGATGCTTTATTTATTATGTCTATGTTATCCATAACTTCCGGTATTGTAGTAGCCTTTTTTAAGGCACCTGCCCTTTTTTCTATATCGCTTATTCCCCTGGTGTATTTATTCCCTTCAAGTACTGAAAGTTCAACCATATAAATAAGTGCGTCAAACCTTACCGCCCTTGGGTCGTCCTCATCAGGCAGTATCAAAGGTGAAAGTTCTTCTTTTACTTCCTCAAGATCCCTAAAATCTATTACATTGTAACTTTCTTTAATAAGATATTTTTCCACAATTTGAATATGCTTTCTAACCGCAAAATTATCTTTGTTAAGTCTTCCTACTTTCCTTATTAAATCATCAACCAATTTATCCCTAAATTCTCTCATCTCATCATTTTGATAAACGCTGTCTTGAAGTTTATAGCAAAGATTAAATTCAAGATTAAATATACTGCTTTGAATGGTTTTAACTTCCCCTGCTTCTTTGTTTTCTCCTCCCATGGAAAAGAATTCAAAGTTAGAGCAAAAATCAAATATGTAAAAGTTCTTCTTATCCTCTCCGTCAATAAGCCCTTCGCAAAGTCTCGTTCCTCTTCCTATCATCTGCCAAAACTTCGCCTTGCTCATTACTTTTTTGAAAAATACAAGGTTTAATATTTCAGGCACATCAATCCCCGTATCCAGCATATCAACGGAAATTGCAATCATAGGAAGCTTACTTAAAGTGGCAAATTCATCAATGGCGCTTTGTGCGTAATTGGTATAATTATCTATAACACAAGCATACCCTTTTAAGTGAGGATATTCCTTGTTAAACACTTCAAGTATCTTTTCCGCGTGTTTGTGATTTTTTGCAAAGATTATGCTCTTGCCTATCTTTTCGCCGTAATCTATTTTTAATCCATCTGTCATTAAGGTATTTAATACCTGTTTTATTGTGTCCTCGTTAAATACAAAAGAATTTAACTTTGATGAATCTATATGTAGAGGTATGGTTCCGTCTTCGTTTTTAAAGGTGTTTTCATACTCTTCCCTTTCCTCTTCGTCTAACTCATTGTAGCTTATTCCCTCTTCCATAAACTTAAGCTTTGTTTCAATGGTTATATAATCCACCAAATATCCGTCTTTTACAGCCTGTCCAAGTTCATACCCATAAGTCGGAACTCCGTTTTCAAGCCCAAATATATCGTATGTATTTTTCCCTACTTCATCCTTAGGTGTAGCCGTAAGCCCAACCAAAGGAGCATCAAAGTATTCAAATATTTCTTTGTATTTATTATAAATAGACCTGTGTGCCTCGTCGCATATCACAAGGTCAAAATGTCCGCAGCTGAACATCCTCCCCTTTTCATCCCTTACGCTGTCTATTACGTTTATCATGGTTTGATAAGTTGAGAATACACAGTGTGCAGAATAATTTCCCTTATCCTCGCATAAGTTGGTAACCGAAAGATTAGGAAGCAGATTTACAAAACTTCTCTTCGCCTGAGTTACAAGAGAATTACGGTCCGCTAAAAATAATATATTTTTAACCCAGCCTTTTCTTAAAAGCACATCGCATAAAGATATTACGGTTCTTGTCTTTCCAGATCCCGTAGCCATTACAAGTAAAGCCTTTCTTCTCTTCTTATCAAATGCATCGCATACGGCTTTTACCGCTCCTTCTTGATAATATCTTCCCGCAATGTTCTTATCTATTTTTATATATTTTAAACTTTCCTTTGTAAGTTTTAAGTTAAAGAGCTTTTCCAAATCTCTCTTTGAGTATATAAAGGAAACTTCTCTTTCTTGATATTCTCCGTCGTCTATATATGTTTTAAATCCGTTTGTCAAAAATACAACCGGTCTTCTTCCGTACTCTTTTTGTAAAATATCCGCATAAAGTTTAGCCTGTTGTCTGCCCGCAGAAGGGTCTTTACAAAGTTTCTTCGCTTCTATAATCGCCAAAGGCACGTTTGCATCATCATATAATACATAATCTATATATCCTACCCCGCCTTTGTTAGGCATTCCCTTAACTTCAATTTCGTCTATCCAGTCTTTTCCCTTAACCCAGCCCACATCGCTAAGCATGGTATCAATATATATTTTCCTAGTCTTAAATTCCGATAAGTCCAGAGATTTTGGGGTATAGGTTTCTCTCTTTTCTTCTCCTTGTATTGAAAGCTGTTTCCTTAATTCTTCGTTTTCTTTTAAAAGTTTTTCTAAGTCTATGTCTGCAAATTCTTTTTTTACCTTTCCTTCTTTTTTTCTTTCAAGAAGTGAAGGGTCGTATTTTCTCTCTTCGTAGCTGTCTGCATAACAGTAAGCCACAAAGTCCATAAATACAAACAGGTTTTCAAGGGACAGTTTAACCTGTTCCTCGCTTACCTTTTTATTATTATGAGCAGCGTTATTGCCTACTATTCTTATAAAGTCCATTCTCTTATATAAATCGCTGTCTATAATATCCCTAAACTCTTCGCTGTTCATAAGAGTCTGCAGATTATCCCTATATGGTTTATCGAGTATCCTGTCAACGCTGTAAATCCACTTAATTGCTATTTCCATAGCCTTTCTGCAGTTTACGGCGCAGGCTTCCATGTCTATATTAAATATCTTTTCTGCCGATACGGCAATATTTGCAAAACTTTCAAACTTTTTCTCTTTTAAAAGAAAATCAAAGTTGGTCATAACTTTCTCCTTTCCTTTCTTAAGGGAGTTCCCTTAAGAACCTTTCTTAAGGGGCTTTGCCCCTTATACCCCTATTATTTAAGGGCTATGCCCTTAACAACCTTTTCTTTAAATATTTCTTTTCTTTAAATATTTCATCTTTAAGGGGCTTTGCCCCTTACACCCCACGACTTTTTTACTCGCCTAAAAAAGTCGAATAAAAGGGCGCTTCTAGGCGAAGGGCCTTAAACGCTTTTCAATGTCTCATAAAATGCTCTCCATATTTAAGGGTTTTCAACCCTTAACAACCCGACCATATTTTTGCCAAAGCCCAAAAATATGGAAAAAAGGCTTTCTCTCAAACGCCGTGAAGGCTTAAACGCTTTTCAATGTCTCGCAAAATGCTGCCCGCATTTTACGGACAGAAAAGCTACCCCTGCCTATGAATAAAAAATATTATGTAAGTATGTTTTATTATTCCTCATAAAATGAAATATTTAAATTATTCATCTTGTTAAAAAATTCATCATTGATTTTTATATTAAAACGACTTATTAACTTATGTCTTTGAATTTCATATATTAATAGCCATCTTGCACCATCATAATTTTCACTTTTTAAATTCTTTTTTAATTTTACAACTTCTCTATAAACTTTTATTATACAATTTGTTCCAAAATCAATTAAATTCTTACAATTTTTTATTATATCCAATGCAATTATAATTGAAAAATCATCTCCGTTTTTTAAAACATTTATTAAATTATCTGATGTGATTCTTAATTTTAACTTTTTAATAAAACTTAAAAACATTAATAATTCTTGTTGATAACCTTTTTTTATTGCATTTGATAACTCAGAATTTATAATTTCACTAAATTCATTTTTATCTAATTTATCAATATTTTTTTCTAAAAAAGGTAATATATATTTACCATATCTATAATTTACTGTCATAATATTTATTAAAGTTGGAAGAATAACATCAAAATCAATTATGACATCTTTATCTTTAATTATCTTTAATGCGTATTTATAAGCCCCTTTTTCTCCTGCATCATATAAAATATTTGCCGTATTTAATACTTCAAATATTCCATTTTCTTCCATAGCATTTTTAAACTTAGCCTTTAAATCTGATAACATATTAAATGGATATTCTAAAATGTCAGTCTTTGACTCATTTATATTAAATTTATATTTTCGCAAAATTGTAATTATAGAACTTAAAGAATTTTCAGCATCCAATTTTGTTTTAAAATAAAATCGATAATCATCAACATATCTTTTAAAAACAAAACCTTTATTATCCAGTTCTGTATCTATTCCCGAAAGAATTATTTCTGAAAATATTCTTGAAGTGAAAGGACCTGTAATAATCCCGCTTGTTTCATTAAAATTTAATTCTCTAATATATTTATCTAAATTATCACATATTTTACATTTTTTCATTACATCTTCTGGTAATGTTATTTCAACTTTATTTTTATTTTTATTTTTATTTTTCTTTTTATTTTGATTAACTATTATAAGATATTTTTTAGAATCTTCTTTTCCGCAAACAGCCCATGAAATTGAATGTGTATATATTGAATTATAGCAATTTGCAATATCTAATTTTAAACAATATTTATATCCTAAAGAAATTTTTATATTAGTCCTTATATTTTCAATAAAATCACTCTTTATAATATTATCATCTTTTAAATTTTCAATATTTAAAAAATTTTTCATATCGACATTATAGTCACTAAACCTATTTATTGGCGATAAAGAATTTTCACTATATGCAAATTTTTTAATTTCATCAAAGTGTTCATACATATATTTTACTAATCTTAAAAATGATTTAGGATTAGGAAGAGATATAATTCTTCTGGATAAATCATCTTTATATATTGACAAATCCGTACATTGAGTTATTATTTTTGTATCATTCGTATGTGTTATTTCTAACAAATCATTTAATTTTTCAATAAATGCATTCGTATTAAAACACTCTGGAATTTGTTCAGAAAAATACCCGTATTTACATATTTGCTCTATAAAATCATCTTTATTTAATTCATTTTCTTCCAATCTTTTTTCTTCTTCCATATCCTCACCTCAAATCATTCCCCCAACCCCACAGGGTAGCGGTAGTGGTCGTTTCAAAAATCTCGGGCAGAGATTTTTTAGAAAATCCGACCACGTTATAAGCCTTTACGGCGCATGAGTAAAAGCGTTTTTTCCATATTTTTGGGCTTTGGCAAAAATATGGTCGCTCTTTAGAGCGAAACTCTAAACCTCCACGCCCAGTGGCGCCCTTTTTTTCGACTTTTTTAGGCGAACAAAAAAGTCGTGGGGTTTTAGGGGTAAAACCCCTAAAAGTATTTTTGCATAAGACTATCAAACAACACCTGCGTTTCATCAAGTGATTTCTTCACCTTCTCTTTAATTTCTTCCGTTTGTTTTACAAAATCGGCAAATTGGTTTTGTAGTTCTATTGGGGGAACAATAATTTTTGTTTTCTTTATTTCTCCTAAATGTAAATTTGGAACACCTATTCCTTTTATACTCCTATCAAATTGAATCTTTGTATCATAATTATTTATTAAACATCTAAAAAATATAGGATTAATTAGGTTAACTTTTGGTCTCAATAAAGCAAGGCTAACATAGATATCAAAAACTTCATCTGTATCATTAATAGCCGCAACACCATAATTCACCCCATTCTTTGACATTAAAATATCATTTCTTTTAGGCTGTATTGTAGCATATAATTTTTCATGTAATTCAGAAGGAATATATTTAATATTTGTCCAATCAATTTTTTGAGTCATAACATCTTTAGAAGATAAAAACTTATATCCTTGTTTTGTGTCTTCCGTATATATTGGCGTTTTATGTGTTCCGTCTTTTATCAAAGAACATACATCGTCAATAGTTACAATATCATAACCATTTTTATTATTTTTAACAGAGCCAAACATCTCAACAAATCTAGCCTTAACAAGCTCGTCCAAATCTTCAAGCTGTTTTTTTCTTTTTTCGATTATTCCGCTAACCGTATCCAAAATTGAAACGATTTGTTTCTGTTTGTCTTTATTATTATCAATATAAAATTCAAAATCGCCTAAAACAGATTTTTTTATATTAGGCATACATGCTCCTGATCTTAATTTCATTAATCTATTTTGTTGACTTTTTAAAGCATAATATAAATACTTTGTATTAATATTATTATTATATAAATAATAACAATGTGCTCCGCACCAAAAAGGATAATCTATATAATTTACATAACCACAAGAATTACCACCTTCACTAACCGTAACAGTATTTATATCAACATTGTATAAATTAACTTTACCAGAAAAATCCATTCCTCCATTTAAATAATTATATTTCCCATTATCAAGTACATCTTCTTTATTTATTTGTTGACCTTTTGAATATGAAGTAATATCTTTTAATTTTACCTTAACCTTCACCTTACTCACCCTCCCCAAGCATATCTATAAGCTTGTTCATGTCTTCGTCAATTTCTCTTTGAAGGGTGTTTATGTTTCCTATAATTTCCCTTGTAGGCGGATGTTCAACAGGGATATATTCGATTTCTTTATATTTGTTTATTGATAAATCATAGTCGTTCTCTGCAATCTCTTCTTTCTTTACAAAGAATGACTGCTCGGTTCTCTTTCTGTCTTTTTCTTTATCTAAGTTGTTAAATCTTTCTATTATATCAGGAATATCATTTTCCTTTACTTCGCTTCTCTTATCGTCAAGGCTGAAACCGTCGGCTTTCATATCGTAAAACCATACCTCATCAGTTCCGCCGTTTCCTGTTTTGGTGAAAATTAAAATCGCAGTGGATACTCCCGCATAAGGTTTAAATACCCCAGAAGGCATGGAAATAACGGCTTCCAGTCTGTTTTCTTCAACTATCGCCTTTCTTACCTGTTTATGAGCCTTTGAAGAACCGAACAATACGCCGTCAGGAACAATGCAGGCACACCTTCCGCCAATTTTAAGCATTCTTAAAAATAACGCAAGGAATAAAAGTTCCGTCTTTTTTGTTTTGCATACTTTTAGTAAATCCGCCGATACTATGTCATAGTCAAGGCTTCCTTTAAAAGGTGGATTTGCCAATATTAAAGTATATTTATCCTTATCTTCGTTTTGGTCTGATAAACTGTCTTTGTATTCTATGTTGGGGCTTTCAACTCCGTGGGTCATCATATTCATGGCTCCGATTCTAAGCATGGTTCTGTCCATATCGTAGCCCGTGAACATCCTTGTCATATAATGTTCTCTTTTTTCTTTATTAAAGAACACTTCTTCTTTTCTGTTTTCCTTTATCCACTCTCCCGCACTTACCAAAAATCCCGAAGTACCGCAGGCAGGGTCACATATAACATCATCAGCCTTCGGTTTCATAAGCTCAACCATCATCTTAATAATATGTCTTGGGGTTCTAAACTGTCCGTTTACTCCCGCAGTCGCAATCTTTGAAAGAAGATATTCATAAATATCCCCTCTAAAATCCAAATCATGTACCCTATTTGAATTTGTATAAATTTCATCCATTCCCGTAACAATTTTTTCAAGAACTAAAGGTGTTGGAACTTTAAAAATCGCATCCCCCATATACTTTGAATACGCACTTTCTTTGTTACCGTCAAGAGTTTTAATAAATGGGAATACATAATTCCCCACAACATCATACATCTTTTCTGCAGGGTAATCCCTAAATACGCTCCATTTAAGCTCCTGCCCCTTTATTTCTCTTCCATCTATATTAACAATCTCTTTAAATATAGTCTCATAAGGAATTCCAAGCATTATGCTTTCTTTTTTCTTCCTGTTGTCCGCTTCATCTAAATCATGAATAAACATTAAATATGTCATCTGCTCAATTACGTCCATTGGATTTGTAAGTCCGCCAGAAAAAAACACATCCCATAAACCATCTATTTTATTTTTTATTTCACCAGTAATCATATCTTACCCCTCTAATTTATATTAAATTAAATTATATTAATTCAAATTTCCGAATTCTTACCTTCTATTTTACAATAAATCCAAAATTTTGACAATAAAATATCAAAACACAAAAAAGACAGGGAAATATTTCCCTGCCTTTATAATAAATATATTATAATTTACAAATTAATTAATCATTTGCTTTCTTTGCAATAATCATCATACCTTCGGTAAAGCTATACCCATAACCGTAACCATAACCTGAATTACCTCTTATCATACCTTCCCCTTCTCTGATATTACCGCTGATATCTCCTTCTTTAAAATCACATACCCATTTCCCTGAAGTAATAGGAGAAATTGATACAACTTCATAGTTTTCTGCATTCAATTTTTCAACTTCACTTTGAGTATCTTTTGCCAAACGTTCTCCGTCTATAATAAAGTCAGACATTCCGTCTTCAACAAGTTATTTCTTTTTTACATATACATCTTTTTCATTTCCGAA
Organism: Anaerofustis sp. NSJ-163; assembly: GCF_024135845.1. Lineage (NCBI taxonomy): Bacteria > Bacillati > Bacillota > Clostridia > Eubacteriales > Eubacteriaceae > Anaerofustis > Anaerofustis sp. NSJ-163. Next base: position 257,108 of record NZ_JAMYJV010000001.1, read on the forward strand.
AATACTTGTTCTTTTTTCACATGTTGGAACTTTAACTGTAACTTCTTTGTAATTTAGCTTAAAGTAAACCTTAACATAAACAACTTTATTCATACTTTCCCCTTCTTTCATATAAATATATTTTAATTATATTTTCTTTATCATAATTGCTCAAGCATGCAATGAATAATTAATATAATGAAACAGCCCTTTGAATATTAAAATAACCATAAAAATTTTCTATAAAAGTTCAGCATCTTTCAAAGTACAGTAAACGTGTTTTCCTTCACTATATCGGATAAATTCACCCATAACCGTAATTTCAGAGCCTTCTTTAGGATAATCCTTTGGATATTCATAATCACCTTTTAAATTAAACTCTATTCCCTGCGCACAACACGCCGTTGCATCCTGAATTATACAGGAATAATAATTCTTGTCCTTTTTCTCGTCGTGATAAACATTAAATGTTCCTTTCATCTTTATTATCTTTCCTACATAATCGTCAGGATTTACCATTATATTGTATACTTCGGAATAAACCATGGTAGAGGAAAGTTTAGTTAAATCTACAATTTCCTTTTTGTCCGATTTTTTATTATCGGAACTTTCTTTTTCAGTATTTTCATTTATTGTATTTTCTTTATCAGTACTTTGTAAATCGTTTTGAGGTGTGCTTTGATTTTCAGCTTCTTCTGACGAACAAGAAATAAAAGATATTGATATAATAATACACATTAACATTACAACTGCTTTTTTCATCTTAAATACCTCCTCTTACCATTCCTATAAAATAACAGGCTATAAACATAACTGCATTTATTGCTACAATACTTGAACCTACGGGTGTGCCTGCAAGGATGGATATTATTATCCCAAACAATGCACAAAATACAGAAATAAAAGCAGAACATAAGGTAACGGCTTTAAAACTTTTAAATAACCTCATTGCACAAAGAGCAGGAAAAATAATGAGAGCAGATATTAAAAGCGAACCTACAAGATTCATTGCAAGAACTATTATTACTGCAATTATTATTGCTATCATTAAATTGTATCTATTTGTATTTACTCCCACAGCCTTTGAAAAATCTTCATCAAATGTAACCGCAAATATCTTGTTGTAGAATAAAATGAAAAACAATACCACAACTACCGATAATGCTATACACATTAAAACATCATAATGTGATAAAGTAAGTATTGACGTTGAGCCAAAAAGAGTAGTGCACACATCCCCGCTTAAATTGGAAGATGATGAAAACACATTCATTATCAAATATCCAAATGCAAGAGACGAAACGGAAATCATCGCTATCATTGCATCACCTTTTACTTTCCTGTTTTTTCCTGATTTTAACATAAACACCGCACATAATATCGTACAGGGAAGGACAAGAAGCATATCATTTGTAAGGTTTAAAACAGAAGCTATTGTTATAAGTGAAAACCCCACATGGGAAAGCCCGTCACCTATAAACGAAAACCTCTTTAATACAAGAGTTACTCCAAGCAAAGAAGAGCAAAGAGCAATAAGCACCCCCACTATTAACGCATAAACAACAAATGGATAATCAAGGTAAAATATCAACTTTTCAATCATTTCCTTACACCTCCATCTTTAAGCATTTTACTCTTATATACTAAATCAACATAATCATCCTTAGATAAAAATAAACTTTTTTTACCAAGATATAAAACCTTACTGCAGTATTTAATTGAATTTTTAATATCATGAGATATACTCACTATGGTAAGACCTTCTTTATTTAACATTGAAATCATTTCATACATATCCCTGCAGGCTCCCTGATCAAGTCCCGTTACAGGTTCATCGAGAAAAAGTACATTCTCTGCGGCGCAAAGAGCCCTTGCAAATAAAACCCTCTGTCTTTGCCCTCCCGAAAGTTCACTAAAACAATGTTTCTTTAAATTTGATATCCCCATTTTATCCATATTTTCTCTTGCAAGTTTTTTTTGTTTTTTTGAATAAAAAGGACTAAAACCAAGTTTTGACTGACAACCGGATAAAACTACTTCCCATACGGAAGCAGGGAAATCTTTTTGTATCTCGTCAATTTGGGGAAGATACCCTATTTCATTTTTTTTAAGTTCATTTGATAAAACAATTTCTCCTTTTAAGGGGCTTTTAAGCCCCAAAAGTGTCTTTAATAAAGTCGTCTTTCCACTTCCGTTTTCTCCGAAGATACAAAGATAATCTCCCTTTTCAATATTAAAATTTATATTTTCTCTCAAAGTATTCGTACTGTACCCTATAGAGATATTTTTTATGGTCATTAAAGACATGACGCCCTCCTTATTTTACGGCTTTTTCCATTACTTTTAGATTTTTCTCCATAGTATCAAGATAAGATTTCCCTTCTTTAATATCTTTCGATGTTGTAGACTGCATTGAATCCATGGTTAAAACTTTCTGATTTTTACTTTTTGTATTAGAAATAATTGTTTTTGCCAATTTTTTATCAGAACCTTCTATTGTAATTAGATAATTTATAGATAACTCATCAACTTTTTTTGATAAAAAGCTTACTGTTTTAAAACTAGCTTCCGTCTCGGCACTACATCCCGCAAATGCCGCATAATAATTAAGTCCGTAATCATCAAGCATATATCTAAATGGGAAACGGTCTGCAAATATAAGAGTCTTTTTATTTGCTTTTTTTATTGTTTCTTTGTATTTTTCATTGAGCTTGTCTAATTTTTTTATATAATCTTGTGTGTTTTTCTTAAAAGTGTCTTTGTTTGATTTGTCAATTTCCATTAATGTACTTCCGATTTTATTTACAAGAACCTTTGCATTATTCAAAGAAAGCCAAACGTGTTCATCTATTTCTTTTTCCTCTTCCTTATTATTTTCAACCTGTGCTTTCTCTTTTTCATTGTCTTTATCATGTTCATGCTCTTCACCCTCTTCATGCTCATGATCACTTTGCATTCCTTCAATAACCTCTTCTTCTTTTGCTTTATCCCCTAAAACATCAAGCAGATTTATAACTTTCATATTTTTATTGTCTGCTTTTTTCAAAACATCTTGAACCCAGTCGTCAGACTCTCCGCCTACGTATATAAATAAATCACAGTTTGAAATTTTTAAAATATCATCGGCAGTAGGCTGATAACTATGTAAATCCACTCCGTTATCAAGAAGCAAAGTAACATCTGCATTGTCTTTTTTGTCACCAAGCACATTCATAACCCAGTCGTATTCCGGAAAAATTGTCGTAACAATTTTTATTTTTCCTTCTTCTTTTTTTTCTTTATTTGTACCGCAGCCAAAAAAGCAGCTTAAAGACATAGCCAAAACTAATAAAGCACATAATATTTTTTTCATAATAAACCTCTTTCTATTTTTTAATTTTTCGTACAAAAATAACAGGTAATCATTTACTTTTATTGACTACCCATATAAAAGGTTTATTTTAATTATCAAGCCTTACTTTTTCCATAATCGGAGTTGTCTTAAGAATAGAATAAAAAACAAATGTTAATAAATTGAAACAAAATAAAATATTAAATAAAGAAAAACTCTGAGCAGTTTTTCCAGTGTCTAAATTTTTTAATATATTTTCGCATACATGAATAAAATGACATACCGGACAGTCATCTCCGATACAATCATGATCTGCATTTTTTATTATAAATATCGAAGAAAACAGCAAAAAAGAAAGCATCATAAAAATTATAATATAAGCTATTATCTTTTTTGATTTATTATAAAACATTTCCGTTTCCTCCTTTACTTCAATGTCTTAATTTTTAATAATAGATTTTTATAAAACCAAATTTTAAAAACTATATTTACAAATAATAAGTTTATTTTTTAATATATTTATTTTATATATACCTAATAAATCTAATAAAAAATAAGTTTATTCTTTAGTCTTAAATAAATTAATTATCAAAGATTTCACATACTAACTCAGCTTTTATATAATTACTTAACTTTTTTATAATTACTTAACCTTTAATACTTTTATTGTGTTAAACAATTATCATTCTAAGCAACTATCCTTCTAAACAATTATTGTTCTACGTAATTATCGTTATAAACAACTATCGCTCTAACCCAACACACTATCCTTTTATTTTTAATTCTTTAGTGGCTTAACCTTTATTTATAACCTAACTTACAACATAAACATAACATAATCCTAAAACACAATAATTTTAATGTGTACTTTTAAACTTTATACATTTAACCCCTTAAGTAACTTTTCATCCTTTTGTTTTTAATTCTTTAGTGGCTTAACCTTTCTTATAAGACATCTTACAACACCTAAACTTACTAAACCCTAAAACACAATAGTTTTAATGTGTCCTTTTAAATATTTATACCTTAAAACCTAAATAGCTTTTTATCTTTAAATTTAAAATATCTTATACTCCCTTAACATTTTTTTATAACCTAACTTACAACATAAACATAATATAATCCTAAAACACAATAGTTTTAATGTATCCTTTTAAACACTTATACCTTTAGAATATAAGCAACTTTATCCTTTTTTTATTCTTTAGTGGCTTAACCTTTCTTATAAGACATCTTACAACACCTAAACTTACTAAACCCTAAAACACAATAGTTTTAATGTGTCCTTTTAAATATTTATACCTTAAAACCTAAATAGCTTTTTATCTTTAAATTTAAAATATCTTATACTCCCTTAACATTTTTTTATAAGCTAACTTACAACATAAACATAGTAAGCCTAAAACAAAAAGCTTAATATATAACAAATCATATTAAAACCCTAATTAAATTCCCTATTCATATATTAAAATATTTCTTACATATGATTACATTTTTTTTAAATCAGATAATATAAAAAAACTAAAAATAAGATTTTATTTATTCTTTTTTTCACACTCTTCGCAAATCCCATAAAAAACTGTTCTCTTGGGATTTAATTTAAAATGATGATTAGTATATAAATGTTTTTGAAAATCATCTATTTCATGACAGTGAAGATGTATAAGTTTTCCGCACTTTTCACATTTTAAGTGAAACAGCATATCTTCATGTCTGCTTTTCCCCTCATATTCAAAGCAGGCAGGAGTGTTTATATCTATAATATATTTATTCAGTATCCCCTCACTTACCATATTTTCAAGCTGACGATATACGGTGGATTTTCCAATATTGGAATTTTCTTTTTCCAAATACTCTAAAACATCACTTGCCCTAAAATGTTTTTTATCCATATTCTCAAAACAATCAATAAGTATCTTTCTTTGTTTTGTATTATAATGTGAATTCATACCCCAACCTCTGATAAAATGAGAATCATTCTCAATTTAATAATATTTTGTAGATTATATCATTAAAAAGACTATTTTTCAACGAATTTGAGAACTATTCCTAAATTTAACAAAAAGTTTAGAATTATTAAATTTATCAATTATTAAATGCTGAAATTTATAATAAACTTAACTTATAAAATCCATTAAAATTTTATAACTCTCTTAATAACCATAAATAGTATTAAATAAACCAATATTAATCAACTAAAAAAGACACCCATATTTATAAACGGATGTCTTTTTTATTAATCTTTATTAATGGAAATAATACAATCCTGAAACCTTGAAATAAAATAGTTACAAGATAGCTTTTGTTTGTAAAATATAAATACCATTTTTCGTGGCTTTTGAAATCCTCAAAGCATCCACTCCCAACAGCATCCTTTTATTCATTTTTAAACAAATAAAACGGGGCGGCGGTAGTGGTCGTTTCAAAAATCTCGGGTGGAGATTTTTAGAAAATACGACCACGTTATAAACCTTTTTCCCAATAACTCCATTTTATTTCCAATCAAACTTATAACCTGACCACAAACCAAGTCGGGTCGGGGTAGCTTTTCTGACAGTAAAACTCGGGTAGAGTTTTACGCAGTCATCGAAAAGCGTCAAAGGCTCCACGCCCAGTGGCGCCCTTTTATTCGACTTTTTTAGGCGAGTAAAAAAGTCGTGGGGTTCTTAAGGGGTGAAACCCCTTAATATCGGGTTGTTAAGGGCAGACAGCCCTTAAATATGGGGGGGCTTAAGGGGTGCTCCCATTAAATATTCCATTTTCCCAATCAAACTTATAACCTGACCACAAACCAAGTCGGGTCGGGGTAGCTTTTCTGACAGTAAAACTCGGGCAGAGTTTTACGCAGTCATCGAAAAGCGTCAAAGGCTCCACGCCCAGTGGCGCCCTTTTATTCGACTTTTTTAGGCGAGTAAAAAAGTCGTGGGGTTCTTAAGGGGTGAAACCCCTTAATATCGGGTTGTTAAGGGCAGACAGCCCTTAAATATGGGGTTCTTAAGGGGCAACGCCCCTTATATAAGGGTTGTTAAGGGAGTATCCCTTAAATTTACCCCTTTAAATTTTTAAGATATTTCTTCAAATTCCCCTCTGCTCCGTTTTCCTTAGGCTCGTAGTAAACTCTTCCCCTTATTTCTTCAGGCAGATAATCCTGCTTTACATAATCATTTGGGAAATCGTGAGGATATTTATATCCAACACCAATACCAAACTCCTTTTCCCCCTTATAATTTGCATTTCTTATATGAAGAGGGACTTCATAGTTAGGCTCGTTTTCTATATCAGCTAAAGCCTTGTTTATTGCAAGGTATGAAGCATTGCTCTTTGGTGAAGAGGCAAGATAAGTTACACAGTGAGCAAGGTTTATCCTAGCCTCAGGCATTCCAATAACTTCAACAGCTTTAAAGGTGCTAACTGCAAGTTCCAAAGCTTTTATATTTGCGTTTCCTATATCTTCAGAAGCAAAAATAATCATCCTTCTTGCTATAAATTTTGGATCTTCTCCCGCATATATCATCTTTGCAAGGTAATAAATCGCTGCGTCCGGATCAGAACCTCTCATGCTTTTTATGAATGCACTTATTGTGTCGTAGTGTTCGTTGTCCCCTTTGTCGTATGTAACTTTTTTCTTTTGCATACATTCTATTATTACGTCAAGGTCTATGTTTATTACCCCTTTTTCATCCTTTGGAGTTGTAAGATAAGCAAGCTCTAAGGCATTAAGAGATACCCTTGCATCTCCGCTGCACATAGTGCATAAATAGTCCATAGCATCATCTGTTATGTTTATTTCATAATTTCCAAGTCCTCTTTCTTTGTTAGAAAGTGCGTTTTCTATAATCTTTCTTACATCGTCCTTGTCAATCTTCTTAAGCTTAAATAAAGTAGAACGTGAAATCAAAGGAGAATTTATTTCAAAGAAAGGATTTTCCGTTGTAGCACCAATTAGAATAATCGTTCCGTCCTCAACACTTGGAAGAAGTGCATCTTGTTGTGATTTGTTAAAACGATGTATCTCGTCTATAAAAAGAATGCTCTTTCTCTTTTCTAACCCAAGATTATTCTTTGCCTTTTCGATTATCTCCCTTACATCCTTTACTCCGCAGGTTACTGCATTAAGAGAATAAAAATAAGAACTGGTCTTGTTTGCGATTATCTTCGCAAGGGTAGTTTTACCACACCCCGCAGGACCAAAGAGTATTATGGAACTTATTCTGTCAGCTTCAATCATTCTGTTCAATAGCTTACCCTTTGATACAATATGCTCCTGACCGTAAAACTCCTCTAAACTCTCAGGTCTCATCCTAACCGCTAAAGGAGCCTTGCTTTTCACCTGTTCTTCCCTTATATCATCAAAAAAATTACCTTGCATTTTTTCTCCTTTGTGTAAAATTAAATATTATTCAAATAAATTGTTTTCATCCAAATACTTTATAAAATTTGTTATAATTACATTTGTTCTATCATCTATGTTATTTTCGTTAAAATCAAGAGTTATATCAGCTAAATCCAATAATTCTTTATTTTGAGTTCCTTTTTTTTCTTTTCCATTATTACTTGTAAAACCCCTATAATATCTTTTCTTATCGGAAAATCTATAATCTGCAGCTCTTATATTTACATATTTTTCTAAAAAAGCTTTGTTTCCAATCGCATCCAACTTCTTTTTATCTATCGAGCTACTTTCAACTTCTTGTCTTTTTTTTGCATAAATATGCTCTATTTCAAACCTTGTTTCTAGGTTGATTAAATCTTGTTCTTTTTTGTAATACATCCACCATGCTAGAATAGATTTTGTTATTGGTTTTACATTTGTAAAGCTATAATCCTCAATAATTTTTCGCAATCTATTTTTTTCAATCTTATTTTTTGAAAAATCTACTGGTAAATTATTTACTATTTTTATCATTTCAGGATAAGCAGGTGTTCTTAATGCATTAACACCCGGATTTACAAAAGCATACCCTAAAATATAAGCCGTAATTTTATCTAAGAATAAATAAAAGTTATCTTCATTCAACATACAATCTTTATCTTTATAATGTAAAAAATAAACAGATACAAGATAAGTCCACATACTATTTGGTGCATAATGTAAAACAAATAGTTTTTTCAAAATTCTTTGTGAAAATACATTTTCATTTTGATTTTCAACATCATTCCAAAAATTTGCTAGAGACTCTAGATTATTTAAAGTTTCTTCTTTTTTTAGAAGTGCATATTTATCTTTTTCATAAAACTTTCTTAAAGCTTCTGTTGTAGTATTTTTATTTCCTTGCTTTGCTCTTTCATAATACATATATCTAGTAAAAAGTTCATCCATAGGAGATCCTGATGAAACCCTAAATATATCATCACATATTTCCTCTAATTTTTTCCATCTATCAATAAATACTTCCTTTTCATCTCTTAAAGAATAAAATTTATATAACTGTGCTTTAAAAATATCTGTATCAGATAAAGGTTTCCCCCTATCATTTAAAGTAGAAAAAATTCTAAGAGCTGTATCCTGTGATTCTGCCTCAATAGGAAGTAAAATACAATTATTAAGTATTCTAACTGGTAAATATGGAGTATAAGTCGGATATTCTTTTACAAAAATATCAATTTTATTTTGAAAAAAACGAAATACCGTTGCATATTTACTTTTATGGCTATTATTAACACTTCCTTCTTTTAAAATATGTAAAAATTCCTCTTTATCATCATCAGTCGCAACTTCTGAATTTATTTTAAGTTTATTTTTATTTGGAGTCCCAAATTCATCCGTTTTCCATATACATTTTGCAATATCTTCTAAAATCTTCTTTGTACGATTATCTTTTATATTTTCAAATCTAGAATAAAACGCTCTAAGCAATATCATTAAAGTTGTAAGTCTTTGTTGTCCATCAATAATTTCTAATTTATCACTATTATTTTTAAATGTTACAATTGGACCAAGAAAATATTCATCATTATTTTCATCAAAATCATCACAATTTTCATTTGGAAAAGCAAAAAGGAAAATATCATCCCATAAAGTTCCACATTCTTCTTCACTCCATGCATATGGTCTTTGATAATCAGGAATAAGAAAATCTGATTTTTTATTTTCAAATAATTCTCTAACCGTTTGTTGATCAATATTCAATTTTGACATACTTTATTCTCCTTAAAACCCTTAATTAAAACAATTTTACCACAAAACCACATCAATAACCATCGAACATAAAACAATATATTTAAAATATAATGTAAAACCAAATGTTTGTTATCCCTATTACATAAAATCCCCTTTTAAAATATCTAAGTTAAATATAAAGATATAAATATAACAATTTTAACTTTATGATATAATAAGAAAAAAAGGAGAAAAACAATGGACGCACTAATTGTAGTAGATATGAGTAACGACTTTGTTCACGATAAAGGCGGACTAACCGCAGGAAAACCGGCACAGGATATAGTGGATAACATTTTAAATAAAGTAAAAGAATTTGATAAAGAAGATAAAATAATCGTTTTTGCGATGGACGCACATGAAGAAAATGATAAGCACTTCAACCTATGGCCAAAACATAACGTAAAAGGAACATGGGGACAAGAACTTTATGGTAGCTTAAACGACTGGTATAAGGAAAATAAAAATAAAGATAATGTAATATGGATTGATAAAAGCGAGTACGATGCCTTTTATAAAACAGATTTAGCCGAAAGGCTAAAAAACAACGGAGTAGATGAAGTGTTAGTATGTGGTGTATGTACCGACATATGCGTATTTAATACGGTTTACGGTGCATATAAAGAAGGCTTTAAAACAAAAGTAGATAAAAACTTGTGTGCCACATTTACAGATAACGGCGAAACTTTCATAAACCAAATGAACGCAATTTATAAAACGGAAATTCTATAAAAAAAGGAGCTTATATGCTCCCTTTTTTATTATATTCACAATATAAAAACATATACCCCACTCACTACATTTCACCACCATGACCACCACACTTACAAATCTGTCGGGGTAGCGGTAGTGGTCGTTTCAAAAATCTCGGGTAGAGATTTTTAGAAAATCCGACCACGTTATAAGCCTTCACGGCGTATGAGTGAAAGCCTTTTTCCCATATTTTTGGGCTTTGGCAAAAATATGGTCGGGTTGTTAAGGGTTGAAAACCCTTAAATACGGGGTTTAAGGGGCAAAGCCCCTTGATTTCGGGTTGTTAAGGGCAGACAGCCCTTAAATATGGGGTTCTTAAGGGGTATCCCCTTAATCCCTATTTCCATAATAATTAACCCCAAATACTCCAATTATAATTACAATAGCACCAATAATCTGCATTAAGCTAAAAGGTTCCGCCATAACAAATATACCTATAAGAACCGAAACAACAGTAGTTAAATTTGAAAAGGCAGAAGCTGATGCTATATCGAGATGAGATACTGTGTAAGTATTGCCAAAAAATCCTATAACAGAAGCAATACAACCAAGATACATCATACACAGTAAAACTTTAGTATTTGAAAAAGCGAGAATATATCCGCTAAAACCTTGATTTGTAATCAAAGATATAATTCCAAAGGATATACACGCAAACCACATCATGAAAAATGTTATCTCCATAACGGAAAATTCCTTTGATAATTTCCTTGCTAAAATACCGTACATACTTGAAGCAAAAACTGCTCCAAACAAAAATAAAAATCCCGCAAAATTAAATCCCACATCAGAAACATAAGACCCAAACACAACCGCTATGGCTCCAAGAACGGAAAGAACTACAAAAGCCCACTGCTTAATAGTAGGCTTTTCTTTTAAAATAAATATTGCAAGAACACACATAACAACGGGAATAGTGGCAATCATCGTTCCCGAAAGTGCCGAATTTGTAAGGCTTACACCGTAAGTCTCACATATAAAATACATTAAAGGCTGACATATGCAAAGAGGAATAAGAAGTTTTATGTTTTTTCCCTTATAGTCAAGCTTAAATACTTTAAAAAAATAAAGTATAGTCATAAATAAGGCTGCAAACAAAAATCTTACCCCGGGTAAATCAAGAGGCTTTAAAACGGTTAAAGCCTCTCTTGTAAAAGCAAATGTTGTGCCAAAAACAAAGGAATATAATACCCCTGTTATGTATGCCGTTATCTTCTTGTTTTTTAACATATTCTATACGAAATATGCAAAACTTTCCACGTTCTTTTCTTCTGATTTTATAACTTCGATTTCACGGAATTTAAGTCTTAAAAGTTCGTACATTATGTCAAGGAAACATATTTCTGCATTGTAGTGTCCAACACCTATTAATACAATGCCGTTATCAACAAAATTTTGCATTTCATGATATTTTGTATCAGATGTAATAAATACTTTGGCATTTTTTTCTTTAACTTTATCTATTAAGTCATTACCACCACCGGTACATAAAGCAACTTTACTTAATATACCAAGAGTGTTGTAATTGTTTGTTACTCTTAAAACATTTGTATTGTAAGCTTTCTTTACTTTTTTAAGTAAACCGTCAATGTTCATAGGTGTTCTTGAATCAAGAAGTCCAACAGCACCAAGACCAAATAGGTTTGTATCATCTTCGCATTTATCGCTTACAACTCTTTCAAGTGGTTTTATATCGCTTAAACCAAGTTTTTTAGCCATAAACATATTTAGCCCGATTGTAGACACATCCATAGGAGTATGAGCAGAATATACGTTGATGTTATTTTTAATAAGTTTGAATATCATATCCCCTTTAATGCTTGATTGTTCAATGTTCATTGTTTTACTAAAGAATAAAGGATGATGAGATATTATCATATCACAATGCTCTCTTATTGCTTCGTCTATTACTTCGTTTGTAATATCAAGAGCAAGCAAAATTCTCCTTACCTGAGCTTGTCTGTTTCCAAGTTGAAATCCGGAATTATCCCATTCGTACTGAAAACTTTCATTTGCGAATACGTTAATGTACTTTATTATATCTTTTACTTTCATAATTTTCTCTTACCCTTTCCAGCAAAGTTATATAATCTTTCGCTTTATTCAATGCTTCTTTTGCATTTTCAGTATTTATATTTTTACAATTTTCAACGATTTTCTCATTTACCTTTATTTTGTAATTTAGAAAATCAAGAAAATTTTCATTCCCTTTTTCATATAGTTTATAACCTAAATCAAAGAACACATCTTCATATTTTTCATCATCTTTTTTAGGTAAAACCTTTAAAACATTATAAAAATGATGTCTGTCTCTTATCAAATCTTCATCAACAATGGTAAAAGAATTATCATATAAATATTTCCTTACCATATCAACACTGTTCATAGGCTGAAGAATAATATTTTTAAAACCTTTTGTCTTTTCTAAATCATCATTTAGTATATCGATAATAAGCTCTCCGCCCATTCCGCATATACAAAGGGTTTCAATATTATTTGTATCTATATTTTTCATGCCGTCGCTTAAAACAAAAGTAACATCTTTTTCTTCTTTAAACATCTTAGAGAAGTTTTCTTTTGCATTTAAAAGAGGTCCTTCGTTTACGTCGCTTATAACGGCTCTTTTTATCATATTATTTTTAAATAATTGTATGGGTAAATATCCATGATCAGAACCAACATCAAGAACCGATTCGCTTTTCCCAACCATGTCATATACCGCTTTTAATCTTATATCCAAATTTACCATAATTTCTACCTTATATAACAAAATAAGTATAACATAAAATTTTCTTTTTTTAAACAAAAATATTCTTTTAAGGGGCTTTGCCCCTTATAAACCCCACTCTTTTTTTGCTTGTCCAAAAAAAGAGACAAAAAGGACACTTCTCGGCGAAGAGCCTTTAACGCACTCGGATTTCATGAAAAATCTACCCGATTTTTCTATGAACGAGTGCTACCTCTACCCCATTTTATTTGAGTTTTATTTGTTTAATAAATAAAAGGGCGCTATTAAGAAAAGTGCCTAATAACGCTTTTCGATGTCACGCAAAATGCTACCCGCATTTCACGGACAGAAAAGCTACCACCACCCTATCATTTATAGGTTTTAATGCTAAAATTAAAACAGTATAATAAATATACATTATTCTTAAAAATCACTCATGTTGCTTAAAGCTTTCACCTTAATGAGTTTTATAAAAAAAACTCATCTGCTTCATTGAAACAGTAAGCATTCAAAAAGACTTTCACTCAAACGCCGTGAAGGCTTATACGCACTCGGATTTCATGAAAAATCTACCCGATTTTTCTATGAACGAGTGCTACCTCTACCCCTTTGGCTATCAACTTTAATTGTAGAAGTAGAACATCATAATAAATATAAGCTATCTTTTAATATAAATTTTTTACAACATTGCTACTCCAATTTTACAAAGCATTGCTACCACCACCCTATCGTTTATCAATCTTGATGGTAGGAGTAGAACATCATAATAAATGTAAGTTATCATTTTAAAATTTTTTATATAGGTTTTATAAAACATTGATACTTGCATTTTACAAAAATAAAATACCCATATCCTATCATTTATTAGTTTTAATGCTTAGAAGAAAAACAATATAATTAAATAATAGATAAGTGATAACATTAAATTTATTCGTTATAAACTTACATTTAAAATAATCAAATAGAAAACTAAATTAACAATAAATCTTTCAAAAGTTTTTTATAAATAAAAAAAGACTCTAAAGAGTCTTTATGAAAATAATATTTTTAGCAAAAAAAAAATGGCTCCCCAGGTAGGACTTGAACCTACGACCTTTCGGTTAACAGCCGACTGCTCCACCGATTGAGCTACTGAGGAACGCTTAGTACTTTATCTATTATACACTTTATTAAGAAAATGTCAACAAAAAAATGTAATTATATTAAAAATATTTTAGATACAATTTTATATAAAGATGTATCCCCTTTAAAAAAAGGTTAACATGTGTTTATTTATTATATGACATATAAAAAATTATATTCTTCTTTCTTAAATTTTTTATATAGGTTCTATAAAATGTTACTACATAAAGTAAAACAAAAATGCCTCTATCCTATAACTTATTAGTTTTAATGTTAGAAGAAAAATAATAGATAACCTATAACATTAAATTTCTTCTTGATAAACTGTCCTTTAAAATAATCAAATAGAAACTTAAATTAACAATAAGTCTACAAACAAAAAAAGACTTATACAAAGTCTTTATAAAAAATATTTTTGGCAAAAAAAAATGGCTCCCCAGGTAGGACTTGAACCTACGACCTTTCGGTTAACAGCCGACTGCTCCACCGATTGAGCTACTGAGGAACGCTTGATACTTTATCTATTATACACTTAATTTTTAATATGTCAACTACTTTTTTCATTTTTTCCATGAAAATGTTATCTATGTATTTATTCAAATTTAGTAAAATATAAATACACTTTTAACATTTTCATAACTGCCAAATATTAAATAAATATCAATTTAAACTAATAAAATTATTTATTTTATTCATCCTGTTCTTCCCTTTTTATTGTGCTTATTATTTCGCTTTTTGATAACTTTTCATAAAACAAAGGTCTTCTTATTATTATCATTATACAGGCAAAGAAGAAATAAAAGAAATATACTCCGCTTAAAATGGCATTTAAAAATACAAAAGCATCTGTATTTATAAACCAATTATTTAAAATTTCATTTATTTCATAAGGAAGCAGTAACAATACGAAAAACAAAGAAAAATACCTTATAAAATATTGATAAATTCTTATATCCTCTTTTCCCACTGCCACAATCCTAAGTTTCATTAAAGCTTTTCCAATGCTTCTACCCTTTAAGAACACGCATAAAACAAAGAAATACATAAACACGGAAAGAGAGAATATATAATAATCATCTATGCCATAATCAATGTTTATATGCCTTACAATATAATATAATCCCCATATAAAAGGCATATCAATAATAAAAGCTATAAGTTTTCTTAAAAAAGAAACCTTAATCCCTCTTTTGTAACTTTCATCATCCATCTCTTCCCTATCCGGCAGAACTTTATAAAATGGTTTTATAACAAAGTAACCAATAACACCCCCAAGGGTATTTATGAATAAATCATCAACATCAAAAAGCCTGTAACTTCTCGGATAAAAGAAATAAAGCCCGCTTAACTGTGTAAGCTCAAAAAACAATGATAATAAAAATGAAAATAAAATTGTCTTTTTTAAGCTGAATTTAAAATAATATCTTAAATACATTCCAAAAGGCACTGTCATAAGAAGATTAAATAAAACCTGTAAAAATGCTCTGTTATTTACAATACAGGTAATGGGACTATTATAGCTTAAAGACATATTATGGTACTGACTTATAATATCCTTTATAAAATTAAAAGGAACTAACTGAGCCGATCTTGTTGTGAGAGATGCCACTTCGGAAAACGACGGTAGAGGCAGAATAACAAGAAAATAAGCCGTCATTAAATATAATATAAAAGAATATATTATAACTATCCTGACAGACCAAAGAGAACCATATTTGTTGTAATTATATATTATGTAAGGAAGAGTAAATAAAAGAGCAATCAAAGGAAATGCAAAAATAGACTCTTTTATTATATCCAAATATCCTCCCATATTTCCTCCTTTTATTATAAGATAATTACATATTATAACAATAAAACAATTACTTTTCAAAATATTATAGAATATTAAAATAATAAAATCTAAAAAAAATACAACAATAAAACATTCAAAACATAAATTAATCCAAAAGAAATATACCAAAAAAGTTTATATAAAAACCAATAGAACTAATTAACAATAAAAATCATATACAAAAATTTAATATATAGCATTTATAAATTTAAAATACAAAACTATCATTTTAATCTTATAAAAACAATAAAAAAAGAGCATAAGCTCTTTTTTAATCAGATAAAAAATTCTTTTTTAACATATCATCTGCTTCATCCCAGAAAGCTTTTGTGTCATATTTAGTATCTCTTTCCCTGACTTCATAAGATTCTTCATTTTCAATATCATTTACTATTGTGTCATTTTCTTTTTCATCGAAGATATCTTCACTAAGTTTTGTATCCTCATTTATTTCTTCTTTTACATCATCTATAATCTCGCTTGTTTCAGCTTCTGCTTCTTCATATTCAAATTCATTTTCTAAAGAAACTTCCCCGTTAACAAGACTTTCATCATCTTTGTGTTTTTTGTCTTTTTTATTCTTTTTATCTTTCTTACCAAAAAGATGTTTTTTCTTTTCTTCTTTTTCTTCCTTATCTTCTTTTTCTTCTCTTAAAGCTTTTCTTTCTTCTCTTCTTTTTAATCTTTCTTCTCTGTCCTCTATGCTTTCAAGGAAGAATTTAGAATCTTTTTCAACCTCAATATAATCTTCAGTGAATTTTGAGAATACATCAAGTCCGTTATAAACTATGTTATCTTCTTTTAAAACTTCATCAATATCATAATTATCCAAACCTAAAAAGGCTGCATTCTTACTTCTTAGATAAATTAAATCCTTATCTTTCTTTTCATCAAAATTAATATTTGATAACTTATCAAATAATTCTTTAGCTTTTGAAGTATCACCTTTTTTAATATAATACATAACCATATGAGAACAAATAGTTAAATATGATTTTGTATCGTCTTTAAATCTTGAAGTTTTTTCTACCGCAATGGTATCAAAATGAGAATATAAGTAGTTAATATATTTTTCAATACCCGAATTTAATCTTGTAATTTTCATATCAAGATATTCTCTTAATATATAATCAACGATTTTAATATCATCTCTTGAAACATCATCAATGGTTAATTCTTTATTTAAATAATCTGATATAATTTTTAAAAGATAAGTTCTTTTTACACCTTTGTTTCTTTCATTATAACTTCCGTATATCAAAAGTTTACAAGCTAAAAGATAATCATATTGTTCATCTGTTAGAACGTGTTTTATTATATGTTTTCCTTCTTCGTCAACTTCACCTGTATCTATTTTATCATTTGGAACACCAAGGCAAATTTCCCCTTCAAGAAGAGTAAATAAAATTTGAGTTGATGAAAACAAAATCAAAAAGATAAGTGCAACATCAAAGAAGAATAAAATTACTTCTGAGAAAACATATACGTAGATAAAATATACTGCAAGACAAGAAAGTACAAGAAGTATAAAACTACCCGCTATGCTTTCAAATACGGTGAAAGTAAAATCTGCCTTAAGCTTATCAAACTCTTCCCTGTTTTGAGGAAGATTAAATTTAGGAACAATTTCACCTATTGAAAAGTAATTTTTATTATGCACTCTTCCAAAAATCTTCTTATCGGGATCTTTAAATAAAATATAAAAAGGATCCATATAAATAAAAGATGTGTCATAACCTTTTTTATCATATAAAATACTGTATGATTTATATCTAAAGAACAATGAAAGATAATACATTAAAACGACTATTACAGGGCATAAAGGAAGCAGCCATAAGCTGTGCTTCAATGCAAAAGAAACCAACGTACTTCCGCTTATAAGCCCGAATACGACAATGACTAGCCATATTATTTTTAAATTTTTCTTTGAACTTTCTCTCATAGGTCAATCCTCAAATTTAATTATTTATTTTTCTTACCAAATGTAAGTTTATTTTCATTACCGTTTATTATTCTTACTATATTCTTTCTATGTTGATATATGCTTAAAACACATAAAATACAAGCTAAAATTATATAACAAATATCAACTTTAAATACTATAAAAAATACCGCACTAAGTGTTAAAGCAGTTAAAGAACCTACCGAAACCATTCTCGTTAAAAGCGCAAGTATCACACCAATAAGTATTGCCAAAAGTGCAAGTTTATAATCAACCATAACAAGAATTCCCGCACTTGCAGAAACTCCCTTTCCTCCTCTAAATCCCATAAATACAGGCCAGTTATGACCGGCAACACATAAAAGAGAACAGATTAGAATTACAAGAGAGCTTTGATTAAACATATAACATAAAAGTACTGTTACAAGCCCCTTTAAAAAGTCAATTACAAAAACCAACGCCCCTGAGAAAAATCCATATGTTCTAAGTGCGTTAGTAGCTCCGGCATTACCGCTGCCATAAGTCCTTATATCTTCTTTTTTTACACTTTTGGAAAATATGTAAGCACCATTTATACATCCTAATAAATAAGATACTATCATTAAAATAAAACTTAAAAAAGTAAATTGTATAACCATGAAAACTCCCATAAAATAAATTTTACTTTTAGTATTATAGCATATTAATATATAAATAAAAGTAGGTTAAATAAAATTTTAATAATTATTTAACGTAAATTAATTTTCTTAAAATATGTAGTTATTAAAAACTAAACAGATGATTTTTTCAAATAAATTTATTTTCCTTTTTAGTAAATAAATTGATTAATCATTTACACGATATTATATAAAAATATAAAATTATATGTAATATTTTAATATCTTTTATTCGCATAATATACAATTTATGATAAATATATTACATAACATAACCTAATATAAAATTATATAAAATCTGTATACTATATTGTTATTTTCAATTTAAACAATGATTTAATATACTGCTTATAAAATTATTTAACTAAATTTTTATATATTTATTATTACTAAAAAATCACTACTTATAATTTTAAGCTTAAATTATTCAAAATATTACTAAAATAAAAACTTACTTAAGCACAAAAGGAATTTTATTCTTAGCTTCTATTTCATCTTTTGTAACACTGCATTCATAACAAAGAACATTTACTCCATTATCCCTTGCTTGTTTTAAAGCTTTGATAAAATCTTTATGCACTGGATTTGGGGTAAAATACTTTGAGCCTGTAAACTGAATTATAAAGCAGATATAAGCTTCATAGCCTTCTTTTTTTGCTTCTATAAGTTCATATACATGTTTAATCCCTCTCGTTGTGGGAGCGTCCGGAAACATCGCTACATCGTCTTCTTCCAATGTTACCCCCTTTACTTCCACATACCCCTTTTTATTCTCACTTTCCACATAAAAATCAAACCTTGAATTTTTATACTTCTGCTCTCCTTTAATAAAAGTTACTTCCCCCATTTCATCAAGGGTAATAACCTTATTTAAAACTCCCTCTTTAAATACCTTGTTTGGCATTTGGCTGTCCATGTTAAAAAGCACATCATTTTTATATACGCTTATTAAATCATACTTTGTCTTTCTGTCTTTACTATCTATATATTCAAGATAAACATCGGCATTATCTTTAAGCAACTCCCTGCATCTTCCCGTATTTTTTACATGTACTTTTTCTATCTTATCATCAACCAAACAATTTGCTATAAACCTGTTTGGTCTATCTATAAATTTTGCCTTAACTATATTCTTATATTTCATACTACCTCTTTTCAATAAAATATTATATCAAACCACCTTGAAAAAAGGGTGTTTTTAATTTAAAATTAATTATATGGAAAATTATAAATTTATAAATAACAACAAATGTGAATTTTTCCCCTGCCATAAAACAGAAGATAAAGATAATTTTAACTGTCTTTTCTGCTATTGTCCTTTGTATTTAATGGAAGAAAAATGTATGGGAAATTTCACTTATACAAAAAACGGAATAAAGGATTGCTCAAACTGCCTACTCCCTCATAAAAAGGAAAACTACGATTATATTAATAACAAATTAATGGAATTTACAAATATGAAAAAGGAAGAAAAATTAAAAAACATTAAACTAATTATTACTGACCTTGACCATACTTTATTAAAAGATGAATTCAGTATCGATGAAAATTATGTAAGTCTTTTTAATGAGTTAAAGGATATGGGCTATATAACTGCATTCGCAACCGCAAGAGGCTTTTATCAAGCGTTTAACTTCGCTTATAAATTAAAACCCGATTATATAATATGCGATAACGGAGCAAGCGTAGTAAAATACGACTACGAAAACAAAGAAAGACATATCTTAAAGGAAATATTAATCGAAGAAGAAACAAAAAAAGACGTATTAAATACATTAAAAGATAAGGATACTTTAATTTATTTAATCGAATCAGGAGAGGATTTATACATTACAAAAAGCAAATATAATCCTGAAATGGTAAATAAAAATATAAACTTCTTCTCGCCAATAGAAAATATAGTAGAGGGTTTTAAACTTCACGTAATAGATAAATTAAGGGATATGCCTTTTGATATTCCCCTAACCAGAGTTTGCACATTTGATTTTGTCGGTGATAAAAATACCCATGATACACTAAAAAGACTTGGAGAAAATCATGATAAATTAAACTATACAAAATCATTTACCACAACCTTTGAGTTCGGTCCCTCAACAAAAGGAAACGCCGTTAAATTTTTAAAAGACTACTTAAAAATAGATAAAGAAAACATTATTTCTTTTGGAGACAGCATAACAGACGTATCAATGTTTGAAAATTCAGGTGTATCGGTCTGTGTGGATAATGCTTCAGATGAGGTAAAAAAACACGCTATGTATATAACCGACAGTGTATTTGATAATGGCGTAGAAAACTTTATAAGAGAGAATTTATTAAATGAAAAATAATAACAGCTATAAAAATTTTAGTGAATACTATGATAATTACATCGCTCTTGCAGACTATGAAATGTGGGCAGATTATATAAAGGACCTTTCAACCATAAATAATCCAAACACTATTTTAGATATTGGATGTGGAAGCGGATATATGATGCTTTTTTTAAGCGATATTTTAAATGGTGATTTTTACGGAATAGACATAAGCGGTGAAATGCTTGTAAAAGCAAACGAAAATGCTTACTGTGAAGAAAAAGACTTCCGTTTTATGAAAGCAGATATGAAAGACTTTGTTTCAGACATCACCTTTGATTTTATTTACAGCGTCTGCGACAGCATAAATTATCTTCAAAGTGAGAATGACTTGTTACAGACCTTTAAAAACATAAAGAAATATCTAAATAAAGGCGGTAGTTTTACCTTTGATATAATAAGCGAATATTATAAACCGGAAAATGAAATTTTAGAAAACGAAGGTTTAACCTTTGATGTAAGAAGAAGTAAAAAAGATAACTGGTTAAATACTACAATCATAATATCAAACACTAAAGAAAGTCTATGCAAAGTAGAACATAAACAAAGGATTTTCTCAGTAAATACAATAAATGAAGCCCTAAAACAAGCAGGCTTTGACAATGTATTTTTCTACGACTTCCTTACAAAAGACAAACCAAATGAAGAAAGCGAAAAAATTCAAGCAGTGGCATATTAACCACTGCTTTTTATTTGTATTTGTTAAGTAGTTTTTTTATATAAATAAAGTAAAACTTTTGAATTATTCTTTTGAATTCTCACCTATATTATCGTGTAAAGTTGTAAATAACTCAAATAGAAATTGCACATCACAAGCCATACGTTGTCTTTCGTACATATACCTAGAAACAATAAAAGCTTTACCAATTTCTTGAAGTTCTAACTCAAAATTTGACTTTGAAGTATTTCCACATGGATGTAATTCTTTTAACTTATTTCTTTGTTTCTCAGGTAGTTTTTTATATAACTTATATAAATCATGTTCATTTCTGCCATCAATATTTTGCCAAAACAATAGAGTTTTTAAATAAAGTTCACATGCAAATGCAACATTCATAAGTACTGCAAATGTATCATATTTATTTCTAAATATCATTTCCTTACATCTGAAAATTACTTCATAAAATGCTTCGGCACTGTTATAACATTCTTTAGCCCATATTTCATAATCTTCTTTTGTTTTTAATTCACGCATAGGATTTTTAGCCATGTCCAAATACATAATGTAAGCCTCCCATCAAAAATCATTTTAATATATTTACATAACTGAATAAATTTATAGATATATTAACCACTTAACCACTGCTTTTTATTTGTATTTGTTAAGTAATTTTTTATAAATATATACCCCAAGAACATAATTTAAAATAATTAAAACAATCAAGTAAATAATAAACGCTGTTATGCTTATTGTAATTTCCATCATAGATAAACAAGCAAAGACAAAAGCACTGATACAAAGTATAATTAAATTTATTATATAAGCATATCTTCCGCTTTTATTTCTAAGGCTTTCCTTTAATTCGTCATGCAACTCTATTCTTTCATTTTCAAGTTTCTTTAAATATTTTTCCTTGTTTTTATCATTACTATAATAAAAATACCTAAATATGCTAATTACACCGTTAAACAAAAAGCCTCCCCCAAGACCAATAAAGATACTCCCCAGTCTGCTTTCTTTAAATACCGCAAGCATTATAAACAAAATTCCAATCAAAACAAATATAGCACCATAAATAAAATTACTCTTTTTCATTTTTCATAACCTCATATATAAAAGTTTAATTTATTAATAATACGTAAAAACTCTATGGATTTTCTACATTTTATTTTCAATGCTATTACTAATAATAATAAGAATAATAGGCTGAATAAAAATAATCATGGCTGTAATAATAGCAGGAAAAACAAAATTTAAACAAATAAATACTACTGTTGCAATGCTAAGCAATATCAATGTAATCATATTTGCAATATTACCGGTTTTTTCTTTAATTAATATATTTCTTTCATCCATAACTTCATTTTTATAATCAATGTCTTTTTCTATCATTTTATTATGCCAAATTTGAAAATGAGAAACACCAAATACAGCACTAAATAAAATCATTATTCCCATATCCACGCTTTTAGGCAAATCCGTCATAATCAATGTGACAAATAAAATAAATGAAATAATATACCCGATGTACCAGTACTGATATTTATTTTTCATTATTTTTTCCCTCCTCATATATAAAAATTTCTTCTATAGTCTTATTGAAAAACGAGATATCTCAAAAGCAAGTTCCAAAGAGGGATTATACTTCCCGTTTTCAATAGCGCTTATAGTCTGCCTTGATACTTTTAATTCCTTTGCAAAACTCTCCTGATTAAGCCCCATTTCCTTTCTAAACTTTTCAACGTTATTTTTCAACTTCACCCTCCTATGTAAAGGTTCCTTTACATATATTATACTCTAAACAATAATTTTGCCAAGGTTCCTTTACAAAATAAAAAAACACCCCGCAAAACAAGGCATTTCAAATCTAAATATAAATATTACTTCAATAACTCTTCACTGTTCCACAATCTATCATATACATAATTTAGAGAAACAAAAAAAACACCCCACCTCACATCAAAATGCAGGGTCGGGGTAGCACTCGTTCATAGGAAAATCGGGTAGATTTTCCATGAAATCCGAGTGCGTCCAAGGCACTTCGCCGAGAAGTGTCCTTTTTACCTCTTTTTTTGGACAAGCAAAAAAAGAGTGGGGATTTTAAGGGGCAACGCCCCTTATATAAATGATTATTTATTAGCACTAACATAAATAGGATAAATATCCTCTTCTGTTAAAGGAATAAGTTTTCCAACTTTTGTACCTTTAACATAGAAACATCTGTCAGTAAGTTCTCTTAAACCTTCTTCATCTTGAATACCGATTCCAAGTTCTGTAAAGTTTGTAGGCATGTTTATAGAACGGAAGAATTCTGCTGTCGCTTCAATACCTTTATCAGCAAGCTCTTCTTTTGTTCCTTCTGTAATACCCCAAACATTCTTTGCATATCTTGCAAATCTGTCAATGTCTTTGTGTTTTACATAATTTGCCCAGTGAGGCCACATTGTAGAAAGTGAAGCACCATGAGCAACATCAAATTTAGCACTTAGAGAATGACCAAGTCTGTGAGTAGCAAAGTCCATAGGAGCACCAAGACCTGTAAGTCCGTTGTGTGATAATGAACCTGCCCACATAATTTCGCTCATTGCATGATAGTCTTCTTTATTTTTTGAAGCAACTTTACCGTTTTTAATAACTGTTCTAAG
Organism: Anaerofustis sp. NSJ-163; assembly: GCF_024135845.1. Taxonomy (NCBI): domain Bacteria; kingdom Bacillati; phylum Bacillota; class Clostridia; order Eubacteriales; family Eubacteriaceae; genus Anaerofustis; species Anaerofustis sp. NSJ-163. The sequence goes on from NZ_JAMYJV010000001.1 coordinate 281,270, forward strand.
AAGTGCTTCTGCGATTTCGTCTGTTAAATCGTTTTGACATTCGCTTAAATCTGTAAAATATCTGTCCATTGTATGCATCATAATATCAACTATACCGCATCCAACTTGATAATCAGGAAGTGTAAATGTAAGTTCAGGGTTCATGATTGCAAATTTTGGTCTGTTAAAGTCTGTTGAAAGACCTCTTTTTACTCCTGTTTCTTCGTTTGTTAAAACAGCTGAATTACTCATTTCGCTACCTGCTGCAGAAATAGTTAAAATAACACCTACAGGAAGTGATTTTTCAACTTTTTTCTTTCCTTCCCAAAAATCCCAAATATCAACATCTGGATTTGCAACGCCGTGTGCAATACCCTTTGCTGTATCAATAACGCTTCCGCCTCCTACTGCTAAGATAAAATCAGCGCCGAAAGCCTTTGCGTCTTCAACACCTTCTCTTGCAAGAGATAATCTTGGGTTTGGTTTAACTCCGCCAATCATTTTATATTCGATGTTTTCTGCTTTCAAAGCTTCTTCTACTCTGTCAAGAAGTCCGCTTCTTTTTACGCTTCCCCCACCATATACAATATAAGCTTTCTTTGCTCCGTCTTTTTTCATTTCCATTCCAACTTCTGCTTCTCTTCCTTTACCGAAGATTACTTTAGTCGGTGTGTAGTAATCGAATTTTTGCATTTTGCTCCTCCGTTTATTATATTATATTTTATTAAAGCCAAGGTCTTTTGTCTTTGGTGTAACCTTTCATGTTCCAGTATTCATTGTCGACTTTATTTAAGCCTCCCTTTTTCTGTAACATCCTTACACCGTAAAACCAAAGTTTCGTTTTTATTGTAGGCTTTGTTTTACCAATGTTTTTTAATATCTTCCTTGCCGTTTTATCGGTCTTTTTGTCTATTTTTTCTTTTACCTTTTCGCTTACATCATTCCAGGTTACGCTGTATACATTTATTCCAAGAGTATATATCTTAGATATTCCCCAAAAGAATAAACTGTCTTTTATTCCCTTTACGGCTTTCTTTGTTCCCATTCCCGCAGCGGTTGAAATACAAACAGCCTGTTTTTTAAACATAATAGCTTCGGGTCTATGAACAATCCACCTGTAACCAAAATGATCCAAAAACCCTTTAAGCTGACCGCTCATATGAAATACATAAGTTGGGGTAGTAAATATAAGCACATCGCACTTTTTCATTATCTCATCAATAGGATGAATAAGTTCATAGTGCGGGCAAAGTGTCTCGCTTTTCATAAAACATGAATTACACCCCATGCAGTATTTATAAAATCTTTAGGTAAGAATATCTCAAAAATATCCTCTTCACTTGTAAGTTTTAAAGCCAAAATCTTTCCGGTGTTGTAACTTGAGCCTTTGTGATTTTGACCGTTAATTAAAGCTACTTTCGAATCTTCCTCCAAGCTTAAAGCCTTTTACCTACTACGCAGTACCAATCCCCCATATTGTTTACTTCAAGTATTTCAAAACCATTTTCTTTGTAACTGTCTATAACAGTATCAACGGTTTCTTTTATTATACCGCTTGAAATAAATATACCGCCTTTTTTAAGTATTCTCTTAGTATCAGGAGTAAGTCTTTTTATTATGTGGGCAAATATATTTGCCACAACAACATCAGCCTGAACGTCTACCTTTTCTGCCAAATCTCCTATAAACACATCAAACTTATCAGAAACAGAATTTATCTTTGAAAGGTATGATGATGTCTCTATACACATTGGGTCGATGTCAACCCCTGTCACGTGCTTACAGCCAAGTTTTGCGGCAGCAATGGAAAGTATACCGCTTCCACATCCTACGTCTATTACTTCGTCTCCCTCTTTCATGTAGTCTTCAAGCCCTATTAAACACATCTTTGTGGTTTCATGACTTCCAGTTCCAAAACTTGCCCCAGGGTCGATTTCAAGAATTATTCTGTTTTCTTTGTTGTCGCATTCTTCCCATGTAGGTTTTATAAGTAACTTTTTACCTACATTAAAAGGCTTAAAGTATTTCTTCCAGTTATTAGCCCAATCCTCTTCTTTAATGTCGTTAAAAGTCATGTTAAGACTGCCAAATATATCTTCACTGTCTGACGCCTTTAACCTGTTTAACATATTCTTTATTTCTTCTATTTTTTCTGCTTGACTTTCATCTTCAAGAATATATACCTTAACGTTTGTTTCGATATTTTTCTTCTTTAAATCTTCATCAACAAGATCCCATGTTTCTTTATTGTTTTCCAAAAATTCTTCAAATTCCTTTTTGTCTTCTATTAAAAAGCTGTCCATTCCCATATCGGACAAAGACGATATAAGAAGGTCTATTCCCTCTGTCTTCGTATATATGCTGATTTCGTTATAATTCATATTTTCTTTTCTCCTTTGTATAAAATTATATAATAAAAACAGAACACGTTCAATAATCGTAACCGATATTAAATATAAAAATTAATGACCGTTTTATTTTTCATTAAAATAAAAATATATATAAATTGATGTAAAATCTTTATAAATTAATAAGTTTTTAATTGAATTGGTACTTTTATTAATTATAATTTAAAATATAAATTGAAGAAAGGGCATACAAACATGAAAGAAATTAAATTTAAAGCAGATATCAATTTTACAAAATTCAAAAAAATTTTCAAGGCACAAAACAAATCATATTTTAAAAAACTTGGAATATTCTGCAGCATTTTTTTTATTCCTTTGTCAATAATTTCCGCTTATATATTCATAACAGAAACAACAATGCAGTTTTTTCTGTATTTTATTCTTTTCCTTGTTCTCGCAGCTTACGGAGCAACTCTTATATTTAACCCTTGTATAATTTTTGTAACAAGACGCAATATCGTAAAACAATGGTTTCGCCTCCATGGTTCAAAAAATTTGAATGAAAATTATAAAAATTACATCACAGTATATGAAATAACTCTATCACAATATGGCGTAAAGGAAATGTTTTCAAACGAAAATTTAATAAAATTACCATGGTTTATGTTTAAAAACAAATACGTTACAATTGATGAAGGAATTATATTTCCTTATGATGACGGTAAAAACAGTTCTTTGGCATATAACTTACTCGGAATAAATTATCTTTTAAGAGAAGAAAACACAGGCGAAACATTGTTTATTCCAAAGGAAATATTAAATCAATATCCGAACTTAACGAATGAAATTTCAAAAGCAATCGACAAATCGAAAAAAACATATTTAAAAACAAACAAAAACGAAGATGAAATAAACGAATTAAAAAAATGGCTCAAACAATAAAAACCGATTAAGGATAAAATCATGAAAGAATTAATCAATATAATGATAGAAAAAGATATGGGCGAACTGAACATAATGGTATTTGTTCCATTTATAATATTGATTATTTTGGGATAATGATTTTCTTTAAAATTTATTTAACAAAGGAAAAATCATTTACAAACAATTCCGCAAATTTTCTAAAATATCTTTTCCCCATGACAATAATATTATTCGTATTCGCATTTTTCATGATATCAAACGTAAGTTTGTTTGAAAAAGAAAAAAACTGGTATATTATAAATTTACCTATAACAAACAAATATGAAACAATAAACTCGTCCGGATCGGGAACGAGAAAGACAATATACTACGTAACAACAAACGAAAACATCAACATATCCGTCACAAAAGATTTATATGATAAGCTGGAAATAGGTGAAAACGTATATGTTCTAAAAGACAACGAAAACAATTCCTTAAAAATTTATTCCCAAAAGGAATATATATACAAAGGAACACGCATAAAACAAAAAAAACAGCCTAAAGCTGTTTTAATCTTAGTGGTGCCGAAGACCGGAGTCGAACCGGTACGATCGGTAAGGATCGCAGGATTTTAAGTCCTGTGCGTCTGCCAATTTCGCCACTTCGGCATAATGGAGCGAAAGACGAGATTCGAACTCGCGACCCTCGCCTTGGCAAGGCGATGCTCTACCACTGAGCCACTTTCGCATAAAATGGTGGTCGCAATAGGGCTCGAACCTATGACCCCCTGCTTGTAAGGCAGGTGCTCTCCCAGCTGAGCTATGCGACCGAACAAGATATATTATATGGTAACTTACCTTTTTTGTCAACATTTTTTTACTTTTTTTTTTATTTTTTTATTTAATAAATATTTGTATTGATTTTATTGAAAAAATATATATAATATTCTAAAAGAAGTAATACTTCTTTTTTTAATCCTAAAACTTGTATATCCATTTAACCGTCTACCCGTGATATACAAGCAGGCACCTTACGGTGTCTTTTTTATTTCCGATTGACAATACAATATTAAAATGTTATATTATGTGAAAAAAGGAGGATAATGAAAGAATGATTATTTTTTCTTGCTAATATTTATCAATATGCATAAAACAAATTTTAAGCGTTGTTTTTATGCAAAAGCAAGAAAATAATTCTTTCATTCAGTCCTTGTCGTATTACAAAACAGACCGAAGAATATTTTCTTGCGGTCTGTTTTTTTTAAGGAGGTATGAAAATGTCAACAATTAAAATACAAAATTTAACCTTCTCCCACGAAGGAAGTTATGAAAACATATTCGAAAACCTTTCGATAAATCTTGATACGTCTTGGAAACTCGGACTTATTGCGAGAAACGGAAGAGGCAAAACAACATTTTTAAAACTTCTGATGAACGAATACGATTATAAAGGCTCGATAAGCAAAAATATCGAATTTGAATATTTCCCGTTCGAAATTAAAAATAAAAACAGAATGTCCATCGAAATAATAGAAGACATTAACCCAAACTTTGAATATTGGGAATTATCAAAAGAGCTGAATATGCTTTCTGCAAAAGATGAAATAATTTATAAAAACTTTAACGAATTAAGTAAAGGAGAACAGGCAAAATTAATGCTTGCCGTTCTTTTTACAAAGCCAAACAATTTTTTGCTTATAGACGAACCTACAAATCATTTGGACGTTTACGGGCGGGAAACACTTATTAAATATTTAAATAAGAAGAAAGGATATATAATAGTAAGTCATGACAGAAATTTATTAAACAATGTAACCGACCATATACTTTCGATAAATAAAAACAAAATAGATTTACAAAAAGGTAATTTCGATTCGTATATGAAAAATAAAGAAAGAGAAGACAGTTTTGAAATATCCAAAAACGAAAAATTAAAAAAGGAAATATCACATATGGAAATGGCAGCAAAACAGACTTCTTCTTGGGCAAACAAAGTTGAAAAAACAAAATACAACACAAAAAACATATCCGGACTTAAAGTAGACAGAGGATACATAGGGCATAAATCCGCTAAAATGATGAAAACCTCAAAATCGATAAATAAAAGAATAAACAAAAAAGCTGAAGAAAAAAAATCACTTTTAAAAAACATTGAACATAGCGAAGACTTAAAAATATCCCCTATCTATTTTCATTCCGACAATTTCATAAGATTAAACCACATAAACCTGTTTTATGATAAAAAAGATATTTTAAGAGACATCACATTTCAGATAAGCAACAAAGACAGAATTATTCTTCAAGGGAAAAACGGAAGCGGGAAAAGCAGCATAATAAAATTAATAACCGACGAAAATATAAGTTATGAAGGAGATTTCTATAAAGCAAAAAATTTAAAAATATCTTATATTCCTCAGGATACGTCTTTTTTAAAAGGTTCTTTGGATAATTTTATAAAAGAAAACCAAATAAACGAAACCATATTTAAAACAAATTTAATAAAATTAAATTTTGAAAGAAAGGATTTCGGGAAAAATTTGGAAATAATGAGTCAAGGAGAAAAGAAAAAAATTTTAATTGCGAAAAGTTTATCCGAACAGGCACATTTATATATATGGGACGAACCTTTAAACTACATTGATGTTTTTTCCAGAATGCAAATAGAAAATTTAATACTCGCATATCTTCCCACGATGCTGATAATCGAACACGACAAAACATTTATAAACAAAATAAATACAGAAATAATAAAACTTTAAACCATTACTAGAATAAAATAAAGGGAAAAGACATAAAGGAAGTAAAAGCTCAATTGACTAGGAGTAGTAAGGTGAAGGTTAAAGTAAAATTAAAAAATATTTCTCCATATTCAAAAGGGCAACAAGTGAATAAAGAAGATATAGCTTATAATGCCAAATATAATTACTTAAATGAAAAAATTCGGGTAAAGTTAACTTGTATAATGTTGATATAAATGCCATTATGATTAGTGAATGCAATAATTCTTGCGTTTATGTAAACTATATAGATTATCTGGGCGTGGAACACATTGTTATTATCAGATGAAATATAAAATGATATTTTGTAGAAATTAATTAATCATGATTTATTTAGAAAACAAGTACAAAATATTTCAAGCGGTTCAGCAAAGTCAATGTATAATATATCTAAAGAAAGATTAAAAAATCTTTTAATATATTTATCCTAATAGAACTACAAAATCAATTTGCCGATTTTGTAAAACAAACAGAAGAAAGCAAAGAAAATATAAAGAAATCACTTGAAGAAACGCAGGTGTTGTTTGATAAGTTAATGCAAGATTATTTTTAGGGGGTGGGGTAACTTTTCCATCCGTAAAATGCGGGGAGCATTTTGCGAGATATTGAAAAGCGTTTAATCCTCTTCGCCTAGAAGCGTCCTTTTTATTCAACTTTTTTATGCGAGTAAAAAAATCGTGGGTTATTAAGGGTTGAAAACCCTTAAGGAAATTAAATATGAGGTTTATAAGGGGCTAAGCCCCTTAATAAATTTGTTATTCCACTAAAAAACAGCAAGCCAAACTTGCTGTTTTTTTATTTGATTATTTGCTCAACAAACCTTCTTTTAAAAATTCAACACCGGTATCCGTTGCATCTGCTATTGTCTTTTGAATGTCTTCCATAAGTCTAGCAAAATACATTTGAGATTCCAAGAAATCTTTAATGTCTGAAATATTTGACATTGTAGAATATAATAAGTTAAATTCACTTATCATTTTTTCGTCAGGTTGTTCACCTTTCATTTGAGCAACATAAGATTTATACTGCATATCCATAAAATCTTTAATCATCTTTTTATGCTCTTCGCTTTTATCAATCTTTTCACTTGCACTTTTGTATCTTTTGAATTCATCGCTTTCTTTTATAGCTCTTGCAAGTTCGTTTGCTTTATCATATACATTCATACTAAAATCCTCCTTTAAATGCTAATCTACTCTTACATACATAAGTATAGGTAAAATCATAGGTCTTCTCTTTGTGCTGTCATATAAATACTTTTCAAGATCATATTTCATATCAGCTTTAATACTGTTATAATCAAACAATCTGTCTTTGTATTTATCAAGAACCTTGTTTGCAATTTCCTTTGCTCCGTTTAAAAGCTCTTCGCTTTCTCTCATATATACAAACCCACGGGAAACTATCCCCGGTCCGCTTACTACTCTTTCTTTTGTTAAGGAAACAACAACAATAAATAGTCCGTCTTCGCTTAATTTCTTTCTGTCTTTTAATACTATGTTACCTACATCCCCTATGCCAAGTCCGTCAATAAGAGTCATTCCGTTTGGAACTTCTCCCTTGATTTTAGCCTTTTCAGGTCCGATTTCCAAAATATCCCCGTTTTTCATTACAAAGATATTTTCTTCTTTCATGCCAAGTTCCATAGCAAGTTCCTTATGCTTTGAAAGCATTTTGTATTCGCCGTGTGCAGGCATAAAATATTTGGCTTTGATAATGGAATGCATAAGTTTAAGTTCTTCTTTTTGAGCATGTCCGGAAACGTGTATTCCTTCCGCTCCTTGATAAACAACTTCAGCGCCAAGTTCAAACAAGCTGTTAATAACTTCGGCAACTGTCTTTTCATTTCCTGGAATAGGAGTTGCTGAAATAATAACAAAATCTTCGTTTGAAATTTTAAATTGTCTGTGTTCTCCGTTTGCCATTCTGCTAAGTGCAGCCATAGGCTCACCTTGAGAACCTGTTGTTAATATTACTACTCTTTCAGGTGGGTAATTATCAACTTCATTTAACTCAATCATTATGTTATCGTTAAATTTTAAATATTTAAGTTCTTTTGCTACCGATATAACATTGACCATACTTCTTCCGCTTATGGCAACTTTTCTTTTGAATTTTTTGGCAGCATCAAATATTTGTTGAACTCTGTGTACGTTTGTGGCAAAAGTGGCAACGATAATTCTCTTATCTATACCTTCTTTAAATAAAGACATAAAAGTTCTTCCAACACTTGCTTCAGACTTTGTAGCACCTTCTCTTTCGGCATTAGTGCTGTCTGCGATTAATAAATCAACCCCTTGTGCACCTATTGCAGCCATTCTTTGAAGGTTTATTTGTTGATTGTCAACAGGAGTATAATCAACTTTAAAGTCTCCCGTATGGAATACTTTTCCGTAAGGACTGGTTATATAAAGTGCGCAGCTGTCTGGAATAGAGTGGTTTGATGTTACGAATTCCACGCTAAAGCCTTTTACATGAACCGTATGACCTCTTTTTACGATATGAAGCTTTGTGCTTTCGTCAAGTTTGTGTTCAACAAGTTTATTTTTCAATAAACCCATTGTAAGTTTTGTTCCGTATATAGGAATATTGATTTGTTTTAATAAATAAGGTATTGCACCTATATGGTCTTCATGACCATGAGTTAAAAATAAACCTCTTATTTTGTTTCTTTTTTCTATTAAATAAGTAAACTCTGGAATAACAATATCTATTCCATACATATTTTCATCAGGGAATTTAAGCCCGCAGTCAACCAAAATTATATCTTCTTCAGTTTCAAAAACAGTAAGGTTTTTCCCTATTTCTCCAAGACCTCCAAGAGGTATTACTTTTAGTTTTCCGTTTATATTTGACACGTTATTCTCAGCTTTCTTTTGATTTTTGGTAGCTTTACGTTGAATATTATTCCTTTGTATTTTATTTTTGTTATCTTTATGCTCTAAATATTTACTCGAAGAAGAAAGCAGCTTTTTTTCTTTGCTTTCTATTCTTTTTACTCCCGATAAAGGAGTAGCTTCAAAATTATTTTTTCTAAAAGCCATTTCTTCCCCTATTAAAGCTCATTGTCATAATATTCACTTACTCTGTTAAATTCGTCTTCGTCAACAACTTCCATAACTACCAAATTTCCGTCTTCATCTTCATCAACTGTAAACAAATATGCATCTTCATCGTTATCTTCTTCATATAAAACTAAATATGATTTGTCTTCAAACTCAAACTCGTCTTCAACAAGGAAAGATATTTCTTTACCCTCCTCATCTTTTAAAACGATGACTTCTGTGTTTTTTTCTTCGCTCATTTAAAAACCTCCTAAATTATTATTATAATCAAGATATGACGATAAAATTATTTGTGCTGCCATCATATCAATAACTTCTCTTTTTTTTCTCCAGTTTACTCCCCCGGCTTCAAGGGCTCTTTCAGCCTCTTTGGTTGAAAGTCTTTCATCCCAAAGCTTAACTGGCACGTCTAATTCTTTTTTTAAAATTTCATAAAATTCTTCGGTGATTTGAGCTCTGGTACCTTTTTCTCCATTCAAATTAAGAGGATTACCTAAAATAACAAGCCCTGCGTCATAATCCTTGATGTGTTTTTTTATTTTTTCTATATCCTCTTGTATGTTTTTTGTTCTTTTTAAAACACATATACCCTGTGCGGTAATATGTAGTGCATCACTTACGGCTACCCCAATACGGGCTTCACCGTAATCAAGTGCCAATATTCTTTTATTCAATATATACTCCTTTTCCCCATTTGCAACTAAAACCTACTTATATTAAATAAGTAGGTTTTAATTAAATAAATCTTTAGTTTTCAAACGTACTGTATTTATTTTAAATCATTAAAATATTTTAATACTATTAATTCCAAAATTTCATCTCTTTCAACTTGTCTGATAAGTTTTCTTGCATCTTTATAAGAGGTAATATATGTTGGGTCACCACTCATAATATAACCTACCAACTGATTAACAGGATTATATCCCTTTTCCTCTAATGCTGTTTCTACTTTTTTTAATGTCTCTTCGATAAGTTTAGAACGATCGTTTTCTAAACTAAATTGCATAGTAAAATTACTGTTACTGTTATTTGTTCCCATAATATCACCACCTATATATAAATTTTAACCTATAAATTACGATTATTCAAGTTTTTTATTTATTAATTAATAATTATAATGTTTCTTTAATGAAATCTTTGGCATTATCAAGTGCCATATCGGCTTTAGAAATATCTTTAAGTCCGGCTTGAGCCATATCTGGTCTTCCGCCGCCGCCGCTTCCGATGCTTTGCGCTACTTTCTTGATGAATTGTCCACAGTTAAATCCACCTTTTACTGTTTCTTTATCGGCAGAACAAATCATAAATCCTTTTTCACCTTTAACGCTTACAAGGAATACGATAACTTTAGCTTCTTTGTCTTTTATTTTGTCGCTGAAATCTCTAAGTTCGTTCATGTCAAGACCGTCAACTTTTGCCATAACGCATTTAATACCATTTACGTCAAATGCTTCGTCAATGATATTTCCAACCTTATCTTTGTTAGCTTCTTTCTTAAATTTATCAAGTTCTTTTTCCAAAGATTTGTTTTTATTTATAAGTTCTTCTACTTTTTCAATTATATTATTGTTATTAAGTCTTAATTTGTCTTTTATTGTAAGAAGTTCATCATAATTTTTCATATTTTCTTCTATTGCAGCTTTACCTGTAATAGCTTCAATTCTTCTTACCCCGCTTGCAACTGAAGTTTCTGAAACAATTTTAAATAAACTTATGTCATTTGTGTTTTTAACATGACATCCACCGCAAAGCTCAGTTGAGTAATCACCCATTTTTACAACTCTTACAATGCTTCCGTATTTTTCTCCGAATAATGCAGTAGCACCAAGCTTTCTTGCTTCGTCAATGCTTGTTTCAAAATATTCAACTTTATCTTGATTTAATATTTCTTCATTTACTTTTCTTTCAACTTCTTTTAACTCTGCATCTGTCATTTTTTCAAAATGAGAGAAGTCAAATCTAAGTCTTTCACTGTCTACATAAGAACCTGCTTGGTTTACATGTTCCCCTAAAACTTCTTTTAAAGCTTTGTGAAGAAGATGTGTTGCAGAGTGGTTTCTTTGTATGTTTAGTCTGTCGGCTCTGTTTACTTTGAAGTTATATTCATTTCCTGCTTTTAATACGCCGTCTTTTACTAATACTTCATGAACGAATTTATCCCCGCTTTTTGTTACGTTTAATACTTCTCCTTTAAAGTCTTCTGATTCAATGATACCTGTATCATTTACTTGACCACCGCTTGTTGCATAGAATGAAGTCTTATCAAAAATAACAAGAGCTTTTCCTTCGTTTAACTCTTTAACCATTTCACCGTCTTTAATTATTTCGATAACTTTTCCGCTTCCGTTTAAATCTTCGTATCCGATGAATTTTGTGCTTTCAAGATTTGCGATAAAGTTTGTTAAATCCCCTTTATAACTTACTATATCTTTGCTTGATCTTGCGCTTCTTGCTTTGTCTTTTTGTTCTTTCATGGCTTTTTCAAAGCCTTCTTTATCAACTTTAATTCCCTTTTCTTCAAGGATTTCCATTGTAAGTTCAAGAGGGAATCCATAAGTATCGTAAAGTTTGAAAGCATCGTCACCTTTTAATGTGTCGCCTTCTAAGTTTTCCATTAATTCTTCGATTAAAGATAAACCTTCTTTTACGGTTTCGTTGAATTTTTCTTCTTCTATATTTATAAGTTTTAATATAGTTGTTTCTTTTTCTCTTAAAGCAGGATAAGCTTCTCCGGAAATTTCGATTACCTTTTTGGCAACCCCTTCCATAAAATGACCTTCAATACCAAGAAGTTTACCGTGTCTCATTGCTCTTCTTAAAATTCTTTTAAGAACATATCCTCTTCCTTCGTTTGAAGTTAGGATACCGTCACTTGCCATAAATACACTGCTTCTGATATGGTCTGTTATTACTCTTATTGAAATATCGTCTTTTTCATTTTCACCATATTTTTTACCTGATATTTCACAAATGTAATCAAGGATATATCTGATTGTATCAACTTCAAAAATATTATCAACCCCTTGAACGTATGCAGCAAGTCTTTCAAGCCCCATTCCTGTATCGATGTTTGGATGTTCAAGTCTGTTGTAGTTTCCGTCTTTGTCTTTGTCGAATTGTGTAAATACAAGGTTCCATACTTCCATGTATCTGTCGCAGTCACAACCTACACCGCAGTCAGGAGAATCACATCCGTATTCTTCTCCCCTGTCTACATAAATTTCACTACATGGTCCGCATGGTCCAAGACCGATTTCCCAGAAGTTATCATCTTTACCAAGTCTTGTAATTCTATCATCAGTTAAACCGATATCTTCTTTCCAAATTTGAGCTGCTTCATCATCATCTTCATAAACAGAAACATAAAGTTTATCTTTATCTATTCCTATTTTTTCTGTTAAAAATTCCCATGCAAAGTTAATTGCTTCTTTCTTGAAATAATCTCCAAAAGAGAAGTTTCCAAGCATTTCGAAGAATGTACCGTGTCTTGCTGTTTTACCTACGTTATCAATATCAGGTGTTCTGATACATTTTTGACAAGTTGTAACTCTCTTTCTTGGTGGAACTTCTTCCCCTATAAAATAAGGTTTCAAAGGAGCCATTCCTGAGTTAATTAAAAGCAGACTCTTGTCGTTGTGAGGAACAAGAGAAAAGCTTTCAAGTCTTAAATGTCCTTTGCTTTCATAAAATTCCAAAAACATTTTTCTTAGTTCGTTTAATGAGTATTTTTCCATATCTATCTCCCTGTGTTAGTATGTTATTTTATATCTCCTGATTTTTTAAGGCCCTGTGCCGTTAGGATAGGACCGACTATTTCAAAAACAAATGTTGCACCCATAATTATATTTAAAAACAGTGTACTGTATTCAGGCATCATTTTTGATGCCGCAACCGCGAGCCCTACTCCGACTCCGGCCATAGGCATAAGCCCCATTCCAAGATAATTCCTTGTAACTTTATCTGTCCTTGCCATACCGCACCCAAGAAAAGCACCAAGAATTTTACCTATAAATCTTGAAATTACAAAGGCTATTCCGATTGCACCTATACTTACTATTACATTTAAATCCAAACTGTATCCGGCAAGCACGAAAAATATAACGTAAATCGGGTTTACAGCTTCTTCCGTCATGGAAAAGACTTTGTCGTATCTAAAGCATAGATTAGCTATCACACTTCCTGTTGCCATACAAACAAGAATTGAAGAAAGTTCAAAATATGTACCTATTCCTGAACCTAAAAGAACGCTTGCACAAGCAACAATAAGCACTTGAGATTTATCCCTTCTGACTTTCTTTTCAATAAAGCAGAAAACAAGCCCTATAACTCCACCTACTATTAAAGATAATACAATCTCTTTTAAAGGAGCAAGTAAAGCAGAATTTATATTAAAATGTCCGCTTATCATTGACTGTGAAACTGCACATGCAATACTGAAAAGGAATAAACATACGGCATCATCAAGGGCAACAACCGTAAGAATTGTATTTGTAAGTTTTCCTTTTGCCTTATATTCGTTAATAACATTAACCGTTGCGGCAGGAGCTGTGGCAGCAGATAAAGCACCAAAGACTATTGATAACGGTAAATCTCCCGTTACAATATAAACTCCGATGGTTACGGCGATTATAGTAACGGTAGCTTGAACTATCGTTATTAAAATAACGCTTCCGCCAAGGCTTTTTATTTTATCCAAGTTAAAACTTTCCCCTATGTTAAAGGCAATAAAGCCAAGGGCTACATCTTGCAGAAATTCAAGTTCCAAAAGGATATCTTTTGGCAGAATATCTATAAATGATACTCCAAGGATTAAACCTGCAAGCAAATATCCCGTTACAGCGGGAAGTTTTAATTTTGAACACACTTTACTAATAGCAAATCCTACAAAAAGGAATAACCCAAGAGCCAATAATTCATCCATTTTTCTTCCTCAACTTTAGATGAAAAACTCTATTGTCACATCATATATGATTCTATTTCATCCGTTTCTTTCATAATATTCTTTGTTAAATTAATGTTTCCTTCTTTTGTTATTAAAATATTATCTTCAATGCGGATTCCAATTCCTTCTTCTTGTAAATAAAGTCCCGGTTCAACGGTAATAACATTACCGGCTTTAAGAGGTTTATCTTTATCGAATGGATCATGACAGTTAAGTCCTACAAAATGGGAAACGAAGTGATAATAATAATTATTTACTTCTTCTCTTTCTTCTATCAAACCTATTTTTTTAAGTTCCTCTTCATAAATATCAATTACAATATCGTTAAGTTCTTTTAAGGTTACACCTTCTTTTGCATTTTCAATAACGGTTTTGTTCGCCTTTAAAACGATATTATATATTATCTTTTGGAAATCAGTAAATTTTCCGTTTACGGGATAAGTTCTGCTTACGTCTGCACTGTATTTATTTACCGCACTTCCGCAGTCAAGAAGAACAAGATCTCCGTCTTTTACTTTATCCTTTCCTTTGATGTAATGAAGAGTAGTAGCATTTTTACCGCTTGCAACAATTGTCGGGAAAGGCAGTGTATCGCCGTTTTTCCTTGTAATATAATCAATTGTAGCGGCAATTTCAGCTTCTTTCACACCGGGTTTGGTAATCTTCATTGCCATGTTTATGGCATTTTTTAAATTCTTTGCACCTTTGTGAATACAATGCACTTCGTATTCACTTTTTACTTCTCTAAGTTCATTAAGGCATCTTTTGATATTATAAAATTCCAAGTTATCAAATACTTTATACATTTGTTTAAACATTCTAAGGTTTAAGTTATAATTCTCGCTGGTATTTGTATCATCCAAAGCAAAATAAATCTTCTCTAAAGTTTCATCATTGCCAAGTTCGTTTATATATTCTTCAAACTCATCAAGATAAAAAACATCTTCCATGTCGCTAAGTGCCATAACTTCAGGAATAGATAATTTTATCCCCGTCCATTTTGAAGAATACTCGTTGTTTTCAGGAATAAATAATTGTTCTTTTATTTCCTTATCATTCTTTGTTAAAATAAGCACACAGTCTTCTTCGTCAATGTTTGTAAGGTAATAAAAATCTCTGTTTACTTCAAATTCATAATCATTTCCGTTTTCACTTCTTACAAGTTCTCCGGAAAAGAAAACCGCAGCCGAATTATCGTCCATGTATTCAAGTACTTTTTCTCTTCGTTTTTTTAAATTTAGATTATTCATAACCTGCCTCATTTACCTTTATAATAACTAATTTATTTTACCATAGTAAAAAAATTTTATCAATATTTTAAACTTCTACATTTGCCCTTTTATCAATATTTTTCCATATATAAATCATATTGTAATACAATAACTTAAAAATATCAAACATACAAAATTTATTAAATTAAAATCAATATATATTTATTTATAAAAACCTCTTATTTAGTTAAATCCCAAATAATATTAAATTAAAATTTAGAAAAAATTTCCAATATATATATTTGTTTTTGGGGAAAAATTAATATAGAAAAAACAAAGGAGAAATAAAATGGCTAAGAAAAAAGAAAACAAAAACAATAAGCAAAACATGAATAAAAACGAACAATCTTATAACAACAAAAACGAACAAAAACAACAAAACAAAAACGATAAAAATTGTAAATAACTAAAAAAGACACTTTAAAAAGTGTCTTTATTTTTTTCTTTAAAAATAAACAATTTACTAAAAATATAATTTAAAATAACAACAATTATACTTACAGTTACTTTAGCAACCATTCCCTCAATACCCAATAAAATACAATTTAAAACAATATATGCAATTTTTATTATACTTATAAAATATTACAAAACTATATATTTTTTAATTAAAAACAAAATAACAATAAAAAATATTGTCATTTTATCATAACTGTAAACTATACAAACTTACAAAATTTTCTCAAAAAAAGACTCTTAAAGAGCCTTTTTCTTTTTATCAACAAATATATAAATCAAACACCCTAAAGCCGTAATTAATGTAATTATACCCCCTTCTTTAATCCCTGGAGTACAGTATTTAAACACTACTTCATTTGCCCCTTTTTGAAGTTCAACTCCCATAGAATCAACGTTTGCCTGTAATACATCAACTTCCTTACCATTCACATACGCCTTCCAGCCTTTTGAATAAGGAATAGATAAAACCCCTATTTTATCTTCTTTCGTATTTACATTTAAACTTACTGTATTTCCTTTTATGGTAAAGTTTTCTACCTTATCTTCCTTTAATTCATTTACATATTTATCATAGTTATCCATAGACTGAGATACTACTTTTAAATCAGAGAAGTTAAATTTTCCTTTTTTCGTAAAATTAAGTTTAATTTCATGTTCTCCATCTTCATAATATCCCAAATTTAATACATAATCATTTATACCTACATAATAAGTATCCGTTGTAGATCTAATAATATACTTATCATTATATTTTTTTGAAGAATCTATATATATTTCTATGTCTGATTGAGTTTCACTTGAGGATAATAGATATTTAACCTTATCTTTTATACCTGCATTTTTCTTTTCTTTTTTTTCAATAACTAAATTTAAATCATCTAAAACTAAATATGTTTCACTGTTTTTAATAGGTTTTATATTTAATGTTATAGATGAATTATCCTTTTTAACATTTATGCAATCATCTTTTAATTCTATATTTTTTTCATTATATTGGGCATTTTGTAATATATCTTCAAAATTCATAATAATTTTTGATTTAGGATATTTTTTCTCAGTTTTCAAATCAGTATTTTTTTCTAAATACACGCTTTGAAGCATAGCATATTCTCTATCATATACACTTAATGAATTTAATTCATTAGTGCCAATAGCCGAATCATAAGTATAAAAAAGTCCTAAATTATTTGTATTTTCATATAAAGTTTTATCATCAAATTCTTTTACTTTTTTATAGTCTTTAAAAATGTCATGTTTATTATTATCATATGCAATATAATATTTTACCCCTTTAAGTTCATTACTTATAAGATGGTTATCATATCCATGATTACCGGATAAACTAATTTTTGCCAGCATACCGGTAGAAAAGAAATAATCTACAGAATGTTTATTTTGTATACTAAAATAAGATGAAAGTCCGTTTATATTATTAATTAACCCATAATTTAATCGTTCTTTACTACTGGATACTCTGTATATATTTTCATCATTTTGTTTAATAAAATCATATGCATCATTATAAAGTTGTGCCTGTAAACTTTTATTTGTTTTCTTATATTCTCCCATATATGAACTTCCTAATGGAGTATAAAGCAAATAGGTACTCATTACAATTTGAAATCCATATATTAAAATTAATATTAAGTTTATATTTTTTATACAAATTTCTTTGTTAATGGCAAATGCAATAAAGAAAAAGCTCATACAAATAAATAATAAATTATATATATACATTTCATTATTTAAATCAACAACTTTTATAATTGCATTTATAAAAAAGTTAATTAAAAATAAAGTTATTAAAATAACATATGAATATTTTAAATGCTTATGAATTAAATATTTTATATCACATAATATATAGAAGTTTATAAATGATATTACAAAAGATACAATAAAGCACCATCTATTTGATACATAGCTAAAACCATTCATAATATATCCAAATAAAGGAAATAGAATAACAATAAATAAAATAATCAAAATATATTTTAAATATTTTGCAGCTTTACTTTTTTCTTTAAAAACAAGAAAAGTTGTAAATATCATTATTGTATTAAACCCTAAAAAAGTCCACTCTCCTATACTACCTGCAACAAACATATATTTAAATATATTTATATAGTAACTTATATTATAAAATAATGTTAAATTAGAAACCTGCCCATTTGCCCTTGCACTTCCTAAAAAACCAATTAAAACAGGTAGTAAAATTATTGCAGATAACAATATACCTATAAAGTAATAAAAAAGGAATTTAAAGAAATAATATACTAATTTTTTTAAAAACAATCCTTTTTCTTTATAAATATACATTACTCTTATAAAAGCATAAATAATAGTAGCAATTGTTAACATATATAAAAAGTAAAAACTGCTTATTGCACTTATTGTTATCATAATTATAAATAAATATGGTTTTTTACCTCTTAAAACATTTTCTACTCCAATTAATATTAAAGGAAGATATATCATTGGATTTATAAAAAACGGATGTCTTATTGATGCATATAAAGAATATCCACAAAAAACATACCCAATGGCACTTAAAATTGCAGACATTTTATTTTTATTGAATTTAAAACAAAATAATATAAAAAATAATCCTGATAAATAAAGTCTAAATACAATAAGAAAAGAATACATATAACCTGTATACTTTTCAGGTGTAAATATATAAAATACATTTAAAATATCACCAAGAGCATAATAATTAAGAGATGTTAAAATATCATACCCCGTTCCTACTGTTAAATCCCACATAGGAATTATAAGTTCATGATTAAAGATTAAATTTTTTATTATATCTCTAAAATAATTACCTAAATATGCTGCGGATGCATAATGCTGAGTAAAGCCATCACCGGCATTCATACCTTGAGTATCCCAAATTAATAATCTTCCGGTTACAATAAAAGGAAGGAAAACAAATAAAGCTGAAACTAAAAATAAAACAGTATACACAACATACCATCTTTTATACCATACTTCACTATCTTTAAGATTATTCTTCTTATTTTCTTTTACTATCTCTCTTTTTTCTTCTTTTTCCTCTTTGTTCTTAAATACAAACTTTGTAAAGAAATAATTTAAAATAACTACTATTATCGCAACTGCTACCTTAACTACCCCATCATTTAACTTTATAAGCTCCACGCCTAAAAATAAAAGAAATGTCTCTATCAAAAAGGAAAATCCCCTTGAAGAGGTAAACATAATAAATTCTTTTATATAATTTAACAGTTGTGTGTTATTCGCATTAAATACGTATTTTTTATTTGTAAAAAACGCAAAAATAACAGCACCTATCCATGCTATAAAATTGCTTACAAGATAATTTATAGATAATACATTCGTAAATACAAAATATATTACAAAATTTACAAGTGTCGTAAGACCCCCAAAAATTATATATAAAATAATTTCTTTATATTTTTCATATAAACCATTAATTTTTTCTATCATTATTTTCTCCTATTTTTCTTCTTCCTTCGCTGTTTTTGATACTATATATCTTGGTCTGCCTTTTACTTCTTCATAGATTTTTGCTATATAGTATCCTATTATTCCAAGGGATAGCATAACGATAGCTCCAAGTATCAATATTAAAAGTATTACTGTTGTAAAACCACCAAGAGCAATTCCTACAAAATATTGGTATACGGCTCTAATTCCAATCACTATTGCTAAAATACAAAATATTATTCCTGCAAAAGAAACTATCTGCATAGGAGCTGTTGAAAATGTCGTTATGTTTCTAACTGCATATTTAACAAGAGAAGAAAATGACCATTTAGATTCTCCCCCGATTCTTTCCTGAACCTCAAATTCTACATATGTTGTCTTATATCCTACCCATGATGATAAAGCTCTAAAAAACAAATGTCTTTCAGGTAAACTTATTATTGAGTCAACAACTTTTCTGTCCATTAATTTAAAATCTGATGATGTTGACATGTCTATACCTGTAGCATCTGATATTATCTTATAAAAACTTTTTGCACCTATTTTATAAACAATGCCTTCTTTTCCTCTTGAAGCTTTTATCCCTTCAATTACTTCATATCCTTCAAGCCATTTTTGATACATCTCAACAAGTGTTTCAGGCGGATGCTGCAAATCCGAATCCATTACTGCAACGCAGTCTCCTTTTGCATATTGAAGTCCTGCAAAAATAGCTGCTTCTTTTCCAAAATTTCTTGAAAAACATATTCCATCTATACAATCATATTCTTTTGATATTTTTCTTATTTTTTCCCATGTGTCATCTTTTGATCCATCATTTACAAATAGAACTTTAAATGGTATATTTGCTTCTTTTAAAATATTTACGACAACTTTCGCTGTATTTTCTATTATTTCAGATTCGTTATACGCAGGTATAACTAATGACATAGTACCACTATTCATGTTTCCCTCTTTATTCTTTAATTTAGAAATTTATAAAATTCATAATTTATTCTATACAAATATAAAGATTTTGTCAAATTAATAAAAACAATAAATGTTCGTTTAAAAATAGTTTAAATTAAACTTATGTTGCTTTATTAATATAAGTTTTAAATATTTCTTTTCTTTTTATTAATAAAAATATAAATCATACATAAAAATGCTGTAACAAGCGAAACAATAGCCCCCACTTTAAGCCCCGGAGTACAATATGTAAACACAACCTCATTTTCACCTTTGTTTAACTCTATCCCCATAGAGTCAATGTTTGCTTGTAAAATTTCTACTTCTTTACCATTCACATAAGCCTTCCAGCCTTTTGAATAAGGAATTGATAACACCCCTATTTTATCTTCTTTCGTATTTACTTTTAAACTTACTGTATTTCCTTTTATGGTAAAGTTCTCTACCTTGTCTTCTTTTAACTCATTTACATATTTATCATAATCATCCATAGGCTGAGATACTACTTTCATATCGGAAAAATTATACTCTCCTTTTTCATCAAAGTTAATCTTTATGTTGTGCAACCCATTTTTATAATACCCAAGATTCAATACATAATCTTCTATACCAAAGTAATAAGTATTATCAGATGTTTTTATGGAATATCTAAAAGAACTCTCTTCGCTTCCGTCAATTTTTATGTTCATGTAAGAATATTTTGCAGGGGTATAAAGCAAATGTCTTATCTTTCTCTTTAAGGAAGCATCTTTACTAATTTCACTGTCTAAATTTAAGTCAAAATCATCTATTACAAGATAACATTCACTGTTATTTACATCTATATTAAAACTAAGGTCACTGTCATCTTCCTTTACTATTATTTTGTCCTTTTTAATTTCTATTTTGTCTTTGTCATGCTTTGCATTTTCCATTATATCTTCTACATCTAATAAAGTCTTTGAAGAAGAAATAATATTATCATTTGAAACTATACTGTCTTTATCCAGATAAACGCTTTGAAGCATTGCCATTTCTCTGTCATATATATTTAAAGAATTAAATGTGCTTTGATTAATAGCGCTGTCATAGGTATAAAATAGCCCAAGTGCATTTTCGTTTTTATATACTTTGCTGTCTTCATATTCCTTTATAACCTTGTAATCTTTATACAAATCGGCATTATAATTTTTACCTGCAAAATACTTAACTCCTTTAAGTTCATTGCTTATAAGGTGGCAGTCATAACCGTGATTACCCGATAATGTAGCCTGTCCAACCTGACCGGTTAAAAAGAAATAGTTTACGCTGTTATTATTTTGAACGCTGAAATAAGAAGAAAGACCGTTTATATCGTTTATAAGTCCGTAATTCAGCCTGTTGTTGTTTATATCAACTCTGTATAATTCTTCTTCATCAATGCTTTTTATATAATTAAATTCCTTTTGGTTTATGGCACTATTTAACTTATCATAAGACTTAAACTCTTTAGGATAATTTAGAGTAAAAGGCGAATATTTTATATAAGCAGAAAAAGGAATTTGTATAAGAACAATAATAAGTAAAGCCATATATATGGTTTTTACCCTGTACTTTCTGTTTTTAATAAAAAACATGAATACAAATCCCATAAATATAAAGATATAATTAAATAAAACATATTTTATATCTTTATCTAAGTATATATATAAAACTGTCAAAGAAATATTTAAAAACAAAACAACACCAAGAAATATATTTATAAACTTAATGTTATTTTTAAAATTCTTCAATTCTCCCATTATATAAACACTTATAAATGATATGACAAATGAAAAAATAAAGGTCCATCTGTTTGACACAAAACTAAATCCATTCATTATATATCCAAAAAATGGAACTAAAAGAGAGATAATACAAATGCTTAATATAAACTTTAAATATTTTCCCTTTTTGCTTTTGTCTTTATATATAATCCCACCGCAAATAATACTTATAATATTAAATCCTAAAAATGCCCAAAGCCCTATATCATTAGCAGCAAACATATTTTTTATAACGTTAATATAATAACTTAAATTATAAACCAGTGTCAGATTGTTAGCCTGACCGCTCTGCCTTGAGCTGTTAAAAAAAGATATTATAACAGGAAGAAAAATAACTGCCGAAAGCAGAATGCCAATAATATAATAAAAAAGGAATTTAAAGAAGTAATATCTAAGTTTTTTTAAAAACACTCCTTTTTCTTTGTAAATATACATTACTCTTATAAAAGCGTAAATAATAACGGCAATGGTTAACATATATAAAAAGTAAAAATTACTTATAGCGCTTATGGTAACCATTATTATAAATAAATAAGGCTTACCTCCTTTAAATACTTTTTCAATGCCTAAAAGAAGCAAAGGAAGGTATATCATAGGGTTTATAAAAAATGGATGACGAATAGAGCAATACAAACTAAACCCGCAGAATACATAGCATAACGCCCCAATAATCACAGGCGTTTTCTTCATTTTAAAATTAAAACAGAAAAATGAAAAAAATAATCCCGATAAATAAAGTCTTAAAAATATAACAAAAGAAAAGGTATATCCCATAAATTTTTCCGGTGTAAATATGTAGAAAATGCTAAGTGGATCTCCAAAAGCATAATAATTAAGAGATGTTAAAACGTCATACCCCGTTCCGATACTTAAATCCCACATTGGAATAACCAGTTCGTGACTTTTTAATAAATTAAGTATTATATCTCTAAAGTAATTACCAAAATATACGGCAGAGGTAAAATGCTGAACAAATCCGTCTCCGGTATTAAGCCCTCCCGTATCCCATACAAAACTCTTACCGCTTATAAAAAACGGTAAAAAAATAACGAAACACAAGGATAAAAAAATAAAGGTATAAACTACATACCATCTTTTATACCATACTTCTTTATTTTTTAATTCTTTTCTATTGTTATTTTCCATGCTTTTCCCTTTTATAAAATTAATTTTGTTCAAAACTTATTATCTAAATTTCTCATTAAAACTATATATTTAACAAATCAAATAATTATTTAAATATAATTTGATTTAGAATAACATATGGATTATAACAAAAAAAGTAAAGGCATTTTCCTTTATTTCAAAGGATTTACTTTGCTTTTACAAAGAATATACATAAATAAAAAAAGACTCCCTCGAGTCTTTTTTATTATATTAATTAAATTTAACCCTAAAATAAAATGACAATAGTAAATATATCTTACTACTTTCCATTTATAATATGTTAAATCGAATAATAAATTTTAAATATAATTTTTACTTTAATTTATCACTACTTCTACAATAAAAATATATTAAATTTATATTATTAAAATACAATCTAAAATTACAATAAAAAAAAGCCTCTATAAAGAGGCTTTAATTTTCTATTATATGAACAATGGAGCAAATACTAATGCAACGATTGTCATTAATTTGATTAAGATATTTAATGAAGGACCTGAAGTATCTTTGAATGGGTCACCTACTGTATCCCCAACTACTGCAGCTTTGTGAGCTTCACTACCTTTACCGCCGTGAGCTCCACCTTCAATATATTTTTTAGCGTTATCCCAAGCACCACCTGAGTTAGCCATTTGAATAGCCATTAATACACCTGTTACAAGTGCACCTGCAAGAAGACCACCAAGAGCTGTTGCACCAAGGAAGTAACCTACAAGTAATGGAACTACTACTGCAAGAAGACCAGGAACGATCATTTCTTTTAATGCAGCTTTTGTAGAGATTTCTACACATGTAGAATATTCTGGTTTAGCTTTACCTTCCATGATACCAGGAATTTCTCTGAATTGTCTTCTAACTTCTTCAATCATTTGGTTAGCAGCTTTACCAACAGCTTCCATTGTGATTGCTGAGAATACATAAGGAAGCATACCACCGATGAATAAACCTGCAATAACTTTTACATCAAGTAAGTCAATAGCTTTGATACCAACAGCTGTTGAGTAAGATGCGAATAAAGCAAGAGCTGTTAAAGCAGCTGAACCGATAGCGAAACCTTTACCGATAGCAGCAGTTGTGTTACCTACACTATCAAGTTTATCTGTAATTTCTCTTACAGAATCATCAAGTTCAGACATTTCAGCGATACCACCAGCGTTATCAGCGATTGGACCGTAAGCATCAACGGCAATTGTCATACCTGCAGTTGAAAGCATACCAACAGCAGCAAGAGCAATACCATATAAACCTTCTGTTGATAACATATAAGAAAGTAAGATAGCAGCTACGATTAAGATAATTGGAATAGCAGTTGACATCATACCAACAGCAAGACCAGAAATAATTGTTGTAGCAGCACCTGTTTCACTTTGACTAGCAATTTTCTTAACTGATTTGTAATCTTCAGATGTGTAAACTTCTGTAACTTTACCGATTAAGATACCACAAACAAGACCGGCAATAATTGCATAGAAGTATGTAATATCTTTAAGTAAAGAAGTTGTTAAGAAGTAAGCAGCGATAATTACAAGAATACCACTTACATATGTACCAAGATTTAAGCTCTTATGAGGGTCAGCATTTTCTCCGCCTTTAACGAATAAAGAACCGATAATTGAAGAAATGATACCAACTGCAGCAAGAGCCAATGGGAACATAACAGCTTCCATGCTTCCAAGTAAAAGTCCACCAAGAGTCATAGCAGAAATAATAGAACCAACATATGATTCAAATAAGTCAGAACCCATACCTGCAACGTCCCCTACGTTATCACCTACGTTATCAGCGATAACAGCTGGGTTTCTTGGGTCATCTTCCGGAATACCGGCTTCAACTTTACCTACAAGGTCAGCTCCAACGTCAGCAGCTTTTGTATAGATACCACCACCAACTCTACCGAATAAAGCGATAGAAGAAGCACCAAGACCAAAACCTGTGATGATGTTTACATCAGCAAAGATCATGTATACGATACTAACACCGATAGCACCAAGACCTACAACACATAGACCCATAACGCTACCACCGTTAAAAGCAACTTTTAACGCAGCCCCCATGCCTTTGTCTTTAGCAGAAGCAGCTGTTCTTGAATTAGCTTTAGTAGCAACTTGCATACCAAAGAAACCAGCTAAAACTGAGAATAAAGCACCAATTAAGAAACAAACTGCTGTTTCCCAACCTATTAAGCCAAATAAAATAGCGAATAATACTACAGCAAAAACAACGATATATTTGTATTCACTTGTTAAGAAAGCCATAGCACCTTCGTGAATGTGAGATGAAATTTCTTTCATTCTATCTGTTCCTTGATCAACTTTATTGATCGAAGAAGCAAGATATAACGCAAAAAGAAGCGCTATAATACCCGCAACAGGGGCAAAAAACATTAAAGTTTCAACACTCATTTTTCTCCTCCGAAATTAATTTTATATATTGTTTTATTTTGTTAGAAGGTCAAAAACAAAAATTGATATAAAAAATACTACTGCTGATATTAAAGTAATCTTATTTAAAAGTCCTTGCATACCATGAGCTTTTTTCTTACCAAATAAACCTTCGGCACCGCCTGAAATAGCACCACCCATGCCTGCAGTAGAACCTTCTTGCAATACTACACTTGCAATTAAGCCAAGGCTTGATACTATTATCAACACCAATAATACTGTTTCCATTTTATCCTCCTAAATATAAATCTTGCAGTTTAGTATTATATCATACAAACCGCCTAAATCAAAGTATATTTTTATTTTTTTGAATAAATTTTTTATATTTTTTTCATAAATCCCTTTAAATATGCAAAATTTATGTTTTCCCTTTGATTTAGATACTTTTATTTATTTAATTATAATATTTTTTTATATTCCACAAATAGATTTTATAAATTTTATATATTTTTTTCATAAAACAAATCACTATTTTTCAAATTTTTATTTTATCTAAACTCTTACAAATAAAAAAAGATACCTTATACAAGGTATCTTTTAATTTACTTTAACAAAACTATTTACTAGCTTCTTCGATTGCAACAGAAACAGAAACAGTTGCACCAACCATAGGGTTGTTACCCATACCGATAAGTCCCATCATTTCTACGTGAGCAGGAACTGATGAAGAACCGGCGAATTGAGCGTCAGAGTGCATTCTTCCCATTGTATCTGTCATACCATAAGAAGCAGGACCTGCAGCCATGTTATCAGGATGAAGTGTTCTACCTGTACCACCACCGCTGGCTACTGAGAAGTATTTTTTACCTTCTTGGATACATTCTTTTTTGTATGTACCTGCAACTGGATGTTGGAATCTTGTTGGGTTTGTTGAGTTACCTGTAATAGATACATCAACACCTTCTTTGTGCATGATTGCAACACCTTCTCTAACATCGTCAGCACCGTAACATCTTACTTTAGCTCTTGGGCCGTCAGAGTAAGCTGTTTCGTTAACGATTGTTAATTCTCCTGTGAAGTAATCAAATTGAGTTTGAACATATGTAAATCCGTTGATTCTTGAAATGATTTGAGCAGCGTCTTTACCAAGACCGTTTAAGATAACTCTTAAGTCTTTGCTTCTAACTTTGTTTGCTGAGTTAGCGATACCGATAGCACCTTCAGCAGCAGCGAAAGATTCATGACCTGCAAGGAAAGCGAAACATTCTGTTTCTTCAGAAAGTAACATACTTGCAAGGTTACCATGACCAAGACCTACTTTTCTGTCATCAGCAACAGAACCAGGAATACAGAATGCTTGTAAACCTTCACCAATAATTTTTGCAGCTTCTACAGCAGTAGTAGCTCCTCTTTTAATAGCAAGTGCCGCACCTACTGTGTAAGCCCAACATGCGTTTTCAAAACAAATAGGTTGGATTCCTTTTACGATACCTGCAACATCGATACCTTTATCATCACAGATTTGTTTAGCTTCTTCTAATGATTTGATACCGTCTTTATTTAAAACTTCTTCGATTTGTTTAATTCTTCTTTCGTAACTTTCAAATAATGCCATTTTATTTCCTCCCTCCTACTCGTTTCTTGGGTCGATTGTTTTTACTGCATCGTCAAATCTACCGTATTTACCGCTAGCTTTTTCGATAGCTTCCATAGGATCGACACCTTTTTTAATGTTTTGCATCATAACGCCAAGATTTACATATTTGTAACCGATGATTTCATCATTTTTATCTAAACCGATTTCTGTTATGTAACCTTCAGATAATTCTAAGTATCTAGGTCCTTTTTTGCTTGTAGCATAGCAAGTACCTGTTTGACTTCTATGTCCTTTACCTAAATCTTCAAGACCAGCGCCGATAGCAAGACCACCTTCAGAGAAAGCAGATTGGCTTCTTCCGTAAACGATTTGTAGGAATAATTCTCTCATAGCTGTGTTGATAGCATCACAAACTAAGTCTGTGTTTAATGCTTCAAGTAAAGTTTTACCAATTAAAATTTCACTTGCCATAGCAGCTGAGTGAGTCATACCTGAACATCCAAGTGTTTCAACCAAAGCTTCTTCTATGATACCGTCTTTGATGTTTAATGTTAGTTTACAAGCTCCTTGTTGAGGTGCACACCAACCTACACCGTGTGTAAGACCGCTTATATCTTTGATTTCTTTTGATTTAACCCATTTACCTTCTTCAGGAATAGGTGCAGGGCCATGATTTGCGCCTTTTTTAACTACGCACATGTTTTCTACTTCTTGTGTATAAATCATATTAACCTCCTAAAAAAACTTCACAAATATCTATTTGTCTGTTAAAGTCAATTTATTTTAACATAATATTTAACTACTTGCAAATAATCTTTTGTCAAAAAAATAAAAAACAAAGAAAAACCCTTTGCTTCTTATTTATATATACATTTATTCTTTTATGAAATCACCGGCATGTTCTTTTATTTTTTCAAAGCTTTCTTTGCTTATAACATGCTCTATTCTACAAGCATCTTCAAATGCTGTTTCTTCACTTACTCCAAGTTTCATAAGCATATTACCGATTATTGTATGTCTTTCATAAATAGATTTTGCTACTTTTTCTCCAAGATCAGTAAGCTTTATTAGCCCGTTTTCTTCAACGGTTATATACTCATTTTCTTTCATCAATTTTATCGCTCTTGAAACACTTGGTCTTGAATAGTTAAGCTCGTTTGCAATATCTATGCTTCTTACGTTTCCAAGTCTTTTCTTTAAAATAAGTATAGTTTCCAAATAATCTTCTCTGGATTCATGTGTTTTCATACAAATCTCCCAATATTTTTGTTTTTATGATTTTCTATATATTTATATATTTTATTTACGTTTTCTATATATTTTATATTATCTCATAAAAAAAAACAATATTTTATTTATAAGATATTAAAACATTAAATTTAATCACTTTTATATTGTTATCAAAAATAAGATGCAGAAAAGTTTCTGCATCTAAGTAATTATATATTTTAGGGGGTTAAATTAAACAAGAGCTTTTCCAAGAGCTTTTAAATCTTCATTAGCTGAATCATCAGGAGCTCCACAGCATATTACACTTTCATGTGCCATAGTTGCACCGTCAGATGAACACTCATCTTCCCAGTTTCTCATCCACTCACCATCTCCCCAACCGTAAGAACCAAATAAAGCAATTTTCTTTCCGCTTAATTTGTCTTCTACTTCTCTAAACATTGGTTCAAATTCGCTTTCTTCAAGTTGTTCACTTCCCATTGAAGGACATCCAAATGCAATAGCATCGAATTCATCTACCATATCAGATGTAAATTCTGCGCTTGTCATCACACTTGCACTACCGCCTGCTTCAACAATACCTGCTTCAACCATTTGAGCCATCATTTCTGTATTACCTGTTCCGCTCCAGTATACAACTGCCACTTTACTCATTATATTTTATACCTCACTTATATTTATTTTAAATGCCAACAGCAAGTTTAGAAATTGACCTGCCGCCGTTAAAAAGCATTGAGTATACTTTTTTGCATTTATTGAACTTGTTAAACATTTTTATTTTTTCACACTCGTTTGAATAAACTTTCCAGCACCCCGAGCATTTTGAATTCTTACCGAGATTTTCTATAAATCCCTTAACATCTTCAAGGGGATAACCAAGAAACAAACCTATTTCATGAGGAAAATTATCGCTAAACTTAAGCCTTTCTTTTAATGTGTTTATTGCATAATCAATATTAGTGTTTTTATATCCGTAAATATTTAATATCTCACCTACTCCGTCCTTTTTTAAATCTTCTTCAAGTTTTTTTCTTCTGTATACATAAACAAGGGCTAAGTTATTTTTCACATTTAGCAAAGATAAATATATACCTTTTTCATTAAGCTCATAATTCCATGCCCTTATACTTTCATTTAATGTTTTAATGTCACCAACTTTAAATGAAAACAAATTTGCAGTTTTAAGATTTGCAAGAGTTGGAGAACAATGTTCAATTAAATATTTTTCAATCATAATAACCTCCATTTATAGAAAGTCATGGTACCGTGAAGGGAATAATTGGAAGGCTAAAACATATATGTCACGGTACCTTGAATTCTATAATGTAATGAAAAGAAATTTTTATAAATCGAAACATATCCGATTCATATATAAAAGAGATAAATATTGTTAGTCTTTGCTAACATGCGGTTAAAAAAATATGGGTATAATTCTTTCACCTTTATTTTTTTGTTAGTCATTGCTAACTTGTATATAAGATATCATTATTTTTAACCTTTGTCAACTGTTTTTTTAATTTTTTTTATAATATAAAATTTATTAATAAAAAGTTTATTCTATAAATACATTTCTATATGTACTTTATTGTTTTTAATGATAAAACATATTTTTTATTTACTTTTTTATTTACTTATAAAAAAGCATGATATCAAATAAATATCTTCTTTTAAATTCACAAACATACATTGTAAACATATCTTATAAATATAGTCAAAGTAATTATAAACTGTAATCTATTATTTACCTTATCCTTTATATCATTTATTTATCATAAAAACATTAAATTAACCTCATACATAATTTATATACAATAAAAAAAGAGGAGATCTCTCCTCTTTTTATAAACTGTAAAATCCAACTTTCTTTTTAACTTTTCTAAGTGTTTTGTTTGCAATGTAGCTTGCTTGTTCACTGCTTTTTTGTAAAACTTCGTTAACATATGCTTTATCTTTACAAAGTCTTTCAAATTCATCTTGAATAGGAGTAAGCCTGTCTGCGATACTTTCCCCTACAGCTGTTTTAAAGTATGCGTAATTCTTTCCTTCAAAATCTTTTACGGCTTCTTCTATTGTTTTGTTTGTAGCACAAGAATATATTTCAAGAAGATTTGAAACTCCAGGTTTGTTTTCTTTGTCGTAAATAATATTCATATCAGAATCTGTAACGGCTCTTTTACATTTTGCCATAATTACATCTTTTTTGTCTATCATTGAAATAAATCCGTTTTTGTTTTCGTCTGATTTAGACATTTTCTTACTTGGATCTTGAAGAGACATTATTCTTGCCCCGCTTTCACCATAATAACCTTCGGGAACTTTGAAAGTAGGTGAAAATGTATTGTTAAATCTGTTTGCTATTGTTCTGGTAAGTTCAAGATGTTGTTTTTGATCATCTCCCACAGGAACAAGATCCGCTTGATATAAAAGTATATCAGCAGCCATTAAAACAGGATAATCAAAAAGTCCTACTTTTATGTTTTCACCTTGATTTTTTGATTTATCTTTATATTGTGTCATTCTTGAAAGTTCGCCCATATGAGTAAAACAGTTAAGTATCCAGCCAAGTTCTGCATGTTGATGAACATGAGACTGAATGAATAAAAGAGATTTTTCAGGGTCAATACCGCTTGCAAGAAGCATTGCCGCACATTCAAAAGATCTCTTTCTTAAAGTCGCAGGAACTTGATTTACCGTTATTGCATGCATATCTGCTATAAAATACATACAGTTATAATCATCCTGACGTTCAACCCAGTTTTTTATTGCTCCGAAATAATTTCCTATTGTAAATTCTCCGCTTGATTGTATACCGCTTAAAATAGTTTTTTTATCTTCAGACATATCTATACCTCAATTTTTATTTGTTCAAAATGTTTTCTATAATAATAACAATATTTTTATGAATATGCAATATTGATTTGTTTTAATGTGTATTGATGTTTACGATGAGAGTATTATTTTATTTTTTTTTAATTAAATTAATATCAAAATCACTAAACAATGAATTGCTATTTACTGATAACTTACCATTATAAATAAAATTTATAAATTAAAAAATTTTATTCGGCAAACTGATTTTTATCTAAATCCAGCTTCATATATATTGAAGTATCCATAGGAGAATTATTGTAACTTTCAATCTCATAAAAACCAAATTTTTTATATAAATGAATAGCACTTTTTAAAAAAGGCAGAGTATCCAAAAACATATGCTTATACCCTATATGTACTGCATCATCTATAATTTTATTTATAAGTTTTTCGCTTATTTTCTTACCTCTGTATTCTTTTCTTACATAAAGCCTTTTCATCTCACAGTTTAACTTATCTATTTTTTTTAGCGCAATACACCCGCCAGGTTTATCATCACAAAAAAAATATAAAGCCTTCCCCATGGTTTAGAATATTTTAACTCTAAATCATGTAACTCTTCATCGTAGTTTTGAATTTCAAGATAATTTTTTAATTCTTCATCATTTTCCACAAGCATATTTGTATCTTCCCTAAAAAGTTCCTTTATTTCCTCTTTATACAAATATCCTTCTTCTATTCTAATATTCAAAATAAACACCTCTTTATATTATAATTTTATTAAATTTTTTTAGTTTTGTAAAATTTTGATTGATTTTAATAAATTTTTAATGTAAAATCTATAAAAGCGTAACAAATGTTACGGAATTTATTTCTATAATTTGTTACTATATAGAAAATTCATTAAACATGCTTTATGGTATTTGGGAGAAAAAGATGGATTATGGTTTAATAGCAAAATCCGAATTGTTTTATGATATTGACATAAAATCAATAGAAGAAATGATGATATGTTCAAAATCAAAAATAAAAGAGTATGCAGAAGATGAAATCATATTTAAAGAAGAAGACAAACCTAATTACTTATACGTTCTCTTAAAAGGCGAAGTAATGATAGTAAAAGATTATCCGTCGGGAAACAGAAACATATTTTATGAAATAAATGACGGAGAAATATTTGGAGATTTGTTTCAAGGTGAATCTAATGATTACAATTATTATGATGCAATATCAACAAAAAAATCAAAAGTACTCATAATTCCT
Source organism: Anaerofustis sp. NSJ-163 (assembly GCF_024135845.1). NCBI lineage: Bacteria > Bacillati > Bacillota > Clostridia > Eubacteriales > Eubacteriaceae > Anaerofustis > Anaerofustis sp. NSJ-163. Next base: position 313,665 of record NZ_JAMYJV010000001.1, read on the forward strand.
TGGAATTTCTTCTTTAACGTATGCGAAAGAGCCTGTAAGTTTCATAAAATGTTAATAAGAAACATAATGCATCTTCAGGCAGATAAATCTCTTGCTCTTATGAAAAAAATACATATTCTCTCAGCAACGACTTTGGAAGAAAAAATATCTTTGTATTTACTTGAAAACAAAGATAGAAACAACAAAGTAAGAATATACATGACAAGAGAGGATATGGCTGATTTCTTCGGAGTAAAAAGGCCGTCTTTATCCAGAAGCTTAATGAAAATGCAAAAAGAAAATTTAATAAAAGTAAGCAAAAAGCATATAGAAATTTTGAATTTGGAAAAACTAGAACAACTATGTTTAAACAGTTAAGGGAAAGGAAATTTGTAAATTATGAAAAATGTCAGAAAAGTAAAAGAAGATTTATATTTTATTGGAGTAAACGACAGAAGAATTGAATTATTCGAAAACATTTATCCTGTTGAAAACGGAGTTTCTTACAACTCATACGTTTTACTTGATGAAAAAAATGTATTATTCGATACTGTTGACAAAACAGCAGGAGAAGATTTCATTGAAAATTTAACAGCAGTTTTAGACGGAAAAAATCTTGATTATATCGTTGTAAATCATATGGAACCTGACCACTGTGCTATGCTTAGCGAAGTAGTATACCGCTACCCTGAAGCAAAAGTTGTATGCAACCAAAAAACAGTTAACATGATTAAACAATTCTTTGATTTTGATATTGATTCAAGAGCTTTAATCGTAAAAGAAAATGATACTTTAAACACAGGTAAACATACTCTTGCTTTCGTTATGGCACCAATGGTTCACTGGCCAGAAGCTATGGTAACATATGATGTAACAGATAAAATTTTATTCTCAGCAGATGCTTTCGGTACATTCGGAGCAATTGACGGAAACTTATACACAGACGAAGTAAATTATGAAAACGGCTGGATTGATGAAAACAGAAGATATTTCACAAACATCGTTGGTAAATACGGTCCACAAGTTCAAGCTCTACTTAAAAAAGCTGCAACACTTGATATTGAACTAATTTGCCCTCTTCATGGACATCTTTGGAGAGATAAAGACGATATCGGAATGATTTTAGACAAATACAATCACTGGAGCACATATGAAGCAGAAGAAAATTCTGTAATGGTTGTTTATGCATCAGTTTACGGAAATACAGCTAAGGCTGCAAATGCTCTTGCAGACAAAATCGCTGATAAAGGCGTTAAAAATGTAAAAGTATACGATGCATCAAAAACTGATCCTTCATATATCTTATCTGATGCTTTCAAATATAAAACAATTGTATTTGCATCAGTAACTTACAACAACGAAATCTTCCCTAAAATGGAAACACTTCTTCATGAAATAGCAGCTCATAATCTTCAAAACAGAAACGTTGCATTCATTGAAAACGGAACATGGGGTCCAATGGCAACAAAGAAAATGAAAGCAATAGTTGAAAAACTTAAAAATATCAACTACATTGATGGAGATATTACAATAAAATCTGCATTAAGTGATGAAAATGTACAACAACTTGACGTATTAGCTGAAAACATAGTAAATGAAATTAATAAATAGCTACATTTATTAAAAATAAAAAATTAAGAAAAGGATGGGAATAAAAATGGAAGCTAAATTTTTTAAATGTAAACATTGTGGAAACATCGTAGTATTTGCAGTAAACAAAGGAGTACCTGTAATGTGCTGCGGAGAAAAAATGGAAGAATTAAAACCGGGTCAAACAGACGGTGCTTTTGAAAAACACGTACCAGCTGTAACAGTTGACGGCAACAAAGTAAGCGTACAAGTAGGTGAAGTTGAACATCCAATGCTTGAAGAACACTTCATCGAATTCATTTGGATTGAAACAAAACTTGGTCACCAAGTTAAAAACTTAAAACCAGGTGATGCACCAAAAGCTGAATTTATCCTTGCTGACGGTGATGAATTCGTAGCAGCTTACGAACATTGTAATCTTCACGGATTATGGAAAAAATAGTAAAACATTAAAAAGGAGCTAAGGCTCCTTTTTTTATTAAATAAAAAACTTAAGTAAAAAATATTATATAAGAATATAACAATTTACATTCATTTTTAACATAATATTATATAAAATAAAAAAGAGGATTTCTCCTCTTTTTTTTATAGACACATCTTATAAATATTTAACATATCTTCCTTATTTAAAGGTTTATAAGCTCCTTTTATTTCCCCTACTTTTTCTGCCATTTCTTCCAAGTGAGTTTCATCAATCCCAACTTCTTTTAAAGTCATTGGAATATCAAGTTCTTTAAAGAAATCATATGTATTTTTTATTGCTTCTTTAGCAATTTCTTCTTTTTCTTTATGAGGAGCAATTCCCCAAACGTTTATTCCGTATTCAACAAATTTATCAAGAGTATTTTCATTTAAAACATATTCCATCCATCTTGGAGTAAGAATTGCAAGTCCTACACCATGGGTTATGTCATAGAATGCGCTAAGTTCATGTTCCATAGGATGAACACACCATTCAACCTCGTTTCCTGAGCTAAGTAATCCGTTTATAGCCCATGAAGAAGCCCACATAAGATTTGCTCTTGCTTCATAATTTTCAGGATCATTATAAGCAATAGGACCGTATTTTATACAAGTCTTTAATAATGCTTCTGCCATTCTTGATTGCATAAAGCCTTCTTTTACGTTTGAAAAATAATTTTCAAAAATATGAGACATTATATCGGCAGTTCCGGCAGCCGTTTGATTTTTAGGAACAGAACATGTATAACTTGGATCCATAATTGATGCTTTAGGTTTAAAAAGCTCACTGGTAACCCCTATTTTCATATTCTCTTTCATATTGCTTATAACTGCAAATGGGTCCATCTCAGAACCTGTTGCAGAAAGAGTTAGAATATCAACGATAGGAAGAGCATCTTTTATTTTATCTTGATGTATTACAAGTTCCCAAGCATCTTCTTCGCTTTTTGCTGCAGCAGCAATCATTTTTGCACAGTCTATTGTACTTCCGCCACCAGCTGCCAAAACAACATCAATATTATTTTCTTTACAAATTTTTACCCCTTCTCTTACAGACTCAACTCTTGGGTTTGGATCAACCCCCGAAAGCTCGAACAATTCAACACCGCTTTGTTTACATAAAGATAAAACTTCATCATAAAGTCCGCTTCTTTTAATACTTCCTCCCCCGTAAACTAACAATGCTTTTTTACCTAAGCCGGATAAAATTTCAGGTAAATTTTTTATCTGTCCTTTACCAAAATAAACCTTTGTAGGTAAATGAAAATAAAAATTATTCATACTTTTCTCCTCTGATTCTTTTCGTTTTTTATTAATTAATATTATACTATAAAAATTAAAACTTTTTATAATAATAAATAGTTAATATGTGAAAAATTAATATTTTTTTATAGGCACTTTTATATGCACTAATCCTGGTTTTTAACAAAGCAAATCGTAAATTAACATTTTAAATAAATATAGTTAAAAATTATTTTATCGGTTATTTATATTAATTTATATTTTTAAAGTTTTATTCTTAATATTATTATTTATAAAACACAATAGAGTGAAAAATAATATTATTTTTAATTTTAAATTTCTATAAACATTAAATAAAATACCCATAGGATATCTAAAACGTGTATTTATATTATAAATAATAAATCGAAAATATTTATATAAATAATAAAAAAAGAGAGTTTCCTCTCTTTTTATAATTCTTCTTTATATTTACATTCTTTGTTTTTGCAAAATAAACTTTTCTTTTTACCTTTGCTTTCGTATAAAATTTCTCCGCATTTAGGGCAAAGTTTTCTCGTTGGTTTTTGTGAAGAAGCAAAATCACAGTTAGGATAGTTCTTACATCCGTAAAATACACTTCCCTTTTTGCTTTTTCTTTCAACAATTTGACCGCCGCATTTTGGGCAAGAAGCATCAATTTCTTTAACGATAGCCTTTGTGGTCTTACATTCCGGATAACCGCTACAAGCCATAAACTTTCCAAATCTACCGTATTTTATAACCATAGGTTTACCACAGTTTTCGCATACTTCATCGGTTTGTTCTTCCGGAAGTTTTATTCTTTCAATTTCCTTAACATGTTCAAGTTCTTTTTCAAGTCCTTTGTAAAAATCAGATATTACGTCTTTCCATTTTTTGCTTCCTTCTTCAATATCATCAAGGTTACTTTCCATGTTCGCCGTAAAATCTATATCTACTATATCCTCGAAATTCTCCCTTAAAAGTTTATCAACGGCTTCCCCTATCATTGTTGGAACAAATCTTCTTTGGTCAAGTTCAACATATCCTCTGTTTTTTATTGTATTGATTATTTGAGAATATGTAGAAGGTCTTCCTATTCCCTCTTCTTTTAAAACCTTAACAAGACTTGCCTCGTTATATCTTGCAGGAGGCTGTGTGAATTTTTGAGCAGGTTTTAATTCTTTTAATAAAACCTCTTCGCCCTTTTCAACAAGTGGTATACTTTCATTTTCATCTTCTTTCTTTGAAGCATAACTGTAAACTTCAAGATAACCTTTGAATTTTACCCTTGAACCTGTTGAACGGAATGTGTAACTTCCGTTTTCTATATCAACCCTTAAAGTATCATAAACAGCAGGGCTCATCAAAGATGCCAAAAATCTGTTATAAACTAAAGTATAAAGTTTTAACTGATCAGCAGTAAGAGATGTTTTTAATTTTTCAGGAGTTAAGTTTACATCAGTAGGTCTAATTGCTTCATGGGCATCTTGAATTTTACTGTTGCTTTTGCCTTTAGGACCTGTATATCCAAGATATTCATCTCCATATTTATCTTTTATAAACTTACTTCCCGCTTCAACTGCTTCTTTTGAAAGTCTTGTAGAGTCAGTTCTAAGATAAGTGATAAGACCTATTTGTCCTATTCCCTCAACTTCAACCCCTTCATATAATTGTTGAGCAAGCATCATTGTTTTGGAAATTGAAAAACCAAGTTTATTGCTTGCATCTTGTTGAAGAGAACTTGTTTCAAAAGGAGGCGGTGAATTTTTCTTCTTCTCTCCTTTTTTAACATCTTTTACAATAAAAGCATTTTTCTTTAATTCTTCTATTATTTTATCGCTTTCTTCTTTATTATTTATTTGGGCTTTTTTACCGTTTATTAAAGCAAGCTTACTGAAAAATTCTTCTTTTGTATCTTTTTTTTTAAAAATACCGTCCATTATCCAGTATTCTTCACTTACAAAGTTTCTTATTTCATTTTCTCTATCAACAATCATTCTAAGAGCAACAGATTGAACTCTTCCCGCACTAAGTCCACGAAGTACTTTACTCCAAAGTACAGGGCTTATTTTATAACCAACAAGCCTATCAAGAACTCTTCTTGCTTGTTGTGCATCAACGATGTTCATATCTATTTTTCTTTTATGATTAATGGCGTTGTTTATTGCTGATGGAGTAATTTCCAAAAACTCCATTCTGTTTTTATCATTCAAATCAAGACCAAGATAGTTGGCGATATGCCAAGAAATAGCTTCTCCTTCTCTATCGTTATCAGTTGCGAGAATGACTTCATCGGCTTTTTTTGCATCAGATTTAAGTTTTTTAAGTCTTTCCCCCTGACCTCTTATAGTCTTGTATTCAGGTTCAAAATTATTTTCAATATCAATTCCAAGTTTTGATTTTGGAAGGTCTATAACGTGTCCTTTTGAGGCTACAACCTTACAATCCTTTGGAAGATATTTTTGTATTGTCTTCGCTTTAGCAGGTGATTCGACTATTACTAATCTATAAGACATCTACTGCTCCTTTCAAGTAATAATAGACTTCAAAGCCTATCTTAATTCAAGCTTTGCGCCTGTGCTAATAACAATACCTCTTATTTCTAACATTGTCAAGGTTGAATTTATAAAGTTTATTTCTTTTGAAAGCTTTCTGCTTATTAAATCAGCCGTATTGTCACCATCTCTTATAAGTTCACATATAAGCTTTTCTTCTTTTGTTAAATTATATTTATTCAAAATATCATCATAAAAATCTTCTTCTTTTATAATTTCCGTCACCTTATGCATAACAGGTCTTTTTAAAATATAATATAAATCTTCCAAAACATCATTTGCGCTTAAAATAATTTTGGCACCGTCTTTTAATAATGCATTACTGCCTTCGCATACTCTGGAAGTTATATTTCCCGGAACTGCATAAACTTCTCTTCCCTGTTCGTTAGCATATTTTGCAGTTATCAAAGACCCGCTTTTAAAGGATGCTTCTATAACAACAGTTCCTTGCGAAAGCCCGCTTATTATTCTGTTTCTTGCAGGGAAATGATGACTTAAAGGTTCCGTTCCTGGCAAATATTCGCTAACAACCATACCTCTTCCTTCTATTATTTCATCATATATCTTCCTGTTTGATTTAGGATAAACTTTATCTACCCCGCATCCTAAAACAGCTATGGTATCCCCCATTCCCTCTAAGGCTCCTTTATGGGCATATGTATCTATTCCTATTGCCATACCGCTTACAACATCAAGACCGTTATTTGAAAATTCTCTTGCAAACTGCTTTGCGACATTCATACCGTAATTGCTTGCTCTTCTTGTTCCAACCATTGAAATCATTGGATTATCTTCCATAAATAGATTCTTTCCTTTATAAAAAAGCACAGGAGGATAATCGTATGTATCCATTAAAGCACAAGGATAATACTTATCGTCCATGGTAATATAGTTTATGCTTTCATTATACATTTTATCTATTATTCTATCGTATTTCTTCAAATCCTTGTCGGTAACCATTCTTGTAGCAGTATCCATATTTATGCCCTTTATTTTCATATATTCGCTTATATTATCATTTTCATATACCGCATCAATTGAACCGAAATAATCATATAAATCAATTGCTCTTTTTGCACCGATATTTTGAGTTGAAATAAGCCATAGCCATTTTGATATGTTCATTTTTCTCTCCTCTTTATATGTATATGTTAAAGATAATATATTTTTAGGTAAATTGCAATAATATTAGAACATTTGGTCACATTTTAGTCACAAAAAAACTTCCTCAAATATTAAGGAAGTTTTAAAAATCATCAAAGAACCTTTCTTTTTCGTGTCTCATACTTTTTTCAAAATATTTTTTTCTCTTTTTTATAAATTCAACAGTAACCCCAAAAGTATCACTGGCTTCATAATAATTAAAAGAGCCATAAGAATTATAAGACTCTTTATAAAAACTCTCAAACAAATCATCGGGAATTAGAAAATACAAAGAAAAAGCATCAGCCTGAGCTTCTTCTTTATTAAGGGATAAGTCTAAACTTTCAAGCTGATTTATGCTGTGACAGAACAAATGCCCTGCTTCATGAGCCAAAGCCTCTCTCCTCTTTTTTGTCTCATCACTTAGTGTAGAATTTTTCCTTAAAAATTCTTCTTCATCCATTGAAGTATTACCTACAATAAGCATATTTCCGATAACGCATGACTTATCGCAATTATCAAAAAATTTCACTTTATAGTGTAAATCTTCAAATATTTCATCAAATTTATCAAAACTTACGGGATAAGTATCAACAAAATATTTCTCTCTTACATAATCTGCTTTTTCATATATATTTTCATACAAATGTTTCGCCATAAATCTCCTCAAAAAAAGCCTCTGATAAAAGAGGCTTTAAAACTAAATATTTTCGTTTAAATCATCAACAAGTTCGTCAACGTTGATTCCGTGAGCCATAGCTCCTTCTTCTAATGTTTCAAATCTTGCTGCCATACATCCTACACATCCCATTCCGTATGCTTGAAATACTGAAACAGCTTGAGGATATTTGTTTACTATATCCATAATTCCCATTTCTTTTGTTATTTTCATTTTCTTACCTCCAAATAATTAAATTGTTTAAATTTTTCAATAAAGAATTTATTTAAACTTTAGATTAAGGTTATCACAAATTAAGCTTCTTCAGATTCTTTTGTGTCTAAGTCTACATCTTTATCGCTTGCCATTGCTTCGCTTATTTGAGTTTCATCTTCCATATCTGCAACTTTTGTTTTGCATGCACCTATAAAAATAGCACCTTCATCAATGATGATGTTATCAACATAAACGTCTCCGGTTAGTTTACCGGTAGATAATATTTTTAATTGTTCACATGTAACAATTCCTTCCACCGTACCTATTATATGAACATTTTTAGCATTAATGTTACCTGCAATAAACGCATTTCTTCCGACAATAATATTACCGGCTAAATTAACATTACCTTTTAAGTTACCTTCATATCTTACGTTTCCACCGGCTGCAAGATCTCCGATAAAAGTTATATCACTTCCCACAATAGTATCAATTTGTTCGTAATTAACCCTTTTATTAGATACTTGAAGCTTGCTTTTTGCCATTATATCAACCTCTCTTTAAATAATCTTTAGAAATTGTCTAATCATTTATTAATTATACCCTAACTAAATTTAAAATACAAGAAAAAATACCAAACCTCTGTTTTTTATTAGATTTTTTTAAAAAATTGTGTTACACTAAATTATATATGATACGTGTGGAGGTAGAAAAATGTATGCTCTGTTTATCATTTTAAACGATATGTATTTGGTGGATGATGTGCATGAAATATTGTCCAGATGTGAAGTGGGAGGAACATTGTTTAATTCAACGGGACTTGGAAAAGTAAACATGCATTATAATAATGAAGATTATACATTTACTTCTATCAGAAAAATTTTAAACGGAAACAAACCAAAAAACGTTACAATAATTTCAATTATCAAAAGCGAAGAAAAGCTTGATGAAGTAAAAATAGAAATTATGAAACTCCTTGGCAATATAGAAACCAAAGGGCTTGGATTTATGTTCGTAATCCCTGTAATGGAAGTAATTGGTTATAAAGGAAAGGATTTAAAATAATTAAAGAAAAATGAATTCTAAAATTAACTTAAATTTCAAAAAAAAATATATTCCATTTATTGCTATAGGAATAATACTAATTTTAATTTTGTTTCTGACTCCGAAGATTGCAAAAAACAGCATGCTATCTTCCGTAATGGATAACCAAATAGCCGGTAAAGAAATAACAAAAATAGAATACATTAAATACAAAGGCGAGCCTTTCATGTCAGTTGTGGAAGAAAAAAAATCCATAAGCGGAAATGACAACGAAGTAACAAAAATAATAAGATCTTTGGACAGTTATAAAATTAAAATTCTTGGGAACAACGAATCCACCAGCGAAATCTTATATGTATATTTCAAAGATTCAACAAAGCTTATTTGCTATATTGACGGAAATAAACTTGGTGTTGACAATGGAAATATATGGATAAAAGATGTAAACATCGAATACATAAAAAAACAAATGAAAGATGTACAAATCATCAACGAAGTTTAAAAAAAAGAAAGTATAAATACTTTCTTTTTTTATTTATAGTAAAGTTCTTTTAAAGTTTTCATAACTTCAACAACTCTCATATCACTTATATGATAAAAAACACTTAATCCCTTTTTCTCGCTTTCTACAATACCCGCAAGTTTAAGTGCGTTTAAATGCTGTGAAATTGCAGCCATGGAAATGGAATCAATTTTTTCGCTTAATTGACCTACACTTAATTCTCCCTCTTCCAAATAGCATAGAATAAGAAGACGATTTTTATTTGATATTATTTTTAAAACATCACTTACTTTCTGCGCTTTTAATTCCACTAAAACCACCTTCCTTTATTTTACACACACTGTGTCATTGTTCCCATAGGACAGTACACACACCAGCTTCTAGGTCTAAAAAATAACATCGTAACAAAACCTAAAATAGAAGATGTAAGCATCATGCCATACATTCCAAATGCAAACTGTGCTACAAAGTCTGGGAAAATAGACGAAGTATAAGAAAATCCAAAAGGAACCTTAAAAGTCCATAAAATTTTTATTACTTCCTTTAAATCATTAACTCCCCAAAATACGTTTATGGTGTTTATTATCATTAAAACAAACATACTCATAAAAAATAATAAAAATGAATATCTAAACCAATTAGACGATAAAAATTTTGGAGGAACTTTTTTTCTTGATAAATTTAACTTATTACCAAGTATATCAAATAACTGCCCCCTTGCACAATATTTATTGCAAAAAGCTTTTCCTCCTCCAAATAATGCAATAAAAAGAGGAATTAAAAATTCAATCATTCCAAGCCATGCAAATAATATGTTAAATAAACCTAAAATCAAATATAGTGGTGTATATATCCACAAATAATCATACCAATGTTTTTTCTTATTCATCTTTTCCCCTTTCTACTTTGCTGATTACTCCCGCAGGGCAGGTATTGACACAAAGCCCGCATCCAACGCATAAAGACTCATCAACAAAAGCTCTTACTCCTTTTTTTACTTTTATGGCCTCTCTTGGACATACTTTCATACAAGCACCGCAGGCCACGCAATTATTTGAAACAACCGCATAAAATTTACTTTTCATTAACTTCTCCTAATTTTTTTATTTAAGTATATTCTTAAATACTTAAATTGTCAAAAAAAAATAAAAACACGGTAACAACCGTGCTTTATTCTTCAATAATATATTTAATAAATTTTGCGGGAACTCCTCCTACGATTGAATTTGCTTCAACATCTTTTGTTACAACAGCCCCTGCGGCAACTATTGCTCCGTCTCCTATGGTTACTCCCGGTACTATTGTAGAATTTGCGCCAACCCATACGTTTTTACCAATTTTTACAGGTTTTGGATGCATATCGCTTCTTTTATTTGGATTAAAATCGTGATTAAGGGTTGCTATTACAACGTTATGCCCAAGAAGTGAACCGTCCCCTATTTCAATACCTCCTTGATCTTGCAGACAGCAGCCGGAGTTGAAAAATACATTTTTACCAACGGTTATATTTTTACCACAGTCAGAATAAAAAGGTGGAAACAAAGCAAATGTTTCATCAACTTCTTTTCCAATAAGTTTTGAGAATAATTCTCTTATTTCATCGTTTGTATGATACTTTCCATTTATTTGTGATGTAATTCTTCTTGCCTCATCGCTTACTTTATGCATATATAAATGTACGTCGCTTCCGCCTTTAACTACCTTACCTTCGTTTAAATGATTTAAGTAATCTTTTAATTCCATGTTATCTCCTTTTTAATAAACTACTTCTCTTTTAATTATAAATCCTAAATGTTATAATATCAAATATATATATTATATAAGATAATATACTTTAAAAGTATACTAATAAAGGAGCGTTTAAATGGATATAAAAGTACTAAATTATTTTTTAACCGTTGCAAAAGAAGAAAGTATCTCTTCTGCCGCAAAAGTCTTAAATATGACCCAGCCTCCTCTTTCAAGACAAATCAAAGAACTGGAAGAGGAGCTTGGAAAAACTCTTTTTATCAGAGGAAGGAAAATAACATTAACAGAAGAAGGAAGAATTTTACAAAAACGAGCAAAAGAAATAATAGAGCTTACAAACAAAACAAAAGAAGAAATGTTATATTTAGGACAAAATTTAAAGGGAGAGATATATATAGGCTGTGGTGAATCATACTCTGTAAGAATGATAGCAAAAGCAATGAAAAACTTCTCTAAACAACATGACGTAAAGTTTCACATAACCAGCGGAAATTCCAACGACATAAGAGAAAAACTGGATAAAGGTCTTTTGGACTTTGCCCTTTTCATTGAGCCTGTAAACATAAAAAAATATAACTACATAAAACTTCCTTATCATGATACATGGGGAATTTTAGCAAAAAAAGATAGCGAAATCGCAAAAAAAGAATATATAACAAAGGAAGATTTAAAAAAACTTCCTCTTATAATATCATCTCAGCAAATAGTAAAAAATGAATTCAGCGGTTTTATTTCCGGTGATTTTGAATCTTTAAACATAAAAGCAACATATAATCTTTTATATAATGCATCTTTAATGGTTATGGAAGACATAGGATATGCTCTTTGCTTAGATAAGATAATTCAAGGCACAAAAGAAAACAATTTGGTTTTTATTCCCCTAAAACCCAAAATGGAAGTAGGAGTGGTTTTTGCATGGAGAAAACAGGAAATTTTTTCAAAAGTAAAAGAAAAATTTTTACAAGAAATTGAAAAAGAAATAGCTAAAATCAAAAGGTAATATGAATTTATAAAAAAAACAAAAAAAATAAACATATATTACAAACAAAACTCTCGTAAACCTTGAATTTCTCGTCATTTATGATATAATACTATTTTGATTAGATGGGACTTAGGAGGTAAAATTATAAATGAGTTCAATATTAGATAAAAAAGAAAACAATGTGGCAACAATTACAATTACTGTTTCCGCAGAAGATTTTAACAAAGCTATCGATGCTGCATACAAAAAAAACAAAGGTAAATTCAGCATTGACGGTTTTAGAAAAGGAAAAGCCCCAAGACAAATTATTGAAAGAAAATTCGGTGAAGGAATATTCTTTGAAGATGCTTTAGACGAAGCTTTCCCAGCTGAATACGAACAAGCTATCAAAGAACATGATTTAAAACCAGTAAATATGCCTTCAATGACAAAATTAGACAGCATAAGCAAAGAAGAAGGTGCTACATTTACTATTGAAGTTGAATTAGAACCTGAATTTGAACTTGGCGAATACAAAGGTATCGAAATATACCCTATCGAATACGAAGTAACAGAAAAAGACGTTGAAGACGAACTTAACAGAGTAAGAGAACAAAACGCAAGATTAGTAAGCGTTGAAGACACAGAAAGTAAAGAAGGAGATACAGTTGTTATCGACTTTGAAGGTTTCGTAGGAGATGAAGCTTTTGAAGGCGGAAAAGGCGAAAACTATCCATTAGTTCTTGGAAGCAACTCTTTCATTCCTGGATTTGAAGATCAACTTATCGGTAAAAAAGCAGGTGAAGAAGTTGATGTTAACGTAACATTCCCTGAAGAATACCATGCTCCTGATTTAGCAGGAAAAGACAGTGTATTCAAAGTAAAAATCCATGAAGTAAAAGCAAAAGAACTTCCTGAACTTGATGATGATTTCGCAGCTGACGTAAGCGAATTCGATACTCTTGATGAATACAAAGAAGACTTAAAAGCAACAATCAAACAACAAAGAGAAAACAATTTAAGAGGAGCAGCTATCAACACAATCGTTGAAGAAGTTTGCAACAACACTGAAATTGATATTCCAAAATGCATGATCGAAAGAAAAGCAGAAGACGTAAAAGCTCAATTTGAACAACAAATCATGCAAAGCGGAATTGACCCTAAAACATACTATGATGTAATGAAAAGTCAAAACGGCGGCAAAAACGAAGATGATTTCATGAAATTATTCGAAGAACAAGCTGAACATGACGTAAAACAAGAATTGGTACTTACAAAACTTATGGAAGTTGAAAACTTTGAAGCAACAGATGAAGAAGTTGAAGAAGAAATCGCAAACTTTGCAAAAGCTTATAATCAAAAAGTTGAAGACTTCAAAAAAACAATGGATGATACAACAAAAGATTATATCAACAACTTCATCAAACAAAGAAAATTATTTGATTTCCTAATTGAAAATGCCAAGGTAAAAGAAGAAGAAGCAAAATAATTCTACAATACGGAGGTACTTTTTATGCCATTAATTCCAATGGTAGTGGAAAATGAAGGTAGAGCAGAACGCTCTTATGATATCTACTCAAGATTACTTAAAGACAGAATTATATTTTTAACCGGAGAAATAAACGACGAGGTTGCAAACCTTGTTGTTGCAGAAATGTTATTTTTGGAAGCTCAAGACAGCTCAAAAGACATTCAACTTTACATCAACTCTCCGGGAGGAAGTGTAACTGCCGGTATGGCTATATATGATACAATGAATTACATCAAATGCGATGTATCTACAATATGTATCGGTATGGCAGCATCAATGGGTGCATTCTTGCTTGCTTGCGGAACAAAGGGAAAAAGAATTGCCCTTCCAAACAGTGAAGTTATGATTCATCAGCCTCTTGGCGGTTTCCAAGGTCAAAGCAGCGATGTTGAAATCCATGCAAGAAGACTTTTGAAAATTAAAGAAGACATAAACAAAATACTTAGCAAACAAACAGGAAAAACATTAAAAACAATCGAAAAAGATACCGACAGAGATAACTTTATGAGTGCAAAAGAAGCTATGGAATACGGCTTAATAGATAAGGTCTTTGAAAAAAGATAATAAAGGAGGGCTATTATAATGAGTGACGAAAATAACAATTACGAAAACCAAAACCATTGTTCGTTTTGCGGTAAAAGTCAATCTGAAGTTAAAAGTTTAGTAGCCGGACCTGGAGTTTTCATCTGTAATGAATGTATCGCTTTATGCAGCGAAATGTTCAACGAAACATTATATGACGATGAAGAATTTACAGATACTCTAACTCCAAATCTAAATGAAGTTGAAAAACCAAAAAGAATAAAAGAATTACTTGATGATTATGTTATCGGACAAGACGAAGCAAAGAAAACTTTAGCGGTTGCAGTTTATAATCACTATAAGAGAATAAACGTTACCGATAAACAAAAAGAAGATAACGAGGTTGAACTTCAAAAAAGCAATATCTTGCTTACAGGACCTACCGGAAGCGGTAAAACTCTTCTTGCATCTACCCTTGCAAAAATACTTAAAGTTCCTTTTGCAATAGCTGATGCAACGGCACTTACAGAAGCAGGATATGTTGGAGAAGACGTTGAAAACATCTTACTTAGACTTATCCAAGCAGCAGATTATAATATTGAACTTGCTCAAAAAGGTATAATATATATAGATGAAATCGACAAAATCGCAAGAAAAAGCGAAAACACATCAATAACAAGAGATGTAAGCGGTGAAGGTGTTCAACAAGCACTTCTTAAAATACTTGAAGGAACTGTTGCAAACGTACCTCCTCAAGGAGGAAGAAAACATCCTCATCAAGATTTCATTCAAATTGATACAAAAGATATCTTGTTTATCTGCGGCGGAGCTTTTGACGGACTTGACGAAGTAATCAAAAAAAGACTCGGTACCCACTCAATGGGCTTTGGAAATGATATACAAGGAAGTAAAGATAAATCATCTGATGAACTTTTAAGCATGGCACAACCTCAAGACTTTGTAAAATACGGTTTGATTCCTGAACTTGTGGGAAGACTTCCTATAAGTGCATCTCTTAAAAAACTTGATGAAGAAGCACTTATAAATATCCTAACAAAACCTAAAAATGCTTTAATCAAACAATATAAATACTTATTAAGTCTTGATGATGTAAATCTTCATTTTGATAAAGATGCAATAGATTTAATTGCCAGCGAAACAGTTAAAAGAGAAACAGGAGCAAGAGGACTTAGAAGCATACTTGAAGATATTATGCTTGATGTTATGTACGAAGCTCCAAACAATGAAGATGTGAAAGATATTACCATTACTAAAGAAATGGTTAAAGAAGCTTTTGATAAAAAAGCACAATAAAAAAGACCGATTAATCGGTCTTTTTTTAATATCCATAAATTTTATACATAAGTATTGCACCGCTTACATTTGCATTTAAAGATTCGCACTTTCCGCTCATTGGAATCTTTACTTCTTTAGTTGCATATGTAAGACATTCATCGCTTATTCCGTTTCCTTCGTTCCCTACAATAAGCACATTCTTTTTACTATTAAAATCATTCTTCTCACTTCCCTTTAAAGTAGAAGCAATAATCTCAAAACCTTTTTCTTTTAATTCATTTAAAACAACATAATCTTCATCTTTAATTATTTTTGTATTTAAAATACTTCCTGCACTGGCTCTTACTGCCTTTGCAGAAAAAGGAGAAGCGGTTGTTTTTGTTATTACAACACCGTCAAAATCAGCACAAACACTGCTTCTTATAAGCCCTCCGACATTTTCGCTGTCTTGCAGATTATCAAGGTATAATATATTAGCACTTTCCTTTATATCATCTAACGTTTTATACTCTATTTCTAAAACTGCAAGAACCCCTTGAGGTGTTTTGGTGGTTGAAATATAATCAAAAACCTCTTCGCTTACTTCTATTGCATCTTTATAGTCTTTCACATAATCAGGGGTTGCAATGATATATTTAATATTCCCTCCCCCGTTTATTGCATCAAGAACAAACTTCCTTCCTTCAAGAATATACATATTGTTCTTATCTCTATATTTTTTCTTTTCTAAACTTTTTATAAGTTTAATTAATTTATTTGTTTTAGATGTTATCATTTTTATCCTCTTTTATTATTTGATTATTTAATTATACTTTTTATTTTATTAAAAGTAAATGTATTTTTCATTGCAATCATAATGATTGCATATAAACCTAAAACCATATGACAAAACATAATCAAATAAAAAACGAAACTTTATAAAATTTTATATGTTCTTATATAAAACAAAAAATATATTACATTACAGGTATAATTTTAAACTATATCAAATCCATAAATTTATATATTATACAAACAAAAAAAATAGGAGTATAATAAATAACATATTAACTCGGAGGTATTAAAAATGACAAAAGGACCATTCAGATATGACCAAGTAGGAAGCCTACTTAGAACAAATACACTTAAAGAAGCAAAGAAAAATTTAGAAAATGAAAGTATTTCTTTTGAAGATTATAAAAAAATCGAAAGAGAAGAAATAAAAAAAATCGTTGAAAAACAAAAAGAAATCGGCTTAAAAGCAATTACAGACGGAGAATTTAACAGAGAATACTGGCATTATGATTTTATCGCTCACTTAAATGGCATAAAGACTTACGTTTTAGATATGCAAGGTAAATTTCAAGGAACAATGAACAAATTAAAATCTTACTATGTTAAAGATACAATTTCTTTCCCAAAAGACCACCCATTCCTTGATGACTTTAAATATTTAAAAGAATTATGCGGGGATGATGCTGTTGCAAAAATAACAATTCCGGGACCTAACATGATTTATTATTCCGGAGTTGTAAATTCTGATTTATTTAAAAAAGACACAAATTATACATCTATTGAAAAATTAAAAGAAGATATAGCAAAAGTATATCAAGATGCAATACAAGCATATTATGACGCAGGATGCAGATATCTTCAATTTGATGATACTGCTTGGGGTGCATTATTTAGCGAAGGACAAAGAAAAGCTTTGGAAGAAAAAGGAATAGATACAAAAAATTTAGTAAAAGACTTCGCAGAAATCACGGTAAACTCTCTTAAAAATAGACCTGACGATATGACAATAACTACACATTGTTGTAGAGGAAACTTCAAAAGCAGCTGGTTATATGAAGGAGATTATTCTTTCGTTGAAGATTATATATTTAAAGCTCCATTTGACGGATTTTTCCTTGAATACGATACAGACAGAGCAGGCTCTTTTGAACCAATAAAGAAATTAAAAGAAGGTAAACTTGTACTTGGTCTTATTACAAGTAAAGAAGGAACTTTGGAAGATAAAGAAGTAATAAAAGAAAGAATAAAAGAAGCAAGCAAATACATTCCTCTTGAAAGATTATGTTTAAGTCCACAGTGTGGTTTCTCTTCAACAGAAGACGGAAATAACATAACAGAAGAAGACCAATTTAAAAAATTACAACTTGTAAAAGAAATAGCAACAGAAGTTTGGAAAGATGCTTAAAAAATCCTCATTTGAGGATTTTTTTATTTTTTTCCAATTTTGCCAATTTTATCTTTATGTTGTAATCAAAACTTTTTTATGTATAATTCAATTTACAAATATAAAAGGAGTTATACATAATGAAAAAAAGAATAGCTATATTACTTATTATCTTGTTAATGATTCCAAGTTTAAACGTAGAAGCACAGGATTTATATAATATTGAAATACCCGATTTCGTAAAAAACGAAGCACAAAATGAACAATATTACAAAACAGACAAAATACCAAAAGAATATTTAAACTCTAATGCAAAAAGAACAAAAGAAATATCAAATAGTTTTTATGTTGCATATGCATACTCTGCAAAAAACAAACAAAGCGATGAATACAACAGTATTGTAAAATTTGAAAAAATAAAAACCTTTGATACTTTTACAAATGCAAAAAATTATATGGATAATACTTATAACGAATATATAAATATAAATACAAGCGAATACATAAAAAAAGCTAAAGGACTTGTTATTTTAAATGAAGATGAAGAAGTAATAGACATGAAAACAGGAAGAGCTTATATTTCTGCCCCATCGGCTATGCTCGTTCTTGATAATGCTTACGGCTCAAGCAATCCATATATCACAAACAACCAAGAAGTATTTTATTTAGGTGCGGAAAATAATGAAAATTACACATCTTCAAAATGCAAAATAGGAATAAGCGGAATAACAAATTATACATCTTCAGATAATCTTACATTTGTTCCGGAAGTCTTATTTGACGATTTGTATGTATCAGGTTCATCTAATACAAAAAAATACAATATGGGTTATTACAGCGTAAATTCAAACTCAGATTTATATCACTATGTATCGGTATTAAGTGACGCAGTAAATTCACAAAGATATGAAAACAGCGAAAAATCTATGCTGCAAAGTTTTGTTGTAGATAAAGCACCTTCTTTTATGAAAAGCGGCACTAAGTATTATAGCATGGACGGAGTAAACTTTTATACTTCAAAATACCTTACTTCATCAAGTAAAGCAGGAACACATTATCCTTACTTTACATATCTTTCATATAGAACTAAAACAAGCTACACAGCAGCAGAAATAAATAAAAGAATAAACACCTACCCTACAAATTCAAAACTTAAAAATATGGGTGAAACCTTAATAAACGTTCAAAATAAATACGGTATAAATGCTCTTATGGAACTAGGCTTTGCAAACCTTGAAAGCGGATACGGAACAAGCTCTTATGCACAAACAAAAAATAACCTTTTTGGAATTGCCGCATATGATGAAAATCCCGATAATGCTTATAGCTTTTCAAGCCCCGCAAAGTGTATAGAAGAACATGCGTATAGACACTTAAGCAGAGCATATTTTGACGCAAACTCTGACTTTAGATATTATGGAACTTCTCCCGGCAATAAAAAGATTGGAGTAAACGTAAAGTATGCCTCAGACCCATATCATGGTGAAAAAATAGGCGGTAACGTATATCTTCAAGATAAAAACATGGGAAGCAAAGACTATGAAAAATACACAATAGCCATAACCAACAAAACAACAAACGTATATCAAAATGCAGATAGTAGCAGCAAAACTTACTATAAAATGGCAAACAAAAACTCCAGTACACCTACTGGAATGCCTGTTGTTATAATCGGAGAAAAAGGTGATTATTATAAAATACAAACTGACATAGGAGTTGTAAACTCTTCTGTTCACTATGAAAATTTATATAATCATACTTCTTCAGTTGGATACATCAAAAAAAGCGATGTTGATATTGTAAGAAAAGGAAAAACAAGCATAACTCAAGATAATGCCACAACACCTAAAATATCAATATCCTCAATTAAGATATACCCTGCCTTAAGCTACGGTTTTACTCCTGGATATGCAAATAACTTAAGAGTTGACATAAGCGCATATTCAAATATAAAAAACGCAAAAGTAGAACTTCAAGTTTATAATTCAAAAAAACAACTTGTTGCAAAGAAAAGTTTAACAAAATCAAAAACAGGAACAACAACAGAAAAAATTTACTGGGACGGAAAAGCAACAAAGGGTAACAAAGCAGGATATAAAACGGGAAGCTATGTAAATAGAAGTTCAAAAGGAACTAATTATACTATTAGAGTCATATTATCTGTTTCAGGAAAAAGCACAAAAACAAAAGATTATACCATTAAGGTTTACTCAAAAGCTACCAAGCTTTCTACGGGAATAACCAAAACATCAATAAAAAGAAAGTATTCAACAACATTATATATGACTCCAAACAGACCTGGAACAAGTATGGTAAGAATCTATGACAGTAAAAACAGGCTGGTTTTTAAACAAGTATTTTACTACAAAAAGGCAAATACAAAAAACTCCGTAACTTTTAAAGGATACGGAAATTATGATAAGTATAATAAAAAACTTCTCCCTAAAGGAAAATATAAAGTTAAATTCACCCATGGAGATTATACTTATACTTATCCAAAAACAATTACACTTAAATAAATCTATAAAGAAGCAATTTTTAAATTGCTTCTTTATATCCTACTATAAATCGTGTATAATATTAGTATCTTATAATATACTACCAAAAAGGAAAAAAGTATGGGAACACTAATAGACTTATATGATGGTCAAAAAAAACATAAAGAAAAAATATCAAAATGTTTATCTATTATGGAAAATAGCCATGAAATTTTTAAAATAGGAGAAAAACAAGCCGACAAAATAATAGTTTCAATAGGAAAACTCTTAAATTTAAGTCTTTTTAATTTGGATGAAAAAGAATACTTTAATTTATTAAATATTTATGCTGATATATATGAGTTGAAAGAAAATTTAAACTATGAATATGCTGATTTAAAAATATTTATTAAGGAAAAATATTCATCATATTTTGAAAACAAAGAAATACAAATGGAAATGGTAGTTAATTATTGTATATTAAATACAATGGATAATACTTTTTTTATTGATACAAACAAAGATTTAAAGATTATAAGTGCAATACCTGAAATTTTAGAAGAATCCATGAATGGCGGAGATTATGAAAATGATAATCAAGAAGATGAAAGTTTCGGTTTAAATGTAAATTCTCCTATTCCATGTAAGGGAATAAATGAAGCATATGATTATTTAGACAGACTTAAAACCGATTCTAATATGGAACTTTATTATAAAAGAACAGGAAGTTTTGAAATAGAATCAAGTGACTACTTAATAGACGAATTTATTACATATACAAAAGACAATAAAGAATATAAAAAAATATATCTAAACATTTACTCAAAAGAAACAACTAAAAAAGCTCCAAAAGGTTTCATATTAAAAGAAAAATAAAAAAGCACTTTAAAAGTGCTTTTTTTATCTTAATTTTGCATTTAATGTTTCTGATAGAGCTTTTACAATATTATCAAATCTTACATCTATTTCTTCATCTGTTAATGTTCTGTCTTCAGCTCTAAATTCAAGGCTTACAGCTACGGATTTTTTACCTTCGCCTACTTGTTTTCCTGTAAATACGTCAAATACTTTACTTGATACAAGATATTCTCCGCCTGCTTTCTTAATTTCATCAAGAATTTCACCTGCATAAATATCTTCATCAACTACAACTGCAATATCTCTTTGGAGAGATGGGAATTTTGCAAGTTGTTTAAATTCGATTTCTTTGTCGTAATTTTCTGTGATTGTTTTTACGTCAATTTCAGCAACAACAACATCTTCTTTTAAGTTGTATTTCTTAAGTAAAAGAGGATGAACGTTTCCTACATAACCGATTACTTTATCATTTACTGAAATGTAAGCGCTTCTTGTAGGGTGAAGCATCTTTTCTTCTGCTTTTGTGAATTTAACGTTTTTAATTCTAAATTTGTTGAAAATATATTCAACAATTCCTTTAATTTCAAAATAATCTGTATTGTATTTACCAATAACAAGTTTTTCTTCTTGTAAAGGTAGTCCCAATTCATCATATTTAGCATCAAAGAATACATTACCTATTTCAAATAAAACTCTTTCTTTATTCTTTCTGCTGTAGTTAAATGATAATGACTCAAGCATGCTTATCATCATAGAAGTTCTCATGTATCCTGTATCTTCCCCAAGAGGATTTATTACTTTTACATATTTGCTTCTAATATCTTTATCTTCAAATCCAAGTTCATCAAGTTTTTCTTTTGATGTAAATGTATAAGTAAGAGTTTCAAGTCCTCCTATTGCAATTAATGCTTCCTTAATTTTGTTTTTATCACTATAGTAAACATTCTTTTCACTTATATAATTTGATGTTTCCATAAGTGTACTTGGAATATTGTTGTATCCATACATTCTTGCAATTTCTTCAACAACATCTTCTTTTATGTTTATGTCATCTCTTAAAATAGGAGCTGTAATGCTTATTATATCCCCGTTTACTTTTGGTTCAAAGTTTAGTAAATCAAGAAGTCTTGCTTGTTCTTCTACTGAAATATCGCTTCCTAAAATTCTGTTAACATCTTTTGAATCAATATCCATTTTTACAGGTTCTTTTTCATAGAAGTTTTCATCAATTAAGCCTTCTACAAGTTCACAAGCACCGATTTCAACAAGTAATGATGCTGCTCTGTCTATTGCATATCTTGTTACTAAAGGATTAATTCCCTTTTCATAATGTGCTGAAGCTTCACTTCTAAGTCCAAATACTCTTGATGTTCTTCTTATTGAGTTTTTGTTAAAGTTTGCAGATTCTATTACAATATTTTTTGTATCATCATCTACAACTGAGTTTAAAGCACCCATAACCCCTGCTACACAAACACCTTTTTTTGCATCGTTAATAAGTAAGATTTGATCATCTAAATCTCTTTCAATATTGTCAAGAGTAACCATTTTTTCACCGTTTTTTGCAGTGTCAACAATGATTTTATGTCCTTCTAATTTATCATAATCAAACATATGAAGTGGTTGACCAAGTTCTAACATAACATAGTTAGAAACGTCAACGATATTTGATATAGGTCTAATACCACAAGCCATTAATCTTTGTTGCATCCAAAGTGGTGATTGTTCAACTTTTTTAACTTTAAGCATTCTTGCACAGTATCTTTTACATAAGTCTGTATTTTTTACTTCAACGCTTAATTTATCATTAATATCATTAGCTTTATCTTCGATTTTAAAATCAGGCATAACAAATTTTTTACCAAGTGTTGCACCTGCTTCATAAGCCATACCTAAAATACTGTTACAATCTTGTCTGTTATTTGTAAGTTCAAAATCAATTACATATTCATCAAGACCCAATACTTTTTTTGCATCTTCCCCTAAAGGTACGTCTTCAGAGAAAATATAAATTCCATCTTCCAAATGTTTTGGAACAATGCTTGAACTCATGCCAAGTTCAGCACCTGAACAAAGCATCCCGTAAGATTCAACTCCTCTTAATTTTGCTTTTTTAAGAGTCATTCCATTTGGAAGTTTTGCACCAACTTTTGCATAAGGAACAATATCTCCGACTTTTACATTTTTAGCCCCTGTAACAACTTGATATTCTTCGCTTCCGTCAAACATTGTGCATATAACTAATTTTTCCGCATCTTCATGTGGTTTAATATCTTTAATCTTCGCCGTTACAACACCTTCAATTCCTTCTCCAAGATAAGTTACGGTTTCAACCATAGAACCGCTTACAGTCATCATTTCGGCAAATTCATTTATATCTTTATCTACATTTACATATTCTTTTAACCAGTTTATAGGTAATAACATTCCAAGTCCTCCTTAAAATTGAGTTAATAACTCAGTATCGTTTGCAAATAATAATCTTAAATCTTTAATACCGTATTTAAGCATAGTCATTCTGTCAAGTCCCATTCCGAAAGCAAAACCGGTATATACATCAGGGTCTATTCCACAGGCTTTTAGTACGTTTGGATGAACCATTCCGCAACCTAAAATTTCAATAAATCCTGAACCTTTGCAAACATTACATCCCTTTCCGTGACAAGCTATGCAAGTTGCGTCCATTTCGGCACTTGGTTCCGTAAAGTAAAATTGATGTGGTCTGAATCTTGTTTTTGTTTCTTCTCCGTAAAGTCTTTTTACAACATATTCAAGTGTTCCCTTAAGGTCTGCCATTGTAATCCCTTTATCTACAATTAAACCTTCTATTTGGTGGAACAAAGGTGAATGAGTTGCATCAATTTCATCTGTTCTATAAACTTTTCCTGGAGCAATAACCTTGATTGGAACATCTTTTGCTTTCATTGCTCTAATTTGAACAGGTGAAGTTTGTGTTCTAAGGCAAACTTCATCATTTATATAGAAAGTATCGCTTTTATCTCTTGATGAATGGTCAAGAGGAACGTTTAAGTTATCAAAGTTATATCTTACAAGTTCTATTTCAGGACCTTCTGCAACAGAAAAACCAAGAGATGCAAAGATTTCTTCAAGTTCTCCTATGATATTATATAGAGGATGATGATGTCCCACTTCTACTTCCTTACCAGGAAGAGTAATATCTATTTTATCTTTTTCAAGTTTTTCAAGTAAGATTTTTTCTTCAATGCTTGTTTTCATTTTTCCAAGCTCTGATTCTATGGCTTCTCTTACTTCGTTTGCAAGTTTACCTATTATAGGTCTTTCTTCTTTACTTAATCCTCCCATTCCTCTAAGTATTGCCGTAAGTTTTCCTTTTTTACCCATAAATTCAATTCTGAATTTTTCTAAATCTTCCAATGAATGAAGATTTTGTATTTTTTCTTTTGCTTCGTTTTGTATATTTAGTAACTGATCTTTCACTTTATCCTCCAAAATAGTTTTATTTGATATTTTTAACTACTCCCTCTTTGATTGCTTGATCGTATACCGCTTTTGCAACTGCATCAGCAACATTTTTATCAAGTGCACTAGGAAGTATATTATGTTCGTTTAACTCATCTTCTTTTATAAAGTTTGCAATGGCATATGTAGCTTCAACTTTCATACCTTCTGTAATCTTTGTTGCATATGCACCAAGAGCACCTTTAAATATTCCAGGGAATGCAAGAACGTTATTTACTTGATTTTCAAAATCGCTTCTTCCCGTTCCAACAACTCTTGCCCCGCCTTTTTTTGCAACGTCAGGCATAATTTCAGGCACAGGATTTGCCATGGCAAAAATAATTGCATCTTCACTCATGCTTCTTACCATTTCTTCATCAACAAGATTTCCCTTTGAAACTCCTATAAAGACATCTGCATTCTTTATAACGTCTTTTAAAAGTCCTTCTTCTTTATTTGGATTTGTTATTTTTAAAAGTTCTCTTTGAACATAATTATCATCTCTGCCTTCTTTTAAGGCACCGTTTATTCCGCATACCACAACATTTTTTGCACCTAAGTTTATAAGCATTTTTGTTATGGCATATCCCGCAGAGCCGTCTCCGTTTACAACGATTTTTATTTTATCTATATCTTTTTTTACTATTTTTAAAGCATTTGTTATTCCTGCCCCAACTACAATGGCTGTTCCGTGTTGGTCATCATGAAATACAGGAATATCAAGTTCTTCTTTTAATCTGTTTTCTATTTCAACACATCTTGGAGCTGATATATCTTCAAGGTTAATTCCCCCAAAAACAGGAGAAATAAGTTTTACGGTTTTTACTATTTCATCAACATCCTTTGAATCCACGCAAATAGGGAAAGCATCAACACCGCCAAACTCTTTAAATAAGATGGCCTTTCCCTCCATTACGGGAATTGCTGCTTTAGCACCTATATCACCAAGTCCTAAAACTGCTGTTCCGTCACTTACTACACCTACAAGATTTTTCTTAACCGTATATTTATATACGTCATCTTCATTTTCATGTATCTTTACACAAGGCTGAGCAACGCCCGGTGTATATAAAAGTGATAAATCTTCGTTTGTTTTTACTTCTTTTTTGCTTATAACTTCAAGTTTCCCGTTTAACTGTTCATGAAGTTTAAGAGATTTTTCTTTTACATCCATAATTTTCCTTCTTCCGTTATTTCTTTTTTCTTAATATACTGCCAAAATTTTCTGTATTATAATCTTCCCCAAGCTCTTCTTTCAAAGTCGGATTTGAAAATACAAAAGCTATTCTTTTGACTAATTCTTCATCCACGGTATTTATCACAAAATCATTTTCTTTTGTTATTATTGGAACAAATTTTATTTTATTATTTTTTGCAGCTGTCTCACTTATAAAGCACACATCAAACCTGTCTGATAACAAAGCTGACAACAATACCGTTTCATTTTTATATATATTATCCTCAAAACCCTTTATATCTTTATAGTTTATTTTTTTGTTTTTAAGTAAGGTTTCAAGTATTTTTCTGGAAAAATCATTTCTCGGAAGATTTCCAAAAACTATATTCTTTTTAGCCAAATCTTCAACATCGGTTATTTCAAGGTATTTTTTGTTTACGGCAAAACCATATCTTTCCCTTACACCTTGAATTATAACTTTTCCTTTTATAAGCTCATCTTTAAAATGCTCGCTTTTTCCTTCAAATTCTCCAAGCACATATTCATTTGATGTAATACTGCCCTTTAATTCATTTACATTTGAACTTTGAATTATATTCATTTTGTCAAAAGAAGAATATTCTATTATTTTAGAATTTATTAAATTCTTTCTTCCTACAAACAATACGTTATTATCCGTATCCTTTAAAGGCTTAAATAAATGAACCTTTATGTCCTCTCCTTTTTTGATGTTTTTTACATTTTCGTTTATCACAAAATATCCGTCTGCACCAAAAAAGTCATACATTGAAGCATTTTTCACTTGAAGAGGAAGAGCCTTAAAACCGTCGGAATTATTAAATAAATTTACATATACAAATTCTTTATAATAAAAACTTGAATCCACATCTTCCATAAGCTTCGCCATAATGGTATTTTCTTTTTCTTCTCCTACCCTTGTAAGCAAAGATATGTATTTTTTTATAAACATATTATAAAGGAATATGTTTGAGAATATATCTCCAGGGAAAGCAAACACATCACATCCCAAAACTTTTCCATACATAAAGTTAGTAGCCGGTATTGTGTTCATTCCTTTTATATATACACTCCCAAGCTTTTCTATAACTTCATAAGTATGGTCATTGCTTCCTTCTCCGGTTCTTCCGATTACAATAACCAAATCATTTTTTAAAGAAGCTTCCTTTACCCTCTTTTCAAAGTCTCTTTTGTCTTCTCTTTCATGAGGATATAAATTTATTTGTACTCTTTCGTTTTGTATTTTGTTTTTTAAAACCATAAAGATGGTTTCAGGACTGTGTTTTCTTTTTTCATGTTTGTACTTTTCTTCATTTAAAGTAAGCACAAATCCTATTTTAAGTTTTTTATAAACACTTACCTTATCAACTCTCGCTTCCAAAAGAACTCCTATTTTTTCGCTATCTAAAAGAGTGTCTTTTGCATATAAATAACTGCCTTTTTGTCTTTCCTGACCTTTAAACTTTATACCATAAAAAAGGTTAGGCATATAATTTACATAAATAAGATTTCCTTTATATATAATATCGTGCTTATCTATTACAATATTATATTTATCATCAACAAAATCACCTTTGTTTACTTTCTTGTATTCCCTTATTTTATATAGGTTTTCTTTCTTTTCAATATCTTTTATGTTTACCGCTACACCGTCATATAAAGAATAAGAATAACTTGGCACATCTTCCTTTGCATAAACATTATCAAATAAAACTCTGTTAAAAGAATCATATACATCTACATACTCACTTTGAAGATGCTTTGTTTCTTTTAATAATCCAAGGAAAACCTCTTTCATCTGTTCAAAAGAAATATCTTTATAACAATCCATACTTATACCTCTATAAAAGCGTAACCTTTACGGTTTCGTCCTTTTCAATTTTATCTTTGTTTTTAGATATTTCTATATATCCATTTGCATCTCGCATTACCTCGCTGTAAGATGCATCAAAGTCAATGG
This sequence comes from Anaerofustis sp. NSJ-163, assembly GCF_024135845.1. Taxonomy (NCBI): domain Bacteria; kingdom Bacillati; phylum Bacillota; class Clostridia; order Eubacteriales; family Eubacteriaceae; genus Anaerofustis; species Anaerofustis sp. NSJ-163. The sequence goes on from NZ_JAMYJV010000001.1 coordinate 341,246, forward strand.
CTTCAAAATATGTTTCGTCTTTTTCTTCCATTATTTTAACAAAAACATACTCGTTAATTCCCTTTCTTGCAGGAATATTATAAAGGCTTATTGCATCTATATAACCTTCACTGTCTTTAATATCAAGCATATAATTCATTACAGGATTTACAAGCTCCCTAAATCCTATAAGTACATCTTTAGGCATTGAGTCAAACACGTAAACAAAAGTGGAATTTATATTGTATATCAAAGCATTTTTTGAAGGAGAAATCAAAATATCTTCAAAATAGCATTTTCCACTTTCTAAGAAAAATTTATTTTTATCGTAATTAAGTATAATTACAATATCACATTCTTTTGTAGCTTTATCAAGAACTTCCTTATGGGCATTTTTATATATTCCATAAGAAATTCCAACACATCTTTTCTTTTCAAGTTCCGAAAGCAAAATATAAGAGCATATGTCTATATCTTTGTTTATGTCTTTATCTCTTACTCTAATAATGTTATTTCCGGTAGAGATAATTCCTACCTTAACCTTTTTATAAACTTCAACCATAAATTCATTTAAACTCGCAAGAAGTCCTATATGAAAACTGTTTAAAAGTGTATTTTTTCGTAGCACCACATCATTTTCTTTTACTGTGCTTCCTTTAAGACAAACACCGCTATTTTTGTTTATGGGTCTGTTTATTGTTACATAACTTCCGTATTCTTTAACATACTTTATATCAATAACACTGTCTGCTCCAAGAGGAAGCTTATCTCCTTTTGAAACTTTCTTTATTTGTGTTAAATTTATTTCATTTTCATTTACTATATCAAAACGTATAGGTTCGTAATAATCAACTCCATATAATCCTTCGTGATTTATGGCATACCCGTCGATTTGTGCTATATCACTTTCAGGAATATTTACTTTTGATACTACGTCTTTTGCAAGAACATGATTTAAACTATCTTCAAGCATTATAACGTGACTTTTTATTTTAATATTTCCACAGTCATCTTTAAGCATTTTCAATACTTCGTTTTTTGTATAAGAGTTAAGCATTTTTTTCTCCCAAAATAAGTATTTTCAACAAAATTCATACAAAAAATTATAACACAATCCCCTATCAAATACAAGGAAAAGGCTTATAAGGGAATAAACAAAAAGCTAAATAAAATTAATAAAAAAACAACGATAATATTATATTTTTTCATTAATTTACATTTATTTTATTTAAGAAGAAATTAAATATTTTATACCTTAATTTGTCGAAAATTGCAGAAAAAGAAAATAATTTGCCATAAAAAGACATAATTTGTAATAAAAAAACAAAAAAACATATTAAAAACGTATTTATAAAATATGTAATATATATTAGAATATAATAAAAAAATATAAAAATTATAAGTATTTTAAAGTAAAAATTTGATTAATTATAAAAAATACTTTGAATTAATCACTTTTAAATGATATAATCTTGATTTATGAAATTTTATAAGAAAAAAAGTAAAATAAATAAAACTTTTTCAAATTAATTTTCTTTTCTTATAAAATAAAATTAATCAAAACATATATTAAATATTTAGATAAAGAGGTTTTAAAATTGGCAAATATACAAAACATTATGAATACATACACAAGCAATATGGGAAATATGACTCTGCCGGCAATTTCAATAAGAGATTTATCTTTAATTACCGGAATGAATGCAAACTTTGACGTTTCAAGAAGCGAATCATTAGTGGCTTTGGAAGAAAGCGTTAAAGAAGACAGCCTAATCTATTTAATTGCTCAAATAGATGCCGATAAGGAAGAAATCAGCCTTGAAAACCTACGTGAAGTTGGGGTTTTGGCTAAAATTACAAACCTTATAAGACTTCCTTATAACGCAATAAAAGTTTCAGTTAAAATTTTAAACAGAGTAAAAATAAAGGAATATATACAAGCAAGTCCTTATATTTTGGCAAATGCGGATATAATAAATTATTCTGAGGAAGAATTAACCGAAGAAGAAATTGCAATGACAAATATATTAAAAGAAAAATTCAACAAATATTCTGCATATAAAATGTCTACGGCAGAATTTGAACTTTCTTCATTTCTTTCTTCAATCAAAAATCCAAACGAACTTATAGACCTTATTTTACCGCCTTTAAATCTTGATTATGATACTTTTCAAGATATACTTTGTATGACGGACACAAAACAAAGATATAAAGAAGTATATAAGGTTTTGGAAAAAAGAATTTCTGTTTTATCTCTTGAAAATGAAATAGAAAAAGAAGTTAAAGAAAAAATGGAAAAACTTCAAAAAGAAGTTTATTTGAGAGAAAAAATTGAAGTTTTACAAGACAGACTTCATAATGCCGACGGAAGTGCAAGCGGAAGTGACTATACAAAAAAATTAGAAAAACTTCCTATTCCTGAAGAATACAAAGAAAAAATACAAAAAGAAATAGACAGACTAAATACAATACCTGTCGGCTCAAGTGAAGCGGGAGTAATCCAGACTTATATTGAAACAATACTTGACTTACCTTGGGAAAAAGAAGAAAAACCGGATATTGACTTAAAAGAAGCACAAAAAACTTTAGATGAAGACCACTACGGTTTAAAAGAAGTTAAGGAAAGAATAATAGAATACTTATCAGTATTAAAACTTACAAACTCCCTAAAAGGACCTATCGTTTGCTTAGTTGGACCTCCGGGGGTTGGTAAAACATCAATCGCAAAAGCAATAGCAAAAGCATCAAAAAGGAAATTCGTTCGTCTGTCAGTTGGCGGAACAAGAGACGAAGCAGAAATAACAGGTCACAGAAGGACTTATATAGGCGCAATGCCTGGAAGAATTATTGCGGGAATAAAACAGGCAAAAACAAATTCTCCACTATTTCTTCTTGATGAAATAGATAAAATCGGTTCTGATTTTAAAGGAGACCCTGCAAGTGCTCTTCTTGAAGTATTGGACCCTGAACAAAACTCAAACTTCTCTGACCACTACCTTGAAATTCCTTTTGATCTTTCAAATGTATTATTTGTTGCAACAGCAAATACGGCAGCAACAATTCCTCCTGCTCTTTTAGACAGAATGGAAGTAATAGAAATACCTGGTTATATGCCAAAAGAAAAAGTTGAAATTGCAAAAAAACACTTAATCAAAAAAGAACTTGAAGCACATGGACTTACTAAGGATAACCTTAAATTTACTCCTGCCGCTTTGGATAAAATAGTGTCAGACTATACTTTGGAATCAGGTGTAAGACAACTTGAAAGATTAATAGCTAAAATATGCAGAAAATGCGCAAAGAAAATCGTGTTAAACGAAGATGAAAAAATAGAAGTTACAGTAAAAAATCTACACGAATATTTAGGAAAAGAATTAATAACATTCAACAAACAAAGCAATAAAAAATATGTGGGAAAAGTTACCGGACTTGCTTATACAAGTTACGGCGGTGACACATTAAAAATAGAAGCCGTTCTTACTGAAGGTAAAGGAAGAATTGAACTTACTGGAAATCTTGGAGATGTTATGCAGGAATCGGCAAAAACTGCACTAACTTACGTTAGAACAATAGCCGATAAGTTAAACGCCGATAAAGATTTCTATGAAAAGAAAGACATTCATATCCATGTTCCTGAAGGTGCAACTCCAAAAGACGGTCCAAGTGCAGGGATAACTCTTGCGACTGCAATAATATCTGCCCTAACAAATATGAAAGTTGCAGAAGACATCGCAATGACCGGTGAAATAACTCTATCAGGTGATGTTCTTCCAATAGGAGGACTAAGAGAAAAACTTCTTGCAGCAGCAAGAGCAAGAGTAAAAAAAGTCTTAATTCCTAAAGAAAATGTAAAAGACCTTGAAGAAATAAGTGAAGACATCAAAAAACACCTTGAAATAACTCCTGTAAAACACATGAAAGAAGTATATAAAATAATTTTTGAAGAGGAAAATAAATGATTATAAAAAGTGCCGAAATAGTAACCAGTGCAGCAAAATTTAATCAGCTGCCACCGGAAGAAAAACTTGAAATAGTTTTAATCGGAAAATCAAACGTAGGCAAATCCAGCTTTATAAATAATCTTCTTGGAAGAAAATCTCTTGCAAGAACAAGTTCTGTACCGGGAAAAACCAGAACAGCAAACTACTATAACATAAACAACGAATTTTATATTGTGGATATGCCGGGATACGGATATGCAAAAGTATCCAAAAGCGAAAAAGCACAATTCAGCAAAATAATATTCGACTATTTACAAAAAAGAAATACGGATTTTATAGTTTTTTTCCTTGTGGATATCAGGCATAAACCAACAAATAACGACATAAAAATGTATAACGATATTTTAGCAAATGATATTTATCCTGTAATTGTTCTTACAAAAGCAGATAAAATCAGCAAAAACAAAAGAAAAAAGAATATAGATATAATAAAACAAACCTTAGAATTAGATGATGATGATAAAATAATAATTTATTCAACACAAGAAAATCTCGGAAGAGATGAAACACTTGATTTTATAAGTGAATTTATTTAATTAATGTGAGGTAAAAATGGCTATAGGTATTGCAGTTTTAATTATTATGGGTATTTTGCTTTTATCATGGATAATAATTTGTTTTGTATTATGTATGAAACGAAACAAAAAGATAATAGAAAGTTTAGATACTAAAGTTCATGTTAAATGTGAAAAATGCGGTTTAGAATATGATGTACAGCCAAAGGAAATTACAAAAACTTATCTTTCAAAATCAAAAAGTATAACAAAAACCAAGATGAAAGATGGAGCACTTATTAATAAACCGGAGTATGGTTATTATTCAAAAAAATTCTTTTGTCCAAATTGCAACAAAATGGAATACGCAAAAGTACAAAATGTAAATGAACTAAATGATAAAATATTAAAAAGCACATCAAAATCTTATATTAAGTGTTTTATAATGATGATTATGGGAGGGCTTATTATCCTTCTTATTACAAGTATTCCAATGATTATTTTAAACAAAACGCAACAAAATAAAATAGAAGATTTGAAACAACAGCAATACGAACAATTTTTAGATAATTATAATTTAAATTAAAAAAGTCCATTATTTACATGGACTTTTTAGTTAAATTCAAAATATACTGTTAAATATTAAAGGAATTTCTATAATACACATTATAAAAAAACAAAAAGTAAAGTATATGTAAAATTTATATAAAATATATGTTTTGTATTGCAATTTTATATAATAAAGATTAAAATCCATATATATTTAATTTAATTGGTAAAATAGAGACTTATAAGGGATAATAAGGATGAACAGCATTTTAGGGAAAAAAATCAGTTACACACAAATTATAGCATTAGGATTTTTATTAATAATATTTACGGGAGGGACTCTTCTTTCTTTGCCGATATCGTCAAGAACCGGGGAATTTACTCCTTTTTTAAATGCTCTTTTCACGGCAACATCTGCCACATGCGTAACGGGACTTGTAGTGTATGATACATTCACACATTGGTCTGTATTCGGGCAAATAGTAATCATAAGCCTTATTCAAATAGGCGGTATTGGATTTATGACGATAATAACAATGTTATCTATTTTTTTAAAAAGAAAAATAGGTTTGAATGAAAGAAAACTTTTGATGCAGTCTGCGGGAAGCAATCAAATCGGTGGCGTAGTTGCTCTAATTTTAAGAATAGTTAAAGGAACTATTTTATTCGAAGGAATAGGCGCCATTTTACTGGCAACAAGATTTATTCCAGATATGGGAATTGCAGAGGGAATTTACAATGCCGTATTTCATTCAATATCGGCGTTTTGTAATGCAGGATTCGATTTAATGGGGAAATTCGGGCAATTCTCATCATTAACAACATATTCAGACGATATAATCGTAAACGTAACTATAATGTCACTTATCGTCATAGGCGGTATAGGATTTGTAGTTTGGAGTGATATATTAAAACACAAATTAAAATTTAGCAGATATGAATTACATTCAAAAATTGTATTAATTGCAACAACTTGTCTGATTATAGGCGGAGCATTAATTTTCTTTATATTTGAAAACTCAAACGGAGTAATTGCAGACAGTTCGGTAAAAGAAAAAATATTAGTTTCTTTTTTCCAATCGGTTACACCGAGAACTGCCGGATTTAATACGATAAACTGGGTAGACATTCATCAGGGAACTGCGTTGTTTACGGTATTTCTAATGTTGGTCGGAGGGAGTCCCGGCTCAACCGCAGGTGGTATGAAAACCACAACTTTAGTTGTTCTTATAATGAGTGCCGTTGCATCTTCAAGACAACAAAACGGCATTACCATTTTCAAAAGGAAATTAGAAAATGAAACGGTAAAACAAGCAAGTGCCGTTTCAACATTATATATATTCGGATTTTTATTGGGATGTATGATTCTTTGTTATTTTGAAAACAGTTCGGCTTTGGCAATAATGTTTGAAGTTTCTTCAGCAATCGGAACCGTAGGTTCATCAATGGGTATTACGGCCGGATTATGTCCGATTTCGAAAATAGTAATAATTTCATTGATGTACGCTGGAAGAGTAGGCATTTTAACATTAATGATAGCATTAAACGCCAAGAAAAAATCAGCACCTATAGAAAGACCGACTGAAAAAATATTAATAGGTTAAAAATTTACATATATTATTTTAAAGAAAGGGATAAAAAATGAAATCAGTTTTAGTAATAGGAATGGGAAGATTTGGAAAACATCTTTCAAGAAAAATGCAGGAGCTCGGAAACGATGTAATGATAATAGATAAAGATGAAGAAAAAATTACGGAATATGCATCGGAATTTACCGACTCTCAAATCGGCGATTGTAGAATTGAGGCAGTGCTACAATCAATTGGAGTAAATAATTTTGACATATGTTTTGTTGCCATAGGAGAAGACTTCCAATCATCTTTGGAAATAACAGCACTTCTTAAAGACTTAAATGCAAAATGGGTTGTAACAAAGGCAAGCAGTGATATACAAAAGAAACTTCTTTTAAGAATAGGTGCAGATGAAGTTGTATACCCTGAAAGAGATACGGCAGAAAAATTGGCAATAAGGTCAAATGCAAAAAATATTTTTGATTATATACAGTTAACAGATGAATATTCAATATATGAAATTCCAATTATTAACTCATGGGTTGGAAAAACAATTATAGAACTTGCCATAAGAAGAAAATATAAAGTAAACATCATTGCAGTAAAAAATGCTAACTCTTTAGATCCTGTTCCGAGTCCTTTATACACTTTTAAAGAAGGGGATCATATAATTGTTATAGGGAAATCATCAGATGTTTTTAAACTTACATCATTAACATAAAAAAGACTCTTTATGAGTCTTTTTAATTTTGATTTTTTAAATATTCAACCAATACTTTACTGTTATGCCTTATCACTCCATCTACATAGCTGACAAGATCCAATCCGGTAAACTTATATTTTTTCTTTATTTCATTGGTTAAATTTGCCTCTACAGCTTTAGAATGTTTTTTTCTGTAATTCTTTAAAACTTCTTTATCTATTTTTTCCGTATTGTATATTACTTCATCAAAAATTCTAAGATCTGACGGAATATGTCTTTCAACCTCTGTTACATGTTTTGTAACATCAAACCCATCGGTTTCACCATGCTGAGTCATTATGTTTGTTACAAAATATTTTTTAGCTTTTCTGTTTTTGCTTATAGCATAAGGTATATCAGTAATAAGAAGATTTGGAATAATTGATGTATACAAACTTCCTGGGCTTAAAATTATAATATCCGCATTATTTATCTTTTCAACTGCATAATCATTTACCTTTGCACTGGTTGGAGATAAAAATACCCTTTTTACTTTTGTTTTCATTTTTATTGCCTGCTTAGGTATCTTTGATTCTCCGCTTACAACAGCTGTATTTTCAAGAAGAGCACATAAAGTTACATTATCATTCTTTGTAACAGCAACTACCTCACCTTTAATAGCGAGAACATCGCTTATATCCTTTATGGCTTTAGGGAAACTTTCGCTTATTTCATTTAAAGCTGCAAGAAATAAATTACCAAAAGAATGTTTTTTCAATGCCCCTTTTGTAAATCTATATTCCATAAGTTTTGTCATAGTGGATTCATCTTCTGCAAGAGCGGTAATGCAGTTTCTTATATCCCCTACTGCTAAAATACCAAGATCCCTTCTTAATTTACCGGTACTTCCGCCGTCATCAAAAACTGTTACAATGGCACTGATATTATCTGTATGTTTTTTAAATTCCTTTAATAAAACACTGTTCCCAGTCCCTCCGCCTATTATAACAATATTTTTATTCTTAAATTTCATATAATCACCTTCTTATAAATATTAATATTGGTAATTATCCTTACTTATGTCTCTATGCTCTTCTGTCACCATGTAATTATCTTCGGATAATCTTCTAGCTAACTCACTTGCAATGGCAACAGAACGGTGTCGTCCTCCCGTACATCCTATTCCAATAACAAGTTGAGCCTTACCTTCCTTTATGTAATAAGGAATGGTAAAAGAAATAATGTCATATAATTTGTTCATGAATTCTTTGGTCTGATCAAATCCAAAAACATAATCGGAAACTTCTTTGTTTTTCCCCGTTAAAGGCTTCAAATCCTTTTCGTAAAAAGGATTTGGAAGAAATCTTACGTCAAAAACTATATCTGCATCATGAAGTATTCCATATTTAAACCCAAAGGAACTAACATTAATGGTAAAAATAGACGGAATATCATCAAACCTGCTGTAACAATCATGAAGAATCTTTTCAAAATCTCTTTCTTTAAGCTTTGAAGTATCAATTATAAGGTCAGCCCTTCTTCTAACCTCTTCCATTGATTTCCTTTCTTTTTTTATGGCAACTTCTATTCTGTCATTTCCGGAAATCAAATGTTTTCTTCTGTTCTTTTTATATCTTGAAATAAGTACATCATCATCAGCATCAATAAATAAAATTTCCGCATTTCTTTCTTCTTTTAAATTATCTAAAATAAGACCTATATCATCGAAAAAAGCACTTCCTCTTACATCAAGTACAATAGCTATATTTTCTATTTTAGGCTCGCTTTTATCCAGTAGCTCTATAAATGTATCTATAAGTTTCGGAGGAAGATTATCTACACAATAAAATGCTCTATCTTGAAAAAATCTTAGAGCAACACTCTTTCCTGCCGCCAACATTCCCGCAACAACTATTATTCTCATTTCATACCTCCTTTACTGTTTTATTATATAATTAATTAAGCATCAAAGTAAACTTTAAAATACATATTTAATATAAATTTTAATTTTTTTTTCACTGCATTTTAACTTATAAATGTTAATGTATAATAAATAAATTGTATTAAAAGGCATAAAATGGAAGAATATATTAAAATTATTACTGATGAACTTTTAAAAGGTTTTGACTTGTCTCATATTTATGAAGACATTATAGTAATACTTATTATAATAATTACAATAATGTTAATAATAAAATTAATAAAAATATATATAACCAGTTTAAAATAAGTAAGTATATTTTTTGCTTTTTATATAATAAAAAAATCCATAACAAAAGTTATGGCTTTTTAAAATGGAAAAAGAAAATGAAGAGGTCCGTAAAACAAATACCCCATAACACCCGACAATATAATAAGCATAATAGGATGCATTTTCTTGAATTTAAATTTTAACATTAAAATTATTATTAAAATTATTATTCCAATGTAATTTGTAACTTTTCCGTTTGTAATAAATATTGATGCAAATATGGTAAAAGCAGAAGAAGCAATTGTCCCAACAACTGCAGGTCTAAGTCCTGCAAGAACTGCTTTTACATATTTATTATCTTGAAAATCAAAGAAAAATTTACTTATTATAAGTATTATTATTAGAGATGGCAGAACAACTCCAAGTGTTGCGGCAGCTGCTCCTAAAATTCCTTCTTTGTTAAAACCTATAAATGTTGCAATGTTTATAGCAAAAGGACCGGGAGTAGACTCGCTTATTCCTATAAAATCAATTATATCTGAAACGGTTGCCCAATTATGAGATATAACTTCTGCTTTTATAAGAGGAATCATCGCATACCCCCCTCCAAAAGTAAACAAACCTATTTTAAAAAACACCGTAAAAAGCTGCATTATCATTTTATTCAATGCCTCCTTTTACAAGGTTTAATCCATGAACCAACACACCAAGCAAAGCACATGCAATAAGTACATAAATTACGTTTATCCCAGTAAAAGCGGTTATTAAAAACGAAACTATCAATAACGTAAGATTAAACCAATTGTTTTTTATCTGCTTTGAAAGCTTTAAAGCGGCTTCCAAAATAAGAACTATAACCCCGGCTTGTATACCTGAGAAAATATTGTTTACTATAACATTGTCTCTGAACATGTTAAACAAAACAGAAACTACAATAATAACAAAAAAAGACGGTAACACAACACCCAAAGTGGCAACTACGGAGCCAATCACTCCCTCTATTTTATAACCAACAAAAGTGGCACAATTTATTGCAAGAGGTCCCGGTGTGCTTTGTGAAATTGCCGTTATATCAAGCATTTCTTTTTCACTAATCCATTTTTTATTTTCAACTACTTCCTTTTGTAAAAGAGGAATCATTGCATATCCTCCCCCAAAAGTAAAGGCTCCTACATTTGCAAAAGCCAAAAATAACTCCAATTTTTTGTTTTTCAATTTAAACTCCTTTAGAAAAATATTATGAGAAATAGTTTAAACGAATTTTAGCTTATATATTATAACATAGATATATATATTTATTTTTGTTTATACAAACTTTTTACATAATAAAAAAAGATGAATGTCTAAACATTCATCCTTTAATTATTTATTAAAAATAACCACAGCTTTAAATAAATCTCCGTCAATATCTATTGAAAAACTTCCGCCTTGAGCTTCAACAAAGCTTTTTACTATTGCAAGCCCAAGCCCGCTTCCACTTTCATGTCTTGATTTATCACCTCTAACAAATCTCTCTACAATTTCATCACTTGTAAAATTCATTTGGGCTGCAGAAATATTCTTAAGAGAAATTATAACCTTGTCATCTTCTTCAGTTATATCAATATATACCCTTGTTCCTTCCATGGCGTATTTTGATATATTATTAAATAAATTCTCAAACACCCTGTAAGTTTTGTTACCATCAAGCAAAAGATTTATATTCATATCATAAGTATTCATTATTACATCGAGATTTCTGCTTTCAAATAAATCACTACACTCACTCTTTGTCTGCTCTATTAAAGATACTATGTTAAGTTCCATTAAATCAAGCTTTATATCTCCGCTGTTTACTTTACTTACTTCAAATAAATCTTCTATTAAATTGCTTAATCTGTCGATATATTGGTTTAGCATTTTAAGATATTCTTCTTTTTGTTCATTTGGAATACCCTCCTGCCCCATAAGTTCAACATAATTTTTAATTCCCGTTAAAGGTGTTTTTAAATCATGACTTACATTACTTATAAGTTCTGTTTTCATGTTCTGGGATTTTGTTTCTTCTTTAACAGCTTCTTTAAAACCCTCTTCAATATTTTTAAATTCATCTCTTAATGAATTAAATACTCCCATATCTTCATTCATTTCGTCATTAAAATTGCCTTTTGCAAGTTCATGAGTTGAACTTAAAAGAGTATTATAATTATTATGAATCTCATCTGTCTTCTTTTTAAGCATGAAGAATAAGAAAACAGAATAAATTATTGCAAGTATAGAACCAAATCCCCATAAGAAAGTTAAGAAAATTATTATTAGCATATTCATAAATAAAAATTTCATTAACTTTTTATTTACAGGATACTTTAAATCAATACTTATTAAATTGTTTAATACCTCTTTAACTTTTCTAACAAGAAGAGAAATCAAAGTATCTTCTTTTATAAATCTCCATATACCTTCAACAAATATATATTTTATATCGAAACATCCTATTGCAATAGATAAAAATGTAACTACCCATACAAGAATATTTGAAACCAGAACCATAAAATTAGGATATCTAAGTCCTATTTTATTCATAAGGCTTAAAAACATTCCGTTAATTGAATATCCAGCACAAACAAAACAAGCCATACAGCACATAGTAATAATAAATGAAATTAAAAATAAATTTACCTCTCCTTTAAAACTTATAAATGTTTTAAAAGGTTTAACCTCTTTTACTATATTTGTAGGAGCAAATAAAATAAATATTGCTATTATAGCACTTCCTATAAGAAGACATACTCCGGTAAATGGATTATAATTTTCCCATGAATTAATATAATAGGATATTGCTCCTCCATTATCAGAAAGAACCTTTGGAATTGCATATGTAAAACTCATATTCTTAGGAATATTCATTTTAATTTGATCATACGGTATTGTGTATCCATCAATATAGTAATATTCAACTCCATCTTCAACAACAAAAGCAGAATCTCCATACATTGAAGAAATATAATTATAAGCAGGATACTTTGAAAAATATGAAGCAGAATAATTTGTATCGCTTTTCAAATTACCTTTACTGTCATATGAAAATGACACATAATAAATATTATCATTTTCTTTACTGGCATCAATATCACTTTTTACATAATTACCATTTTCTTTGTTTTTTACGTAATATATAAAATTACTGTCATTTTCAAGTAGTGAAACACTGCTTGTCATATTATCTTCAAAACGTTCATATATGCTGTTTTGCACATTTTCAGGAACATCTTTACCAAAAGAAAAAATCTTAAAATCAGGATCTAATTCCATTGTTTTAGCCAAAGTAAAATATTTCATATCCTCTACTAAATATGAATTGATTACATAAGATTTATCTGTTATTTTTCCTTCAACATTATCATATAATCCAATGGCTATACTACTTAAAAAAACAATCAATACCGTTAACAACGATATAAAAATATATTTTTTTTTCATTAAATATCACCCATAATTATAATTTTTCGATTTTATATCCTACACCCCAAACTACTTTAATGTATTGTGGTTTTTTAGGATTAACTTCTATTTTTTCTCTAAGTCTTCTAATATGTACCATTATGGTTTCAGTACTGATTGCTTTTTCATTCCATACAAGTTCATATATCTGTTCTGCAGAATAAACTCTTCCTGGATTTTTTATAAGAAGTTTTAATATTTCATATTCTTTAACAGTTAATTTGACCTTTTTACCGTTAGCAAAAACCTCTTTTGTGTAGTCGTCAAGTTCAAGTCCACCGACAATATATTTATTGCTTTCTTCTTCTTTTGGAGCATTATTTTTTAAATTTAAAATTTGTTCATATCTTCTAATTTGCGAATTTACTCTTGCAATTAATTCCATTGAAGCAAATGGTTTTGTAACATAATCATCGGCACCTATGTTTAATCCTGTAATTTTATCAATATCTTCAGATTTTGCACTTAAGAATATTACAGGGAAATCATATTTTTCTCTTACTTTCATAACCATGGTAATACCATCCATAACAGGCATCATTATATCTACTATTGCTAAATGGATGTCATTATTTTGTATTATTTCAAGTCCTTCTTTTCCGTTTTCTGCTTCAAATACATTATACCCTTGATTTTTCAAATATATTATTATGGCGTCTCTTATACCTTTTTCATCTTCAACAATTAAAATATTATGTTCCATTTCTCTTCCCCTTTTGTTTTTTATAATTATATTTTATACAACATAATCAACTTTTTGAAGTATTATTTAATTTTTTATAATAAAAAAATCCAAAAACTACTAAAAAAACGGTAATAACACCTACAATAATCGCCATTAAATAATTTTGCTCTCTAATAGAACCTGTTATAAAAGTAGATGTTATAATACTTGGAATTCTTCCGATAGTAGTAACAATAAGCCATCTGTAAAGTTTAATATTGGTTAAAGAAACAAGGTAGGTCATAACGTCCTTTGGTGTTCCCGGAATTAAAAATAAAATGAAAATCCACATTAAATTTTTCTTTTTTTCGAAAAGTCCTTCAACCTTTTTTATTTGTTCTTTTTTAAACATAAGGTTTATTACTTTACTTCCAAAAGTTTTAACAAGATAATATACAACTATTGTCCCTAAAAACGAGCCAATCAAGCATATTATAGTTCCCCATAGGGAGCCAAACATATATCCTGCCGCAAGTTCAATAGGTTCTCCCGGAATAAAAGCAATGAATATTTGAAGAGTTACAATTAAAATCATAAACAATTCTTTTATTCCATGAGGCATTGACTTAGCGTATTCTAAAATCTTATTTATATCTAACGTAAAAAAAATACCAAGCAAAACCAAAACCGCAATTGAAATTATAGAAATTAAAGCTATTTTCTTTTTATTCATAGTTGTATACCAAATTTAGATTATCTTCAAAAGAATAATTCCAAACCCTTTGTGTATTATATAAATTGTTGAGTTCGTAAACACTTCCTTCAAAAACCGTTTCAAACTCATCTCTAAATGCAATTTCACTTGGTCTGATATGCTTACTACCTTTTTCAAAATCTATAATTTCATTCATGTTTAAAATTTCACTTACAAATTGAGAACAAAATTTATAATTTTGTCTGTTTAAAGTAATATTTTTGTTACAAAACATTAATCCTAAAATATCATATTTATATTTAAATCTGTTTTTATACATCATTTCAATAGTATTATTAATTTTGTCAAATTGATGTTTATTTATATTAATTGATACAATTTTTATTTTTATATCTTGATTTCTTTTATATAAACCATCAAAAGGTGATTCCTTTGCAAATCCTGCGGGAAGCATAAAATTTGTATATCTTCTCCCAAAAGAATAAAATTCCCTAAAGTTTTCATCAGTCGAAATCGCAACATGTGTATAAGGCTCTTTTGTCCTTTGATATATTGCCTTTGAAAGCAAAGTATTTGATCTTGAAAACATTAAATAAACTTTATAATTTTTTTCAAAAATTCTCATAATATCACCTCTTTACACGGATATTATAAAAATTATTTCTTATAAAAAACTTGTCAATTTTATTAAAATTTTCTTAAATATTTTTATAATCAAAGTTTTTAAATTAAGACAATAAAATTTTAAACAATAATTTACATATTATTTTTATTTGAATATTAAAACTATTTTTAAGAAAAAATAAAACAAAAGGAGGTTGAAATGGAATTTAAAAATTCTAAAACAGTTAAAAACTTAATGAGTTCTTTTATAGGTGAAAGCGGCGTTTACCAAAGATATTCATATTATGCCAAAAGAGCAAAAGATGACGGATATAAATATATAGAAGATATATTTAACGAAACTGCCATGAATGAACTATATCACGCAAAAAGATTTATGATGCTAATAAATAAAGAACTACCGGGAGCAAAAATAAGAATAAGCGAAAGCGACTATCCGGCATTTCTTGGAACAACTCTTGAAAATTTACAGTTTGCAGCAAAAGGCGAACACGAAGAAGCAACGGCAATTTATCCTTCTTTTGCAAAAACAGCAAAAGAAGAAGGCTTTAATGATGTAGCTGCTTACTATGAACTTATAGCAAACGTTGAAAAATTTCACCATGAAAGATTTGAAAAGCTTAAAAACGAAGTTGAAAATGGATTCTTTACAAGAGAAGATGATACAACATGGGTTTGCCTAAAATGCGGACATAGATATCAAGGAAAAACTTCTCCTAAAGTCTGCCCTATTTGTGCTCATGAACAAGCATATTTCAAACCTATTTTAAATTGTAATAATTAAAAAAAGTGCTTTTAAAGCACTTTTTTTATTCTTCTATTTGACTTTCAATTTCTTCATATACACTGTTTAAAATCTCTTCACTGTACCCTTTATTATAAAAAAATGAATATACTTTATATTTAACGGATTTTATATCTTCACCTTTGTTTAAATATTTATAAAATCTTTTTCTTATTTTTTCTTTTATTTTTTCATTTTCTACTAAGGAATCTTCTTCAGAAATATATTCATCAATAAGAGAATTTACAAGTTTATAATCATATCCTTTTCTTATAGCAGAATTTATTATCTTATCTTTCTTTTCTCTTAAGAAAAGCTCTTTGTGTTTGTTATTTTGTTTTGTAATAAATTCAATTAAATTTTCTCTTTCTTCCTCTTCGCTAAAATACTCATTTAAGGAAGAATATACAATATCAGGTTTTATTCCTTTATTTATAAGGTCATTTTTTATTTTGTTTCTACCCGTAAGTGATGATACTTTTGTTCTTATGAAACTTTGAGAATAATCATAGTCATTTACATATTTAAGCTCAAGTAACCTGTTTAAAATATCATTAATGACAATTTCAGGAAAATGTTTTTTTTCTAAATAAGTAATAATCTCCATTTCACATCTTATGGCATAAGAAAGATAATTAAGACTTAAGTTAAGTCCGCTTTCATATAAATAATCATAGCTTTCTTTTACAAGCTCTTCCATCTCCACTTCATCCATAACAGCTAATTTGTCTATTACTTTTTTGTCAAGCCTTAAAATTATTTCATCATTTAATGTTACGTTATATTCTCTTTTTGTTTTAGATATATTTGTTACTACATCCATAATCTACCTGTCATACTACATTGCTTTTATTATATCGCAAAGAAGAATTGCGCAGTTATCACTTGCTTTTTTCAAGTTATCTCTAAAATCAGTATTTGCACCTTCGTCCGCACTGTCACTTATTCCTCTAATCCCTGCAAAGTTTATTTTGTTTACATAACAAACTTCACCAAGAGAAGCTGTTTCCATATCTGTACAATATCCATCAAATTTTTCAATTAAATATTCTTTATCTTCCTTTGAAGAAACAAATTTATCGGCAGTCATTATGTTTCCAAAGTAAACTTTAAAATCATAATTTTGAACAAATTCTTTCGCTGTTTCGTTTATTTTTTCATATTGTTTAAAATCTTTTATTTCAATGTCAGGTACTTGTCCAATTTCATAACCAAGCCCCCTTACATCCATATCAGACTGGATAGCATTTGTTGCAAGGACAACATCTCCTATATGCATTCCGCCTTTCAATCCTCCTGCAACTCCGCAGTTAATAATCAAATCCAAATCAAAGTTATCGATAAGTTTTTGTGCTGTTAAAGCCATGTATACCTTACCTGTAAAACATCTTACAACTACAACGTCTTTACCATGTAAATTTCCAATAACATAATCCGTATTATTAATATTTTTTATTTTAACGTCTCCCATACTTTCTTTTATGTAATTAAGTTCTTCTTCCATTGAAGCAATTATTCCTATCATACTATTCACTCTCCTTTAATAATTCCTTAACATTATAAAATAAATCAATATTAAAAACAAATTATTTTTCTTTACTTTGTTACATAAAATAGTATACTACAAGTAAGAATATATCTTAGAGGTGAAAAATGGATTTTTTAATTAATTTTTTAACGCAGTCAGGTCCAATCGTTTATATGACGATTTTCTGCCTTAAAGTTCTTGAAATATCTCTTGACACAATAAGAATCGTTTTAATAAATAAAGGTCAAAAAGAACTTGGCAGTCTGGTTGGTTTTGTTGTTATCATTCTATGGATATTTGTTGCATCAAGTGTTTTATCTACACTTCAAGAAGATTTATGGAAAGCTCTATTCTATGCTTTAGGATATGCAGTGGGTATTTATGTTGGAATAGTAATTGAAAAGAAAATCGCTCTTGGATATGTAAGCATGGAAATAAACGTAAGAGGTGTTACAGGTGAAGACCTTGCAAAAACACTTAGAGATAATAAATTCGGCGTAACAATAATGAAAGGTGAAGGTTTTAATCATACAAGATATATTTTAAAACTTCATGTAAACAGAAAAAGAGTTGAAGAAGCTATGAATATTGCATATCAAAACGTTCCCGACTGTGTAATTACAATAAACGATATTGTAACAATGGAAGGTGGATATATGTATGGCGTAAGAAGACGTAGATAAAAAAAAGAAACCATTATGGTTTCTTTTTTATTCTTCCTTATTATCTTCTTCTATTATTCCTCTTTCCAAAGCTTTATCATGAACAAGATGTAAAAGTTCTATCTCTCCATCAATTTCTACTTCATAAGGATAATTCTTTCCAATAACTTTAAATGCATCAAGTTGTTCTCTTGCTTTTTCTTCATCTTTATTATATAAAAGTTCGTATGCATAAAGCTGTCTTCTTCTTGAAATATAATAATTCTGTGTTACAGCTATATATCTTTTTAAATCTTCATCGTATATCTGCGTAATTTCTTCATCCCTACAATCACCAATAAGTTCCAAAAAGAATAACTCGCTTTTTATTTCACTTTTATGAACGCTTAACATATCATCAACGTTATTTAATGAATATTCTATAAGCTCTCTTGCTTTATCAAATTCTCTTTTATCAATTAGATAACATACTCTAAAATTAAACATTGCGCTAACCAAAGGATTTTTACAATTTGCTTTTTCGTCTACTTCAAAAAGCCTTTCATCCATATCCTTATATCTTATGCCTTTTGTAAGAAGACCGTTAATTTTAAGCTGAGCATAAAACGCCTTTTTTGTATTCAAATCTTCATCAAGATAAAGTGCATTTGCACCATCATTGGCTATCCCTCCAACACGTCTTGGAATTCCGTTTAACATTGCAAAATATAAACTTAATGCACTTGCAACTATAAAACCTTCCGAAAGAACTATAATATAAGGAAGAAAAATATATAATAAAAAACAAATTATTCCAAATAATAAATTGAAAATCACACCCCCAAAGCTATATAAAACATAAGGGAAATCATAATCATCACTTTTTATATCAGGAGGAATCATTAAACATTGTCCGCCTGTTCCCGGTATATGATATTTTTTATATGTAAGCCTTTTTCCGCTTTTTATAAACATCATATTTGCTATTCTAAAAGAAGCAAACTTATACCCCGATAGTAGTCCAAAAACAAAATGTCCGCCTTCGTGAATGATAATTGAAACATAAACCAGTACACTTGCCCAAAGCATTAAGAAAAGCAGGCTTTCAAGTCCATGAAAAACTCCAATGCCTTTTATCATAACCATTCCCACAACCAAAGCAAGTGAAAGAATCATTGCTAAATCTGGAAGGAAATCTGCATTTGAATTTTTATTATCTTTTTGATAAATGTTATTTTGAATTTCTTTATCTTCGTTATTTTCTTCTATAAAAGACTTATTATCATCTTCGTAAAGGTTGTTTTCCTTTTTCTTTTCATCCTCTAACTGTTCAAAATATTTTTTTTGAATACTTATATCGTAATTTTCTTTCTCAAGAAGCATTTTATCTTTTTCGACACTGTCTTTTTCATCTAAAATATTCTTATCATCAGTTAAATAAGTCATCAAATAATCATCAAAAGTCTTTGCTTCTTCTCTGTTTTTATTTTCGTCCATACTTTTCACCAATAAATTTAATTTTTAAATATATTACCATATAAACGATTTATTTACAAATAATAAAAGATACCCCTAAAGAGTATCTTCATTTGGTAATATATTATTTTTCTTCTTAGAATTCTTTATTAAATAAATTGATGTTATAACAAATGTAGTAAAATCCGTAAGAGCAGTAGAAATATCTAAAATGCTTATTGAATACATAACCCATAAAAATAAATTTATACATAAACTCATTTTTGTTTCCCTTATGCCTTTAAAGTAAAAACTGCATATTGAATATTCACATGTTGCTATTATTGGCAGAAATCCTATAATACCTCTGTTATTTGATATTAACCCAAAAACAATGGTAGAAACAGTACAAATTATCATTAATTTTTTAGAGTATTTATCTATGGATATAGCATAATTTCTTACTGCTGTTGCAATTAATGCAATTATTCCTGAATATGCTCCCAAAAATAAAGATGAAATAATAAGTAAAAGAGCATTTATTGTTTGAAGAATAAAAAGTGTTTTTCTTTTATCAACTAAACTACTGCTTATCATAAAACAAGTAGCAATTAAAGATATTACATTTCCTATTATTATGTTCATTTATTCCCTCTCAATTTTGTATTTTGTAATATTTTAATTTACCTGTATTTCTTTATTTTCTTTTTTATATTTAAAAATTGATACTGTATTAATTACAAGAGTTGTAAAATCGGATATTCCCGTAGAAAAATCTAAAATACTAAAGGAATATATAACCCACATAAATAAGTTAATCCAAATACTGTACCTTGTTCCCTGTACATCTTTAATGTAATAACTGCAAAATGTATATTGCAGTGTTGCAAGAATCGGAAGAAAACCTATTAATCCCCTATTATTTACAATAATACCAATAACAAAAGACAGTATCATAAAAACAATCATTATATTTTTTGTAAATCTATCTTTTGAAACAATTAGATTTCTTATTGCAGATAAAATAAGAGATGCTACGCCTGCATAGGAAACAAAAAATATAGATGCTACCGCAAGCAATAAAGCATTTATAAACTGAAACATAAAAACCCTGCTTCTGTTATTTACAATACAGCTTAATATCATAAAAAGTGCTGCTATAAAAGAAATTATATTGCCTATTATTATATTCATACTACCTCTAAAAATAACAAAATCAAAAAGAATTATATCACATTATTTTATATAATTCTTTAAAATATTTTAAAAAATTAAAAAATTATTTTATAAAAAAAGAGCCTTTATGGCTCTTTTTAGTTACCCATTTTTTGTTGTTGTCTTTTTTTATTTTCAGCTTTAATTCTAAGTTGTTTATCAAGAATTTCTTTTCTTACTCTTAGATGATTTGGTGTTACTTCCAAAAGTTCATCGTCATTTATAAATTCAAGATATTGTTCCAAACTTAATTGTCTGTGAGGTGTAAGTCTTAATGCTTCATCACTTCCCGCAGCACGCATATTTGTAACTTGTTTTCTCTTACATACATTTACAGTCATATCGTCAGGTCTTGAGTTTTCCCCTACAACCATTCCTTCATAAACAGTAGTATTTGGTCCGATAAACAATGTACCTCTTTCTTGTGCATTGTATAAACCGTAAGTAATACTTTCTCCAGGTTCACTAGCAATTAAAGAACCTCTGCTTCTGCCTTCAAGATCTCCTTTGTATGGCATATATTTTTCAAAGTTTGAATTTACAACAGCAGTACCCTTTGTAGCTGTCATAAGTTCACTTCTGTATCCGATTAGTCCTCTTGAAGGAATCATAAATTCAAGTCTTGTATATTTATCACTTGATTTATCCATATTTAAAAGTTCACCTTTTCTTGTTGCACAGCTTTCTATAACTGTTCCTGTATATTCATCATCAACATCAACAACAAGTCTTTCAAAAGGTTCTAATAATTCGCCGTCTATTTCTTTTGTTATAACAGTTGGTTTTGATACCATAAATTCATAACCTTCTCTTCTCATATTTTCTATAAGAATTGAAAGATGAAGTTCTCCTCTTCCTGATACTTTGTAAGTATCTGCACTGTCAGTAGGTTTTACTTCTAGAGAAATATTTGATAGAAGTTCTCTGAATAATCTGTTTCTAAGATGTCTGCTTGTTACATATTTTCCGTCCATTCCGGCTAGTGGTGAAGTGTTTACGGAAAAGTTCATTGAAAGTACAGGTTTATCTATTTCAACAAAAGGAACAGCCTCTACATTGTCAACAGCTCCGATTGTTTCTCCTATGTTAATATCTGCAATACCTGCTATACATACGATTTCTCCGGCGCTTGCCTTTTGACAAGGAACTTTTTTAAGTCCTTCATAAGTATAAAGTTGAGAAATTTTACCTTTTGTAACATTTCCTTCTTTTCTTGCAATACTTACCATGTCATTTGCTTGAACATGACCTCTTTCAATTTTACCGATTGCAAGTCTTCCTGTGTATTCATCATATTCAATGTTTGATACAAGGAATTGGAAAGGCTTTTCTTCATCTCCTGTAGGACAAGGAATATTTTCTTTTATAGCCTTAAATAATACTTCAAGGTTATCATCTTTTTTTACAGGTGTTTCACTTGCCCAGCCTTGTTTTGCAGAAGCAAAAAGAACTTTTGAATCAAGATAGCTTTCATCAGCTTCAAGATCTATAAATAATTCCAATACATCATCGGCAATTTTTTCAGGTGTTGAATTTTCTCTATCTACTTTGTTTATAACTATTATTACAGGTAAGTTTTGTTCCAATGCTTTTTTAAGAACAAATCTTGTTTGAGGCATACAACCTTCAAAAGCATCAGCAAGAAGAATAACTCCATTTACAAGAGAAAGACTTCTTTCAACTTCTCCCCCGAAGTCAGCATGTCCAGGTGTGTCTACAATGTTGATTTTAATATCATCATAGTATACTGATGTATTTTTAGCTAAAATAGTAATTCCTCTTTCTCTTTCAAGATCATTTGAGT
Organism: Anaerofustis sp. NSJ-163; assembly: GCF_024135845.1. Classification (NCBI taxonomy): domain Bacteria; kingdom Bacillati; phylum Bacillota; class Clostridia; order Eubacteriales; family Eubacteriaceae; genus Anaerofustis; species Anaerofustis sp. NSJ-163. The sequence goes on from NZ_JAMYJV010000001.1 coordinate 363,623, forward strand.
CCATTACTCTTTCATTTACATCTTCATTTTCTCTGAATGTACCGCTTTGTTTAAGCATTGCATCTATTAATGTAGTTTTACCGTGGTCTACATGGGCAATGATTGCAATATTTCTTATATTTTCTTTCTTCATTAATTCATCCTTCTAACTTTTTTTATTTTATAAAATGTGCATAAGCACGCTAATATTCATTAACTAAAAAATTATATCACTATATAAAATCAATGTCAATTTTAAGCACCAACAAAACCTTTAATAAACTTTATATATCCTTATTTTAAAAATTTTTTGAATAAAATCTTATAAAAAGGCAATAATAAAAATAAAATTTATTATTTATTAATTTTTTTATCATTTTAATTTAATATATATTATTTATAATGGCAATGTAAAATATAGAAATATAAAATTAATGTTTCCAAATTTTATATAATATATTTTTACCCTTTGAAATTGATATTGTTTTGTTTTAGGGAAAAAAGCACCGCAAGGTGTTTTTTTCTTTTTATAAACAAATACTATAATTAATCATAAAAATTAACTTTCTAAATATAATTTATTAGGAGGCTTTTTATGATTAATTTAAACGGTAAAAAAATAAAAATGTTTTTTTCTATTTTAATATTCATTATTTTTTTAACTACAATATTTATCCTTTTTTTACATAATATCAATGCCGGTATTGATAAAACTCAGTGGGGACTTGGAAATTATAAAGAAAATAAACAACCTGTAGGAAATGCAGATAAGGAAACATTAAAAAAATATAATGCGTACTATGTGGGAGATGAAAATCAAAAAGTTATTTATCTTACATTTGATGCAGGTTATGAAAATGGATATACATCTAAAATACTCGACACCTTAAAAGAAGAAAAAGTCCCTGCCGCCTTTTTTCTGGTAGGTAATTACATAGAAAAAAATCCCGATTTGGTAAAAAGAATGATTAATGAAGGTCATATAGTAGGAAATCATACATATTCACACAAAGATTTAAGATATGTAAGTGACGAAGAATTCAAAAAACAACTTACAGATTTGGAAGATTTATACAAAAAAACAACAGGTAAAGAATTAAAAAAATATTTAAGGCCTCCGGAAGGAACGTTCAACGAGCATACTCTTTCTATTGCAAACAGCATGGGATATAAAACAATTTTTTGGTCACTTGCATATGTTGACTGGAACAATAACGAACAAAAAAGTTTTAGCAGTGTATTTGAAAAAATAATGCCTAGAATGCATAACGGATGTGTAATGCTTTTACATTCAACATCAAAAACAAACAGCTTAGTTTTAAAGGATTTAATTACAACACTTAAAAAGGAAGGATATACCTTTAAAAGTTTAGATGATTTAACAAAATAAAATAATATTTTTATTTTTTCTTCACATACTAAATACGTAACCAAAAGTTACGATTTTAAAATATAGGAGGAAAAACATGAATAAAAATACTTCAATCGAATGCGATGTTAAAAGCTGCGAATATAACTGTAATGATTGTAACTATTGTTCTCTTGATTCAATCAAGGTAGGTACACATGAATCACATCCAACACAATGTGACTGTACTGATTGTCTTTCATTTAAATTAAAAGCCAAATAGGAAACCCTCCCTAATTATATTACCTCTCAAACTTAATATTATATGGTATAAAAAATTTATATCATACAAAAAAGGAAGAATGATTATTCTTCCTTTTTTAATTAATGTTTATTTTTATTGTTCGTCAACATCTATAATATTATCATTTTGGTTATCTTGATTATATTGGTTGTATTGATTATATTGATTATTATAATTTGTTTGACCATAAGGATTAGATTGTATCATATTTATAGCATTCATTAATTTCAATACATTCTTTTCTTTTGTATTTCCCATAATCATAAACCAATCTATTATAGTCCAGATACCACATCCACCAGCTGTAAGAAGTTTCAATACACCAAGTCCAACTTCACCAAGCATCATTCTATCAACACCAAAACCACCAACGAATAAAGAAACAACCAACATTACAACAGGTGATTTAAACTGCATTGTTGATAGTTGAACAAAACATTCATCAGGAAGCGCTTGCAACCTTTCTCTTATTAACATCATATTTTCTTCAGGAAAATATTCAGCATTTGACATTAAAAACATATCTACTTTATTTTGTTCCATAATTTTCTCCTCTCATTCTACATGTATATCGTAATTTAAGTATATAATGGTTAAAGGTTTTATGTCAATAAAAACCTTTATTATTTAGTTTTTCTTAGGAAATGGAAAAGGATAGTTTGACTAAAAAAATGTTTTATATTATATTAAAATAAAAAAGAAAGTATATTAAATTATATTATCTATGAAAAAGAAAAATATCAAAAAATACATTTTAATTTTAATAGTAATAGCCTTATACGCTTTTATTATAAATATAACAAAAATAAACTGTCCTATACGATATATTCTAGGACTACCTTGCCCTTTTTGCGGGACAACAAGAGCGTTAATTTCTTTTTTGAATGGTAATATAAAACAAGCTTTTTATTATCATCCTTTGTTTATATTATCTATTCCCTTTTTAATTTTACTTATTACTTCTAACGAAAAGTATTTTTTTAAAATGAATAGAAAAACCAGAACTTGCATTCTTTCTTTTATTGCTATTTTATATATTGCTATATATATTATAAGAATGATATTTTTTTATATTCCTTAATAAAATATTACAAATATTAAGAATTAATTAACTTTATGTTTTTTTGATGTTTATAAGAAAATATTGTGATATAATAATAAAAAATTTTATTACATACTTTTCAAATAGGGAATAAAAGAGAGTCTTACATTTTTGTAAGACTCTCTTTTTTTTCACAAAAAAAGGCTGTGATTAAAACCACAACCTTTTTTTATTTATTTTATAACAATATTGTAAATTCTACCTTTTACATAAATTTCCTTAACGATTTTCTTACCTTCAGGAATATTTTGTACAGCTTTTTGAGCATGTACTGCTTCTTTAACTTCTTCTTCAGAAGCATTTCTGTCTACAACTACTTTACCTTTAAATTTACCATTAATTTGAATTGGAATTTCAATTTCATCGGCAATTGTTTTTTCTTCATCATATTCAGGCCAAGAAGCTTGATGTAAATATCCTTCAAATCCTGCTCTTTGCCATAATTCTTCTGTTAGATGAGGAGCAACAGGGTTAAGTAAAATAAGGAATGTTCTAAATTCTGCTTTATTTATTTTTCCTTTGTCATAAACTTCGTTTGTAAGTTTCATAAGTTGAGCTATTGCAGTGTTAAATTTAAGAGTTTCATAATCTTCACTTACTTTCTTAATTGTTTGATGCATTAAAGTAGTAAGTTCTTTAGAATATTCTTCTCCATCAACCACTAAATCTTCCATTTTAGCAACTCTGTCTAAAAATCTCTTACAACCTTTAACTCCGTTTTCACTCCATGGAGCAACTTTTTCAAAGTCCCCTATAAACATTTCATATGTTCTTAAAGTATCAGCACCGAATTCGTCTACAACTTCATCAGGGTTAACTACATTACCTTTTGATTTAGACATCTTTTCATGATTTTCACCTAAAATCATACCATGACTTGTTCTCTTTTGATAAGGTTCTTTTGTATTTACAACTTCAATATCATATAAGAATTTATGCCAGAAACGAGAATATAACAAGTGAAGTGTAGTATGTTCCATACCACCATTATACCAATCTACATTCATCCAATATTTAATAGCTTCTTCGCTTGCAAGAGCTTCATCATTATCAGGATCTGTATATCTTAAATAATACCAGCTTGAACCGGCCCATTGAGGCATTGTGTCAGTTTCTCTTTCAGCATCAGCACCACATTTAGGACATTTAACCTTATACCACTCAGGCATATTTTTAAGTGGACTTTCACCGTCATCAGTTGGTTTATAATCTTTTATATCCGGAAGTGTAAGAGGAAGTTCGCTTTCATCAAGCGGAACGAATCCACAGTGAGGACAGTTTATAATTGGAATAGGTTCTCCCCAATATCTTTGACGAGAGAATACCCAGTCACGAAGTTTGAAGTTAGTTTTTCTTCTTCCGATTCCTCTTTCTTCAACGATTTGTGTCATTTTTTCTTTTGCTTCTTTAATATCTAAACCATCAATCAATGGAGAATTTACAAGCTTACCGTCTCCTGTGTAGGCTTCTTTTTCAATATCTCCGCCGCTTACAACTTCAACGATAGGTAAATCGAATACTTTTGCAAATTCATAGTCTCTTGTATCATGAGCAGGTACAGCCATAATTGCACCTGTTCCGTATGTCATAAGTACATAATCAGAAGCAAAAACGCTTATTTCTTTTCCTGTAATAGGATTTATAGCACTTATACCTTCAAGTTTTACACCTGTTTTTTCTTTATTAAGTTCTGTTCTTTCAAAATCAGATTTCTTAGCAGCTTCTTCTTTATATTCAACTACTTTATCATAATTTGTTATTTTATCTTTTAATGTTTCGATTACAGGATGTTCAGGAGATATAACCATATATGTTGCACCGTAAATTGTATCCGGTCTTGTTGTATATACAGTTAATTTTTCATCACTGTCTTTAATTTCAAAATTAATTTCAGCACCATAACTTCTGCCAATCCAGTTCTTTTGACTTGATTTTACTCTGTCAATAAAGTCAAGATCATCTAAATCGTCAATAAGTCTGTCTGCATATTCAGTAATTTTAAGCATCCATTGATTTTTAACTTTTCTTACAACTTCTCCCCCACATCTTTCACAAACGCCGTTTACGACTTCTTCATTTGCAAGACCAACTTTACAGCTTGTACAGAAGTTTATTGGGAATTCTTTCTTATAAGCAAGTCCTTTTTTAAATAATTGCAAGAAAATCCATTGTGTCCATTTATAATATTTTGGATCTGTTGTATCAATTTCCCTTTGCCAGTCAAAAGAGTAACCAAGAGATTTTAGTTGTCTTTTGAAGTTAGCAATATTGTTTTTTGTAACAATTGCAGGATGAACACCTGTTTTGATTGCATAGTTTTCTGTTGGAAGACCAAACGCATCAAATCCCATTGGGAAAAGTACGTTATATCCTTGCATTCTCTTTTTTCTTGAAACTATATCAAGAGCAGTGTATGGTCTTGGATGACCTACGTGAAGACCTTGTCCTGATGGATAAGGGAATTCAACCAAAGCATAATATTTAGGTTTGTCAAGTCCTGTTACTGCATGGAAACATTGTTCTTTATCCCAAATATCTTGCCATTTTTTTTCTATTTCTTTAAAGTTATAATTGTCCATTTATTTCTCCTTATTTATAACTATTTCGATTTAACATTAACATTTTTATTATAGTTAATTTATGGCACTTAAGTCAACTAAAATGTAATATTTTCTGTTTAATTTATATATTAAATAAGCTTTATGAAACTAATATATGTATAAAATTTGATTAATATAAAAACTTAATTATCATTTTAGCACATGGTTTTATCCCATAAATAATTTATATACTATTGCTTAAAATAAATGCATATATAAAAACTTTTAACCATATATTTTAATATATAAATTATGGAGGTTTTGCATGAATAGAAAAAATATCATATTTATATCCGTTACCGTACTACTTGTTATAATTCTTGCAATTTTTGGGATAATGTCAGGTATGAAAAATAATAAACCGGTAGATATAACAGGAGAATATAAACTTGAAAAAGTTAATGTAGACAAAAAAGAAATCGATTATTCAAATCTAAACTTCTATTATGTTTTTAACAGTGATTATACAGGAAGCATAATCTTTGAGGATGTTAAAAGCGATTTTAAATATGAAATAAAGGAAGAAGATAAACAACTACTTTTAGTAATAAAACAAAATGAGAAAGATGTATTAACTTATGCAGTCACAAAAGAAGAAAACGGAATAACAATAACCCACGATACTCTGGGAAGTTTATATTTAAAGACCGAAGCCGTTCCGGACAGTTTGAAAAAATAAAAAAAGAAGCATATGCTTCTTTTTTATTCCAAAGTATTATTTTCGCCTTTTTGAATTTCTCCCAAAATATCAAGACCTTTTTTTCTCATAAAATAATTTTGTAAATTCTCTGCACTTGCATTTATAATAAGTTCTTCAGGGAATCCCGCTGCTTCTATTATTCCTCTTGCTCTATCTATTTTACCTACTCCAAGACAAAAATGAGCATCTGAGTTAACAGAAATAGGCACTTCATATTTTTTACATAACTTTGCTATTTCAAGGCAATTTTCTTTGCTTCCCTTTCTTGCATAAAAAGAGTTATTGTTTACTTCAACAACTTTGTCATATTCATTACATTTTGAAATAACTTTTTCATAGTCAAATTTGAACGCAGGAGAACCTAAATGTCCCAAAATATCTACTCTTGGATTTTCAAGTACTTTAAGCATTATTTCGGTAATTCTGTCAGGATCTCTTTCAAGGAAAGTTTCATTATGAATTGATGCAACTACATAATCCAAAGTATCAAGCACATGATCCGGTATATCAAGCCTTCCGTCAGGTTGAAGTATATTTGCTTCAGCACCTCTTAAAACATATACGCCTTCAAGAATTCTTGGAATAAACATTTGAAGAGATTGAAAATGCCATTGATGAGCTCCGTCTTCCATTGCAGGACCATGATCTGTATTCCCTATAGCAATATGTCCTGCTTTTTTTGCCCCTTTGCACATTTCAATAATTGTAGAATATGCATGATGAGATACGTTTGTATGTGTGTGTAAATCTGCTACAATATTCACTTTAAATCACCTAACTTTCTTTTATATATATTTTAATTATATTACCCAAACATCTTTTTTTCAATAAAATATAATGTAAAATATATATGATTATTTTCATATATATAATTTTTCTTGCTAAAAATAAAATTTAATGATATAATATTTTGCGTATAATTTAAATCAATTTAATATTAAGAAAGAAAAGGTATTATATGCGGAGTAAAAAACTTTATAAAAAGAAACATGGTTCAATGTTTTTCGGCGTATTAAACGGAATTTGTGAATATATCGGAGTTGATACAATAATATTACGTTTTATATTTATACTTTCATGTTTAATTTTTTATGGTATACCATCAATAATGTTATATATCATTTTAGCATTAATTATTCCAAGTGAAGAAAAAATAGAATATTCAAATTATGATATAAATTAATAAACGAGGAAACAATGAAAAAGAAATTATACAAAACAAGATACGGAGCAAAATTTTGTGGTGTATTAAAAGGATTCAGTGAATACCTTAATATTGATGTTACAATTTTAAGAGTTATATATGTTATGCTTACATTGCTGACAATGACGATACCATTTGTAATTTTATATTTTGTTCTTTCATGGATTATGCCGGAAAAAGACACTTCGGGATATGACGATTATGAAATAAGATAAAACACATCATATTGATGTGTTTTTTTATTTTCCTTTTTTATTTAAAATAGTTCTTCACAGGTTCTTTCTTTAATAAAAAAGACCGCATATGCGGTCTTTCTATTTTTATTCAAAATCATTTCTATCTCTTCTTGATAAAGAATCTTTTAAGAAATCAGGAATATCTCCCCAGTCATTTTTGCTTTCTTTCTTCTTTACAGGTTGTTCTTTATCATCATCTTTATCTTCTTCAACTATATCAACAAGTTGTCCATTTTTTGCTTTCATGTTGAAACCTGTTGCGATAATTGTAATTTTAACACTATCTTCTAAGCTTGGATCAATAGCCGCACCAAAGATTACGTTAGCATCAGGGTCAGCTTCTTCTCTTGCTATTTCGGCAGCTTTGTTAATTTCGAACAATGATAAGTCTTCTCCACCTGTAATATTAATGATAACGCCCGTTGCACCTTTAATACTTGTTTCTAATAGAGGAGATTTAACGGCTTCAGTAACAGCTTCTACAGCTTTATCTTCGCCTGTACCATAACCAACACCCATATGAGCCATTCCGGCATCTTTCATTATTGTCTTAACATCAGAGAAGTCTAAGTTTACGATACCTGTAATACCGATTAAGTCACAGATACCTCTAACCCCTTGTGATAATACATCATCAGCTAATTTTAAAGCATCTTTAAATGTTGTGTTTTTATCTGCTAGTGTAAGTAATTTTTCATTTGGAATAACAACTAAAGCATCAACATGTTCTCTTAATAGTCTTATACCTAAATCAGAATTTGAAGCTCTAACTTTTCCTTCAAAGGCAAATGGTCTTGTTACAACGGCAATAGTTAAAATACCAAGATCTTTTGCAATTTTTGCAATTACATGGCTTGCTCCTGTACCTGTACCACCACCCATTCCTGCTGTGATGAATAAAAGGTCTGCTCCTTCTACGATTTTCTTTAAATCATCTGTGCTTTCTTCTGCAGATTCTTGTCCAACTTGAGGGTTAGCGCCTGCACCAAGTCCACCTGTTGTTCTTTCTCCGATTTGAACTTTATTTTCACTTAAAGATTCACTCAAGGCTTGTGCATCAGTATTAACTGCAACAAATCTTACGCCTTGAAGTCCTCCTTCTATCATTCTATTTACAGCGTTGTTTCCACCTCCGCCAACGCCGATTACTCTTATATCAGCAAAATTACCCATATGTATATCTTCCATTTCGTATGGCATAATAACTCCTCCTAAACATAGTAAACTAATTATATTCTATTTTAATATTATTTTTAAATATATGCAATACTTTTTTGTTATTTTTACTACATATCTGACACCATATTTTATATTTTACTATATATTGGATTTACCCCTTCAATAAGCTCTACTTTCTGCTTCATATCCATGTTTTGTATAAAATATTTTACAAAATCTTCATGATATGAAAATGCTGTATAGTTTGCAAACTGAAGAACGCTTCCGTTTGTAAAATATAAATTATATTCTCCGTCTTTATTTACATAAAACTGAGAAACATTTTTTAACAGATCATTTTCTTTTAAAAATTCAAATACTTGTTTCAAAGTTTGAATTTTCACATCATCCATATCAAATAAATTTGTTCCTTCTTCTATATCTTTAACTTCTATACCGGTTACAATCGGAACATCATACCTCACTAAAGTATTTGAAGAAGATATAACTTTTCCATCTTCATCTACATCATAATATGTTTTACTTTGTTGTAGAATGAAAAAAGGAGATCTTTCCTCTATGTCTATAACAATAGTATTAGGATATTTTCTGTGAATATTTGCCTTTTTTACAACTGTAATTTGCTCTATTGCTTCCTCTGCTTTTGATGCGGAAAAAGAGTATATATTCTCTCCTTCCAAAATACCGCTTCTGGCAATAATCTCCTCTTTGGTAGCTATTTGATTATTTTCAACTTCAATACTTTCTATATTAAATAAATCCGATGTAGTTATAAAAATAGCCCCTGTTACAACAATTAAAAGTACGAAAATAATAAGAAGTGATTTAGAATTAAAAAACCTGCTTCTTCTTTTTCTTCTTTTTTTTCTTGGTCTGTAAGTTTTAGCTTCATAATAGCTTCTGTTCATAACTACACCTTAACTTTTTTTATTTTCCCTCCAAGAGAGTTTATTATATTATCTATATTTTCGTAACCTCTTTTTATATGATGTATATCACTTACTATACTTTTTCCCTCTGCCGCCAAAGCAGCAATAATAAGACTCGCTCCGCCTCTTAAATCAGGAGCATATACCTGTGCGCCGTAAAGTTTATCTACGCCTTCAACAACAAGTGTACTTCCCTTTACATTCATTTTTGCCCCCATTCTTATAAGTTCCAAAGTATATTTAAATCTATTTTCAAATATCGTTTCGTTAATTATACTTACCCCATTCGCAATTGATAGCATTGCTCCCATTTGAGACTGCATATCCGTAGGGAAACCTGGATAAGGAAGAGTAATAAGAGATTTTAAAGGCTTAATATTATCACTGCCTCTTACCAAAATACCGTCACTGTAAATTTTAAAATTTTCACCTGTTTCAAGAAGTTTGTAATAAACAGCTTTCATAGTATCAAGCTTTGCATTTTTTATAAAGAAACTTGAAGAGGTCATATTTGCAAGACACATAAACGTCCCACATACTATTCTGTCACTCATTATTGTATATTCGGTATTTTTTAAGCTTCTAACCCCTTCTATATATACGGTATTTCCTCCTGCACCGTAAACTCTCGCTCCCATACTGTTTAAGAAATTTTGTAAATCAATTATCTCTGGTTCTTTTGCAGGGTTTCCTATTGCCGTAACACCTTCTGCCAAAACAGAAGCAAGAATAATATTTTCCGTTACGCCGACACTTGGAAAATCAAGCTGAATATTCCTGCCTTTAATTTTTTCACCCTTTAATGTGATTACGCCATTTTCCTCTATCATTACACACCCAAGTTGTTTTAAAGCCTTAATATGTAAATCTATGGGTCTAAGTCCTATATCACATCCGCCGGGCATAGAAAAACTACATTCCCTTTCAAGAGACAATACAGCTCCCATTAAAATAAGAGAAGAGCGCATTTTCCTTAAAAGTTTATCATTTAATTTTACTTTATTTATATCTTTAGAATTAACAATTACACTATGACCTTTCTTTTCGACATAACAGCCTAAATCCTTAAGCATTTCAATCATAGTATTTACATCTTCTATATCGGGAACATTATGAATAATACTTTCCGATTTATTTAAAACCGATGCTGCCAAAATAGGTAAAGCAGCATTTTTGCATCCCTGTAAATCAATCTCACCGCTTAATCTTTTTCCGCCTTCAATAACGAAACTTTCCATAAACTACCTCCAAAGCCATTTAGTTTATAATATTCATATTATTTTATTATTGTGAATACATAGCTTTGAAGGTTATATAATTTTTATTTGTTTTTAGTAAGCTTTTCCACTTCGTCCACAATACGTTCTGCACTGTCTTTTATTGATAGAAGTTTTGACATATAACTCATTTGTTTAAAATAACTTTCGTTACATATAATCTTCTTAACTTCATCAATAAGTCTGTCCCCGTTTAATTCATCATCAAGTATCATAATACCCGCTCCGGCACTTTCTACCTCTTCAGCATTTTTTCTTTGATGATCATCGGCAGCCAACGGATAAGGAATATATATTCCCGCTAATCCCACATATGTAATTTCCGCAATAGCACCTGCTCCGCTTCTTGCTATAACAAGATCAGCAGCATTTAAAAGTACAGGCATATCATAAACATAGTCTTTTATTTCAACGTTATGAATTTCTCCGAAATTCAATCCTCTTTTCTTTGCATTTTCAAGGAAATCTTCATATCCGTTTTTACCGGTTACATGACAAATATAGATATCATCATCATTTTTATATTCATCAATTAAAGAAAGCATGGCATCATTTAAATTTTTAGCACCAAGGCTTCCCCCGAAACATACTATAACTTTTTTATCAGAATCTATTCCCAAAGTCTTTCTTGCAATTTCTCTGTTATATAACCCAAACTCTCTTCTTACTGGATTACCTGTATATACAACCCTTTCAGGATGTTTTACATATTCTTTTGTATTTTCAAAACTTGAACATACGATGTCTGCCCATTTTGAAAGTGTTCTTGTAGTAAATCCGGGAACTGCATTTTGTTCATGTATAAGAGTAGGTTTACCTTTTAAAGCTCCTGCCAGCACAACAGGACCGGAAACAAACCCTCCGGTACCTATAACAATATCAGGATTAAAACTATTTACAAGCTTTCTTGCGTCGTTATAGCCTCTAAACATTTTGAAAAATACAGATAATTTTTTTAATTTAGAATAGTATCTTTCAAAACCGTATATTCTTATGTTATTAAGTTCATAACCTGCCTTTGGAACTATATCAGCTTCCATACAGTCATTTCTTCCAGCAAAAACAATTTCAGCATCAGGATATTCATATTTTATCTGATTTGCTATGGCAACAGCAGGATAAATATGTCCGCCTGTTCCACCGCCTGCAATTAAAATTTTCATTTCTTTTCCTCTCTATAAGAACAATATTATATAACTCTTAATTATTTTTTGATAAATTTAAAATTAAAAAACTATTAAATAACTTTATTTTATAAAAGGATTAATTTTAACATTAATCCTTTTATAAAAATTATTTTCCATAATTTACTTATATACGGCAGTGTTTTGATATATTAAGAACTACCCCCATACCGCACATCAGAGAAATAAGTGAGGAAGCACCCGCACTTACAAAAGGAAGAGGCATACCTGTTACAGGTAAAAGCGCTGTTGCAACACCGATATTGATAAATACCTGCATTCCAAGCAACCCTGCCATTCCCCCACTAAATAACATTGAGAAAGAATCCGGAGCATTTAAAGCTATAACGATACATCTCCATATTAAAAATAAATATACCGCAATAAGTATTATTCCACAAATAAGCCCCATTTCTTCTCCTATATGAGCAAAAATAAAGTCATTTTGAGGTTCCGGCATAAAAAGAAGTTTTGCTTTTCCTTCTCCAAATCCTCTACCAAGTAAACCTCCAGAACCAAGAGCCATTAAAGATTGACAAATCTGCCAACCAGAACCTTGTATATCTTCCCATGGATCTAAGAAAGTAAGCATTCTGGTAATTCTCCAAGGAGTAGTTATAATCATGAATATAATACCCGAAACACCCAGTCCGGCAATTGGAATAAACCATTTTAAATTCATTCCACCGATTATTAACATACCTACAATAAGTGCACCAATAATCGTTGCAGTACTAAGGTTAGGCTCCAAAGCAATAAGTCCGCATACAATCATTGCAAGACCTATATAAGGTAAAATTCCGTATTTAAAAGTTCCTATAAGTTCTTTTTTCTTTTCAATCGAATAAGACAAATATAAAATAAGTGCAACCTTTGTAAATTCACTTGGTTGAATCGTACCGATTTTTATATCAATCCATCTTTTTGCACCATTAACATCAACACCTATAAACAAAACCAAAATAAGAAGTAATATTGCACCTATCATTACTATTGGCGCAAAATGTTTTACCACTTTATAATCTATATTTGAAATGGTAATCATAAGAAAGGTTCCTATGATGGCAAATATAAGCTGCTTTGTAAAATAGGAAAAAGGACTTCCTTCAAGACCCGAATTATACATACTTGCAGAAAAAATAGATATTATACCAAAAACAGTTAAACCTATTACTGTAAGAAGAAGCCAATAATCCATTGTCCCTTTTCTTTTTCTTACTTCTCTCATATAATTATCCTTTCAGTTTGTTTACGTATTCTTTAAATACTCTTCCCCTTTGCTCATAATCATCAAACATATCAAAACTTGAAGTCGCAGGAGAAAGAAGAACGCATTCCCCTTCATTTGCAAGTTTTGTAGCTTCTTCACAAGCTTTAATAAAATCATCTTCTACAACAACATAATTTTTATATCCGTATTTATCAAATGTATCCTTTATTTTGTTTTTTACAACTCCATAAAGAACACTACATTTAATATTATCATTAAGGTTTTGTGCCAAATCGTCGAAAGGTGTCTGTTTGTCATACCCTCCAAGCATTAAAACCGTTTTTTTCTTCATTGCCTTTATTGCCGTTACGGTCGCATCTACATTTGTGCCTTTAGAATCGTTTATATATTCTATTCCGTCAACCGTATCAACATATTCAATTCTATGTTCAACACTTTTGAAATTTTCTAAAGTATTAACAAGATTTTCTTTTTTTACGCCTTTTACAATTCCTGCCAAAGATGCACACATAACATTCATTACATTGTGAAGTCCATATAATTTAAGCTTATTTATGTTTATAAGTTCAAAAACTTCGCCTTTAAAGTTAATCATTATATTTTCGTTTTCCAAATATGCGTTTGCATCTTTATCGTCTTTTGTAGTAAAAGTCAAAACATTGCTTTTAGCTTTTTTGCTAAGTTCCATTACAACATTATCTTCTTTATTTACGATAAGATAATCATTTTCGTCTTGATTTAAAAATACGTTTCCTTTAACTCTGACATATTCTTCAAAGCTTCCGTGTCTTTCCAAATGATCAGGAGTAATATTTGTAATTATAGCAACATTAGGTTTAAACTTATCTGTCATTTCAAGTTGATATGAACTTATTTCAAGAGAATAAACGCTGTTTTCATCTCCCTTTGCCGCATCGTTAATAAATGCATCTCCGATATTTCCGTTTACATATGTTTCATACCCGGCATTTTTAAATATTTCACCAACAAGTGTAGTAGTTGTTGTCTTACCGTTTGTACCTGTTATTGCAACTTTATAACCTTTGCAAAAGCTGTTTGCAAATTCAAATTCACTGTAAAAAGGAATATTATTTTTCTTTGCTGTAACAATAGGAAAAGCCTTTGGAGGAACAGATGGTGAAACTATAACCATTTCACACTCTTTTATTTCCTCTTCACTTGGTTGTCTTCCAAGAATAAATTTAATATTTTCATCATCAACCAAAGTGTCTATTCCAAATCCAAGCTTTGCTATATCTTCATATTCTTTTGTATCTGTTAAATATACTTTCTTATTTTGAGATGAAAGAAATCTTGAAACGGAAACACCGCTTCTGCCTCCACCTACAACCATATATATTCCATTTTTTAATTCCATTTTTTTCTCCTTAACCAAACATAATTGGAAGTGACAGCAATGATATTAAAACAAGTACTGCCGTAGTAATCCAAAAACAAGTTACTATTTTTGTTTCATGATGTCCCAAAAGTTCAAAATGGTGATGTATAGGTGCCATTTTGAAAAGTCTTTTACCGCCTGTTTTCTTAAAATAGAAAACTTGTAATATAACCGATAATGCTTCTATAAGATATATTCCTCCTGCGATTAAAATGTAAAGTTCTGATCTTGTAAAAATAGAAACTATTACAACCGCACCGCCAAGAGCCATTGAACCTGTATCTCCCATAAAAATCGAAGCAGGGTGAGCATTATAGCATAAAAAGCCAAGGCATGCTCCTATTACGCTGGCAGTAAATATATTCATAGAAGTAAATCCGTTTGCAAGAGAAAATACCAAGAAAAAGAATAATATTATCATGGTAACTCCGCATGCAAGTCCGTCTAATCCGTCTGTCAAATTCGCCGCATTAACGACAGCAACTATTGCTATAATAACAAACGGAATATAAAATATACCCATATTCCATACAATATTGGTAAAAGGTATTACAATACTTGTTCCTATTGTTGGATGAAATGCTGCATAAACTGCAACAGCACCCGCAGCCGAAAATTGTAAAAGCAATTTCTGTATTGGAAGCATTCCAAGATATGGAACAAGAACTCCACCCTCAGAATTTAATCTGTTTTTTTGAACCATTTTTATATAATCATCCAAAAAGCCTATAAGACCGAAAATCAATGTTACAAATAAAGCAAATATCAAATCTCCGTCAGCTTTTGTAAAAAATAATGCACATGTAACTAAAATACCAAGCATCATTACAAGTCCGCCCATTGTAGGAGTACCTGCCTTTTTATAATGACTCTTAGGACCAAGCTCCCTTATCGTCTGCCCCATTTTTAGTCTTTGTAAAAAAGGAATAAATTTAGGTGTTAATAATACTACTATTGCAAATGAAATCAGAGTTGAAAGAATTACATATATCATTATAAATTACCTCCCCTTTTTAGGCTAGCGATTACATCTTCAAAAGCCATTCCTCTCGATGCTTTAAATAAAATATAATCTCCTTTAAGTGTTAACTTTTCAATTTGCTTCATTAAGTCTTCTTTTGAATCAAAATGTTTTATATTATTTCTGTCAAAACCGTAATAAACGGCGCCCTCTCCTATTTGCCTGCTATGTTCTCCCGCAGTAATAAGAAAGTCAACTTCGTTTTTTACTATATCTTTTCCACATTCAAAGTGTAGTTTTTCACTTTTTTCTCCAAGTTCAAACATATCTCCGAGAACCGCTACTTTTCTATTATTGCCACTTATGTTCTTAAGTAAACCAAGCGCCTCTCTTAAAGCATCAGGGTTTGAATTATAGGTATCATTTATAAGAGTCATTCCATCATAATCTTCTATATCCATTCTGTTTTTACTTGCTTTAAAACTTTCAAGTCCTTTTTGTATCTGCTCATAAGTAAGTCCAAAAGCAAATCCTGTATATATTGCTACAAGTCCGTTATAAACGCTGTATTTTGCAGGAGTTTTCAATTTAAAAGAATATTCTTTATCGTTATATTTAACTTCAAAACTCACACCGCTTTTATCATAAACAATATCGTAAGCTTTAAAATCTCCGTTTTCTATTCCTATTTTTACAATATTGAATTCATTGTTTTTATAATCTTTAAAGAACTCATTATCTGCGTTTACAACAAGAGTACCGCCTTTTTTAAGTCCTTTTGTAATTTCCATTTTTGCTTTAAAAATATTCTCTTTGCTTCCCAAATTTTCAATATGGGTTACACCTACATTTGTTATTATTCCAAAATCAGGTTCAACAAGTAAGCTTATTTTTTCAATTTCACCTTTATGGTTCATTCCCATTTCAACAACTGCAATCTCATGTTCTTTATTTAAGTTAAATAAAGTAAGAGGAGCACCCGTTGTGCTGTTATAATTGCCTATTGTTTTCATGGTATTATACTTACTTGATAAAACACTGGCAACCATATCTTTTGTGGTTGTCTTACCGGCACTTCCCGTTAAAGCTATAAATGGAATCTTAAATTCACTTTTATAACTTTTTGCCATATCATAAAGAGCCTTTAGAGTATCTTCAACCTTAATTTGATAACAGTCTGCGTCTTCAACAAGTTTAGTAACGACACAACAGCAAGCTTTATTCTCGACTGCTTTTTTAACGAAATCATGTCCGTCAAATGCAGTTCCGGGAAGTGCAAAGAATACACTTCCCTCTTTTGCAAGCCTGCTGTCTATTACCACATCGGTTATTATTTTATTATTACCCTCTTTAATAATTTTGCCGTCAAGCATTTTTTCTAATTTTAATATATCAATACTATGCATTTTCTACCTCAAACTTCAATATCCGCATTATTATATCACTTTTTGGCTTTTGTTAAAATATCTTATATATAAAATACAAAATAATTAATCAACATATTCAAAGGTTACTGTTACTTTTGTTCCCTTCTTAACTTTTGTACCGGCTTTAACACTCTGTTTCGTTGCAATACCTCCGCCTTTAACTTCTATGGTAAGTCCCAGCTTCGTCAATGCTTCGTTTGCGCTTTGAACACTCATACCCGTTAAGTCAGGCATAGTTACTTCCGTCGAAGAAGAGCTGTCAACAGTAATGGTAATTTTCTTACTGTAAGTTTCCTGTACATTAGTTTGACTGATTACTATTGCATCATTATCCTTTATATTTTTAGTCTTGTATTTTACTTCATAATCTATGTTTAATGAATCAAGAAGACTCTTTGCATCGGTTAAGCTTTCACCTCTTACATCAGGAACAACAACCTTTGCATTTAATGTCTTAACATCTTCACTGTCAGAATCAGATTTTGTATTCAAATAGTTAAGTGAATTTTCAAGAATTTCTGCTGCAATCGGAGTAGCAGTGGTACTTCCGGAACTTCCGTTTACAGGTTCATCCAAAATTACAATAACTGCAATTTGAGGATTATCATATGGTGCAAATCCAAAAAGGCTTGTTACATATTTTGAGTGAGAATATTTACCATCTATTATCTTTTGTGCCGTACCTGTTTTACCACCCATTTTTAAATCATCTGAATCATACTGTGATAATACACTGGATTTTGTTACAACACTTCTTAGATATTTCCTCATGGTAGTGGAAGTATCACTTGAAATAATTTGTCTTACTACTTCTTTATCATATGTTGTGGTTATTTCATTATTTTCCCCTTCTGTTACGTATTTAACAAGTTGAGGTTTTAATAAATATCCACCATTAATTACAGCGCTTAATGCCATAGACATCTGTATCGGTGTAGTTGATAAACCTTGCCCAAAAGATTTTGTTACATAATCTACTATATTTACATTTTCATTTGGAGATAAAATACCGCTTTCTTCTCCTCCCAAATCTATTCCCGTTTTAGAACCAAATCCATAATTATATATATAATCATAAAAAACATCAGGTCCCATACGCATTGCTATTTCCATCATAGCAGGGTTACAAGAGTTAACAAGAGTTTCTTCTAAAGATTCACTTCCATGAGCATTTGGATATACGGAACATCTTATCTTTGTTCCCGCAACTACTTTATACCCAGAACAGTAAAATCTTGAAGATGTAGTAAATGCACCTTCTTCAAGTGCTGCAGAAACAGTTATCGGTTTAAACGTAGAACCAGGTTCATAGTTTAAACTGATGTTTGGGTTATCCCACATTAAAGCAAGCTTTTCACTTTCTGTCATTTTTCTTTTCTTACCATTATCATCAGTTGTATAAAAATCAGAACTAAAGTTTTCTTCAAAATCTTCATCAAGTTCCCATGGGTCATTCAAATCGTAACTTGGATTTGATGCCATTGCAAGCATCTCTCCGGTTGACGGATCAATGGCAATAGCCAAAGCTCTTTTCGCTTTTGTCTTTTTTATACCTGTTTCAAGAGCATTCTCAGCATACATTTGTATAACACTGTCTATTGTAAGAACAAGATTACTTCCATCTGTAGCTTCTTGCCTTATTTCACTTCCAGATGCAATCTTTCTTCCGCTTCCGTCTGTTTGATATAAAACAACACCGTCTTTTCCTGAAAGAACATCGTTATAACTTGCCTCAAGACCGTATAATCCTTGATGATCTGTTCCCGTAAAACCAAGAAGATGTGCAGCAAAAGTACCGTTTGTATAGTATCTTTTTTTATCTTCAGTTACGGAAACACCGGCATAACCTTTATTTTTTATCTCTAAACCTATACTGTTATCAACTTTACTTTTTATAAGCTCATTACTTGAAGAAGAGTTATTTACTTTTTTATAAACATCATCATAATCTAAATCAAGCATTTCACTTAAATATTTTGCAACCTCTTCCTTATCTTCTTTTTCTATGCTTGCAGGAGAAACATAAATACTCGAACAAGTTGCGTCTTTTGCAAGTAAAGCCATGTTTCTGTCATAAATATCTCCCCTACTTGCCGTAATAGGAAGACGCTGCATCAACATGGCTGATTGTTTATCTCCGTATTCAACTGCTTTAAATCCTTGTATGTATACAAGCTTTGCAACCAGTGCAACAAACAGCACACATACAAAGGAAAATATAAATAAAATTCTTTTCTTTCGTTTTAAATCTAAAAAAGTTTTCAAATGTTACCACCTTCATTAGTTGCTGACGAAATTACTAAAAAGTTTAGAGAAAGCACTTTCGTCTTCAGTATTTTGAGCACTTGCACTCTTTGTTGAAGAAATTGAATCAGTTTTATCTGTTACATCTACTGCAACAAAAGAGCTACTGCTTGGTTTAATCATACCATATTTTTTTGTCGCAATCTTTTGAACTTCCTTCAAATCTCTTTTTGCCAGCAATTTCCCCTCTAAACTGTCGTTTAGCATTTGAACCTCTTTTAATTCACTTTCAAGATTAGATATTGCAATATCCGTTCTGTTTATTCTGTAACTTTGCCAAGTGATAAGAGAAACACATATCGAAGCAACTAAAAACAAAAATAAAACAGTATCAATTGTAAAAATCTTTTCTTCTTTATTAACATTTTTTCTAATCTGCGCATTATTATTTCTTCTTGTCATTTGCTGCTCCTTAAATTATATTTGAAAAATTTTCTTATTATTACTTAAAGTTTCTCTATTGCTCTAAGCTTTGCACTTCTTGAACGTGGGTTATTTTCTATCTCTTCACCTGTAGGAAGAATAGGTTTACCCGTTAGAACTTTCACTTTTGGCTTATTCCCGCATACACATACTGGAAAATCTTTAGGGCAGGTGCAACCCTTCTTTTTATCATTAAACACTTTCTTTGTGATTCTGTCTTCTAAGGAATGAAAGGTTATTACCGCAAGCCTTCCTCCTTTATCTAAAACATCAATCATATCCTCCACAGATTTTTTAAGTGCATCTATTTCGTTATTTACTTCTATCCTAATAGCCTGAAAAGTTTTTTTCGCTGGATGTTTTTTTGCGTGAAACTTTTTTGGAATTGCAGCTTTTATTATTTCTACAAGTTCAAAAGTTGTTTCAATCGGATTCTCTTCACGTCTTTTTATAATATGTTTTGCAATATTT
Organism: Anaerofustis sp. NSJ-163; assembly: GCF_024135845.1. Lineage (NCBI taxonomy): Bacteria > Bacillati > Bacillota > Clostridia > Eubacteriales > Eubacteriaceae > Anaerofustis > Anaerofustis sp. NSJ-163. The sequence goes on from NZ_JAMYJV010000001.1 coordinate 383,881, forward strand.
CCTGCAAATTGTTCTTCACCATATTCACTTATGATTCTTTTTAAATCTTCATAGGAATATGTATTAACAAGCATCTTCGCATCAAAATCACTGGTTCTATCCATTCTCATATCAAGTGGACCGTCATGCCTAAAAGAAAATCCTCGTTTTTCATCATCAATTTGGAAAGAAGACACTCCAAGGTCAACCATCATTCCGTCAACCTTATCAATTCCAAGCTCTTGTAAAATATTTTTTACATCGTGGAAATTACCTTTTACAAAATATTTTTTACATTTATAAGGTGACAATCTTTCTTTTGCTCTGTCAAAAACAAAATCATCTCTGTCAATTCCGATAAATGTCCCCTTATCAGATAATCTTTTGCATATTCCTTCACTATGACCTGCTCCACCCATTGTTCCGTCAACATAAATACCATCGGGTTTTATATTTAGGATATCAAGGGTTTCATTATATAAAACGCTAATATGTTTCATCTTAAATATTTATCCCCGCTTCATACATTTCTTGAGCTACATCATTGATATCATCATCAGACATATCATTGAAACTATCCCACTGAGCTTTATCCCAGATTTCAACTTTATCTTCAACACCAACAACAACAATATCCTTAGTTATTCCGGCATATTCTATAAGAGCCTGTGCAACTTTTGTTCTGCCTTGTTTATCAGGGGAACATTCGCAGGCACTTCCTAAAATAAATCTTGAAAATCTTCTTGCATTTCTATCGGTAGTTGGTAAGCTTTTGATTTTTGCTGCAAGTTCTTCCCAAGCATCCTGTGGATAAACCCAGATACATTTATCTAGACCTTTACACATAATAAAAGAATCCCCAAGTTCATTTCTGAATTTGGCAGGCACATTAACTCTTCCTTTACTGTCAACTGTGTGATTATATTCTCCTATTAGCATAATTCTTACCACTCTATACCCGTTTATGTTCTCATTTTACCACTTGATACCACCCTTGGCAACCAAATTTGCTTAAAATTTAAACTTTTTTGATAATTTTAATATTTATAGAACATATTTTCTAAACAATCTGTGGACAAGTTGTGAATAACCCTTATAAAAATATTTATTTATAAAAATCACTTATCTTGTAAGAATATTTTGGGTATGATATAATATATAAAGTGGCGCAGTATCCTAGTCAGACTTATTTTGATTGAAGGCGGGGCTAAAAATCCGTCAAAGGGCACATCGATGAAGTTTCTTGTTTGGGCTTCTTACGCCCAGTAAGGGGTTCTTTCAGGAAGTAAAGGAAATGGGGCGATCTGCAACGGCATGTGGGCGATGACCCTATTTCCGCGGAGGCTCATAAGAATATTCTTATGGGAGAAACCTATGGATGTGGTAATCCGGGGGATCTCGTGATTATTACTGAAATAGCGTAGCCTGTTTTGAGTGATGCAGGGGGAGTTGGAAACCAACTTTTTATCAATATGAGCTCAAAGATAAGAAAGTATTGCCAATGAAACCTGTGTTGCAAAAGAAACTATGTCATCTTAAGCCTGCCGAGGAAAGCTCCTAGGCTGTTTCAACAGAAGATAATTTAGGGATTACAGTGTGAACTAAGTGGTAATTTGGTCCTGCCCGCAGCAATGAGGCAGGAAAATATTGAAAGGGAAACCGCAATTACGGCGACGTTTTTGTATATTTTCGGGAAATCCTACCAAACCTAAGTCGCAAAGTTTACTTAAGTTATTGCCACTAAAAAAAGACAGGTGTTAACCTGTCTTTTTTATTACCATAAACCACATTGTACAATAAGAACTTCACTCCAAAAACCCTATACATATGTAAAACCCGTCAAACTTAAGAATCTTTATCTTTTATACCAAATTTTTTAGGATAAACAAAAAAGAATGAAATTATACACTTGTGTATCCATAAGAAAGTAATTTTAACTTTTTGTCTGCAGCCCCTATAAATTTGCCCGATACATAGAATATGATTTTTTACAACCCCATTGATGATAATAGACGTTAATTCCCGCATTTCCATATACTTACAAATAACGTTGAAGAAGCGGAAAAATACCTACTACCCTATTCATAAATATAAACATCGTATTGTTCAGAATTGGCAGACTCTGTCAATTCCTTTTACCCCGATTCATACTCGGCGTATAGTTACAAAAATCTTTCATGACTTATCGCTTCATTAATATCGCCGGTTAAGTTCGGTAATCGCTTTACTTATCTATCCCCAATTATTTTCTGTCACTTCATTTCATTAGCTTTTCCATTCGTTCTTTACTTTGTAATGAAATAAGTTTCTTAGCAAGTATAAAAAGAATATCTTTCCCTAAAAATGTATTGTACTTTGCTTATTAGATAGGAAATTCCCAAAGTCTTCTGACTTTTTTTCTCTCTGCTTGCAACACAATACAAAGTGTTTTTGCCGAAGTATTGAAAGAAATGTTATAAAAATATTTCTTACTTTTAATAATAATGATAAAAGTTAAAAAATACCAACGCCATAAACATGGAATAAAATCTACAAATTTTTAACTATTGACAAATATTTTGATTTATCATATAATATAACAGTGATATATAACAGTGTTATACAAGGATGAGAATATGAGTGAAAACAAACAAACAACACTAAATCTGATTCTTTCAACGGCAATGCAGGAATTTCTTGAAAAAGGTTATAAGTCGGCTTCTTTGAGGAATATTGTCAAAACAGCAGGCGTAACAACGGGTGCGTTTTATGGTTACTATAACAGCAAAGAAGATTTATTTGAAGCTTTGGTAGGCGAACATTACAATTTTTTATTGAATCGTTTCTGTAAAGCTCAAAAAGAATTTGCAGAAATACCACCGGAAAAACAGCCCGACAATCTTAGCTCTGTTTCCGGAGAATGTATGTATGAAATGCTTTTGTACATATATGAACATTTAAATGAATTTAAGCTCATACTTTGTTGTTCGGAGGGAACTCGTTTTTCAAAACTGATCGATGAAATGGTAAAAATAGAAACAAAAGGTACACATGATTATTTGACGGTTCTTGAAAAGCTAGGGAAACCTGCACCTCCAATCGATAAACGTTTAGAGCATATTTTGATTACAGGAATGTTTAATACTTTTTTCGAGCTGGTTATACATGAAATGCCCCTTAAAGAAGCAAAGCATTATCTGAAAGAAATGAGAGCTTTTTATACTGCCGGATGGATGAAAATCATGGGGCAGTCAGAACAATCCAAACTGTAATTTTTAATAAAACTATAATTGTTAATAATGGAAAGTGTACACTTTCCATTATATTTGGCACTTAAGTTAGCAATGACTAACTCGTAAAATAATATTATCACAATAAGGATATTCGAATTCGGTTATTTAACATTCTATATCATAAAAAATTTCTAAGGAGACTTTTATAATGAAAAAACAGTCAAATCTATCAAGATTGATGGACTATGCCGGAAAATACAGGATATTAACTTATCTTTCTTGGGTATTGTCTGTAATAAGCGCATTATTGGCACTTGTACCTTTTTGGTACATATGGCGTATCATTCACTGCATACTGGAAGTTTCACCGAACTTCTCAGAAGCAGCGAATGTCACGGAATACGGTTGGTTTGCCGTATTGTTTGCGATTGTTTCCATAGTTATCTACATAACTGCATTGATGTGTTCACACATAAGCGCGTTTAGGATTGCTGCAAATATCCGAAAAGAACTTATGCATCATATTGCGTCCCTACCGCTTGGAATAACAGAAAAATACGGAAGCGGGAAACTGCGAAGAATTGTAAACAGTTCCAGCGCCGCTACGGAAACATACCTTGCACATAGACTTCCCGACAAAGCGGGCGCAATTGCTACTCCCATAGGATTGCTTTTCTTGTTGCTTGTTTTTGACTGGCGATTGGGGCTTTTAAGTCTTGTTCCTGTTGTTCTTGGCTTTTTGATTATGATGAAAATGACAGGAAAAGAAATGGAAAAACGCATGGAACAATATCAGAATGCACTTTCGGATATGTCAAACGAAGCCGTTGAATATGTAAGGGGGGTGCCCGTAGTAAAGACTTTCGGACAGACGGTCTTTTCTTTCAAACGTTTTAAAAAGGCAATAGATAACTATGAAACATGGGTCATAGCATACACAAAATCCTTGCGTATGCCTATGCTGTTCTATACAACAGCAATTAATGGAGTATTCGCATTTCTAATTGCCGGAGGTATCATATTTACCGGAAACGGCGTAACAAATGAACTGTTACTGAATCTTATTTTCTATATTGTGATTACTCCAGTCATTGGCACAACACTTACAAAAATCATGTTTATGAGTGAGGATACAATGATTGTGGATGACGCTTTCGGCAGAATTGACGAAGTGTTAAACGAACAACCATTGTCTGAAAGTCGCATAAATAATATCCCCAAAGACAATGGTATTACATTGGAACACGTCAGTTACAGTTATGATGGAAAGAAAAATGCGCTCAACGATATATCACTTTCCATAAAGCCGGGACAGGTAGTAGCATTGGTCGGGCCGTCTGGTGGAGGTAAAACAACGCTTGCAAATATCGTTACAAGATTTTTTGACCCTCAAAAAGGACGTATACTGATAGGAAATATTGACATACGCAATATTCCGAAAGAAACATTAATGAACAGAGTATCTTTTGTTTTTCAGAACAGTCATCTTATCAAAGCGTCCATATTAGAAAATGTACGCATGGCAAAACCCGATGCCACACGAAAAGAAATCATCCATGCTTTGGAGGCGGCTCAGTGTATGGACATTATCGAAAAATTACCGAATGGTATAAATACGGTTGTCGGAACAAAAGGCGTATACTTGTCAGGAGGAGAACATCAAAGAATAGCCATTGCACGCGCAATTTTGAAAAATGCACCTATCCTGATTCTTGACGAAGCCACCGCATTTGCCGACCCAGACAATGAAGTACGGGTACAGCAAGCTTTATCGGCTCTCTCAAAGGGGAAAACAGTTATTATGATTGCACACAGACTATCATCAATCACAGAAGCCGATTGTATTTATGTGTTGCAAAATGGTGAAATCATCGAAAGTGGCACACACAGTGAGCTGGTAGAAAAAAATAGCGTATTCGCAAAAATGTGGAAGAATTATTCCGAAGCTGCGGAATGGAAAATTGCAAAGGAGGTAAACACATGATTAAAATACTTCAAAGACGCTTTGCGTTATCAAGACAAGGGGCTATTGATTTAATAAAAGGTTGTATTGCTTGTGTTGCACAGGATTTATCGTTTATGTTTCCAGTTGGACTACTCTATTATTTTGTCATTGATACTATGAATGGAGGGGTAACCGGAAACCGCATCGTCTTTTATATAATCGGAGTGTTGGTTTGCTTATGCCTTATATTCATTGCAACTTGGTTTCAATATAACACCACCTATTTGGCAACTTACGTGGAAAGCGGTGTAAGACGTATATCTTTGGCTGAACAACTCCGAAAAATCCCTTTATCGTTTTTCGGTAAAAAAGACCTTGCCGATTTGACAAATTCAATTATGGGCGACTGTGCCACACTGGAAACAACATTTTCTCATTACGTTCCAGCTTTGGCAGGTTCCCTTATTTCAACAACACTGATTTCCCTAGGACTTTTTATCTATGATTGGCGTATGGCTCTTGCTGCAGTTTGGGTTTTGCCGATTGCATTTGCTATTACATTTTTTTCAGCTCGCATACAGGAGTACTTCAACAAAAAATCCGTTGCAGCAAATGTTGCTCTTGAAAGCGGAGTTCAGGAGTGTATCGAAAGTCTGCAAGACCTGAAATCAAACAATGCAGAAAAAAGCTATTTAAGAAAGCTTGATAAAAAAATCGACCATGTAGAAAAACGTCACATTATAACAGAACTCGGAACTGCTCTTTTTGTTGTTTCTTCAACGCTTATATTAAAATTTGGAATTGCGACGGTTGCTCTAGTTGGTTCTACGTTACTCATTCGCGGAGAAATCGATATTCCACTGTTTTTTATGTTTCTACTTGTAGCTTCAAGATTATATGCTCCCCTTGAAGGTGCATTACAAAATCTTGCTGCGGTAATTTCTTCAAAAACAAACATAAATCGTATGAATGAAATTTTTGATCAACCTATACAAACAGGCAACAATCGGTTATCAAACAAAGGATATGACATTGTATTTGACCATGTGGGATTCGCATATCATACGGGAGAAACAGTATTAAAAGACGTATCCTTTACCGCAAAACAAGGAGAAGTCACTGCTTTAGTCGGACCGTCCGGAGGAGGGAAAACTACAGTGTCACGCCTTGCCGCACGTTTTTGGGATATCAATAAAGGAAAAATCACGGTTGGTGGTATGGATATATCCAAAATAGAACCGGAAACATTGCTGTCACTATACTCTATCGTATTTCAAGATGTGACTCTGTTTAACAATACAATAATGGAAAATATCAGAATAGGAAGAAAAGATGCGACCGATGAGGAAGTTCTTGCAGCGGCAAAACTGGCAAATTGTGAAGAATTTGCAATGAAACTACCGGACGGATATAACAGTATGATCGGTGAAAACGGATGCGAATTATCCGGCGGCGAAAGACAACGTATTTCAATAGCACGTGCTTTTCTCAAAAATTCTCCTATCATTTTACTTGATGAAGCAACTGCAAGCCTTGACGCAGAAAACGAAACCTTGATACAGGCTGCTTTATCAAAGCTTATAAATGATAAAACCGTACTTGTTATCGCACACCGTATGCGTACAGTAAGCAATGCTGACAAAGTGGTTGTACTTTCGGACGGTTATGTTGCCGAACAGGGTACACCGGAAAACCTTATGAACACAGGTAAAATTTATCCACATATGGTAAAATTGCAAATGACCGGTATGGATTGGGGCATCTAAAATGAATACTGAATGGATAATATGTCCTATGTGTCAAGGAAAAACAAGGTTGAAAATACGAAGCGATACCGAACTAAAAAATTTCCCGTTATATTGTCCGAAATGCAAACAGGAAATTCTGATTAACGTATATCAGATGAATATATCAGTTATCAAAGAGCCGGACGCACAGACGCAGAGCCGATAACAAGCAAATTTTGAAATGCTGTTATCCGCTCTTTTTTTATAAAAATCAATACGACGATATCGGGAGGTATCGTCGTGTTACTTTTTTTATCAGAAAAATCAAACAGAATATCTTTTATCAAAAAATTCGATATTCATTTAGATAATATATTATTACGAGCATGAAATGATAATTCACACGATATATATAGATAAATCACATAACAAGTAACGGTCTTTAAACTCAATAATTATATATTACACAAACGCTCATTCAACTTGATTTTTTATGGGCGTTTGTCGTAATAAGCCCTACCTGGAATAATTAGAAACAGTTATGATGAAATATACAGAGCAATCCATAAACATACCGAGTGTACCTTTCTCCTTTTCTGTAAAGGCGTCCTCCGCAATAATGCAATTAACACATCCCCATAATAAAACACAAGCATAAAGTATAACCTGACTGTACAATGAAGAAAACATTTAATAAACCTTTTACAATCGACAACTACTATGAGTAATGTATCTGCGAAGAGGCGACGTTTTTGTATATTTTCGGGAAATCCTACCAAACCTAAGTCGCAAAGTTTACTTAAATTATTGCCACTTTTAAGACAGGAATTATCCTGTCTTTTTTTACATTCAAAAAATATTCATCTCGATTTTCTTTACCAATGTTCTTATTTCAATGTTTTTTATGTTATAATCCGTTTAAAATTATAAACAAAGGAGTCATTATGAATAAATGTATAATAAAAAAACAAATTATAGCCAATGACCTAAACAAATGCCAAAACCTATTTATAGCACTGGGAAATGAAACCAGACTTAATATAATCAATACAATGCTCACAAATGAAAATACGGGAATGCGAGTTGGAGAAATAACTAAACAGACACATCTTTCAAGACCTACCGTATCCAACCATCTGAAAATACTCAAAGAATCCGGCATTATCTCATTAAAGAAAAAAGGCACAATGAATTTTTATTATATAAATACACAAACTTCAAAATGGAAAGAATTAAAAAAATTAATAGACGATATTTCCTTAATCATAAAAAGCATTGACAATCAGGAATATCAAAAAAACATATAAAAAGGAGAAGTAATATGAACTTAAAAGAAGCTGCACAAAAAAGACATTCAGTAAGGAGCTATCTTAACAAAAAAATAGAAGATAACAAGATACAAAAAATTCAAAATATAATAAATGAATGTAACAAAAAAAATGATTTTAACATACAATTTTTTACAAATGAACCAAATGCTTTTAACTGTTTTATGGCTCATTACGGAAAATTTGAAAATGTAAGCAACTATATTTTATTAATAGGGAAAAAAGGAGAAAATACAGAAGAAAAACTTGGATATTACGGAGCAAAAATTGCTCTTGAAGCACAATGTATGGGACTTAATACCTGTTTCGTTGCAATGACATACTCAAAAAAGAAATCACCTTGTAAATTAAAAAACAACGAAAAAATATACTGTGCAATTTCAATAGGATATGGAAAAACGGAAGGAATAAAACATAAGTCAAAATCATACGACGAAGTAACGGAAATAAAAACAGAAGAAAAAAACTGGTTTAAAGAAGGCGTAAATACCGCCTTACTTGCCCCTACCGCAATGAACCAACAAAAGTTCAAAATTATTTTAAACGAAGACAACAGTGTTTCATTTAAAAGAGGAAAAGGAATTCTTACCAAAATGGATATTGGAATAGTAAAATATCATTTTGAAATAGGTTCCGGAAAATAAAAGAAAATGGATATATCCTCAAGTAATGTTAAGCCATATAATATTTTCAGGGAAACAAATTAAAGGTTAAGTTATTAATAAACATATCAAATTTGTAAAAGACATTAATACCTAAAAAAGAATATTTTTACTGAAATCAACAATATATATAAATGATATCAATTCATAGCTTTATATTAAAAACAAAATCTTACATAAATATAAAATAAAAAGAGTGCATAAGCACTCTTTTTATTTTTCTATATTAAGAAAGAAGCATTCTGTCGTTTGCAAACTCACCGCCGGAACACATTTCAAATTTTTCAAGTAAATCTTTTACTTGAAGATTTTTCTTTTCCTCTCCTCTAACATCATAAATAATATGTCCGTCATACATCATAATAAGTCTGTTTCCATATTTAATAGCATCTCTCATGTTATGTGTTACCATTAATGCTGTTAAATTATCTTTATCTATGATTTTTTGAGTAAGCTCTAAAACTTTTGCTGCTGTTTTAGGGTCAAGAGCAGCTGTATGTTCATCAAGAAGAAGAAGTTCAGGTTTTTTAAGTGTTGCCATTAATAAAGTTAATGCTTGTCTTTGTCCACCTGATAGTAAACCTACTTTATCGCTTAATCTGTCTTCAAGTCCTAAATCAAGAGTTTTTAGAAGTTCTCTATATTCATCTCTTTCTTCGTTTTTAATTCCCCAGCCTAGACCTCTTTTATCTCCTCTTCTATATGCCATAGCAAGATTTTCTTCAATCATCATATCTGCGGCAGTACCTCTCATAGGATCTTGGAAAACTCTGCCTATCCATCTTGCTCTTTTATGTTCATCAAGAGTTGTAATCAAGTGGTCAGCTAATGTAATCTTACCGCTGTCAACAGGATAAACACCTGCTATCATATTTAACATTGTTGATTTACCGGCACCATTACCACCAATAACCGTAACAAAATCTTGAGGGTATAGATGTAAGTTTATATCTATTAATGCTTTCTTTTCATTTATAGTACCTTCATTGAATGTCTTATTTATATTTTGAAGTTTAAGCATTTTCTACACCTCCCCGCCATTCATTTCTTTGTTTAATTTTATTTTTTTCTTTTCGTTTATCTTTCCTTTAATTATAGGAAGAGATAATGCAAGAGCAACTATTATTGCTGTTAATAATTTTAAATCGTTTGGATTCATACCAAGTCTTAAAACAACTGCAATTATTACTCTGTATATGATACTACCAAGAACTACACTTATAAGCTTTGTTTTAAATGATATAGCCTTATTTAAGATTACTTCTCCGATAATAATAGATGCAAGACCAATTACGATTGTACCTGTTCCCATACCTACATCACCATATCTTTGAGATTGTGCAACCATTGCACCTGACAATGAAACAAGACCATTTGAAATAATAAGACCGATAATTTTCATTGTGTCTGTATTAACACCAAGAGCTCTTACCATATCCCCATTATTTCCAGTAGCTCTTATGGCGCATCCTATTTCTGTTCCAAAGAACCAGTATAAAATAACCATTGCTAAAATTACAATAACTAGTCCGAATAATAATGTTGCATTTGAACTTGAAAGTCCTGTTAAATCACAAACATAGTCTATTACTGTTTTAACATTTCCTCCTCCAAGTTGTGGCATTGCTAAGTTTGATTTACCTGCCAAAACTTTTAAGTTAATTGAATAAAGTGCAAGCATAGACAAGATACCAGAAAGAATTGCAGGAATTTTAAGTTTAGTATGTAAAAATCCTGTTACACATCCGGCAAGCATACCGGCAATAGTAGCAACTATTAAACTTAAAATAGGATTAATGCCGTTAACAACAAGAGTTGCTGTAACACATCCTCCAAGAGCAAAAGTTCCGTCAACTGTCATATCTGCTATATCCAAAATTTTGAATGTAATGTATACTCCAAGACACATTACACCCCACAAAATACCTAAGCTTATGGCATCCGGCAGGTTTTTAAGTATACCTGTAAGAAGTTCCATATTATACCCCCTGAAATTTGTATAATTTAATATTTAAAAAAAATGAAATTTTCTCAATTTTCACTATTATTTTATTTTACTATTATTTTATTAACTTTTCAATATAAAAATAATATTTCTATGATGTATATTAAATCAAAAAAATAAATATTTATAAATAAAAAAAGAGGTATATAAATACCTCTTTAATTTTTTTTTATTTTACCAGTTTATCTTCTAAACTTGAAGGAATTTCCATATTTAATGTTTTTAATGTATCGTTATTAACAACAAGTTTTAAATCATCCCCGCTTAAGTATTCAATAGGCATAGTAGAAACATCTGCTTCTCCTTTTAGAACTTTTACGGCTTGAAGACCTGTTTTGTATCCAAGATCATAATAGTCAATACCATAACAAGCAAGACCACCGTCTGTTGCCATTGCTTGTGCTCCACAGAATACTGGAACTTTTGCTTCATTTGTTACAAGAGCAACTGTAGCCATACCTGCTGCAAATGTGTTGTCTGTAGGTATGTAAATTGCATCAACTTTATCAATTACAGAAGAAACAACTTGTTGAATTTCATTTGAGCTTGAAACAGTTGCTTCAACTAAAGTAAGACCAAGTTTTTCTGCTTCTTCTTTAGCTATCTTTGCTTGTAAAACTGAGTTCGCTTCATTTGAAGAATATAAAAGTCCTACTGTTTTTGCTTCAGGACAAAATTCCTTTAATACTTCAAGTTGATCTTTAACAGGTGTCATATCACTTGTACCTGATACGTTTGTTTCAGGTTTTTCGTTTGATTTAACAAGTCCCGCATCTGCAGGATCTGTAACTGCTGTTACTAAAATAGGAATATCACTTGTTTTGCTTGCTGCTGCTTGAGCTGCAGGTGTTCCGATTGCTAAAATCAAATCTTTATTGTCATTTACAAATCCATCTGAAATTGTTTGACAGTTTGATTGATCCCCTGCTGCATTTTGGAAATCAAGTTCAATATTTTTTCCATCTTCATATCCGTTATCCTTAAGTGCTGCAACGAAACCTTCATAAGCAGAGTCCAAAGATTCATGTTGTATTAATTGAATAACTCCGATTTTTTTCACTTCGTCATTAGAACCGCCTGAACCGCAAGCACTAAATCCAAGGACAACTCCAAGGCAAAGTAATACTGAAATAATCTTTTTTAACATTATTTTCCCCTCCAAAAAATAAATAAGAATTACAATTATTATATATTTATATTATTTTTTTATTTGACTCATAATACTATCAGGTATTGTTATACCAAGAGTTTTGGCAGCTTCTTCATTTACAGCCATTTCCAAATCTTCTTCTGCTAAATATTCAATAGGCATATCTTCAACTTTCGCTTCACCTTTTAAGATTTTAACGGCTTGAAGACCTGTTTTGTATCCAAGATTATAGTAATCAATACCATATGTTGCTAAAGCACCACCTTCAAGCATACCTGATTCACCACAAATAATAGGAACATTTTTTTCATTTGCAACCATAGCTACTGTGGCTATACCTGCAGAAACCATATTATCAGTAGGAACATAAAGCACATCAGCTTTATCTACCAAAGAAGATGCAACTTGTTGAATTTCATTTGAATTTGATACTGTTCCTTCAACATATGTCATTCCCTTTGCTTCAATAGCTTTTTTTGCAATACCAGCTTGTAATATAGAGTTTGATTCGTTTGAACAATACATAACTCCAACTGTTTTTGCGTCAGGAACAATTTGTTTTAATAAATCAATTTGTTCCTCAACAGGAGTTAAATCGCTTGTACCTGATACATTTGTTTCAGGTTTTTCATTTGATTTAACAAGTCCCGCATCAGCTGGATCTGTAACCGCTGTTACTAAAATAGGAATATCTTTTGTTTTATTTGCAACAGCTTGAGCTGCAGGAGTGCCTATTGCTAAAATCAAATCTTTTCCGTCATTTATAAAACTATCAGAAATAGTTTGACAGTTTGATTGATCTCCTGCTGCATTTTGATAATCAACTTCGATGTTTTCACCATCTTTAAATCCATTATCTTCCAATGCTTTCATAAATCCTTCGTTAGCTTTATCAAGAGCATCATGTTGAACTAACTGAAGAACGCCGATTTTGTATACTTTATTACTTCCGTCATTAGAACCACAACCGCTAATTCCTAGAAATAACGCTAAACAAATCGTAATTGCCAATAATTTTTTTGCCATTTTACTTCTCCCCTATAATTTAATTTATATTAAAAATTATTGTACTATAACAATTAATATAATGTCAATAATTTTCTGAAAATTTAGGAGATTTAACTTATTTAAATAAAAATATTATATTTGATTTTATAATTTCAATATAAGAAATAAATTTTTCACAATTATATATAATGCTGTTTCTATCTTTAATATTCATATGATTTCTGATTACTTCTCTTTTCTCCATTCTTTTTAAATTCTGCTCGTATTCTTCTAATTTTTTTTCATTATAAAAAGAATTTTTTGAAACATATACTTTAGTATTCATATTTACTTTTCTTTTAATATCACATCCCATAAAAGCTCCATACCCTATATATTTTAATTCACTCTCTTTTTCAAAACTTAAAACTTTTAATTTATTACTGGAACAAAAACTTTGAGTACATATAACCTTTAAAGTTTTAGGAAGAAAAATCTTTTTAATATTTGTATTGTAAAAAGCATTCATCTCAATAATTTTCAAAGTACTTTCAGATGAAAAAGTAACATATTCTAAATTTATACAATCTTTAAAAGCATTTATTTCTATTAATTGTATATTTTTTGAAATATTAACTTTTATTAGATTTTTATTATTTAAAAAGGCATTTTCACATACTCTAGTTACTTTAAAATAATTATTGTCATAAAAAATACAACTTGGAATATCAACTTCTCTTTCATATTCTTTCAAATAACGAACCACCCCAACCTCTTTATTTCTCCTACTCAATATAACAAATTCAAAATTCTCATTTACAAATTTTTCTTCAAATATATTTATCGGAAAAACAATTTCATCACAGTAAAAAGTAAAATTAATTTTATAACTTTTAATTAAAAAAACAGAAATACTAAAAACAAAGAAAATAATAAATAAAGAAACAAATATTTTAATAATTTTACCCATAGCCACATTTCCTTTTTAGCAATATTCACACTTTTTGTAACTTTTATGGTATATTGACTTTATTACATAAATTTACATATTTTTATACAATATAAATTTTAGTTTTGTTATAAAATTTAATTAACATATACAAAAAATTACACTTCATTCTTGTTACAAAAAGTGTAGTTTTTTTGACATATTATTTAAAAATTAAATAAAAAATATAATTAATGTAAAATATGGACTTTAAAAGTTTGTAATGTTATATTATATACAAAGAAATTAAAAGAAGGGAAAAAATGAAATTTTTAGATAAACTATTTAGCAGAATTGTTATTTTCGGCATATTACTTATATTACAGGTATTCATGTTATTTTTCGTTGTAGTAAAATTCAGCGAAGTAACCAACCAAATTTACGGATTATTTTTAATTGTAAGTATTATAGCGGTTGCTTATGTAAATACTAGGAACATAAACCCTGCATACAAGCTGGGTTGGGCAATAGTTATAATGGCTTTCCCAATGTTTGGTATAATGTTTTACTTCTTTGTCGGTAACAAAAAACCTGCAAGAAAACTTATAAAAAAATTAAACAGATCTCAAGTTTTTACACAAAGAATGTTAAACCAAGATACTTCAATTATCGAAGAAATAATAAACGATGATCCTTATGGTGCCGGAAACATTATGTATATAGAAAACTACGGCCCATATCCTATTTACAAAAACACCAAAACAAACTTTTTTAAATTAGGTGAAGAAGCTTTTGAAGATATGCTTATTGAAATAAAGAAAGCAAAAAAATATATTTTCATTGAATATTTTATTGTTCATGAAGGCAAAATGTGGAATTCAATTTTGGATATACTTGAACAAAAAGTTAAAGAAGGTGTAGATGTAAGATTTATTTATGATGATATAGGTTCTGTTACGGTATTGCCGGCAAAATACAAAAGAATACTTGAAAAGAAAGGCATTAAGACAATAGCTTTTAATCCATTTGTTCCTTTCTTGTCTATGGTAATGAATAATCGTGACCATAGAAAAATAATGGTAATAGACGGAAAAGTCGGATATACGGGAGGAATAAATTTATCTGACGAATATATAAATGAAATCGAAAGATTTGGTCATTGGAAAGACAATGCAATTAAACTTGAAGGTGAAGCCGTTTGGAGTTTTACAATGATGTTTCTTGAAATGTGGAACGGACTAAGACCTACCGACAACGAACTTGAATATGAAAAGTTCAAACCTGATTACAATTTTGCAAAAGAGTACGAAAATGAAGGTTACGTTCAACCATACAGCGACTCCCCTCTTGACAATGAAATTTTATCAGAAAATATATATATCAACATTTTAAATGCAGCAAAAGATTATGTCTATATCTACACGCCATATTTAATTATAGACAATGAAATGACCACTGCGCTAATTCTTGCAGCAAAAAGAGGTGTAGATGTAAGAATCGTAATTCCGGGAATACCCGATAAAAAAAGTGCTTTCGAACTTACAAAATCATTTTGTCCGGAACTTATTGAAAACGGAGTTAAAGTTTATCATTATACACCAGGATTTATTCATGGAAAATGCTTCCTATCTGATGATAAAGTTGCAACTGTAGGAACTGCAAACATGGATTACAGAAGCCTTTATTTACATTTTGAGTGTGGTGTGTACTTATATAAAACAAACAGTATAAAAGAAATAAAAAAAGATATGCTTCAAACTTTTGAAGTAAGTACAAAAAGATACAACAAAAAAACAAAACTTCCGTTTTTATTTAGATTATACAGAAGTTTACTTAGATTATTTGCACCGTTAATGTAATAAAAAGAAAGGAATAACAAAATATGAAATTTGCATTTTTAATAATGGGT
Source organism: Anaerofustis sp. NSJ-163 (assembly GCF_024135845.1). Lineage (NCBI taxonomy): Bacteria > Bacillati > Bacillota > Clostridia > Eubacteriales > Eubacteriaceae > Anaerofustis > Anaerofustis sp. NSJ-163. The sequence continues at coordinate 399,713 of NZ_JAMYJV010000001.1, forward strand.
AATTTTAATTCAAAAAATGACACAGCATACATCCATGATGGAGATGCAAGAATAATTGGAGTTTCTAATTTAAAAGAAGCTTGTATCATTGCAAAAAAACTTTACGAAGAAGGAATAAACTGTATTGAACTGTGCGGAGCTTTTAACGAAGAAGGCGCAAGAGAAATCATTAAAGCAACAAATAATGAAATTCCAATTGGATATGTAACTCACCTTAAGGAACAAGAAGAAATTTACAATAAAACATTTAATAAATAAAAAAAGGACCATCTTAAAGATGGTCTTTTTTTATTATTTAATTTTTCATATAAACTATTTAAGTGAGCCTTTACCAGCACAACCAAATACTTGCATTTTGTGAGCAACCATATCTTTAACAGCTGTTCTTGCAGGAGCTAAGTATCCTCTTGGGTCGAATACTTCTGGTTGTTCAACAAATACTTTTCTGATAGCAGCTGTCATTGCTAAACGGATATCTGTATCAACGTTGATTTTAGCAACACCAAGTTTAGCAGCTTTTGCTAACATTTCTTCAGGAACACCTTGAGCTCCAGGGATTTTTGCACCATATTTGTTGTTAAGTTCAACAAATTCTTGAGGTACAGAAGAAGCACCATGAAGTACGATTGGGAAGTTTGGAATAAGTTCACAAACTTTTTCAAGTCTAGCATAGTCTAAGCTTGGTTCTCCACTGAATTTGTATGCACCATGAGAAGTACCGATAGCGATTGCTAAAGAGTCAACACCTGTTTTAGCTACGAATTCAGCAGCTTCTTCAGGATCTGTGTAAGTAGCATCTTTTGCAGCAACTTTAACAGCATCTTCAACACCTGCTAATTTACCAAGTTCAGCTTCAACTGTTACGCCATGATCATGAGCGTATTCAACAACTTGTTTTGTAATTTCAACGTTTTTGTCAAAATCATATTTACTTGCATCGATCATTACTGATGTGAATCCATCATCAATACAAGATTTACAAATTTCAAAGCTATCACCATGGTCAAGATGTAATACAACATCAACACCTGTGTCTTTGATTGCAGCATCAACTAAAGATGTTAAGTAAGCTGATTTTGCATATTTTCTAGCACCTGCTGATACTTGTAAAATTACAGGAGCATTTTCTTGTTGTGCAGCTTCAACGATACCTTGGATAATTTCCATGTTGTTTACATTGAAAGCACCTACTGCATATTTTCCTTCTTTTGCTTTTTGTAAAATTTCTTTACTTGAGATTAAAGCCATTATTGTTCTCCTTTGTTTTCTTTTTTTACTATTTTTTTTACTTCCGCTTCCAGTTGTTTTTCTAAAAGAAGAAGTTGTAGGGTGTCATCTTTTTCAGATAACTTATTAAATATTTTAACATATTTATTCCCTAATTCCAAATACCCCATCTTATTTAGATAGGATATATATTGACTTGTCATTAATGTGGCATTTTTACTTGCCATAAATACTTTTTGAGCATGCATTACTTCATCACGTATTGCACTCATTTCCTTATCTAACTCTTCAACTTTTTTTGCTGCTGCTTTCAGTCTGTTGGAAAGCTCCTTTGGTATATCCCCCTCATATTTATAATTAAGGGAATGTTCTATGGTAGCCCAAAAGTTGATAGCTAAAGTTCTTATTTGTATTTCACATAGAATATCCTTAACCCCAAATGCTGTATTAACATGATATTCTATAATTAAATGAACGGAACGATAACCGCTTTCTTTCGGATTTGCAAGGTAGTCTTTTTTTATAACCACCTTCATATCATTCCTTTTCATTATATCACTGACAACCTTTGTTATATCTTCTTCAAATTGGCATATTATTCTTACACCTGCAACATCGGTTATCTTTGTTGAAATATCATTAATATTATAATGATTTTTTTCTAATTTTTCCAGTATGCTTTTTACTTTTTTTACTCTTCCGTGAACTTCTTCAATTTCTGAATACTGACCAACTGTTATCTTTTGATCTCTTATTGTTTTAAATTTTAAAACAAGTTCGTCAACAGCTTGCCTATACGGATATAAAAAGTCATCCCAATTCACGCCTGTTTCAAGCACAATATCATTCCTTTATTTAAACTTATCAAGCAAACCTTTGTTATATATATTATATTTTTTCCCTTGATAAGTATTTTGTTTTTTCATCTCATCCAGAATCATATCCTGTATTACCCAGTGAGATCTATCCCAGTTTAAAAAGAGGACATCTTCTTCTTTTGGTACTCTGGATACCAGTCTTTCCACTGCAATATTTTCATCCAAGTTTTCTAAAAATAAAACTACTCTCCTTACATAATCTTCGATTGAAAGCATTTTTATTTTTCCATCTAAATACATTTTACCCAAAATTGTATTTCTTTCTACATATAATGAATGAATTTTAACACTATCTGTTTTTAAAATACTAAGTATTTTTGCAGCTTCTATTATATCTTCATCGCTGTCATATGGTATTGAAGCAATTATATGCGTACTTACTTCAAAACCATAACTTTTTATCATTAAAACAGCTTTAATATAATCCGCTAAAGTATGTCCTCTATTTAATTTTCTAAGTGTTTCGTTGTTTACGGACTGTAAACCAAGTTCGATTATTATATCAAGATGATACTCATTTTCTACTTCTTTCAAAAAGCTTAAATAATCATTGTCAATACAGTCGGGTCTTGTTGAAATAGACACCGCAACAACATTATCTAATGCATTCACAGCTTCCAAAATGTTATTTTTAAAAGTAGAAAGTTTAATATACGTATTGGTAAAATTTTGAAAATATAATATAAATTTTTCGGCTTTATATTTATTTACAAAAATATCTAAATTATCGTTTATTTGTTTAGTAATTGATTCTTTGCAGTCACCATTTTCATATCCTGCACCTTTTTCACCACAAAATATACATCCGCCTTTAGATATACTCCCGTCTCTTACCGGACAGGTTGTGTCAATACTTATAGGAATTTTATAAACTTTTCCCGAGTACTTTTCTTTTAACTTAGTAGAAAATTTAGTATACAATGTTACGCTTCTTGATATTCATATTTTTTTAGTAAATTTAATTCATCTTCATCTCTTGCACCAAGAGTAAGAGTTATATCGCATTCATACTCTTTTGTAAGAGCTTCCAATTGATCTAAAAATGCAATTGCAGTTTCAAGATGTTTAGCATTTAAAATTTCTAAAATATCATCAATGTATATTTGGTTAATATCATAGTTTCCGGCTATTAAACCACATAAAAATCCGAAAAACATTTCAGGAGATGCTACATGAAATTCAGATGTGTTAATAAATCTGATTTGTGTCATTACTTCTCTTGAATGGTTAAGTGAAGAATCAATATAAACTTGAAGTCCTTTTGCTTCTTTGTTTTCACTGTTAGCTAATTCAATAAGTTTTTGTGTTTTTCCAGTGCCTTCAGCACCACCGATAATTCTAACCATTTTAATCACCTCGTACGTCATTTTTTATTTTAATTTATTATACAACATTTTAATCAAAATGTGAAGAGCATTTGTAACACAAATTAATTTACTGCCTTATATAAATAAGCAAATAAAAAGACTATTTATATTTATATTTTTCATAATTTTATTTTTAATTCACAAAAAAGAAACAATAAAAAAAGTGCATACGCACTTTTTTTATTTTAGTTTATTTAAACTTTCTCTTACTTCGTTAAGTAATGCTTCATATTTTTTATATTTTTCTTTTTCACCTTCAACTACTTTTGCAGGAGCTTTATCTACAAAGTTTTTATTTGAAAGTTTCTTATCAAGTCTTTCTATTTCACCAATAAGTTTCTTTTCTTCCTTTTGAAGTCTTTCAATTTCTTTGTCTTTATCTACAAGTTCTCCCATAGGTATATAGATTTTACCGCCGCTTGACACAACACTTAAGCTTTCTTCTTTGTCATATTCGCTGTCAACAAAACTTATATCTTTAAAGCCTGCAAGTTTACATAATATATCTTTACTTGATGCAAAAACATTTTCCATGTCTTTATCATTTGCAAAAATATAACCGTCAGCTTTCTTTGAAGGTGGTATGTTCATATTAGCTCTCGCATTTCTTACAGCTCTTAAAGCTTCAACAATAATGCTTATATCATTTTCTTCTTTTGAGAAATTATATTCTTCTCTATATTCAGGATATTTTTCTCCAATAAGCATTCCGTTCTTTCCTGGCATGAAAGAGTAAATATGTTCTGTAATGAAAGGCATATACGGATGTAACATTTTGATTATATCCATAAATACATGGTTTAGAGTATACTGTGTATTAAATCTGTCATTTTCGTTTTCAGAATTTAATCTTGGTTTTGCAAATTCGATGTATAAATCACAGAATTCATTCCAAATAAATGTATATAGTTTTTCTGCCGCAATACCAAATTCATATTTTTCAATATTTGCAGTAACTTCTTTAACAATTTGATTCTTTCTTGAAATTATCCATTTGTCTGTATCATGAAGTGTATCAAAATCAACTTCTTTTTCTACGTTAAAATCTTCAAGGTTCATAAGAATAAATCTTGCAGCATTGTTAATTTTATTTGCAAAGTTTCTGTTTGCTTCAACTTTACTTTCTTGCCATCTTGTATCATTTCCGGCTTTATTTCCTGTTACAAGAGAGAAACGAAGTACATCTGCACCATATTTATCTATTACTTCAAGTGGGTCAATACCGTTTCCAAGAGATTTACTCATTTTTCTGCCTTGTGAATCTCTAACCAAACCATGAATATATACATGATGGAAAGGTGGTTTACCCATTTGTTCTATTCCGGAAAATACCATTCTTGCTACCCAGAAGAAAATAATATCAAAACCTGTTACCAAAACATCATTTGGATAGAATTTTTCAAGGTCTTTGGTATTTTCAGGCCAGCCTAAAGTAGAAAATGGCCATAAAGCAGAAGAGAACCATGTATCAAGCGCATCTTCATCTTGTTTTAATTTAGAGCATCCACATTTTGGACATTTTTCAGGTGCATTTTTGCTTACTACCATTTCACCACATTCTTCACAGTAATATGCAGGAATTCTATGTCCCCACCATAACTGTCTTGAAATACACCAGTCTTTAATATTTTCCATCCAATTAAAGTATATCTTTTTAAATCTGTCAGGAACAAATTGTACTTCGGCATTTTTAACAACGTCAATAGCAGGTTTAGCAAGTGGTTCCATTTTTACAAACCATTGAAGTGAAGTTAAAGGCTCAACTGTTGTTCCACATCTGTAACATGTTCCAACATTATGCATATGATCTTCTATTTTTTCTAATAAACCGGCTTCTTTTAAATCTTCTACAATTTGTTTTCTTGCTTCCTTAGTTGTTAAACCTTGATATTTTCCCCCAAGTTCATTTATTGTTCCGTCATCATTAAATACTCTTATTTGTTCAAGATTATGTCTTAAGCCTACTTCAAAGTCGTTAGGGTCGTGACAAGGTGTAATTTTTACACAACCTGTACCAAATTCTTTATCTACATAATCATCAAATACAATAGGAATTTCTTTGTTTACAAGAGGTAAAATCAAAGTTTTACCTTTAAGGTGAGTATATCTTTCATCATCGGGATTAATCGCAACAGCACTATCCCCTAACATTGTTTCAGGTCTTGTTGTTGCAATTACAACATACTCATCACTATCTTTAATAGGATATTTTATATGCCATAAATGACCTTTTTGTTCTTCATATTCAACTTCTGCATCACTTAAAGCAGTTCTACAGCTTGGACACCAGTTTATTATTCTGTTTCCTCTATATATTAAGCCTTTTTCATAAAGTCTTACGAAAGTTTCTTTTACGGCTTCGCTTACACCTTCATCCATAGTAAATCTTTCTCTTGACCAATCACATGAAGCACCAAGTTTTCTTACTTGATTTGCTATTTCTTTTCTGTAAGTTTTAGCCCAATCCCAAGCTTCTTCTAGGAATGCTTCCCTGCCTAAATCTTGTTTTGTTTTTCCTGTCTCTTCCTTAATTTTATCAACAACCTTTACTTCTGTTGCAATACTTGCATGATCTTCACCAGGTAGCCATAACGCAGCAAAACCCTTCATTCTTTTATATCTTATAAGAATGTCTTGTAAAGTATCATCAAAAGCATGACCTATATGAAGCTTTCCGGTAATATTAGGAGGAGGCATAATAATGGTAAAAGGTTTTCCGTCTTTGTTTATTTCCGGTTTAAAATATCCGCCTTTTTCCCATTTTTCATATATTTCCCCTTCTATTTTTGAAGGGTTATATTGTTTTTCCAATGTTTTATCACTCATTTTACAACCTCGTTTTTTTATTTATTAAGCTCCAAAAACTTTTATAAATGTAGCCATTATTACCATTAGTCCCATAGGAATGGCAAATAAAGCCAATATTTTAAAATATCTTTCATCAGGGTCTACATGATCAAGACGTCTTACGAAAAAGGCGCCTAGACAAATCATCAAAACACCGACTAATCTAACTATCCATATTTTCATTTTGACACCTCTAAAAATTTACAAATTATAAAATTTATGATAACAAATATAGCTTTTTTTGTCAATGAATTAGCCCTATAGACCTTATAAACATTACACATTAAACAAAAATAAAATATAGAAAATAAATATGTAAAATATAATTAAATTTTATAAAAAAAAGACTTCAAACTTATGAAGTCTTCTCATTAATCGTCAAACTCTTTTGAATAATTGTAATCAACTTTTATTAATTTTCCACCAAGTCTTTTCTTGTTAAGTTTATCCTTAACATACAAATACGTTCCAAAGGCTCCAATAATCATTACAGAACCAACTACAGATGCTAAAATAATTTTTCCAGTATTGTTCTTTTCCATTGTTCGATCCTCTCTTAAATTTTATATTATAATTATACATCACGACAGATAAAAATTCAAATATTTAATCTAATTCTAATACTAATTTAAGAGTAGTTATCCCCAAAAAAGTAGCTATATCATCTATATTTTTAATTCTTTTCACTTTAATTTCCATTGGTTCATATTCTTTTAAAAATACAGATGAAAAACTTCTTTGTACACATACAATAGGCTTATCATTTTCCATTTCGTCAATACTGGAAACATTAACTGTAGATTTTTCATCAAGACCATATGATATTGTTTTTATATTAAAATGCCTTATATTTATATTACTGGCAGAATTAACTATTAATATATCAGACAAGTTTAAAGCTTTGCACAAATTTAGTATTTTATCCTTTTTTGATATTTTATCTACCAACGCTATTCTATATTTTACATTCATACCGTCATTACGAAAACATTGATTTTTTAATATATTTTTTAACGATATTTTTTTATCCATAAAAGAATAAATTTTTATTCTTTCCCCATTAAGTTCAATACATAATTCTTCCAAATCAACTCTCCTGATTTTAATAATATTATCTTTTCAATTATGTATATTTATTATTCAAAAAAAATAAAAAAACCATATCAGTTGATATGGTAAATGGACAAAAAAATGGTGACCCATCGGAGATTCGAACTCCGGACACCTTGATTAAAAGTCAAGTGCTCTGCCAACTGAGCTAATGGGTCACTTAATATTTGACAGCTTAATTAGTATACTAAAACATTATAAATTTGTCAATACTAAATTTTAAATTTATTTATATAATTTTCAATCACTTTTGACAAAAAAATGGTGACCCATCGGAGATTCGAACTCCGGACACCTTGATTAAAAGTCAAGTGCTCTGCCAACTGAGCTAATGGGTCACTTAATTAATCTGACAGCTTAATTAGTATACTAAAACATACAAATATTGTCAATACTTTTTTATTTTTTTTATAAAATTTTTATTTATATATATTATTTTACTAAAATGTCGAGTTTTATTCATATATTTATTATCTTTTAAGAATCCCTGTTATTTTGTACATTTAATCATTATATGACTTCTCTCATTAAAACATTTTATTTATTATTAATTTATAAAAAAGTTTATAAACCTATGGAAATCAAAATAAAAATTATTATAATTTATATAAATAAAAGGAGAAAGATATGAATTATTTAAAATATAGAGAACATAAGGGAAAAGAATATTTTGATTTTCCAAATGACTACTGCGTAATCGATATTGAAACCACAGGGCTTGACTCTGAATATAATGAAATAATAGAAATAGGTGCACTTAAAATAAGAGCAACTAAGATAAGTGATGAATTTTCAATTTTGGTAAAACCTCAAAAAGAAACTATTTCTGAACAAATACAAAAACTAACAGGTATTGATAATGAAATGGTTAAAGATGCCACCAATATAAAAGATGCAATACTTAAGTTTAATGATTTCGTTGGAAAAGATATTTTAGTCGGACAAAACGTTAATTTTGATATAAATTTCTTATATGATAATTATGAAAGAAATACAACTTTATATCTCATTAACGATTATGTGGACTTACTTAAAATATCAAGAAAAATAAGTCCTGAATTTGAAAATCATAAACTTGAAACAATACTAAAAAAATTAAATATACAAAGAGACCAAAAGCATAGAGCCTTATCTGACTGTATAGACACATATCACTGTTTTGAAAAATACAGAAATATTATTTTAGAACAATATGGTGATATAAATATGTATAAAATGATTTTTAACTTATAAAAAAGAACATACATATGTATGTTCTTTTATTTATAAATTTACTTTTTAAAAATAATCGTTAATATTATTGTTTACATCATTCATATCGCTCATCGCATCGGAAAATAATTCATCCATAGCAGAATTCATATTATCTATATTCCAAACACCATCTTCTTTACTCATAATAAAAGTAACAGTTTTTTCAACAGAAGTGTCTTTTTGTGCAGCATCGTTTATTTCATTTGTAAAATTATCCATTATTTTATTTGTTATATCACTTGTTGAAGCCGATAAATTATTTTTAAACCATGAAATGGTGTCTTTAACTGCTTGCTCATAGCTGTTTCCAAAATCAACCATATAGAATGTAACTTTTCCTGTAGCCGTATCTCCGTTTTCTTCAACACTTACTACTTCATAATCAAGATTTTTATAAAGAGCCAACATAAATTCATCTAAACCACTTGATTTAAAATATTGGAAATCATCTCCTAAAAATTCTTTATAATCTTCATCAACTTCTTCCCCGTTTATATATTTTTCCAATACCTTATCTTCATCCTTACAGCACATAACATCCAAGTACGATGTTAAAGACTCCTCTGCACTTGGTCCTCCACAACCTGTAAATCCGAACATAATAAAAATCGCCATAATTAGTGCCATTATCTTTTTCATAATTTCCACCTTCTTTCTTATACTTTGATTGTAAATATTATAACACAATAAATTTAAACGTTACCAAATTATATTATTTTTTTACAAATATTTATAATATTTTATATTTTTATAAAGTTTTTTCCTTTTTATGTTACAATTATAAAAACGTCTACAGGGGTATAAAAATGATAAATAATGTAATAAAAGTTATAGAAGATTATTTAAATAAAAAAACAGAAAAAAATATTTTCAAAAATAAAATACACAAACTAATAGACAAAAATCAAGAAACATTATACAAAGAAGATGAAGAAATTGCGGATTTAATGACATACGAACTTATAGAAATATGCGACAAAGACATTGAAGACGATGATAAATTCAAAGAAGAAATAAATGCAATATTCGAAGAAATAAAAATTATAATAGAATTATAAAAAGAGAATGCAATAACATTCTCTTTTTTACTCATACAAACTTCCACCGATAAATTCTTTTAACAATGATACCCCGGGAATAAACTCTTCAGATTGTATCTCTTTAAACAAAGATAAAAAATCAATAAGATGTTTTGCTTCGTAATAATATTTATTATTTTGTTTTATCTGTGATAAAAGAGGAAGAGCATATTTTTTAAGTACAGGAATTTCATAAATTAAAGTTGAATTAATTATATAATCAGCCTCTTCTCTATAAGGAACAATGTTTATCTTTTCTCCTTCCCTTACATCTTCCCACATGCTTATAGTATCACAAGCACTGTTACCTCTAAAATGTGCATCTCTTACAATTCTTCTTAACATTCTTATTTTTGATGTTGTAATCCTATTATATTGGTCTATTCCCATAACTGTTAACGGTGCAATATATATTTTAAATTTTTTGCTTTCTACAATATCTAAGGTAAGACGTTCATTAAGTCCATGAATACCTTCAATAATAATTGGATTATGCTCGTCAACTTTTATTTTTCTTCCAATTTTTCTTCTTTTCCCGCTTTTAAAATCAAATACAGGTATACTAACCTCTTCTCCCCTTATAAGTCTTATTAAATGTTCATTAAATAAAGGGATATCAATTGCTTCTATTGATTCATAAAGAGGTTTACCCTCTTCATCTCTTGGTGTAAGTTCTCTATCTAAAAAATAATCATCAAGTCCTATTGTAACAGGACTTAAGCCTCTTGCCATAAGATGCGTTTTAAGCCTTTTTGAGGTGGTTGTTTTACCTGAAGAAGATGGTCCTGCTATTAATATAATTCTTTTTTCATTTTTTGAAGTAATAATTTTATCGGCAGCTTTAGCAATTAAATATTCGTGTCTTGCCTCACTTGCCAAAATAAGTTCTTCGCATTCTCCGTCTTCTATCTTTTTATTTAAAGATGCAATATTTATTACATTGACATCTTTTAACCATTTATCAAATGCTTCATACTCCTTAAATAATTTAGGATTATCATAAAATTTATGAAGCTTATTAGGATGAAGTTTATCGCATCCAAGCAAAACTGCCCCATGATTGTATTTTATTATATCAAAAACCTTCAAATATCCCGTAGATGGTAATAAATCACCATAGAAATACCCATAACAATCACCTAACTCATACAAGGTCAAAAGACTTTTATCATCCAAATAGTCAACGACTTCTTTATTTGTTAAAAAAATATTTTTATTTATTGATTCTTTCATTTCCTCTTTTGTAGTTTTTAATTTCACAATAGGAAGATTTAAATCTATAAATTCTCTCATTTTTTCTTTTAGCTTTAAAATATCATCTTCAGATAAATCACTTTCATCTTTATATTCAAAAAAAATACCGCCTCCAATAGAATATCCTATGGAAACCTCTCTACTTTTAAAAACTTTTTTTGAGCTTACAGCAAGTAAAAACAGTAAAGTTTTTTCATAAATTTTTTTACCTAAAAACGTGTTAAGATAAACAAAACTAAAATCACAATCTTCTTTAAAATGATAATTTAAACTTTCAACTTCATTATTAACAAGACCTCCTACTATTATGTCTTTTTTATCACTTAGACTAGCAAGGTCTTTAATAGTTGTATCTTCTTTTATATTTAATATTTTCTTATTATCAAATTTTATCCTTATCATGTTACTTCTCCTTTAACTGCAAATATTTGCTTACTCCTTCAAGATAATGAATAGGATATTTATGATTCAAATACACCTTCAATTCTTTATTAAAAGCATCATAAGGTATAGATTTTCTTCCACCATTCATTGCATTATTATAATACTTTATTAAGGTTTTTATGTCTAAAATAAAATATTCATCAAAAATTTTAAAATGGACAAGTAAGAATGCAATACCGCCTTGCATATCAAACTTATCCATAAATTTCACTTGATGTTCATGTATATTTGCAATGGGAAGACTTTTCCCAGATATTTCTTTTGCATCGAAGCAAACAGGTATACCTTGAATATTACCTATATAATCAACTGTACTTTTTTCATCAAAATAAGCAAGAGATATTACGCCTCGTTCATTATCAAGCCTAACAGGCTTTATTGCCGTAGGAATCTTTTGAACGACAGCCAAATCATCATCAAAATATATCTTATTGGTTCTGTTTATTAAATCCTCGAATTCGCTTCCTCGAAGACCTCTGCTTTCCCAGTACCCCATTTTCTCTCCTTGTTAATTATAATTTTTCGTTATTTCTTCTTTTTACTCTTATATTCTTTCTTTCTTTTTTTCTCTTCTTATATTTTTTCTGCTTATAAATATATACCCCTAAAGACACAAAAACAGCTAAAATTAGTATCCCGCCAATAAAATATGAAAATACAATTGCAGTATTATTCGTACTATCCTCTTGATTTTGTACTTGTGTATTTTCAGTATTTTGTGTATTTGAAGTTGTAGTTTTTTCTTCTTGTTTAGTTATAGTTGTAAGTTCTGTTTGTGTTGGAATATATACATCAGTTATCTCATAAGACTCAATTATTTTATTTATTGTAGATTTATTTTCTGACATATCAGCCATATATGAATCTATTTGTAGAATATAAAGCCCCCCATTATTAACAGTAAGATAATATTCACCTTCACTTTTTACGCTTTTGCCTTCATAAGAGCATTTCCATGCAGGTATCCCGCTAATGGTAGTTTTACTTATCTTATAATTATAACTGCTTTTAGCATCGTCTAATATATCTTTAAAATAATTATTTATATAATCTTCACTATTCCAAGTATCTTTTACAAAATCACTTTCTATATAAACTTGTTTTCTAAGTAACTCTTTATTAGATAATTTATTACTTTTTAAAACCTCCTCATATACATCACCATATGAAATTCTAACCGTTAAATTAAAATTTACAGGAAATTCTCTTGCATTTTCACTTATTTTTTCCATATCACTTTTTGCAGAAGAAGGAATTTTAAAACTCATATGTAAATCTTCATTTGAATAGGAAACAAATTTTTCTGCACCTAAAATATATGGTGTTACTATACTTAATATCATAAAAAAAACTAACAAGCCTACAATTATTCTTGCAATTAATTGTCTGGTTTTAGATTTCATATTACCCTCCTAATAGATACTATTGATAATGATATCATATTTATTTTTTTTTATCAATAATATCAATATTGATTAATATATAGAATAAATCATATAATAAAAAGCAATAATTTTAAATATAAACAATATATTTTTTTTAAATTTCAGTTTAAATTCAATTTTTGTTTTAGATAATTTTAAATTTAGTTTTCCCTAAACAAATTTCTAACAAATCAATCTTTCCCAATAAAACAAAAAAGCTACAATCCTTTAAATAAAAGGACTGTAGCTATGTAAAAAGAAATTATGGATTTTATTCCCAAGGTTTCAAAACAACTTTAATAGCTTCACCTGTTTTAACTAAGTCGATACCTTTTTTGATATCTCTTAAAGGAATAACGTGTGTGATAAATTTAGTAGCATCAATTTTACCTGTTGTGATAAGTTCGATAGCTTTTCTAAATACTGATGGAGCATAAGCATATCCACCGTATAATACTAATTCTTGGTAGTGAATTAAGTTAGAGTCAAAAGCTACGTGGCAGTTATCTTTTGGTAGACCACCGAATAAAATAACTTTTCCTCTTGGTTTTAATAAATGAGTAGCTTCAACTTGAACAGAACCTACTGGGCAAGCTGTAATAACAACGTCTGCACCGATACCATCTGTTTCTTGCATAACGAAATCATGTAAATCACCTGCAACTGGGTTTACGAAATCATCAGTTGTTGAGAATCTTGTTGCCATATCAAGTCTATGTTCGCTTGGTTCTGAAATAATAACTTTTTTAGCTCCTCTTGCTTTTGCAACTGCACTATGTAAGTTTCCTAAAGGACCGGCACCGATAACAACAACAACATCGCCTTCTTTAACATTAGCAAAATCTTGTGTAGAGTAAACACTTGATAATGTTTCAGCTAAAGGAATTAAGTCTAAGTTAAATCCTTCTGGAACTTCTACGATACCATCATCTGTACAACAATCAGCTGGGATTGGAACGTATTGAGCATATCCACCAGGCATTTCTGAACCTAAAAGTTTTTTGTTGATACAATGGTTTTGTAAACCATTTTTACAGAAATAACATTCACCGCAAAGTTTGATAAGTGGATTTAGAACTACTCTTTCTCCTGCTGGATATTTTTCATTATCACTTTTTTCAATAACACCTGCAACTTCATGACCTAAAATATGAGGAGGTGTAACATCTTTATGACCAGAACCAAATGTTCTAATATCTGATCCACAAAGACCTACTGCTTCAACCTTTACTAAAATACCACCTTCTGGACATTCAGGTGTTTCAACGTTTTCTAAACCAAAATCATTTGGTCCTCTAAATACGACTGCTTCCATTATAATATTCTCCTTAAAATTAATTTTTTTATTTGTTTTATTTTTTTTGTTGAATTGATTATAACACAAAGTCAAGCAGAATAAAATATATAAATTAAAACTTTTGTAACTTGATAAGGTTTACATTTTAATTTTTTAATTTTAGCATGTTACAAATGTCACATTTTGCATTTTTTAAGGAGGTAAATAAAATAAATGTTAAAAAAAATCTGGTATTTCCTTATTCTATTTTCGGTAATATTTGGAATTTTTACAGGTAAAACAGAAAATATCGCAAATGCATTTTCAAGTGCAGGACAAGATTGCGTAAAAATATGTTTTTCTCTAATTGGAACAATGTGTTTTTGGAGTGGAATGATGGAAATAATAACAAAAAGCAAATTAACAGATAAAATAAATACTGTTTTCAATCCACTTATCAATCTATTATTTAATGACATAAAGAAAGATAAAGAAGCTTCAAATGCCGTTATTTTAAACCTTTCCGCAAATTTTTTAGGTCTTGGCAATGCTGCCACACCTCTTGGAATAGATGCAATACACAAAATGAATAAACTTAATACAAAAAAAGATACCCTAAGCGATGATATGATTATGTTCTTGATTTTAAACACAACATGCCTACAACTTCTCCCAACCTCTATATTTGCTTATAGAATTTCATTTGGCTCAAAAAATCCAACCATAGTATTTCTTCCTATTTTGATTTCAACACTATTTACAACTATTATCGGTATTGTTCTTGCGAAATTATTTAAAAGAGGCAGAAAATGTTAAATTTCATATCTTCTTTTGTAATTATTTCAATAATTTTAGGTGTTTTAACCTATGGAATGGTAAAAAATATTGATATTTATGCGACATTTGTAACAGGTGCAAAAAAGGGGCTAAAAACCACTTTAAACATTTTTCCGTTCCTTTTGACATTCATAATAAGCGTAAATATTTTTAAAGAAAGCGGGCTAAGCGATTTTTTAATTTCTATTCTTTCCCCTATTTGCAATATATTCCATTTTAAAAGTGAGTTACTACCTTTGATGATATTTAGACCAATTTCAGGCTCAGGAGCCAGTGCAATTCTTTGCGATATATTTAAAGTATACACTCCCGATTCTTTTATCGGACTTACCGCAAGTATAATGATGGGTTCTACTGAAACAACTTTATATGTTTTAAATGTATATTTGTCAAATGAAAAAATAATAAATCTAAGATATGCACTTAAAGCATGTCTTCTTGCGGATTTTTTTGGATTTTTAATGGCTTATATTATATCTTTATTGTTTTTTACATAAATATTTTTTTAGTTTTTTTAAAGAAAATTAACAACATATTAACAAAAATTAACATTCTCTTAAGTTCCGTTTTTAAGGCTTTTTTTATGATATATTATGCTTAAAGAAATTAAAAAATAAATTACATATCATATAAAAAGAGAGGGAAAAAATGAATACATTAATTTTAACAGCTCGCTTCGGAATGGGACATATATCCGCAGCAAAGGCAATAGAGGAAGAACTTAAATTAAAAAATAATAATTCCAATGTTTACATTGTTGATGTAGTAGATTATCTTTTCCCATCATGGGCAAATTTAATTTACTCAGGATTCAATCATCTTACAAGCAAGTTTTCAACAGTATATAACTTTTTTAATAAAACAGCGGGAAATTATAATGAAACAATACCATTAAAAAAAGCGCTTGTTAAAAAATTAGATAGATTAATAGAAGAATATAATGCAGATGTAATTATCTCAACAATACCAATTGCATCAAAATATATATCTTTATATAAAGAAACAAAAAATATAAATATACCTTTATATACATATATAACAGATATATCAGCACATAACGAATGGTTAGGCAAAGGAACAAATTTATATTTTGTGGGAAGTAAAGAAACTAAAATCGAATTAATTGGAAAAGGTGTTGAAGAAGAAAAAATACTAATTTCCGGTATACCTGTAAAACAATCATTCAAAAACCTAAAAATAATTAAAGGAAAAAAACAAAAAGAATTATTAATTATGGGTGGCGGACTTGGATTAATACCTGGAATAGAAGATATTTTAAAAACTTTTAACGAAAACGACTCTATCAATGTCACATTAATATGCGGAAAAAATAAAGAAATGTTTAATAAGATGAAAGAAAAATTTCCTAATATTAATGTAGTGGGATTTACAAATGATGTTCATAAATATATGAATAAAGCTGACCTAATAATAACAAAATCAGGTGGAATAACAACATTTGAAGCAATTCATGCACTTTGTCCTTTATATATAATACATCCTTTCTTAATGCAAGAAGTTGGAAATGCTTTATATATAGAAAAAAATAATATTGGAATGATCAAATGGAAGAAAAAAGAAAACATATCAAAAGATGTAATAGAGTTAATCAATGATGAAAAAAGATTAAATCAAATGAAAGAAAACATGAGAAGAATAAAAAATGAAACTCAAAACGATTATTTAGAAACTATTATATCTGCTTAAAGGTGAAAGACATATGAAAATTTTATTTTATATTATATTAATATTTATATCATTAATTATTTTATACGGAATAATTCCAACTTATGTTTATAAGATAAAACATAAAATAGAAAAAAAGAATATAACAAATAATGGTAAAAACATATACCTTACATTCGATGACGGCCCAGATCCAAAATATACTTTGGAACTTCTTGATATATTAAAAGAAAATGACATCAAAGCATCCTTTTTTGTGGTAGGTGAATTTGCAAAAAATAATCCTGACATAATAAAAAGAATGCAAGAAGAAGGGCATAAAATAGGACTTCATTGGTATGAACATAAAAGCGCACTCATACAACATCCTCTAAAAACCAAAACGAACTTTCAAAAAGGAATAAATACCTTAAATAATCTAGGCGTAAAAGACCCAAGTTTCAGACCTCCCTGGGGACAATTCAACTGGGTAATGATATACCTTATGAAGTCCTATAATTTAAAACCTTTCCTTTGGGATGTCATGGCAGAAGATTGGCAAAAAAACACGACAAGTGAAATAATAAAAAACAAACTTGAAAAAAGAGTAAAAAACAATGATATTATATGCCTCCATGACGGACGCGGCAGAGATGATGCTCCAAAAAGAACAATTGAAGCATTAAAAGAAATTCTTCCAAAATGGAAAAATGAAGGATACATTTTTAAAACAACCGGAGAATAAAATGAAGGATAATAAAATAAAAAATATTTTTAAATCTACAATATTTTTTGTAGTAATGCTTATTCTTACGTCTTATATGTTGTTTAAAGATTCAAATTTAACATCAATAATTGAGACTATTGAAGACGTAAATACAAACTATATACTACTTGCCATTATAGCAATGTGTGTATTTATAAGCTGTGAAGGAATAAACATACTTAGAAATTTAAATATACTGGGATATAATGTAGGACTTATAAAAGGAATAAAATATGCCCTTGTAGGATTTTTCTTTAGTGCAATTACCCCATCAGCATCAGGTGGACAACCTATGCAGGTTTATTTTATGAAAAAAGATAACATAGAAATATCACACAGTATAGTAGCTTTACTTATAGAACTTGCAAGTTTTCAAATCAATACTGTAATTATTTCTCTTCTTGGTTTTTTTCTTAATATGAATTTCTTTATGGAAAAAATAGGAAGCATAAAATATCTTTTATTTATAGGAATAACAATAAATATAATTGCATTTTTGTTTATTATATGTGCACTTTTTAATAGAAGATTAATGGAGAAATTATTAAATTTTGCAACAAAAATTTTAACAAAACTAAAATACAAAAATATTGAAGGATTTAAAGAAAAATCAAAAGAACAACTTGAAGAATACGCAAGCGGTGCAAAATACATAAAAAACAACAAAAAAGCACTTATAAAAACTTTAATGATTACATTTATACAACTAACAGCAATGTATTCTGTAACATTCTTTGTATATAAATCTTTTGGACTTTCACAGTTTAATTTTATACAAATAATATCAATACAAGCTGTACTTTATTCATCTGTTATGGCTCTTCCATTACCAGGTGGAGTGGGTGCAAGTGAAGGAGGATTTTTATCACTATTCAAATACATTTTCCCTCTTACACTTACAAGCCCTGCAATGTTACTTTCAAGAGGAATAAACTTCTATTTATTCGTTCTTGTTTCAGGACTGGCAATAATGTTTTTTCAACTTATTTATATTAAAAACTCCAACATGATCAAGGAAACCGCATAAGGGTTTCCTTGATTTATTCTATTCTTTCCCAAATATAAACAGCTTTATAAGCAGGTATAATATTAAAAGCCTTTCCACTTCCTACATTAGCACTTGTCGCTGTATGCTTATGAGTATATGACCAATTTACTGTCTTCCAAGAGTTTACAGGCGTTGTATCGCTTATTTGATAATTTCTTTTTGTTCCAACAGTTCTTGTAAAAGGACCTGATGTTCCACCTGTTGTCCCAGAAGAAAATATATACCCTACACTACCGCTTGATGACGCATTATTTATGGTAACGGAATGTGAATGAACAGGTAATTCTTCGGTTTTTAAGGTATGACTTAACTCTCCTCCTTGACTATTTAACTTATACGTTTGATCATCTGCACCAAAAATAAACCTACCTTTTATTCTTTCCCAATTTCCTCCCCATTCTATATTAGGATCAAAAGAACTATTATTAATATATATAATTGAACCAACAGGATGAATATAATCTAATAAACCAATACCTTTTACACCTTTATGAAAAACGGCTGGAATATTTACTTCAAATGCATCGTCTTCACAAAATTTTCCAATTGCAATCCCCTTTCCTCCTTTTCTAAAATCCAAAGTTACAAATTCAGTTTGTAATAATGCATATTCTTCTAAACTCATATAAAAATCATTATATTTAATTTTTATATCAAAAGTACTTTCATTAGGAAAAGTAGCCATATCTAAAGGAATTAGAATATTAAATTTTTCAGAAACCTTATCTTCATTGGTTACAACAGTAGATACATATTTCCCATCAACAAATTTTCCATTTTCTACTGCATCACCTACAACAATAATTCCTTTAAAAAATTCCTCATATTTTTCTGCACCAAATAATTTTCTATATAATACATATTCGAAATAATTCTTCTTCCCAACCGATGCAAAATCAGCATTAAAACTTACAATAAGAGAATTACCACTACTCTCTTCAGCTCTTTTTACATTAAAATTGGAAATATTTAAATTGCTGTAAGGATATACAGTTATTGTTGAATTTAAAGCTGTACTTTCATAACCTCTGCTGTCTACTACGCTGGTTACAATATTTATTTCATCCCCACTGCTTGGAAGTGTAATTCCTTTTATATGTGAAGAAGTTGAAGAATAAGCTTTTCCTCCAACATTAACTTTATATGTATTTATCGTAGCATTATTTTTTCCATCAGCCGTTATTAGAGAATCAATAGTACTTACATTTTGAACCAAAAGACCTTCAAGAGTATTATTACCGGTTATTTCATTACCTGAGACAGTAGGCTTAAATGTATCAGTATTTGGAACTTTTACAGTTAAATTAACATACTTACTTCCTATATTTGTACTGCCACTATATGTAGTACATGTTATTTTCATTATTGCCGAAGTAGCCGAAGTAATATAATCTGCCAAAGAATTATCTAAACTTAAAGATGTGCTGCTTCCAACATTACTTATAGTCTTTGAATAACTTCCCAATGTACAGACTATTTTATGCTTAAAAGATTCGCTCTTTGGATTTGTATAAATCGTAATATTACTTCCTAAATTTGCCGATGATGCACTAAGCGTAGGAGTAGAAGCTCTTGGGATAGTCGCAAGTTTATAACTTCCCGACAAACTTCCTGTTCCAAGACTTATACCCGTTGGATGAGATGCACTAACCGATACGGTCTTTGTTCCATCTGCGTTATGTGCTATCGTTTTTGTTACAGAAAATAATTTATTATAAGTTCCTGTTCCCTTACTTCTAAAATCAAATTTTACGGATTTTGTATATTTAACTCCGTTAATTTTATAAGTAAATGTTTGAGAGTTTAAATTGTAACTTTGAGAGTTAGCGCTTGCTTTATACATTCCAAAAGTAAAAGTAACACTTGAACTGTTGTTTGTAACACTTTGAGAGTTTGTAGAACAAGTTACATATAAATCATAACTACTTGAATCATAATTTCCTTTTATTGTTGCCATTATTCTTCTCCTCCTTGTAAATATGTTATTGTAAGATTTCCTTCGCTTCCGTCAAACATAAAATCTCCTATTCTTAAATTTTTATTTATATTTGCCATTGAAGTTTCAAGCCCCATTGTATTTATCTTAGTTGAAACATTTTCTCCAACCTTAAAATCAATATTTCCGTTTGCTAAATATATACTCGCTCCTGTTTGAGTTTCTTCTAAAGAATCAGTATTTTCACCATCTAAGTTAGTTTCTGTTAAAGAGAAACTTTGAACAACAGGATTATTTTCTTTTACTTCATCGCTTGATTCAACATTTATCCATTTTGCATTTATCCCAACGGTACTTATGTAATTTGCAATAAACGAACCTTCATCACTTAAACCAAAGGACCAAATCGGCTCTTCATCGTTGTAATTATTTGTCCACCTAAAACCATTCCCCGAAAGTTCATATACAATATTACTTTCTTTTAATGTTTCTTTATTGTGATAATAATAAACAACGCTGCCGTCATCATATCGTTTAGATGTAGAATAAAGCCCAAGCATTGCCCCTGGTATTTTATTTAAAGCAAGTATGTCTTTTTCTCTTTTTGAAAGCTCCTTTTTAAGTTCTTCCTTAACATTGCTTATTATGTTAGATTCATGCTTTGTAAGAGGATTTGCTGAAGCATAACTAGCTTTTTGCTCTGTTGTCCCCTTTGCTTCAATTTCAGAAGAACCATTCAAATTAAAAGTATGGTGTGTAACAATACTTTCAAACCCATTGCCCATATTATCTGTAAAAACTATTTTTGCAAGAGGCCATAAAAACGGAAGTGATATCGTTGTAGCTTTAAAAGGTAGATAGTTTATTACTTTCATATTAGAAAGACCATTTATAACCTTGTTTACATATGTTTCATCATATGATATTACCTCTTCTTCATCATCTGCAAAATCTA
Source organism: Anaerofustis sp. NSJ-163 (assembly GCF_024135845.1). Taxonomy (NCBI): domain Bacteria; kingdom Bacillati; phylum Bacillota; class Clostridia; order Eubacteriales; family Eubacteriaceae; genus Anaerofustis; species Anaerofustis sp. NSJ-163. The sequence goes on from NZ_JAMYJV010000001.1 coordinate 421,080, forward strand.
ATGAGCCATCTTCAACACCAGAAACATCACCCTTTTCTGGTGTATCTTCTTTGTTTTCAACTATTTCAGGTGATGTAATAAGCTCATTTCCCTCAATAGTATAAGAAAGAATAGTATTAATACTTTCATCTCCTTGGTTTTCTTCACCTTCAATCTCACTTGTATCAGATGGTAAAGTATATTCATTTATAAGCTTAACTTCTTTTGTTACATTACCGTCTTTACTGTTTACAACAAGTTTATTTAATGTAAGAGATGTGTTTGAGTATTCTGATGAATATCTGATATTTGGCGTAATATTAAAAACTTCCGTTGTATTTGGCACAAAGAAATAATCATAAAATTCTAATTTCAAATTTCCTTCACTGTCCATATATGCACAGCTTCCTGTTATCTCACAAATCCATTGTAAAATCTGTCTACAGGTTATTTCTTCTCCCTCCGGATAAGAACTTGGAACATAATCAAGATTAGGTAAATCAAGATTTATAAAATATTCATCAGGCGAAATATCATTTACGCATTTTGAAAAAATAGCATAAAGTATCTGCCTAATATTCATACCTTTAGGATATATGGAAAAATCAAATACTTTATCAAAAGCCACCAAACCATCAAGAGCAGTAAGTTCTACGGTTGTTTGATTTTTAACCTGTTCATCTACCATAAATACGCCCATTGGAATATATGAAATAAGCCCGTCATCTGTTTTAACTTTTAATCTTACATAAAGTTTTGCACCGTTAAAATCAACATCATCAAAATTTCCTTTGTGGTTATCCAAAGTCATTTTTAATTCTGCCGCTATGGCACTGCCAATTTCTATGTTATCCCCACTTGCAACATATCTATCAATAGAAAAAGAACCCGCAATAATATTTTTTTCTGTTATATTCATTGAAGTTTTTTCATTTTTTACAGTTTCTTCAGTAAGTAATTCTGTATTACCATTTTTGGGAGTTTCTATCGGTGGTAAATTAACTGCCGATGAAAAAAAGACAGAGATGTCAACTCCCTGTCTTGTATTTTCCATTACTTTATCAAATGTTTTCCTATCAATTTTATATGACATATTTAAACCTCCTCACTTGGAACTTCCCCATTATCATCTTTTTTAACCTCTTCAAAATCTGTATTGGCTTTTCTTTGAGATAGTGTAAGAGAAAAGCCATCCCAAAATCCAAGTGCACCATTATAAAGAGGCACGCTTGTTTCACCAAGATAAAATTCATCTACTAAATATGCGTTTTTCTTTGGATCAAAATAACATATTGTTACATATTCATCCGAAAAATTATTAAGAACAATGCTTAAGTCGTTACTGCCCATTGCCCTGTATGAAACCGATAATTCAACATATTCACCAAGCTTCATTTTATTATAAGTAGTATCTTCCGTTCTTCCGCTGTCAGAAGATAAAAGCTCTTTTAATGCACAACTGTAAGATGAAGGGCAAACCTGTAAATCAATGTATTTTATCATTTTAACGCCTTCTTTATCGTACGTATCAACTATTAAAAAAGGAAGGGGATTTTTTATCTTTTCAAGCCCTTCCTTTATATAATTATTAAATTCTTCATATGTTTTTTCAATTATAACTTTTTCCATTTTTATACCCCCAATGCAATAATAGTTTTACCGTCTCTTCTGTTTCTTCTTTCAATAGCTGTAATAATATCTTGAGATTTCACTCTGCCGTTATTATCAACTATTTGAATTGTCCAATCTCCTCCGACCATATTTGAGCCAAGAGCAGCGCTTACCGCAGAATATACACCTTTTGAAACAGATGCAACAATTTGGTCATTGTTCATAACAGCTGTTTTTCCGTTAAATGAACCTACAAGTTCAGGCCCTGCCTCTCTTGCAATAAACATTTGTCCCGCATCAACAATACCGCCTTTTGCAAGTCTTGGTAAAGAAACTTTTGCTATTACAGGAATTTCTACTCCCGGTATTTTATTTATTAATCTGATTGCTCCATTTATGGCACCGATAAATCCATTAATAATACGGCTTGCAAAACTTATAACTGCATTAACCACAGACTTAAAAGCTCCTGATATTCCATTACCTATTGCAGTACCAATTTTACTGAACATGCTTTTTATATTGCTCCAGATATTGCTAAAAAACTTCACACATCCGGAAAATGCGTTTTTAATTCCATTCCAAGCACTTTTAAATATGCTTCCAAACCATGAGCCGACTTTTGCAAATACATTCTTTATTCCACTCCATACGTTCGAGAAAAACTCACCAACAAAGGAAAATGCATTTTTAATTGCTTCCCAGCCTGCTGAGAATACATTTCCAAAGAATTCAGCCACAACAGAGAAAATACCGCAGATAACTTCCCATGCCATGGAGAAGATTGAACCTACAAACTCAAGACCAGCAGAGAATATACCGCATATACCTTCCCATAATAAACCTAAGCCTTCTTTGATTAATTCTCCGTTACCTGTAAATAACCCAACAATAATATCTAAAACACCTTTTACAATTTCAACGGCTCCTGAAATTAATTCTGAAATAAAATCAAAAAATCCTGTTACATATTCTGTTATCATTGGTCCATATTCTTCCCATAATTCAATTAAAACATCAAAAAGTCCAACAATAATTTCAGATATTAATCCAACTGCTTCTGTAATAGACTCTATTAGCCCTTCAATTCCGGAACAAACCCCCTCTACAAATGGAGTCATTTCGTCTCCTTCTCCACCAAATATAGCTTCTTTAAACTCCGTAAAGGCTAATATTGCAGGCTCAAAAGCAGCTGCAACTGTTTCCCAGGCTGTTGAAATTCTTTTCCCGAACTCTTCATTAGACTTCATAAGCTCTTTAAATATAGCAATAAGAGAAACAACAGTTACAACAATCAAAGCAATAGCAGCAACTATTCCACCTGATAAAAGAGAACCTGCCATGGAACCAATCTTACTTGCATTTGTTGTAAGTGCATTTCCTGCTGCATTCATTTTATTCGAAACTAAATTCGGAATATCCTTTATTCCGTCTTTAATGCTTTTAAAACTAACATTAGATATTGATTTTTTAAATTTTGAGAAAGTACTCGAAGCTTTCTCTCCTAATTTTGAAATATCATCTTTAAATTTCAAAATATTGTCTTTTCCTTTACTTACAAAATCTGAAAAAGATATTTTACTGTTATTTAATTCGCCTTTAAAATCTTTTAAATATTTTCCGGCTTTAATTGTTCCATCTGATACTGCATTTGAAAAAGATTTAATAGCCTCACTCTTATTTACACTTGAATATAAATCTTTTATTGTATTTTTTATACTTTTAACCGCATTAATACCTTCTGATACAGAAGTTACAATGTCTCCCATACCTCCAACAAAAGAGCCAAAACTTACCAAACAATTATCCACGGCTCCCGTTAATACTCCCACATTATTTTGAAGCTGTGTTATATTATCTGCCAATGTTGTAATATTTTTTGTCATATTTCCAATATTTTTATTTGCCATTTTTTTCTCCTTTCTATTTTTCATTTTGGCTAAAAAAATAATTATTTAATTTATTCTTTCAATTCAACCACCCCCTTTCAAAAGTTCGTAATAAAAAACACCAAACTTTCGTTTGATGTTTTTAGCTGATTTTATATTTTATAATCCTAACTCTTCAAAACTGTATTTTGAAAATGTTTCTATCTTACTTTCTATTATAGGTTCTCTATCATATAAGAACATAAATGCTGCCCTTTCTTCCCCTTCATTTGCCTTTACCATATCATAAATGGCTATATATGGTTCTTTTTCCATTTCTCTTACCATTTTATCTATCATTATACTTGATATATTTCCAAGCAAACCTTTTAAATTTTCTTTTGCCTTTTGAGAATCATCTTTTAATTCTTCTACAATTTCAGCTCCTTTTCTTTCATAATAAAGCTTTTCTTCCATTGCTTTTGAAGTCTCTTCTTTTGACAAGATAAATTCTATATACCTTCTTGTCATTGCTTTGGATTTTTCTTCAAGCTCCTCTCCTTTTATGTCGCCTTCTATATTTTTTACTATTTGAGGAAATACATCTTTATAATAGTTATCTACCCATACTTTCGCCTGAGTCAACTCTCCAAAGTCTCCTATCTTTTCTCCTACTTCTATTAACTTTTCCCCTGTCTCTTCTATCTTATCCAAGATTCCCAATGCAAACTTATGTTTTTCTTTGAAATATTCGTTATATTCCCTTGAACATTCAAGTCCTGTTGCTATTATTTCTTGTTCTTCTTTTGTAAAATATTTATCTTTTGTATTTTCATAATCTCTTGTATACTGCCAGTATTCATTATAGAAACTTCTTAGACTTTTATCTTCCAACGCCATTATATATGTTCCTATAAATTCATACGCTCTAAACAAATCATTTTTTACTTTTACTTTTATATCATCATTTGGATCAAATGTCATTTTCTGTTTTAGCTTCTTTACCTTATCCATTCTAAATATTATTTTGTCTACTATTTCTCTCATTTTTATACTATCAAAACTATTCCCACATGGGAAAAGCTTATTTAACAAAAGTTTATCTTCTTCATCTAAATTTGATATTATATTATTTACATCTCCTCCCAAACCAACGTAATCTGACATACTTCTTTTTATCAATCTATGATATGATTCTATCCTATTATTAAGTTTTAATATTTTTTTTTCATTACTCTCAGTAGATAGTTTTTCTTTACAAATTCTCATATTTTTAAAATTTAAAAGAATACTTTCCTTTAACTTTTCTATCTTTTTTTCTTCCTTTGTTTTACCCATAATTCCCTCCTTAAATTTCGTTCTTTTATATAATTTAATTTTACCATTTTATTTTCTTTATTCAATAACATTTTTGTAAGATTTGATATTACTTATTTTATTCAAAATATATGTAGAAAATTGTTATATTTATGATTTATAATATTTATTAAATTTCTTATTCTTTTAAAAATTGTATAAAATTTACACCTATATTTTCAAACCTTATATCAATAATAAACAAAGCTTTTTATTTTTTATCTCCTTTTCTATGTTTTATTATGATATAATTTAAAAAAATTATTAGAGGTGATTAACATGCAACGTATAAGTGTTTCTGTATTTGGCTTTAAAATTATTTTAGTATGCATTTTAATAATAATCATTATATGTTCCATCACTAAATGGAGGTTTTCCCATTTCAGATTTTTAACTTATTTTTTCATAACACGCAAACTAAAATCAAAACACATATTAAATATTGAGTATTATGAAGGTCTTGAACCGGCATATGTAGATTTTGATTGTATATTTTTTGCTGCAAATGATAAAGGCTTAACCTTTAAATCTGAAACACCATTTTCAAAAAAAGTCTTTATACCATATGATGATATAAATAAAATTTGTTATAATGTCACTACATTCCATCAACATCAATTTAATATCAATGATAATTTTGAATTTATTGATAAAATATATATGAATATTTATTACAAAAATTCAAATTCTGACAATATAAAAATTATTATCGCAGCAAAAAATTTTGAAGATTTTAGAATGTTTAACACATATGCATATAATAAAGCTAATATTTTAAAGAAACTTCAAGAAGCCATACCAAATAGAATCTTTATAGACGACTCTATTTTTTAACATATAATCACCTAAACCTTTAACCTTTCAACTTAACCACCCCCTTTCAAAATTCGTAATAAAAAAACACCAAACTTTCGTTTGATGTTTTTAGCTGATTTTATATTTTATAATCCTAATTCTTCAAAACTGTATTTTGAAAATGTTTCTATCTTACTTTCTATTATAGGTTCTCTATCATATAAGAACATAAATGCTGCCCTCTCTTCCCCTTCATTTGCCTTTACCATATCATAAATGGCTATATATGGTTCTTTTTCCATTTCTCTTACCATTTTATCTATCATTATACTTGATATGTTTCCAAGCAAACCTTTTAAATTTTCTTTTGCCTTTTGAGAATCCTCTTTTAATTCTTCTACAATTTCAGCTCCTTTTCTTTCATAATAAAGCTTTTCTTCCATTGCTTTTGAAGTCTCTTCTTTTGACAAGATAAATTCTATATATCTTCTTGTCATTGCTTTGGATTTTTCTTCAAGCTCCTCTCCTTTTATGTCGCCTTCTATATTCTTTACTATCTGAGGAAACACATCTTTATAATAGTTATCTACCCATACTTTCGCCTGAGTCAACTCTCCAAAGTCTCCTATCTTTTCTCCTACTTCTATTAACTTTTCCCCTGTCTCTTCTATCTTATCCAAAATTCCCAATGCAAACTTATGTTTTTCTTTGAAATATTCTTTATATTCCCTTGAACATTCAAGCCCTATTGCAATTATTTCTTGTTCTTCTTTTGTAAAATATTTATCTTTTGTATTTTCATAATCTCTTGTATACTGCCAGTATTCATTATAAAAACTTCTTAGACGTTTATCTTCCAACGCCATTATATATGTTCCTATAAATTCATACGCTCTAAATAAATCATTTTTTACTTTTATTTTTATGTCATCATTTGGATCAAATGTCATTTTCTGTTTTAGCTTCTTTACCTTATCCATCCTTCTTATTATTTTGTCTACTATTTCTCTCATTTTTATACTATCAACACTATTCCCACATGGGAAAAGTTTATTTAACAAAAGTTTATCTTCTTCATCTAAATCTGATATTATATTATTTATATCTCCTCCCAAATCAACATATTCTGTGACATCCGTTTTAATAAATCTATAATATGATTCTATTTTTTTATTAAATTTAGATATCTTTTTTTCATTACTTTCCATGGATAGTTTTTCTTTATATGTTTTCATATTTTTAAACCACAAAAGAATACTTTCCTTTAACTTTTCTATCTTTTTTTCTTCCTTTGTTTTACCCATAATTCCCTCCTTAAATTTCGTTCTTTTATATAATTTAATTTTATCATTTTATTTTCTTTATTCAATAACATTTTTGTAAGATTTGATATTACTTATTTTATTCAAAATTTATATAGAAAATTGTTATATTTATGATTTATAATATTTATTAATCCTTTTATTAATTCAAAATAAAATATAAAAGAATTTTATTATAAATAAAAAATTCTTCATTATGAAGAAAAATTTTTAATAATCTATATACATTTATAAATTTTTATTTTAATATATAAATATATCATTATTCTTTAAAATACCTTTATTAATACAAAAAATATATCATTTAAAATTAAATAATTATTATTGACAAAAAATTGACTTTTTTTTGTCGAGTATTTAAACAAAACGCATATAACACTTTATTTTTAATTTCGGTTAATTATAATTTTATTATAAGAATCTTTCTTTTAAGAGGTAATTCAAATGAAAACAAAAGAAGTTAATTCGTCATATGAAATAATAAGTTTAATTACTAAATTCAAATCTCAAAGATTACTTAAATTAATCTATGAATTTAAGACCGGTTCAAAATGCACCTGTACCGGATACTATATTATTGCAACAGATATGGGTCTTATTTTATCTGCTGAATATAATACTAACATTACATGTTTTATTACATATCAAAATATAGAAAATATTTATATAATATTATCTAAAGACAAAATTAAAATAAATAATAATGAAGATTTTATCAAGTCTTTAAAATTTATTGATATTGTATTTAATGACAATAATAAAAAATATAGCTTTACACTAAAAAACTCTTTTGAAAATATAAATACAAATATCAAACTATTAGATTATGCCTCTATTTTTGAATACCTAAATATTAAGCTAAACAAAAATCAAATAAAATACATCAAAAGATATAATAACTAAAAAAGAAAGCTATATTATTTAGCTTTCTTTTCAAATTCATTATTAAACATAGTAACATAAGCACTGAAAATCTCTTAATTATTTTTAACTTCTTCTTCTTTGTTTTCATTAAATAACTCAAAAGGCTTACCTGGATATTTGTTATTATCTCCTAAAACACTTGCAATAGCATGAGATATATAAATACCATTTATCCATGAACTAAAATTGATTTTTTCAATTTCATTTTTTTTCTTTGTTTCATATGCTTTAACAAAAAATGTAACTTCCTTAGGAGTAAGTTTCCAAAATAAATTATAATCAATTCCAATGGCAAGTGCATTAACGAGATATTCTTCCTCAATATAATCCTTTAAAGATTTTATATTAGATTTTTCTTCTTTTCTTTTTATACCTGTTAAGCTTCCTTCTTCGCTGTCTTGTTGAGAGCTTGAAAAAAACCGCTTTGTTCTACTGCATTATTAATCTCTTGTAGTATTTCATCAAGAGAACCTCCATTTTCAAGATGTGCTTCCAATTCGCTTCCCGCTTTTTCAAAATCACCATTCATACATAGTGCTAAAAAACCTCTTACAGTAGATAAAATCATTTTATCCATATTGGTTAAAGCAATCCCCATATCTTCCAATTTACAAATTGCATTAAAATTCAAATCAGGTATTGTATATGTTTTATTGTTAATAATCATTTTGTTTTTTCCTTTCAAAATATTTTATAAAATACTTTTTTATAGAGGAGTTTCCCCCTCTATATTTATTATCTACGCAATGCTTTTTGAAATTTTTGAACTTGGTAAAACAACAACTTTCATATCTACTGCAACATTTAAACCAGCACCTACGATTAATGCGTTATGTTTACCTGTGAAAGAATATTCTGTTTCACCAAAGTTAATTTTATATGTTAATTCTTCACCTTCTGCGCCAACTAATTGTTCAAAAACATTTGCATCATAATTTGCAACAAATTCCATAGCAGCCATACCTTTAATACCAGGGATGAATTTTTGTGAATCATCTGATAAGCAAGTTACTTCAATTGCTGCCGGTGCAGCTCCTAAATCAGGGAATGATTTAATCGCTACAACAATATTGATAGGTTCTTCTCCTTTTGTTCCTGTAATATTTAATTTTGTTCCTTGTGTACTAATTGCCATTTTTTAAATCTCCTTTTCTTTTTCTTTTGTTTGTTTTATTAAGTCAACTATTGCTTTTGCCAAATCTGGCTTTTCATTTTCTTTGCAGGTCATTTTTGGAATTATTGTTTCATATTGTTTTTTTAATATTCCACCTTCCACAAATGTCTCCTTTACCTGTAAGTTAATCAGAGCTTTTTCATAGGATTGTTTAATATTTTTTATATCATTTAGTAAAAGATTTTTTTCATTCTCTTTTTTCTTTAATTCTTCTTTCAAAAGTAAAATATCTTTTTTATTTTGCTTATATTTTTCATTTACTTCATCAAACCTGAATTTTGGAATCATAAGAACTTTTCTTTGAATAGGATTTTCTTTTACTGTCACAATCGTTTCTTCAAACATAAACAAATCATCTCCTTTCTGTTGTTTTCGCTGACATTCAGCGTAATTCATTTCCTTAAAATATCTAAGAAAAAGTTTTATATAAAAAGTATGAAATAAATAACATTAAAAACTATTTCTATATATAACTGCCTTTATTTTTTATTTATTCATACTTTTAAACTAATTAATTACTTTTTTTAGATAAGCCGTAGTCTCTTTTCTTTCTCCGCCACTGCTATGATACAAATTTGTTGTAATATCTATTATTTCAAATCCTTCATTCATAGCCTCTTCAAGCTTTGACTCCATATAAAATGGATCGCCTGAAATACATTTAATCTCAACCATAACTATCCTCCTTTTCTGACAATACAAGCAATCGTTTAATTTAAAAATTTGCAACATATAAAATCTACTTTGAAATATACGATTATTTAATTGTCAAATATTTCTCTTTCATATCTTTAAGGAAATTTTTATATATTTAAGTACCTTGTTTGATAAAAATTTCTAAGTTTTTTTATAATATTATTTTTTCGTTTATTTATTGCCTTTTGAGACAAATTAAAAAGAAGACTTATTTCCTTTTCTGTCTTATTTTCAAAATAATACAGATAAACAAGTCTTCTTTCATCTTTGCTTAAATCTTTAAGTATTAAATTCAATTTTTTAATTTCTAATTTTTTTATTATTTCGTCTTCACACTGAATATACATACCCTGATTATATTCAAACTGTATCCCATTTTCCTTCATATTTTCATATGAATACTCTTTGTCTTTCGCTTTTTTATAAAGATATCGTTCATGTTCTCTTTCTTTGTAGTAAGCTTTATAAACTTCGTCGCTTACATCAATGCGCTTTTTATTAACTAGTAAAGTTTTATTTTTCATCCCTTCTCCTTCCCAACAAAAAAGAGCCAAAGTAAATTAACTTTGACTCTTTTATTTGAATGATTAATATGTAACAGCTGCTATTTATAATTTTTTACGATATCATTATACCATGTTTTCCCAAAAATTTTGCCCCAACTTTTTACAAGATTTTTAAACTATATTTAAAATAAAACATAAAAATAAATAAAATAAAAAAAACAGTTGACAAAAGCAAAATAATTTAGTATATTATATAGGCGGTGCTGATGTGGCTCAATCGGTAGAGCAGCTGATTTGTAATCAGCAGGTTGTAGGTTCAAGTCCTATCATCAGCTCCATTTTTATGCCTTTTAACTCTGAGTATTCAGAGTTTTTTTTATTTACTTTTTATATAATAATTGTTATCTTTTTGTCTCTATTGCAAATATTTAATACCAATTAATAACTTTAATAGTATTTTAAAAATAAATATTAAAAAACTTACATATAGTAAAATAATATTAATAATTGTATCTAAAAATTTTTAATTAATTATAAAAATATATTGAAGTTTAAGAATAAAATAGTTGACAAAACATAAATAATTTAGTATATTATATGAGCGGTGCTGATGTGGCTCAATCGGTAGAGCAGCTGATTTGTAATCAGCAGGTTGTAGGTTCAAGTCCTATCATCAGCTCCATTTTTATGCCTTTTAACTCTGAGTATTCAGAGTTTTTTTTATACAAAAAAAGCAGGTATGAACCTGCTTTTTAAACAATCACCTTAAATATTTGTCTTGCTGTATTTTTTAAGTTTTTATAGGCTGTATCTTTTTCGATTAGCTCATCCAGTTCCATTGGTTTATGAATTATTGAAAAATATCCATCAATAAACTCACTGTCAAGCTTATCTTCACTTTCGACACTACCTGCAAGCAGTATTGTTTTCACATTATATTCCTTTGCCATTATACAAAGACTAACCGCAGCTTTACCCATAAAAGATTGTCTATCAAATTTACCTTCCCCTGTTATAACATAATCACAATCTTTTATCTCTTCTTTTATCTTTGAATAATCTAAAACAGCATCTACTCCGGAAATAATTTTACCCCCAAGAAATGCCATAAAAGCAAACCCGATTCCTCCGGCAGCACCGGCACCTTCTTTATTGCTGTAATCTATTCCCCATTTATCATATGTTTCCTTTGCAAGTCTTTTAAGGCTGTAATCTAAATCAAATGCCATTTTTTCATCAGCACCTTTTTGAATAGAATAAACCATACTTGCACCCTCTTCTCCACAAAGTGGATTTTTAACATCAGAAGCCACAACGAATTTACATTCTTTTAATTCTTCCATAGCTCTGCTTTCATCAATATAATGAAGTCTATTTAGTTTACCACCACCGGCAGGAATTAAATTATTAAATTCATCATAAAATCTATATCCTAAGGCTTTTAACATGCCACATCCGCCGTCATTTGTAGCACTTCCACCAATAAATACTACAAAATTTCTAATACCTCTGCGAATAGCATCTCTAATCATTTCCCCAACCCCGAAAGACGAAGTAATCATAGGGTCTCTTTCGCTTTCAGGTATCAAATCAAGTCCAGAACATTTTGCCATTTCAATAAAAGCAGTATCATCCATAATCTCATAATAACTATCAATTATTTCTCCCAAAGGATTATGGACTTTTAAATCAATCCTTTCTCCGTTAATATCCTCCATAACAGACTCTATACTGCCTTCGCCTCCGTCAGCAAAAGACTTAACAACAACATCTATATTTTCATCAACACTAAGTATCCCCTCTTTTACGGCATTCCCTGCTTCAAGAGAAGATAGACTTTCCTTAAAGGAATCCATTGCAACCAATATTTTCATAATTAATTCTCCGTCTAATAAATTTATTTTATGTTATTTAATTTATGCTTATTAAGTTCTTTTATTATTTTTTTTCTTTGTAAACCTCTTAGTATACATGAAATAATAAATACTACAAGAGAAGGTAATATCAAAAGCATTCCCGTAATACCTATACTATCAGGTAAATTATATTCAAGTGCGGCATACATTAAAAAGAATGACGCTGCCAAAACACAACCTGAAACAAATCGTACAATTCCGCTTCTAACATATTTATTGTTAAGAACAATTAAAACAGGATCTTTTTCAAGTAAATCTAAGTTTTCTTCTCTTAAGTTAAATCCACATTCACTACAGAAAACACTATCATTACTATTTTCAAAACCACATCTTGGACAAATCATTTTTATTACCTCTCTAATAAAACTTTATACTCTCTATTTATAATATGATTACAAATATGACATATAAACTATATATTTTATATAATTATAAATCAAAATAAAAAACTTTTCCATAATATTAGAAATAAAAAAGACAACATCACGTTGTCTTTTATTTTATTTCATCAAGTATTTTTTCTATGTATTTTTTAACTATATCTTCTTTCGGAGATGCTGTCATATTCTTTTTGTTTATTCCCGTTGTAACATGAAGTACTTCGTAAATATCATCTTCAAAAAGCTCATTTTGTTCTCTAAATTCATCTAAGGTTAAATCTTGAAGGAATTTATTTTCTCTTACACATTTTCCAACTAAATTACCAACCACAAAATGCGCATCTCTAAATGGACATCCTTTTTTAACTAAATATTCCGCAACATCTGTTGCATTCATAAAGCTGTTTACACAAGCTTCTTTTAATACATCTTTATTTACAGTTATTGTATCAATCATTCCAGTAAATATGCTTAAACATTGTTTTACTGTATCTACACTGTCAAAAGTTGATTCTTTATCTTCTTGCATATCTTTGTTATAAGCAAGAGGAAGACCTTTCATAACTGTTAACATCGCCATTAAATTACCATAAACCCTACCTGTTTTACCTCTTATAAGCTCTGCAACATCAGGGTTTTTCTTTTGAGGCATCATTGATGAACCTGTAGAATATTTATCTGAAACAGTAATAAACTTAAATTCATCACTAGCCCAGTAAATAATCTCTTCACTAAAACGTGATAAATGCATCATTATTATAGCCAAATCATCTAAAAGCTCAATTACATAATCTCTGTCAGATACAGTATCAAGAGAATTTAAAGTAATGCTGTCAAAATCAAGTAAACTTGCAACATAATCCCTGTCGATATCAAATGTAGAACAAGCAAGTGCACCTGCTCCAAGAGGCATAACGTTTGTTCTTTTGTATGTATCTTTAAGTCTGTCCATATCTCTTCTAAACATTTCTACATAAGCACAAAGATGATGTGCAAACGTAACTGTTTGAGCTCTTTGCATATGTGTATATCCGGGCATTATTGTTTTTGTATTGTCTTTTGCAATTTCAAGTAATGTAAAAATAAGATTTTTCACAAGCCCCATAACTTCCATTATTTCAGCTTTAACATACATCTTCATATCAAGAGCCACTTGATCGTTACGACTTCTGCAAGTGTGAATTCTCTTTGCACTATCCCCTATTCTGTCAGTTAAGATACTTTCAACAGCCATGTGAATATCTTCATATTCTTCATTAAAAGTAACTTTTCCATCGTCTATGTCTTTCATTAAATTTTCTAAAGCTTCAACAAGCTTAATTTCATCTTCTTTTGTAATTATACCTTGTTTGCTAAGCATTTTTACATGAGCTATACTTCCTTTAATATCATATTTATATAGCACTTTATCAAAATGAAGAGAGTTATTAAATATATCAACTTCTTTTGCATTTTGCTCAGCAAATCTTCCTGACCACATTTTCATAACAATTACTCCTAAACATAACTTTTCAAATTTTCACTATTTATTACAATAACATATTATTTAATATATGACAATATCAATATTATACATCATTACAAAATTTCCGTAACTCCTAAGAAAATCAAAGCTTCACTTTTACCGTTATTAAAATATTTGCAGGCAACAAGAGAATCTTTCTTTAAATTCTCATCATAAACAGAGTCTTTCAATAAAGATAAAATATAAATATTTTCTTTTTTTATATAATCAAAAGATCTTGCCCAAATTTTTTCAACATAACCTTCTTTATAAGGTATAACTATATTTATATCATCTGGAAAAATTCTGCTTCTAAGATTATCTATTTCTTTCCTATTTCTCACTTTATAAATGGTTTTGTTATTTTCATCAAATTTTAAATGATTTTTTGCTTCCTCTTCCTTTATATGTTCTATTTCATTTAAAATATCTATATCTAAATCTTCAATCAAATCATAATTGGCAAGTTTTATCTTTTCTTCTATATATTTCCTATTTGACTTATCAACTATATCACCAAGAATTCTAAGCATTATTCCTCTTTTTTCATCTGTATAAACATATCCGATAAAACTTTTCTTAATATCATGAATTCCCATTTTTAAAAGAAATTTATCGGCATTATTTACCGATACAAATTTTCCGTCAATATCTCTGTAACTATAATCTCTAATTTTCATTAAAAAATAACCTCAAATAATTTTATATATACATGATAATATTTTTTTTAATAATTTTAAATATAAAACTTAACTTTGACTACAAAAAACCTCTCTCTTATTTAAGAGAGAGGTCTATAGGATGAAAGATAAAAACTAAATGTAAAATAAACTATTTATCTTCGTTTTTCTTTTTCATAAAAGCTCTGATTTTTAATGGAAGTCCATAAAGTTTAATAAATCCTGCTGCATCATTATGGTCATATAATTCACCTGTTTCAAATGAAGCAATTTCTTCATTGTATAATGAATATGGACTTTCAATACCTTTTGTAATCATATTACCTTTATATAATCTTAGAGAAACTTTACCTGTAACAGTTTCTTGTGTTTTATCAACAAAAGCATCTAATGCTTCTCTAAGTGGAGAGAACCACATTCCTGAATATACTAAATCAGCATATTTAACTGCTACTGTTCTCTTATATGCTTGAGTTTCTCTATCTAAAGCAAGTTGTTCAAGTTCATTGTGAGCATAATATAAAATTGTTCCGCCCGGAGTTTCATATATACCTCTTGACTTCATACCTACAACCCTGTTTTCAACCATATCTACAACACCAATACCATGTTTTCCGCCAAGTTCGTTTAATTTTGCAAGAAGGCTTACACCATCCATTTTTTCTCCGTTTAATTTAACAGGAATACCTTTTTCAAATTCAATTTCAATTTCTTCTGCTTCATCCGGAGCATCTTCTACATATGTTGTTTTTTGAAGAAGGTTTCTGTAATCAGGCATGTTTGCAGGATCTTCAAGTTCCAATCCTTCATGAGATAAATGCCAGATATTCATATCTCTTGAATAACTTTCTTCTGCTGACATATTAAGCTTAATATCATGTTTAATACAGTAATCAAGTGCATCTTGTCTTGATTTAATACTCCAAAGTCTCCAAGGAGCAATGATTTTAATATCAGGAGCTAAAGCCATAATTGTAAGTTCAAAACGAACTTGATCGTTTCCTTTACCTGTAGCACCATGACAAATACAATTTGCACCAAGTTCTCTTGCTTTATCAACCAAAATCTTAGAAATTAATGGTCTTGCAATAGATGTACCAAGTAAATATTTGTTTTCATAAACTCCGCCTGATTTTAACATTGGGAAAATATAATCATTTACAAGCTCTTCAGTTGCGTCAATTATATCAATACTATCTGCACCATATTCAATGGCTCTTTTTGCTAAATCTTCTTTTTCATTTGGATCTACTTGTCCAACATCAACACATACTGCATGAACTTCACAATCATAATTATTTTTAAGCCAAGGAACTATTGTTGAAGTATCTAGTCCACCTGAATAAGCTAATACTATTTTATCTTTCATTATATATATACCTCCAAAATAAATCACTAATTTAAAATACTGACTAATTATACATAAAAATGTATAATTAGTCAACAATAAAAGGAAAATTTTTTATATTTTTTTATTTTTATACATTTTTATTAAAAATTTTGCATATTATATTCACTCGGTTTCCAAATTTTGATATACACAAAATATCTTTTAGGTTGATATTTTTATAATTTAATCATATAATATATATGACCTTAAAATTATGCTATTATTTTGAACCTACACTTTTACACAGGGATATCGGGTCTTTAAGTAGATGTCAAGCCTCTATAAGTGGACGGCAGAAGCGGTAAGCAGATAACCCACCTATCATTTTTGATAGGATCAAAATCTTGGCAATTTTAGGGTCTTTTTTATTTTAAGGGGTACAAAATATGGATTTAATGGAAATATTAAAAAATAAACAAGGTTATAATTCAAACCATTCAAATGAACTTGCAAAAATTCAACAAAAAGCTAAAATGTTATGTTTTGAATATAATAATACTTCTCCAATAGAAGAAGACAAAAGAAAAGAAATTCTAAAAAATTTACTTGGAACATATAATCCTCTTGTTTTTATAGAGCCTTCTTTTCACTGTGATTATGGATTCAATATACATATGCATGGGCTAGCTGTAATAAACTATAACTGTGTAATACTTGATACCTCTCCTGTAAATATTGGTAAAAATGCATTTATTGCTCCGGGTGTATGTATTGCATGTTCAGGTCATGCAATAGATAAAACCCAAAGAGCAAAAGGAGTTGGAACATCCAAACCTATAACAATAGAAGATGATGTATGGATAGGTGCAAATTCTACAATTTGTGCAGGTGTAACTATAGGACAAGGAAGTGTAATTGCTGCGGGAAGTGTAGTAAATAAAAATATACCAAAAGGTGTTGTTGTCGGAGGAGTGCCTTGCAAGGTAATCAGAGAAATAACAAAAGATGATGTAATAGAAAATATTATTTTTTAAATAAAACACTTGACTTTTGAAATTAGAATGATTATAATTTAGCTACAAACAAAAAAAGGAGATAAGAACAATGTTAGATAAAAAAGTTGCTGAATTATTAAACAATCAAATAAATAAAGAATTATACTCTGCTTATATCTATTTAGATATGGCAAACTTCTATGCTGATTACGGTTTAGATGGATTTGAAAACTGGTTTTATATCCAAGCTCAAGAAGAAAGAGATCATGCAATGATGATCAGAGAATATTTAAAAGATAACGGACATAAAATCACAAGTGAAGCTATTGAAAAACCTGAATATACATATGAAAAACCAATGGATCCACTTGTAAAAACATTACAACATGAAAAAATCGTAACAGGTTTAATAAATAATATATATGATGCTGCATACGAAATCAAAGATTACAGAACAATGAAGTTCTTAGATTGGTTTGTATCAGAACAAATGGAAGAAGAAAAAAACGCTGAAGATAATATAAGAAAATTTGAATTATTTGGTCATGATGCTAAAGGGTTATACTCTCTTGACCAAGAATTTCTAGGTAGAACATATTCAGCTCCAACAACTGCTGAATAATAAAAGAAGCACCATAAGGTGCTTTTTTTATATGTATTTATATATGTAACGCTAAATCTAAATATCTTTTCTTTATTTTAAGCTGCTTCGCTCTAAATTTAAAATATCTTTTATACATATTTACTAATCTGTCATTGACAACTTGATTTTCATTCTTTTTAAGTTCAACCCTTATATTTAAATACATATTATCCCCTATTCTTTCAAACATTTTTACCATATAAAACATAACAAATAATTTCATCTTTTTCATTTCTTCTACCTCTTTTCTTTTTTCTTGACATTATTATATATTTTCTAAACATCAAAATTTGTCGAAAAATACAAGTATAAAGGTTAATTTTATAAAAAATAGTATATTTTTAAATAATGGTAAATTAATTGTATAACATTGTATTTATAGTATAAATTTTGTATAATACTATCATAACAACCAAAAGTATTAATTTAATTATATATGTTAAATAGCACTAATAATTACATAAAGGATTTTAAAATGAAACTAAATTATACACATATTGGACAAACAATAAAAAGTTATAGAAAAAATAAACATATTACACAAAAAGAATTATCTAAATTAATAAATAAATCCGTTACTCATATAAGTAAAATAGAACAAGGTCAAAGCAAAGCATCTCTTCAAACTATAGTTGACATTGCAAATACACTTGAAATAACCGTAGATGAAATTTTAAAAGGAAGTATAATAAAAACGGCACAAAATGAAATGATAAAAGAATATGAAGAAATATTTAAAAACTGCACATTTGCAGAACAAAAATTTTTAATAGAAAATTTAAAATTTGCCAAATATCAATTAAAAGAATTAAACAATACAAAATAAAAAAGACTTAATATATTAAGTCTTTTTTATTCACTTCTTAAAGTTATTAAATTCATTTCAAAAGGGTTAAATATTCTAAAATTAACCGTATCATTTCCGAGTCCGGCACTTACAATCATATTTGTATCATTAATTGTATATAATCCATGGTAATATTTTGGAAACCATTCTTGATCAGGAGATAAAAGTCCACCTTTAAAAGGTATCCTTATTATTCCCCCATGAACATGCCCTGCTAAAATCAAATCGACACCGCTTTTTTCATATACTTCAAAGTAAATAGGATTATGAGTTAATAAAATATTATATTTATTATTTTCGAATGTTTCTTTATTTATAGTCTTTGAAAAATTATCTTCAGTATATTCTATATTTGATTCTTTTAACGCTGACTTTGTAGAATAATATACTAAATCTACATTAAGCCCGTACATATTTATATATGATGAACCTTTTTGAAGTTTTATCTTGGTATTTTTTACAACTTTAACATCAAGGTCTTTCAGTGAAGATATAAATTCATTATAAACACCAACATTATTATATTCAACAAGCTGTTCATGATTTCCATCTATATAATAAACAGGATAATCTTTTGATATTTTTTTTACCAAATTTATAAAAACATGACCATCATCCTCTGTGGAATTCATCATATCTCCCGTACAAACTATAATATCAGGATCGATTTTATAAATTTTATTTATAAGTTTTATATTATTTTCTCCAAATTCTCTCGAATGTAGGTCAGAAAGCTGAAGAATTTTATATCCATCAAAATTACTGTCTATCTTATTTGAAACAATTTCATTCTTTTGAACTATAAATAAAGAGGTATTTTCAAAATATAAATATACAAAAAGTATAAGAACAATCAATAGAGTAACTATTTTAAATTTTCTCAAAATAAAACCTCCATATATAGTGTATTGTTTATTATATCACAATATGTTTTTTAACCAAAAGGAAAATAGTGTTTTTAATAAATAAATTTATATGATATAATTAGCATACATAATTTACGTACATAATTTTTATAGAGGTGCATATGAAAAAAGAAGATTTAAAAGATATAAAACTTTTCGTTATGGATATGGACGGAACAATCTACTTAAGTTCAACTCTTATAGAAGGTTCTCTTGACTTTATTGAACATTTAAGAAAGAACAATAAAGGTGTTTTATTTTTCACAAACAATTCTTCAAGAACCGGAGAAACTTATGTAGAAAGACTTAACAATATGGGATTTAATGTTACAGATAAAGATGTAATGACATCAGGAGATGTAACAATAAAATATCTAAATACAAAATATAAAGATAAAAAAGTATACTTAGTTGCTACACCTAAAGTAACAAAGAGTTTTAAAGATGCAGGAATCAATCTTGTTGAAGAAGATCCTGACATAGTTGTCATGACTTTCGATACTACTTTAACTTATGAGAAACTAGATAAAGCATGCCATTATATAAGAAACGGAGCTTTATTCCTTGCAACACATCTTGACATAAACTGTCCTACAATAAACGGTTTTATGCCTGACTGCGGTGCTATGTGCGAGCTTATAACAAAATCTACAGAGAAAAAACCTAAATATCTTGGCAAGCCATTTAAAGAAACTGTAGATATGATAGTTGAAAGTACCGGTTATAATAGAGAAGAAATTGCATTTATAGGTGACAGAATTTATACTGACGTTGCAACCGGAGTAAATAACGGTGCAAAAGGTATTCTTGTTTTAAGTGGAGAAACAAAAGAAGAAGATATACCTAAGTTTGATACTACTCCGGACTTAATTTTTGATAAAGCATACGACATGATTCCGTATATAAAATAAAAAACCGTTTGATATCATTTTATATTATGATATCAAACGGTTTTTATTCTTCTATGGCATTTAAAAACATTTCATGAAATTCCGCAGAAACCTTTTTTAAATTTATAATTTTATTATTCATTAAAAAACAG
Organism: Anaerofustis sp. NSJ-163; assembly: GCF_024135845.1. NCBI lineage: Bacteria > Bacillati > Bacillota > Clostridia > Eubacteriales > Eubacteriaceae > Anaerofustis > Anaerofustis sp. NSJ-163. The sequence goes on from NZ_JAMYJV010000001.1 coordinate 441,553, forward strand.
TGTTTACTGCTTCCCGTATTAATAATCTCCCCTGTTTTTTTATTTTTTACAGTATATTCAAGCTCAAGCCTTATTCCGTTGTATTTCTTTATTTTAACATTTACCAAAACCACATCATCAAAATAAACCATATTCTTATATTCACTGCTTACACTAAGAACAGGAGAAATTATCCCCTTTTCTTCCATTTTTTTATAACTTATTCCAAGTTCGTTCATGAAATATATCCTTGCACTTTCATACCATCTTATATAATTTGAATGATGAATAATACCCATTTGATCTGTTTCATAATATTCAGCTTTATGTTCGTAAACTTTCATTTTTACCTCTTTGTTTATAAAATAAATTACATTTATATTCTATCATAAAACATTAAATAAAGGATTATTTTTTAATTTTAGAAGAATAAATTTATATAAATAAAAATATGAAAAAAATTTCATAAAAAATGAAAAAAAAGCTTGCATTTAACAACTTTTCATGTATAATATAAAAGGACTGTTAATAAGGCCCCTTGGTCAAGCGGTTAAGACGTCGCCCTTTCACGGCGAAAACAGGAGTTCGATTCTCCTAGGGGTCACCAAAGTCTTTTTAATTTTACGGCTCGGTAGTTCAGCTGGTTAGAATGCTAGCCTGTCACGCTAGAGGTCGAGGGTTCGAGTCCCTTCCGAGTCGCCATTTTACATGGGGGAGTGCCCGAGTGGCTAAAGGGGGCGGACTGTAAATCCGTTGGCTCAGCCTACAATGGTTCGAATCCATTCTCCCCCACCATCCTCATAATTGATAATTAAAAGTGTACGATGTACACTTTTTTTTTAATTTTAAAATTTTCATAAAAACAGATGTATAATTTTAAAATATTATTAATATGTTTTTTTATTAAATTATTATCTAATTGATCAAATAATGATAACCTCAAAATTAAAATGTCTCATAACCTTATACATAATATATTTTTCTAATAATAAGAAATATTGTTGCAATTAGAATAAATATTAACTATAGTGTTTAATCTAAAGAATTATTTTTTATATGCAAATAAAAACAAAAGATTTCATCATTAAAATTTCAGTTATAAATTATTTTTATTAAACCCAATATTTTTTATTATATATAATATGAAAATAAATCATTGCTATAAAAAAATTTTTAATATATAATATACAAGTTTATTGAATATAAAAATTATTTATAGGCAGGTAAAATATGACAACAGAGCAAATTATTTCAATAGTAATCTTTTTAATTACAATGACAGCAATTATGACAGAAAGAGTACATCGAACCGTTGCAGCAATTACAGGTGCAATACTTCTTATTGTCACACACATCTTAACAATTGAAACCAGTATATCATATGTAGATATGAATACCATTGGAGTTTTGGTAGGTATGATGCTTTTTGTCGCAGTGGTAAAAAATTCAGGTATATTTGAATACATAGCAATAAAATCAGCGAAAATTGCAAAAGGAAAACCGGTTAATATAATGATTATATTCATTTTAATAACTACTATTTTGTCAGCATTTTTAGACAACGTAACTACCGTTCTTTTAATTGGTCCAATGACAATAGCAATAACAAGAATATTAAAAATCAATCCGGTACCATTCCTTATTACTCAGATTATGGCATCTAACATAGGCGGTACAGCAACACTAATCGGGGACCCTCCAAACATAATGATTGGAAGTGCCGCAAATTTAGGTTTTACAGATTTTATATTAAATACAGGTATTCCTGTAATATTCATTATTATTACAGCAATAATATATTTTCTTATACTTTATAAAAAACAACTCGCTGTTGATGAAGAAAATATACTTAAGGTAATGGAAATGGATGAAAACAAGGCCATAAAGGATAAATCTTTAATGATAAAAAGTATTATTCTTATTGTTCTTGTTGTAATTGGATTTGTTTTCCATTCCAATCTTCAAATGGAGTCTTGTGTAATTGCACTTCTTGCTGCTATAATTATGTTACTTATAGGAAAACAAGATGCGGAAGAAATAATCCTTGGAGTAGAATGGTCAACAATACTTTTCTTTATTGGGCTTTTTATAGTAGTAGGAGGTCTTGAAGAAACCGGAGTAATCGATAAATTAGCTAATTTATTGGTGTCTGCCACAAGCGGTAATATGATACTTACAATGATTATAATACTTTGGGCATCTGCAATTATTTCTTCATTCCTTGATAATATACCTTTTGTTGCAACTTTAATACCATTAATTCTAACAATGCAGCAAACAGGAAATATTGACGTAACACCACTATGGTGGGCATTGTCTTTAGGTGCTTGTCTTGGAGGAAACGGAACATTAATCGGAGCTTCCGCAAACGTTGTATTATCTAGCATAAGCAATAAAAACGGTTATCCTATAACATTTAAACATTATTTTAAAATAGGATTCCCTTTAATGATCATATCAATAATAATATCATCAATATATTTATTAATAAGATTCTAATAAACAGAAAGGAGATATAATATGAATAGGAATTCGGTAAGCGGAGATATAATAGACTTTAGTCTAAAACAGCTTGGAGCAAAAATAAGCAAGTTCAACAGTCAAATGCATTTGGTCGAATTTGATATAAATGAAAAATGCATAGTTTCCTATATCTTTACTATTACAAAAGAAGATAAATTTTATCTACAAAGACTAAAACCATATCCATTATGGGAAGAAAAATATGCGAACGTTGATGAAATAGTTAAATTTATAGAAAGAGATATCGCAAAATTTAAAAATGCAGCAAACAGCAATAATTTCGATAAATTTATAGAAATTGCACAAAGCAGCGTTTTTATTTCACAGTATTTGGAAAACTTATTTTTAAACTATAATATAGATAGAGAAATGCTTGATAATATTGAAGTAGGCATTAAAGAGATAATGGAAGTAATTCAAATGCATAATTCTGAAGAAGCTTATGAAAAAATAGAAGTAAAACTTAAATAGAAATAAAAAAGACAGTATATACTGTCTTTTTTAATATATAGAAATACCCATAAAAAATCTAAAAAAGGCAAGTAAAGTCAAATGAATAGGATAAAACAAATAAAAAAGATATTTTATATTTAATTTTCCTTTTAATCCATTATACATATTAATAATAAAAAGAGAAAAAACACTTATGCAAAAAAAGTTTTTTGAACTATAAATAAGTAAAACTCCTGACAATAAAAACATCATTGATTTATCATTTCTAAATAAATAAAATATTGCTATTAATAAAATACCGATATAATCATAATCCAGACAAAGATAGTAACTAAAAATACAAAAAACAAGTACTATTATCCCCTGTTTGAACATTTCTCCGCTGTTTTTACTTAAAGCTCCAAGCATCAATACCGCAAGAGCAAATTCAAACAAAACATTTTGATATCCTAAATAAAAAAATGAATTATGAAATGCTAAATCAAAAGGAATTTCAGAAATAAAAGCAAATATTAATATTCTTATAAAGTATCTCTTTATGCTCTTTGTATGTAAAAACCCTTCAACAATAAAATAACAAAACAAAGGGAAAGATATTCTTCCTATAAATCTTAAAGCATAATCAATATTAAACCAAAATAGAGCATCTCTTCCCCAAAATACACTAAAATTTAATATGCCATTTTCTATTAAAACCCCTCCAATATGATCTATAAGCATTAATATTAAAGCAATAATTTTAATCTGATTTGAATTCAAGCAATCTTTCATTGTTATCACCTTAATAAATAATACCACAAAAATAAAGATATCAATAAAAAAAAGCACTACAGAGTAGTGCTTTATCTGCTTTTGACTATTAACTTAATTCCCGTTCTGTCACTGCCGTTGATTTCAACTTCCGTAAATGCGGGAATACAAACAAGATCATGTCCCCCCGGAGCAACATATCCTCTGGCAATGGCTATGGCTTTTATCGCTTGGTTTAATGCTCCTGCTCCAATTGCCTGAACCTCTGCCTGATCACTTTCTCTAATTACTCCTGCAAGCGCCCCCGCAACAGAATTAGGGTTTGAGCCGGATGATACTTTCAATACTTCCATAATGTTTCCTCCTATAATATAAGTTATAAATAAGTTAATTTCTTCATTAATTAATATGTAATAAAACTTGTATTATTCCCATAATTAATGAACTTTATAATGACTTTCTTTAAATGTTTCTATGAAAATCTAAAATCATAATATCATAACTATTTATAGAACTTTTGTGCTTTTTGTCGAATGAATTAATATAAAATTTAATAAATTTCAATAATTTTCTAAATATTTTTATTATTCTGGAAATTATTGTTTGTAATTTTCAGAAAATTCTGATATAATATGCGGGTATACTTTAATTTACTATATATAAAGGAGATAAAATATGAATAACTGTGTAGAAATAAGATGGCACGGAAGAGGCGGTCAAGGAGCAAAAACTGCAGCTTTGTTACTTGCCGATGTTGCCTTCCAAACAGGAAAATATGTACAAGGTTTCCCTGAATACGGACCAGAACGTATGGGAGCACCAATAACTGCATATAACCGTATAAGCGATACTCCTGTAAGAGTGCATTCAAATATATATACACCACAATTCGTGGTAGTTGTAGACGAAAGTTTACTTGATAGCGTTGATGTAACAAAAGGACTTAAAGAAGACGGTGCTATAGTAATAAATACAACAAAAGATAAAGAAGAAATAAAACACCTTCTAAATGATTATAAAGGCGGTATCTATACAATAGACGCAAAAAAAGTTTCAATGGCTTGTCTTGGAAAATACTTTCCAAACTCTCCAATGCTTGCAGCAATAGTTAAAGTATCAAAAATAATGGATGAAGATTTATTTTTAAAAGAAATGAAAGCATCTTTTGAACATAAATTCGCAAACAAACATGAAGTTGTAAGCGGAAACATGAAAGCTCTTAAAATGGCATTAAGGGAGGTAAGATAATATGGCTGATATAAAAAAATTAAGTAAAAAACCCGCATGGCACGAACTTACAACAGCAATGACAATAGATGAAGGCGGTACTTCTAAATTATTTAATACAGGAGAATGGACAAGTGTAAAACCTAAGGTAATCGAAGAAGAATGTAGACAATGTCTTTTATGTGCACAAGCTTGTCCCGACAGTGCAATACCAATTGCCCATAATCACAGAGTAGCAGTTGATATAAATCACTGTAAAGGTTGTGGAATATGCGTAAAAATTTGCCCATTTGGTGCAATAAAAATGGAAGGAGTAAAATAATGACAAAAAAAGACAGATTATCAGGAAATGAAGCGGCTGCATATGCCCTAAAACAAATTAATCCGGATGTATTCCCTGCATTCCCAATTACTCCATCTACAGAAATACCTCAATATTTTGCATCATTTGTAGCTAATGGAAAAGTTAATACAGAATTTATAACAGTTGAAAGTGAACATTCTTCTATGAGTGCAGCAGTAGGAGCGGAAGCTGCCGGAGCAAGAAGCGTTACGGCAACATCATCTTGCGGACTTGCTTATATGTGGGAAGAGTTATATGTTGCAGCATCAGACAGACTTCCTATTTTACTTACACTTGTAAACAGAGCCTTATCAGGACCTATAAACATAAACTGTGACCACTCAGACAGTATGGGAGCAAGAGATTCAGGCTGGATTCAAATATATTCTGAAAATAATCAAGAAGCATACGACAATATAATTCAAGCCTACCCTATTGCAGAAAATAAAGATGTATTACTTCCTATAATGATTTGTCAAGACGGATTTATAACATCACACGCAGTTGAAAATATAGAACTTTTAGACGATAAAGACGTTAAAGATTTTGTAGGTGAATATGAACCTGAAAATTATCTTTTAAATCCAAAAAAATCCTTTGCAATTGGAGCTTATTCAGTAACTGATTATTATATGGAAGCAAAAGTTGCACAAGCAAATGCAATGAAAAATGCAAAACAAGTTATACTTGACATTGCAGAAAAGTTTGAAAAAATTTCAGGAAGGAAATACGGACTTTTTGAAGAATACAAATTAGACGATGCTGATTATGCAGTAGTAATCATTGGTTCTGCAGCAGGAACAACAAAAGATACAATAGATAAAATGAGAAAAGAAGGCAAAAAAGTGGGACTTTTAAAAGTAAGAGTATTCAGACCTTTCCCTGGAGAAGAAATTGCACAGGCTCTTAAAGACGTAAAAGCCGTTGCAATAATGGATAGAGCTGAAAGCTTTAGTTCTCAAGGAGGTCCTCTTGGAAGCGAAGTTATGTCTTCTCTTTATAAAGCAAATAATAATTGCAAAGCAGTAAACTATATTTATGGTCTTGGAGGAAGAGACGTTACTGTAGACGATATGGAAAATGTATTTAACGAACTTGAAAATATACATAAATCTGACGAAAAATACGACACATACAGATTTATGGGTGTAAGAGAATAGAGGTGGCAGTATGAGTTATAATTTTAAAGAAATAATGAGCAGACCTGAACGTTTAGCACCGGGACACAGAATGTGTGCAGGATGTGGAGGAACAATTACAGTAAGAAACGTACTAAGAGGGTTAAAACCTGAAGATAAAGCCGTAATAGGAAATGCCACCAGCTGTATGGAAGTATCAACATTTATATATCCTTATACATCTTGGGAAGACAGTTATATACATAACGCTTTTGAAAACGCAGCTGCAACTATAAGCGGTGTTGAAGGTGCATATAAGGCATTAAAAAGAAAAGGGAAACTTAAAAAAGATCCAAATTTTAAATTTATTGTATTCGGTGGAGACGGAGGTACATACGATATAGGACTTCAATCTCTATCAGGAGCAGTTGAACGTAACCATGACTTTACTTACGTTTGCTATGATAACGGTGCTTATATGAACACAGGTATCCAACGTTCTTCAGCTACTCCAATGTACGCCGATACAACAACAACACCTGTTGGCAAAAAAAGTAACGGGAAACTTCAAAACAGAAAAGACCTTACTGAAATAATGGTTGCACATAATGCTCCATATGTTGCACAAACAACATTTATACAAAACTTTAGAGATTTACATTTAAAAGCCGAAAAAGCAATATATACAAAAGGTGCAACATTCCTAAATGTAATGTCTCCTTGTCCAAGAGGTTGGAGATATAATACTTCTGATATTATTGAAATATGCAACTTAGCAGTAGAAACATGTTACTGGCCACTATTTGAAGTAATAAACGGAGAATGGATACTTAACTATGAACCAAAGAAAAAACTTCCTATTGAAGATTTTTTAAGACCACAAGGAAGATTTAAACATCTATTCAAAAAAGGAAACGAAGATTTAATTGAACAATTCCAAAAAGAAGTAGATAAACGCTGGGAAAATCTTTTGAAAAAATGTAAATAGGTAGCCATAATATAAAAGTACGGACTGTATAATACAGTCTGTATTTTTTATAAAGAAAAACGGCAAAACTGCCGTTTTAATCATATATCCTATAAATTCTTTCTACATTTGTGCATTTAAAAGTCGTATCATCAAAAGTAAACACAGCTCCATTTATCTGTCTTCTTCCCATTGCAAGAGCATATTTACCCGTTGGTCTTTGTGCTCTAAATTTCTTTACAATAAATTCTCTGTCTACGCCTATAACCCCATCAACACTTCCGCACATTCCAACATCTGTTATATAACCTGTTCCATTTTCCAAAACCATGTTGTCTGCAGTTTGAACATGAGTATGAGTTCCATATACACCGGAAAATCTTCCATCAACAAAATATCCCATTGCAATTTTTTCACTTGTTGCTTCTGCATGAAAATCTAACATAATAATATCGCATATATTTTTTATTTCTTCATATATTTTATCTGCAACATCAAAAGGATTATCAAGAGGATTTAAGTAAGTAGTTCCAGATAAATTTACAACCCCTACCCTTACTTTTCCAACTCTATACACTTCATATCCTCTTCCAGGACAAGGAGAAGGATAATTTGCAGGTCTTATCATTCTATCTTCTTCTTGAATAAAATTATATACATCTTTATTATCCCAAATGTGATTTCCCGATGTTATAACATCAATACCACAATTTCTAAGTTCGTTATATACTTTTCTTGTTATTCCTTTTCCGTTAGCCGAATTTTCTCCGTTTGCAATTACAAAATCCGCTTTATATTCTGCTTTAATATCAGAAAGCTCATCAACGATGAGCTTTCTTCCATATTTAGCGAATATATCACCAAATACTAAAATCTTCAATTTTTACCTCTTTAACTATTTTGCATATTCTGTTGCTCTTGTTTCTCTTATTATGCTTACTTTGATATGACCTGGATATTCAAGATCATTTTCAACCATATTTGCTATTTCTTTTGCAACATGAACCATTTGTAAATCATCTACTTGTTCTGGTTTAACCATAACTCTGATTTCTCTTCCGGCTTGGATTGCATAAGATTTATCAACGCCTTCAAAAGAATTTGCAATTTGTTCTAATTTTTCAAGACGTTTTGTATAGCTTTCAAGTGTTTCTCTTCTTGCTCCCGGTCTAGCGGCAGAAATAGCATCAGCAGCTTGAACCAATACAGCTTCAACAGTTGCAGGTTCAACATCACCATGGTGAGCTTCAACAGCATGAATAACTTCTTTGTTTTCTTTATATTTCTTTAATAAATCAACACCTATAGAAACATGGCTTCCTTCAACTTCATGGTCAATTGCTTTACCTATATCATGAAGCATACCGGCTCTTCTTGCAAGTTTTGCATTTGCACCAAGTTCATCTGCCATAATTCCCGCTAAGTTTGCAACTTCAATAGAATGTTTTAATACATTTTGTCCGTAACTTGTACGATAATGAAGTCTACCTATAAGTTTTGTTAAATCAGGATGAAGTTTCATAACGTTTGTATCAAATAACGCTTGTTCACCCATTTCTCTGATTTTTGTATCAATTTCTTTTTCTGCTTTTTTAATTGTTTCTTCAATTCTTGCAGGATGAATTCTTCCGTCAACAATAAGTCTTTCAAGAGAAATTCTTGCAATTTCCCTTCTTACAGGGTCAAATCCTGAAAGAATTACAGCTTCAGGAGTATCATCAATAATTAAATCAATACCCGTTAAAGTTTCAATTGTTCTTATATTTCTTCCTTCTCTACCGATTATTCTACCTTTCATTTCATCGTTAGGTAAGTTTACGACAGAAACAGTAGTTTCTGCAACATGATCGGCAGCACATCTTTGAATTGCATAAGATACAATTTCCATAGCTTTTTTATCAGCTTGTTCCTTTGCTTCTAATTCCTTATTTTTAATAAGTAATGCAGTCTCTCTGGAAATTTGCTTTTCAACATCAGAAAGAAGTAATTGTCTAGCTTCTTCAAATGTTAGTTTTGAAATCTTTTCAAGCTCTTTAATTTGTTCTTGATGAGTTTTTTCAAGTTTATCTTCTTTTTTTAGAAGCTCTTCATTTTTCTTTATCAAAGAAGCTTCTTTATGATCTAAAGCATCGCTTCTTTTATCTGCCATTTCTTCTCTTTGAAGAACTCTTTTTTCAACAAGTTGAAGTTCTTCTCTTCTGGCTCTTGCTTCTTTGTCAAATTCAGTTTTTAAATTAAGCACTTCGTCTTTTGCTTCAATAAGCTTTTCTTTTTTTATTCTTTCGCCTTCTTTTAAAGCATCTTCGACCATCTTATTGGCAGTTTGTTCGGCATTTCTAAGTTTGCCTTCGCCAGATGTCTGCTTATAATATCCACCGATGAAAAAGCAAATTATCCCAATAACAGCCGCTATAATTAGCACTACTGGAAGTGATAATTCCATTTTCTCCTCCTTATTTTAAATTAATTAATAAAATATTTAATTTTAAGTATGTAACGAAAATGAACCAAACAAAACAATACTATGTTTCTGGTATTAGAGTTAAAAATATATAAAAATATAAAATTTTAAATATATATAAATACTAAAAAAGTTTAGTTTATTATCGTAATTTAAACATACTACCTACTAATTTTAATGTTTTTTCACTATTAAGTCAACAAAAAAATAAAAAGGTTTTTATAAAATTCATAATATTTTTTACAATTTTTTACTATTAAAATATTATTATGATTTTATGTTTTAATAAAACACAAAATGCGGTATAATGTTTAGCACAAAAAGGAGGTAATTTTATGAAACAATTCCTTAATGAATTTAAAGAATTTGCTTTAAGAGGGAATGTAATGGATTTAGCAGTCGGTGTTATAATCGGGGGTGCTTTTCAAGCAATAATAAACTCTCTTGTAAAAGATATAATCTCTCCTATTATAGGATTATTTGCCAGAACAGATTTTTCTGACATGGTTATAACAGTACTTGATGTTCAAATTAGATATGGTTCTTTTATAACTGCCGTAATAAACTTTTTAATAATGGCATTTATTATCTTTATTATGGTAAAAATGCTAAATAAATTAGCATCCATCGGGAAAAAACAAAAAGAAGATGAAGCACCAAAAACAAAAAAATGCCCTTATTGCTTAAGTGAAATCCCGATAGAAGCCACAAAATGCGCACATTGTACTTCTGATTTAACAGAATAAATTTTATAAAATAACCCTAAAAAATTTATTAAATTTAAAACTAAGGAGTTAAAATGAAATTAAAAAAAAATAAATACAAATAATTGGGATAGAAAAGAATATTTTGAACACTATTTTTCTAATATTCCTTGTATATATAGTATGACTATAAAATTAGATATTACAAAATAAAATCAAAAAATATAAAATTATATCCAACAATGCTTTACTATATAACAAATATTGTAAATAAACATGATGAATTTAAAACAGCATTTAATGAAAATGGTGAGCTTGGCATTTATGACGAAATAATACCTTGCTATACAATATTTCATAAAGATACAAAAACTTTTTCAAATATTTGGACAAGGTATACACCAAATATTAATAATTTTTATGATGAATATGAAAATGATTTAAAACAATACGGAAACAAAAAAGAATTAAATGCAAAACCCAATACTCCAAGTAACATATTTAATGTATCAATGATACCTTGGACAACTTTTGAAAGTTTTAATTTAAACCTTCAAAAAGGTTATACATATTTATACCCTATTTTTACATTAGGGAAATACTACAAAAAAATGATAAATTCTTAATGCCATTATCTATACAAGTTCACCATGCAGTATGTGACGGATTTCATTTATGTCAATTTTTAAATGAATTACAGGATTTAATTAACAACTAAAAAATATACATTCATTTAAACAATAAAAAAAGAGCTAAATGCTCTTTTTTTATTATTCAGTTTGAGTCTCAGGTGCATATATTTCTCTTGTTTGTATATCTTCTTTATTTAATTCAAATTCGGTTTTATCTTTTTGTATAACACCAATATAACTTTTCCCTTCATATACAGGAAGTTCATTTCCTTCAAGAGTAGTAATCTTTAAATCACCCTCTTCACTGTCTTTTGACCATTTAATTTCCTGAACTCTTCCGTTTGAAAGATAATATCCGCTTCCGCCTTTCCAGTCGACTTGTTTTAACTCGCCTATCCCAAGCATTCCTATATCTGTTTCCAACACAAATACGTTTGTAAAAGCAAGCTGTTCATTAGTCTTTCCATCAACTTGGTCTTTTCCGCTGTGTTGTTTTTTATAAGTTTTACTTTCACTGTCAAATGTAAAAGTAGAATAATATTCATCAGAGAAATTTAATGTAGCTTTGTTGCAGCCAGTAAGTTTAGTTGTTTCAATAACTTCTTTAGATTCTTCATCTTTTTTTCCTCCAAATAATTTTTCAAAAAATCCAGGTTCTTCTTCTACAACTTCTTCTTCTACAATTGGTTCAAAAGCAAATATAGGTTTATTTTTTTCTTCCTTTAAATCTATTCTAATATTTTCTTTTTTAATAACTTCAGGAAGATTTTCACCTTTTAAATATCCCGTATGCTCTAAAGCATAACCACTGTTTAATCTGTCTTGATCTCTGTCAAATAAATCAGTTCCATAAGTCATTCCGTCAAATCTATCTATACCTAAACTATTTAAGGTATTTGTAGCATAATCATTTCCACCCCAGTGAATATATATGCTGTCAAAACTATTAGCAAATATAGGGAAATAATATCTACAGCTTCTTATAGGACAAACACTTGGTACTTTAGTATAGTCACCATAAATTGCCATAAGTCTTGTTATATTTCCTTCTACAGGAATTTCAAAAATAATATCTGCATCCCCTATTCCATATTGCGGCAAAGCTTCCTTATGATTGTTTACCATTATGGCAATAGGTCGTTTTCCAACTGCTTCTTTTGATATGCCTTCAAGTCCTGTAAGTGGATTAACATCTACTTTAACTTCGGCAGTCTCTTCTTTTCCACATCCATAAAATGTTCCAAGAACTAAAAATATGCATGTTATAATTGCAATAAGTTTCTTATTCATAATATCCACCCCCTATATACAAAAAATTTTATCATAAAACTTCTTGTTATGCAAACTTTTACATATTTTATATACTTACTATATAATTCTTATTTATATAATTTACATTAAATAAGAAACTTATGTATTAACTTAAAAAAATTAGCTAAAAAAGCATTAATAAGAAACAGATAAAATAGCATTAAATAAAATAATTAAGAAATATTATATTTTTTGTAATACATAATTTAAACCCCAAAATAAATATATAAGTTAAATATTAAAAATATAAAAAACTGCCCTAAATGAGCAGTTTTTTATGAATGTCTCCTTTTATATATTTTCAAAGAAGCAAAATAACTTATTATCATTAATACAATACCTGCTATTAATCCTATTGAAAGAATCATATGAACATTATTCATTATATAAGATATATAATCAACTCTCCAAGAAGTTGCACCATAAAATCCTGCAATCATCATAATAAGAAGTATATATAAAACAACACCTTTCTTATTTCCAAGAAGTACAAATATAAAGAAACTTATAGCATTAAATATAAGTCCTACCCCAATGGAAAACAAGAATACACTTAAAGCAGAAGATAAGGAAATGCTTTTATAAATATCTACATATACATAACATACAATTAAATTTAAAATAAAGCATAAACCAAGCATTATAAATCCGGTCAAATACTTTGAAAAGATTATTTCTTTTTTGGTCATTGGATAAGTAAGCTGTATTTTATCAAAATCAGTTTTTTCATCTTCTTCAACAGTTACTTGAAACAAAGAAGAACCAAGCATAGGAAGTGTTATACCACAAAAAAGTAAAAAACCAAAATTTGATCTCATAAAAAGCATAAGCGCAACAATAAATAAAAAAGCAAATATAAAACTAATTAAATTCTTTTTTATTCCAAATCCTAAATAAAAATCTTTAAATATTATTCCTTTCATTGTACCTTTTCTCCTTTAATGTAAAATAACATAACATCTTCAACACTTGCATTTTCTATAATCAAATCCTTATAAATATTCATAAGCTCCATTCTGTTTTTAACCAAAACTTTATACGAAAAGGCTTCTTTTCTATAAAAAACAATATCATCAGGGCTTAAACTATCAAAGAAATCTTTTTTGCATGAAAGAACACCGTAATTATCATGTATGTCTTCATATTCCTTAATAAACTGTAATCTTCCTTCGTGTATAAAGGCTAGATAATCTGATATTTTATCAAGATCACTTGTAATATGAGAAGAAATTAATATGCTGTTTTCTTCATTTTCCGTATAACTTCTAAGTAACTCCAAAATTTCATCTCTAAATACAGGGTCAAGCCCACTTGTGGATTCATCAAGAATTAAAAATTTAGGATTATGAGAAAGTGCCAAAGCAAATTCAAGTTTCATTTTCATTCCTTTTGAGAATTTCTTTATTTTCTTATTAACAGGTAGATCAAAATTTTCAAGTAAAGAATAATATTTTTCATTATCCCAATTTTTATATATCTTTGAAAGCATCTTACCTATTAATTTAGCATTCATATATTCGCTATAATGACTTTTATCAAAAATTACCGCAATATCTTCTTTTATATCTTTTTCATGTTCATTAATATTTTTATTAAATATTTTCACTTCACCTTTTTCAGGTTCATTAATATTTAAAATCGAATTTATAAAAGTAGACTTCCCTGCACCGTTTTCCCCTATTAAACCAACAACACTCCCTTTAGGTATTTTTAGAGAAATATCATCAAGTTTAAAATCCTTATATTCTTTTGTAAGATTGTTTACCTCAAGTACATATTCCATAACTTAACCCTCCTTAAAAAACATATCAATAAGTTTTAAAAGCTGTTCTTTTTTAATATCATTTTCCTTTGATATATCTACAACTTCTTCAATCATGCTTTCAACTTTTCTTAAATTTTCTTCTCTGATAAAATCATTATTTTGAGCTGAAACAAACGTACCTCTCCCAACGCTTGATTCTATAAATCCATCTCTTTGCAAATCTTCATATACTCTTTGAGATGTTATTACACTTATATGAAGTTCTTTTGCAAGTTTTCTCATAGAAGGAAGAGAATCTCCCGGTTTTAACTCTCCTTTAATAATCATTGCTTTTATCTGAGATGTTATTTGTTCATATATTGGTTTATTACTATTATTACTTAAAATAATTTCCACAAAATCATCTCCTTTAAATTGTACTTATCTTATGAGTACATTATATATAATAATATATATATTGTCAATATATAATAAGTACAATTTTATTTTATTAATAACATTCTTGAAAAAAATATAAACATAATGTATTATTTAAGTCATAAAAATCCTGAAAGGCAGTAAACATGGAATTATTAAAAAATAGAATATTAAAAGATGCAACAGTTAAAGAAGGAAACGTACTAAAAGTAGACAGTTTCTTAAATCACCAAATGGACATAAATCTAATAAACGAAATAGGTAAAGAATTTAAAAGAAGATTTAAAGACAAAAAAATAACAAAAATACTTACAATAGAAGCATCAGGAATAGGTATTGCCTGTATAACCGCACAGTATTTTGGAGTAGATGTAGTATTTGCCAAAAAAGCTCAAAGTATTAATATAGACGGAGAAGTTTATCATTCAAAAGTAAAATCATTTACACACAATAAGATCTATGATGTTATACTTTCAAAGAAATTTTTATATAAAGATGACCATGTACTTATAATAGACGATTTTCTTGCAAATGGCTGCGCACTTCTTGGACTTATTCAAATTGTAAAAGAAGCAGGAGCGACAATAGAAGGTGCAGGAATAGTAATTGAAAAAGGAATGCAGGAAGGCGGAAAAATAATAAGAGAAAAAGGAATTGACCTTGAATCTCTTGCAATAATCGATTCTATGGGTAATGGTGAGATAGTATTTAGATAAAAACACGTAATAACGTGTTTTTTTATTATAAAAATTTTTATTAGGTGGGAAATATTTCCCTATCTTACCAAATAGCATAAAAAAATATTGTCATATTATACGATAAAATAAACAATATGATATACTAAATAAATAAAGATAAATGGGAGGAATAAAAGATGGGTATTAAATTGGGCTTAGATATCGGCACATCATCTGTGGGCGTTGCAGTTATTGATGATGATTATAATGTACTTGAAGCTGTATCTGATATTTTTACAGAAGCCGATGCAAGCAAGAATGTTGAAAGAAGAGGTTTTAGACAAACAAAAAGACTTATACGAAGAAGACAAAATAGAATAAGTGATTTTAAAGGATTATGGGAAAAATATAATCTTGAAATTCCAAAAGAAAAAATAAACAATCAACTTATTTTAAAAAATAAAGGATTAAACGAAAAACTAACACAAAATGAAATTTATTACGTTCTTTTAAATTCTTTAAAACACAGAGGTATTACTTATCTAGATGATGCTATAGATGAAACAAGTAAAAGTAAATCTGATTATCAAAAGGGTATTGAAATAAATCAAAATGAGCTAAAAAACAAATTCCCTTGTCAAATTCAATTAGAAAGATTAAATACTCTTGGTAAATATAGAGGAGAAACAATTGTAAAAGAAAATGATGAAACAATTACATTTAGCAATATCTTTACAAAATCATCTTATAGAAAAGAAAATAAAGAATTCCTAAATAAACAAAGTGAATTTCATGATTTTATTACAAAAGAATTTATTGATGATTATTTAGCAATATTTGACAGAAAAAGAGAATATTATGTAGGTCCTGGAAATGAAAAATCAAGAACGGATTACGGAAGATACACAACAAAAAAAGATGAAAATGGAAACTATATTACAGAAGAAAATATATTTGAAAAACTAATTGGAAAATGTAGTGTATATGAAAATGAAAGAAGAGCAGCAGGGGCATCTTATACAGCACAAGAATTTAACATATTAAATGACCTAAATAATATTACAATAGGAAATAGAAAATTAACAAAAGAAGAAAAAATCGAAATTATTAATACTGTTAAAACATCCAAAAGCGTGAATATGCTAAAAATAATAGCTAAAGTTACTAATGAAGATATTAAAACCATGTTTGGTTCAAGAGAAGATAAAAACGGTAAACCTGATTTTCATAAATTTGAACAATATAACAAATTAAGAAGAACACTTGAAGAGCATGATATAGATATTAATGATTTTTCTATTGAAACATTAGATAAATTAGCCGAAATTCTAACAATAAATACAGAAAAAGATGGAATTTTAAATGCAATAAAAAATTCTAATTTAAATTTTAGTGACGAATTAATAGAAATATTAATTGCTTTTAGAAAGAAAAACTCTTCTCTTTTCTCAAAATGGCAATCTTTATCTTTAAAAATCATGAAAGAATTAATTCCGCAAATGTACGAAGAACCTAAAAATCAAATGGAACTTCTTACTGAAATGGGATTTTTCAAAAAAAATAGTGAAAAATTTAAAGAATATAACAAAATACCTAAGGAAGAAATAACAAAAGAAATATATAATCCTGTAGTAAAAAAATCTATATCAATAACAATTGATGCTATAAATGCCGTAATAAAAAAATATGGATATCCTGACGAAATTGTCATTGAAATGCCAAGAGATAGAAACAGCGAGGAAGAAAAGAAAAATATTCAAAAAATGCAAAAAGCAAATGAAAATGAAATGAAGAAGATAAAGGAAAGATTATTTAAAGAGTATAATATTGATCTTCAAGACAAACATTTTCATAACCATAAAAACCTTGCATTAAAATTAAAGCTTTGGAATGAACAAGACGGAAGATGTATGTACAGCGGCGAATACATAAATATAGAAGACTTAATATATGATTATTCTAAATTTGAAATTGACCATATAATTCCAAAATCAATATCATTTGACGACAGCAGAAGCAATAAAGTATTGGTATACAGAAGAGAAAACCAACTAAAAGGAAACACTACACCTTATATGTATCTAAAAGATATAGACAGAAAATGGAATTTTGATGAATTCATGAGTTATGCTCTTGATTTAAAAGATAGAAATCTTATAAATAAGAATAAACTTAAAAATCTTTTATTTACAGAAGATATTACAAAAATTGAAGTTTTAAAAGGATTTATACAAAGAAACATCAATGATACAAGATATGCTTCAAGAGTAGTTCTAAATTCTTTACAAAACTATTTCAAATCAAAAAACAAAGACACAAAAATAAGTGTAATAAGAGGAAGCTTCACTCATCAAATGAGAGATAAGTTAAAACTTAAAAAAGACAGAGATGAGAGTTATTCTCATCATGCAGTGGATGCAATGCTTATTTGTTATTCAAAAATGGGATATAATGCATACCATAAATTCCAAGAAAACTTTATTGACTTTGAGCATAATGAAATAAAAGATAAAATGCAATGGATTGCCGGAATAAAAGATGAAAAATTAGACGATATAATGTATGAAAAGAAATGGAATATAATAAGAAATAACATCTTAAAAGCAGAAAAAGAAGTTAAATTCTGGCATAAAGTGGATAAAAAAGCAAACAGAGGTTTATGTAATCAAACAATAAGAGGAACAAGAAACTACGATGAAAAAACATATAAAATAAACAAAATCAATATCCTTACAGATGATGGATTTAAAACATTTAAAACGAAAATACAAAAAGGAAAAGAAAGTGATTTCTTAATGTACAGAAATGACAAAAAAACTTTTGATATTTTATTAAAAATATTTAACGAATATAAAGACTGTAAGAATCCTTTTGTTGAATATGAAAAAGAAACGGGAGATTATATAAGAAAATATTCAAAAAAAGGAAATGGAGCAAGAATACAAATTTTAAAATATCTTGATGGAGAAGTTGGTTCTTGTATTGATGTTTCCCATAAATACGGTCATAAAAAAGGAAGCAAAAAAGTTATCCTTGAAAGCTTAAATCCATACAGAACAGATGTTTATTATAACGAAGAAAAGAAAGAATATTATTTAATCGGAGTAAAATATGCCGATTGTAGATGTATAGACGGGAAATATTTTATAGATAAAGAAAAATACAATATTGCTTTAAGAAACGAAAAAATAATAAAAGAAAATCAAAGCATGGAAGATTTAAAAGCTCTTGGATGGAAATATAAATTTTCACTATATAAAAACGATTTTATCGAATACGAAAAAGATGGAGAAATCTTTACTGAAAGATTCCTTTCAAGAACCATGCCAAGAAAAAAAAATTATATAGAAACAAAACCAACTTTCGCACCTAAGTTTGACAAACCACAAAAACAAATTGGATTAAGCAAAACAAAGATGATAAAAAAAATAAGAGTGGATATTCTTGGAAACAGATATTATGCAAAAGACGAAGATTTCACTTTGGATATTGACATTTATTAAAAATGAATATATAATGTTATTGTAGATTTTTACAATAACTCAATTTATTCAGATCTACTAAAATAAGGCTTTATGCCGAACTCAAGGACGTCTTCGGACGTCCTTTTTTATTATATTTTAAGGAGAAAACAATGGCATTTAGAGTGCTTTTAATAGAAAACGAAGTAAATATAAAATTAAACTTAGATAATCTCGTAATAACAAAAGAAGGGAAAGACATATGGGTTCCTATAAGAGACTTATCAATGATAGTATTAGATAATTTAAAAACAAACCTAACATCAAGGATGTTATGTGCTCTTGCAAAAAATAATGTTGGAATAATAATATGCGACCAAGAACATCTACCTATAGGATTTTATTCCTCCTTTGACAATCACAGCAGAATATCAAAAACAATAAAATATCAAACTGAAAAAGATGAAAATTTTTATGCTCTTCTTTGGGAAAAGATAGTTAAAGAAAAAATAAAAAATCAAATAAGAGTTTTAAAGATATTAGATAAAAGCGAAGATATTCAAAATAAAATGTATGAATTCATAAAACAAATGCAGCATAACGATGAAAACAACAGAGAAGCTCACAGCGCAAAAATATATTTTAATGAACTTATGGAATGTTCATTTTCAAGAAGAAATGATGATATCTTATTAAATTCGGGGCTTAACTATGGATATACCATAATAAGGTCCTTTTTAGCAAGAGTATGTGTTGGATACGGACTTAATACTCAGCTTGGAATACATCATAAAAACGAATATAACAGATTTAATTTCGTTGACGACATAATAGAGCCAATTAGACCATTTATAGATTATTTTGCATATAATCTTTTAAAAGAAGAAAAATATTTCACCCCTAATCATAGGAGAGAACTAATAAACTTTTTAAATCATAAAGTTTTATATAACAACAAAAAAATGTATATATGCAACATGCTTGAAGAATATGTATACAATATAGCCGGATATTTTGAAGGAAGAAAGGAAGAAATAATCTTTCCAAATGTTGAAGATTATATTGGAAAAGAAAATGAGGTATAAAGTAATGAAACTTTTATGTATGTTTGACTTACCCACTCAAACATCAAGAGAAAGAAAAGATTATAGATTATTTAGAAAAGAATTAATAAAAGAAGGTTTTATAATGCTGCAGTATTCTGTATACATGAGAACCTGTCCTGACAGAGATTATAAAATAAGAATGGAAAAGAGAATAGAAAAAATAATACCTAAAAAAGGCAATATCAGGCTTGTGGCAATAACCGAAAAACAGTATGAAGACATGAAAATATTAATAGGAAGCAAAAACGAAACGGAAAAGGTAATAGGAAGTGAGAGGATGATAGTACTTTGAAAGTTCAAATATGTAATAAAGAAAAAGAATATATTATAAATTTAATGCAAATAACCCAGCTATGCGGAGTAAACTTTTATATTAAAGATTTTATAATAAACTCCATATATAAATACTTTTCAAATGGTAAATATATGGAATATGAAAAAAATATGGAAGAAAATATTAAAATAGAAGATGAAAAATTAGGAAGGAATTACTTCGATATAATAAGAATAAAAGGTAAAGAAGACTTAATAAATATTCTAAAAATAACTAAAACCGGACTAATTAATAAATATATAAATGATAAAATTCAAAATATAAATTTTCAAAGACAGTTAAACATTATAGATAATGCCCTTGAAGAAATATATATAAAATTAAACCAAAACGAATTTAAAAACATTAACTTTACATATAAAAGAGAAGATTTATTTAATTTAATACAGCATTCAACAATAAAAGATATACATGAAAGAGATTTGGAAGGAATAAAAAATATAGATTTGTTAAAAGACTTTTTAATATTAATAAAAGAAATACAACAAATTAGTCCTTCAAAACAAATGATAATTATTGAAAATATTGAACATATGATATCAAAAGATGAATATGAAAAATTTTATAAACAAATAAAAGAACTTACATATAATTTTGATTTATGGTTTATAATCCCCATATGCATTGAAAATTATGTATGTTTGGATAAAGAATATATTAACGGTATAAATATTATAAACGATATAATATATTCCCTTACAAATATGGAAACTATAAAATATTTTATTGAAAGTAATTATCCTTATTTTAAAAAATGGGAAGATAAAGAATTAATAACAATCTTAAAATTGATAATAAATAAAATAGGAAAAGAAGAAATTTATAATATAAAAAGTGATGTTATATTAAAAATATTTAATGATAATCTGTTTATTCATTCAAAGCATTTAGAAACATTAAATACCCTAGAAAACAATTTCCTTTTATCATAAATTATGGTATAATATATATGAGTTATTGTAAAAGGAGGGTGCTTTTATGAATATGAGAATTTATAAATTTATGAAAATTTTTATAAATTCTGCAATTTGACATTTTAGTACCTGAACAAATTGAGTTATTGTAAAACAAAATCTAATGGAATATACAGACGAGCTATATTTTAGTACCTGAACAAATTGAGTTATTGTAAAACAATCTACATTGTACCGATTCTAACATTTTCATTTTAGTACCTGAACAAATTGAGTTATTGTAAAACGCTATCAATCTCTCCTTGCTTACCTTGAATATTTTAGTACCTGAACAAATTGAGTTATTGTAAAACTAAATCCTCGATTTCCACCGCTTGAACCTCATTTTAGTACCTGAACAAATTGAGTTATTGTAAAACCTTCCAAATTTGCTTGGTTATTATTTACTGAATTTTAGTACCTGAACAAATTGAGTTATTGTAAAACAACAACCATAGTGGAGAAAAACAATGATAATTTTAGTACCTGAACAAATTGAGTTATTGTAAAACCATACATCAATATTATTTTCAATATGTTTGATTTTAGTACCTGAACAAATTGAGTTATTGTAAAACTTCCAACAAATGATAAAGTTTATCTATATGATTTTAGTACCTGAACAAATTGAGTTATTGTAAAACTGCTTCAGGCAAATCCAGAAGACGAAAAAAATTTTAGTACCTGAACAAATTGAGTTATTGTAAAACCTAACGCTCATGTAGTATTTACAAGACGATATTTTAGTACCTGAACAAATTGAGTTATTGTAAAACCTTGTGATTTTTTGAAAAATGAAGCTGTTGATTTTAGTACCTGAACAAATTGAGTTATTGTAAAACGATATAATTGCTTCATAATATTCACTACCTATTTTAGTACCTGAACAAATTGAGTTATTGTAAAACTTAATAGAAAAATAACAATTCTAAAAGCAGATTTTAGTACCTGAACAAATTGAGTTATTGTAAAACTCCCATATGCTAATCCGTTTTTATCTCTTCATTTTAGTACCTGAACAAATTGAGTTATTGTAAAACTTCTATATTTAGCTTTTGCATTCATATATTATTTTAGTACCTGAACAAATTGAGTTATTGTAAAACAAAGCTTACAAGATGTAGCAAGAGAGACAGATTTTAGTACCTGAACAAATTGAGTTATTGTAAAACTAAATGCTCTTTCCATATATTACCTCTATTATTTTAGTACCTGAACAAATTGAGTTATTGTAAAACTTAAGTATTTTTATCACATTCAAATTTGGTATTTTAGTACCTGAACAAATTGAGTTATTGTAAAACCAAAATCAAAAAGGAACCTATTCCAAGTGGATTTTAGTACCTGAACAAATTGAGTTATTGTAAAACCTTTCTTTTAGTTTATTAATTATAATTTCCATTTTAGTACCTGAACAAATTGAGTTATTGTAAAACATTATATCTTCTTTTTTTTCTTTTTCGCTGATTTTAGTACCTGAACAAATTGAGTTATTGTAAAACTTTGAGTATAAAATCTTGTTTGAGGTACAGATTTTAGTACCTGAACAAATTGAGTTATTGTAAAACATTATCTTCTTTTGCCACAGCTTCACCACCATTTTAGTACCTGAACAAATTGAGTTATTGTAAAACGATGAAATACCAAAAGTAATAGATGACCTTATTTTAGTACCTGAACAAATTGAGTTATTGTAAAACCCATGAAACTAACGAAGATATCCCTTGCCAATTTTAGTACCTGAACAAATTGAGTTATTGTAAAACTCAGAAACAGTATACTTATATTTATCAAATTATTTTAGTACCTGAACAAATTGAGTTATTGTAAAACTAGTATTTAATACTTTAGCTATTTCGTCACATTTTAGTACCTGAACAAATTGAGTTATTGTAAAACCACAAGCTCATGTAGTATTCACAAGGCGATATTTTAGTACCTGAACAAATTGAGTTATTGTAAAACTATTTCAAATGTAGAGCGTTGGGCAGATTTATTTTAGTACCTGAACAAATTGAGTTATTGTAAAACAAAATTAATAATACACTTATAAAAGTTAAAATTTTAGTACCTGAACAAATTGAGTTATTGTAAAACATATTTAAAGCATGACATTTAATATCTTCTATTTTAGTACCTGAACAAATTGAGTTATTGTAAAACACAACATTTGAACTAGCTGAACGCCTGCATATTTTAGTACCTGAACAAATTGAGTTATTGTAAAACTGATGAATTATTTAATATTTTAGGAAGAGAATTTTAGTACCTGAACAAATTGAGTTATTGTAAAACTCAACTTTGCATTCTTT
>NZ_JAMYJV010000002.1:0-203256 GCF_024135845.1 Anaerofustis sp. NSJ-163
TCTTTTACTACTTCAGCTATTTTAGTACCTGAACAAATTGAGTTATTGTAAAACTCTAAATGCAGACATTTTATCCTCCTATCTATTTTAGTACCTGAACAAATTGAGTTATTGTAAAACTGATGAATTATTTAATATTTTAGGAAGAGAATTTTAGTACCTGAACAAATTGAGTTATTGTAAAACTCAACTTTGCATTCTTTTGCCGAATCTTCAATTTTAGTACCTGAACAAATTGAGTTATTGTAAAACGCTTTTTCAGTTTCTTTTACTACTTCAGCTATTTTAGTACCTGAACAAATTGAGTTATTGTAAAACTCTAAATGCAGACATTTTATCCTCCTATCTATTTTAGTACCTGAACAAATTGAGTTATTGTAAAACCTATTTCAAGTGTAGAACGTTGGGCAGATTATTTTAGTACCTGAACAAATTGAGTTATTGTAAAACATTTTGTGCCATTCTTAAAAGTGTAGGTGTATTTTAGTACCTGAACAAATTGAGTTATTGTAAAACCGCTTGCATATTTTACTCTTACACCACGACATTTTAGTACCTGAACAAATTGAGTTATTGTAAAACACAACAGTAGGATTAGGAATTGAAAAAGATATTTTAGTACCTGAACAAATTGAGTTATTGTAAAACACAGAAGAAAGGAGTTATTAAATGGCAACAATTTTAGTACCTGAACAAATTGAGTTATTGTAAAACTAATCTAATGGAATATACAGACGAACTCTATTTTAGTACCTGAACAAATTGAGTTATTGTAAAACTTGCGGAAGAAACAATATACAACGACCCTAATTTTAGTACCTGAACAAATTGAGTTATTGTAAAACTGGTGTAAATGTTTTAGTTTCTGTATTAAAATTTTAGTACCTGAACAAATTGAGTTATTGTAAAACGTTAAAGGGACAGCAGGCACATCGCCGACAATTTTAGTACCTGAACAAATTGACTTATTGTAAAACGTGACGACATGGGCAACCTCAACACCCTCGATTTTAGTACCTGAACAAATTGAGTTATTGTAAAACGTAGTCCATGAGGTGAAAGTAAAGGTTCTCATTTTAGTACCTGAACAAATTGAGTTATTGTAAAACTAATTTCTTGTAAACGTGAAGATGATGCCGATTTTAGTACCTGAACAAATTGAGTAAAAAAATAACACACCCCAAAGTGTGTTATTTATTTTGTTTCAAACAAGCTACAATTCCTCCGCATTCTCTGTGATGAGCAACACAATCGCAACATCTTCCGTGGTTATCACAAGGGTATGTACAAGGGCATTCATCCTTATATTGGTTACTGCAAGGTCTTTCTTCTTTCATGATATTTATCTCCTTTTATTTCTTTATTTCATTATAATACTTTTCTATAAAATTCCAAAACTTTTCGCTTTTATTTAGGTAACTTAACTCTTCAGCGGTTTTAACTTCTTGAATAAGACCTCTTAATAATTGTTTGGATATATCCATATTATTTTTATAGTTAATTTTTGAAAATAAAATACTGTCATGTTTTAATTCAAATTTCATAGCGGATATAAGCTTTTCCATAAACTCAATAGTTTTATCTACATTTTGTTCATGCACAAAAATCTGCCATTTGCCTATGTATTTATTATATTCCCACATACTAAAAACATCTGCAACTTCTTCCATCTTCCCAGCTATATATTCACTATCTTCAACATTATCTGTTTCAAGCATATTATTTATCATATAAAGTAATAAATTTTGTATTTCGGTAATTTTTATAAACAGTTCTTCTTGAAGCAGTTTTAAAGATTTATCAAACTCTCCTTTTTTAAGATAAAAAGAATTTTTTAACATTTTATTATCAAAACTTTTATCATCTAACTTCAAAATAATTTCTTCAGCTTTATTAAACTCATTATTTTGTATATATTTTGAGCAAACTATTTTTAATGCTTGTTCTCTTATTTCGTCATTATCCCCATCTATTACCCTTTTAAAAAGATTATCAAGCTCTTCTTTATAATAATCCTTATTTGAAGTATAATAAAGCTCTATACCACCTGATAAAACCAACGCAGAATAAAATATCAATTCCTCACTGTTTGGATATTCTTTTATTCTTTCCATTGCAGTATTATAAGCATCAACAAAAGACTCATTCTCCATTTTTGATGTTATGTCATTTAAGATAAAAGCTATTTCATTTTTACTTAAATCGTCCTTAAAAGAAAGCAGAGTATTTGCATCTGTACCTAAAAGTCTGGCAAGAGGTGGTATAAGGGTTATAT
Organism: Anaerofustis sp. NSJ-163; assembly: GCF_024135845.1. Lineage (NCBI taxonomy): Bacteria > Bacillati > Bacillota > Clostridia > Eubacteriales > Eubacteriaceae > Anaerofustis > Anaerofustis sp. NSJ-163. Next base: position 2,276 of record NZ_JAMYJV010000002.1, read on the forward strand.
CAGGGTAAGTGTATCCTTTCTCCCATTTGTTTACGGCAGGAGCACTAACATTTAAATACTTTGCAACTTTTTCCTGAGTAAGTCCTTTTTCAATTCTTTTTTCTTTGATAATATTTCCTATTTTCATTTAATTAATACCTCTAAAACATTTTCTTAATAATATTTTACATAAAATATTAAAGAAATACTATTGAATGAAATTTAACCAAATCAAATTTTTATTAACCACATGTTAATAACATCTTTCAACTTTAACGACTTTACCAAATATCATAATTTTTTCCATATCTTTTCCTACAAAGACTCTTGTTTCATACATTGGATTAAAAGAAATAAGAGAAATAGAGTTTTCCGTCTTTTGCACTTTTTTTATTACGCCTTCTTCACCGTCGATTATTACAACAGCAAGGTCTCCACTGTCCACATCAGATTGAAGCCTTACAAGAGCCAAATCTCCTTCCATAATTTGAGGAGACATACTCTCCCCTCTTACCTTAAGATATTTATATTCTTCTTTGTCATTTATGTTTATAGCCTGAGAAACACCAAGAAATTCATAAGTTGCTATACCGTCTCTTCCTGCAACAACAGTTCCTATTATCTCAACATTCACTATATTGTTTATATCATATAGCTGTGCATTTAATAGATAATCTATGGAAACTTTAAACAAAGAAGCAATTTTTTGTAAAGTGTCAACTGAAGGTATTATCCCCGCACTCTCATACTTTGCAATGGAAGATTTATCAAGGTCAAGTGCCTTTGCCAAATCAACCTGAGTCATATTATTTTTTTTCCTTAACGCTCTAAGTTTTTCACCAAACATTTTTATTTCTCCGTTTATTGTCATTTTTGTTATTAATATTTAAAATATATTTATATTATATTGAATTTCATTCATATTGTAAAGATATTTTTGATTAATATTGAATATTATTCATAAAAATATTGACATTTATTGTTATACATATTAAAATATGAATATAATTCATATTAAACAAAGAAAAAACTGAAAATAAAGAAGAATTGAAAATTAAGGAGTAAAAAAATGAAGAGCAAAAATTATAAAAAGACAGAACATCTTTTAAAAGAATATATTATCTATAATAAAATTTTAGAACTTAGAGAAGAAAAAGAAATTGAAGACAAAGTAGAAAAAATTAATAAAGCAATGGACTGCTTAACAAATCTTGAAAGAAAAATTATAACCGAGTTTTTTATAAATAATAAAAATATGCTTCAAATATCAAGAGAAATACAACTTACAAGAGAATATACTTCAAGAATAAAAACCGCAGCAATAAGAAAAATGGAGCAGGTACTTTTCGGAAGCGGTGCAGCATAAAAAAAGAGCCTAAAGGCTCTTTTTATTTTTTAGGTGGTCTCCAGCTTGATTTTAGAGATACTATTCTGTTAAACACTAATTCATCTTTAGATAATTTAGGATCTACACTAAAATATCCATTTCTCACGAATTGGAATCTATCCCCTGCTTTTGCATTTTTAAGGAATGGTTCAACATAAATTTCTTTTTCGTTTAGCGAATCTTTATTTACCATATCGAGGAAATTATCACTTGAAACTTCTGTATTGAATAAAGGTTCAAGTAACCTTGCTTTTGCTTTAATCGCTGTGCTTCTTTCTACCCAGTGAATCGTACCTTTTACTTTCCTTCCTGTAAATCCACTTCCTGATTTTGTTTCAGGGTCATAAGTACATTTTATTTCAACAACTTCTCCATTTTCGTCTTTAACAACTTCATTGCATTTTACAAAATATGCTCCTCTAAGTCTTACTTCATTACCTGGGAATAATCTAAAATATTTTTTAGGAGGATTTTCCATAAAGTCTTCTCTTTCAATATAAAGCTCTCTGCCAAAAGGAACTTCTCTTTTTTCTCCATTTTCTATATCTTGATTATTTTCCATTTCAAGCATTTCAATTTCGCCTTCAGGATAATTTGTAATTGTAAGTTTTAAAGGATTTAAAACAGCATTTACTCTGTCAGCTTTAAGTTTTAAATCATCTCTTATAAAATGTTCTAACATTCCGCTGTCTACAGTTGAGTTAGACTTGCTGACACCAATTTCCTCACAGAAATTAACTATAGCTTCAGGTGTTACCCCTCTTCTTCTAAAACCTGAAATCGTAGGCATTCTTGGATCATCCCATCCATCAACATATCCTTCATCAACAAGCTGTCTAAGATATCTTTTACTCATAACTTGATTTGTTAAATTAAGTCTTGCAAATTCAATCTGTCTTGGTCTTTTTTCTTTGTAATCATCAAGATTATCAAGTACCCAGTCATATAGCGGTCTATGGTCTTCAAATTCAAGAGAACATAAAGAATGTGTTATTCCTTCAATTGCATCTTCAATAGGATGGGCAAAGTCATACATAGGATAAACGCACCACTTACCTTTAGTATTATGATGCTCTTCATGAACAACTCTATATAAAGCAGGATCCCTCATGTTCATATTTGGACTTGCCATATCTATTTTTGCTCTTAAAACTTTTGAACCTGTTTCATATTTTCCTTCTTTCATTTCCTCAAAAAGCTTTAAGTTTTCGTCTATACTTCTGTTTCTATATGGTGAATCAACTCCGGGAGTATTTAAATTTCCCCTGTTCTTTTTCATTTCTTCATAACTTTGATCATCAACATAAGCAAGCCCTTTTTTAATAAGTTCAACGGCGTAATCATACATCTTATCAAAATAATTAGATGCATGAAGTTCTTTTGCCCACTCAAAACCAAGCCAGCTTATATCTTCCTTTATTGCATTAACATATAAAGTATCTTCCTTTGCAGGATTTGTATCATCAAAACGAAGATTTGTCTTACCGTTGTATTTCTTTGCTGTTAGGAAATTTATACATATTGCTTTTGCATGACCAATATGCAAAAATCCGTTAGGCTCAGGCGGAAAACGTGTATAAATTTCGTCTTTTGCATAAACTCCGTTTTCTATATCTTTATCTATTTCATTGGTTATAAAATTTGTTTTTACATCCCCCACGTTACTTACTCCTTAAACAAAATATCTTAATAATTATAATACAATTTAACAAAAATTTGAAGTTTTTTTTATTTCTTTAAACAAAATGACAAATATATAGTCATATTACACAAATATTTCACATAATTTTTAAAATGTAATAAAATTCTTATTAAAACATTTTCTTTTAAAATTATATGTTTTATTGTGGAAAACTGTGGATAACTTGTTTGTATGTGGATAACTTTTAGTAAAATTCACGTTTTTCCCTTAATTATGCAGTGTTTATTTGTTGATAATTGACTAATCTTCTATAACTAAATCAAAATTTAGTCTGTTCATAACAATAAAAGATGTAATAAATGATATCAATATTTTAGGTGAAATTTTATATATGATTTTTTCCAAAGTTTGATTTTTATAGCTTAAAAAGATAAGTAATGCCAAGATAGTTTTCTTATCAAAATAATCTTTTAAATCATTTTTAGAATTAAAAGGTCCATTTTTAATTAAATCAGTTATTACTTCTTCTTTAGAAATCAATTTATATATTTCTCTTACAACACAGACTCTAAACTCTTCATATGAATAAAGCATTATTGGTTCAACATCTAAAACCTCTGCTGTTATTTCCATTGCAGCCATAAAGAACCTTTCATCTCTAATGGATAAATCTCCATCGTCATAACCATTCTTTGACTTATAATAATCATTAATGTATATTATGCAGTTTCTAACTATTTTATTATTTAAAAATATACCGATAAATCTATCATCTAAAATAAGCCTTGCTATATCCTTTGGTTTCAAAGATATGTCATAATTATTTGTTGGTTTTTTAACATAAAAATGTGAAGATAAAAACTCATCGTTATATAGTTTTACATCAAGATAGCCTTTACTTAAATTATCATTTAATTGTTTTTGGTTAAATATAAATTGTCCGTGAAGACTATGCTTACTGGTAATATTATAAATATTTACATCATCACATACATTTTTCTTTGTTATATCACTTAAAGGAGGATTAATATCAACTTCTATAATATCTTTATATCCTTTATCCGCAAGAGGTTTTCTAGGAAGATTATCATATATTCCTCCGTCAACGTAAATTTCTTCATCAATTTCTTTACGATAAAAAACAGGATAATTTGCACTTGCCAAAATATAATCCGCCATTTTACCTTCTGGTATTTCATCTTTAAAAATTATAACCGGTTCTTTTGTTGTTAAATTAAAAGTTACAAGTCCAAAATCAATATCACTGTTTCTAATTTTCTCTTCATCAAGATTATCTTTTAAAAGAGTTTCAAGCTTTGAAATATCCCTGATTCTGTCTATTACATTACTTTCTTTGTTATAAACAATATCAGGAGTAAGTTCACTCCAAAGTTTCAAAGCCATATCAAAATCATCTTGTGCAATCAATGCTCCGTTTATAGCACCAATACTGGTTCCGCAAACGGCTTTTATTTTTATTCCTTCTTCAATTAAAGCACGCCATACTCCTATTTGGTATGCACCCCTTACTCCACCTCCGCTTAAAGCAAGAGCATATTCTTTATTTATATCAAATTTCATGTCTACACTCCATAAAAGTTTTATTTTATATTTTATCACATTATTTTTTTATTTTTAACAAATATACTTTAATTTAATCTTAATTTAATAATAAAAAACTTACAATTAGTCGTTAATTTTTCTTCTTTAAAACATGGTATATTTATCTTAAAGGAGACAGAAAATGAACATAAAAGAAATAAAGATAAACGCACAACTTCTTTGTAATAAATCAATAGAAAAAGAATTTTTTTTTAATTATCTAAACAATGGAATAAGGGAAATAACAAATAAAAAAAATCTAGACAAATATAATACAAACATTTTTAAACACTTTAAATATAACATTACAAACCATATAAGAAATTATTATGATTTACAAAGAAAAAACCATCATTGTCATTTTAATGAAAAAATAACATCTATGCACCAAGTGTTAAAGATCAACGAAAAATATTACGAAAGCTTAAGCATTTATATAGCTTTAAAAGAAAGAGAAAAATATTATGGGAAAAAAGATAATATCACAAAAGAATTAAAATATATGTATAAAAAAGCATTAAAAAAATAACCGGATTATCCGGTTATTTTATAAATTCATAATTTGAAGTGCAACGTTAAAATAAATTAAAATAGAACAAGTGTCAACAAGAGTCGTAATTAATGGTGAAGCCATAATAGCAGGGTCAAGTTTTAATTTCTTTGCACATATAGGAAGAACACACCCCATTAATTTTGCCATAATAATGGTTGCAACAAGTGTTATTCCAAGCACTAAAGCCAATACGGAATCATGATAAAAAATCATTATTCTTATTCCGTTTACTACAGCAAGAGCAACACCTACCAAAAGACCTATTTCTCCTTCTTTTAACATAGCTTTAAATATATCTTTAGGTTCTATTTCATCCAAAGCAAGCCCACGGATTATCATTGTAGAACTTTGAGAACCGCAGTTTCCTCCTGTTCCTGTAATCATTGGAATAAAAGCTACAAGTAAAGGAACAGTTGCAAAAGCAGCCTCATAGTGAGTTATAACAGCTTGAGTCATTGTTGCTGATAACATCAAAAATAAAAGCCACATTATCCTGTTTTTTGCATGTTTAAATGCAGAAGTCTTAAAATAACTTTCTTCACTTGGCATCATAGCTGCCATTTTTTCAAAGTCTTCGGTATTTTCTTCTCTGATTACGTCGATAGCATCATCAACCGTGATAATACCGATAAGCCTGTCTTCTTTATCAACAACAGGAATTGCAAGTAAGTCATACTTATCAAACATTTTAACTACATCTTCTTGGTCTGCAAGAGTATGAGTATAGATTATGTTCGTTTCCATTATATCTTCAATATATTTATCCATATCGGATAATAAAATATCTTTTGTGGAAACCAAACCAATTAGTTTTTTTGTATTATCTGTTACATAACAGGTATATATCGTTTCCTTATCTACCCCTGTTGCTTTTATTTTATTTAAAGCATCTAAAACAGTCATATCTTTTTTTAAAGACACAAACTCAGTTGTCATAATGCTTCCGGCACTATCTTCAGGATATTTAAGTATCTCATTAATCATTTTTCTTGTAGCAATATCTGTATGTTTAAGTACTCTCTTTGCTACGTTTGCAGGCATTTCTTCAACCAAATCCGCAGTATCGTCCACAAATAATAAGTCTAATACTTCTTTAAGTTCTTCGTCACTAAATGCTTTTATAAGATATTCTTGATTATCATTATCCAATTCAACAAAAGTATCCGCAGCTGTTTCTTTTGGTAATAATCTAAAAACAAGCAATACATCTTCTGTGGATATTTCATCAAAAAGAGAAGCTATATCGGCTGGATTCAATGTTTCCAATAATTTTTTTAACTCAAAAAAATTTCTTTGTTTAAGTAATTCTAATATTTTCTCTTCCATATAACTCTCCTTTAAATTTTTAGTATATGCATTGCTATATTAAAATATATTATCAAAGAACATGCATCAACTATGGTTGTAATAAGCGGAGATGCCATAACAGCAGGGTCTAAATGAACCTGTTTTGCTATCATTGGCAGAATACCGCCTAAAAGTTTCGACATAAATACAGTACACATTAAAGTTAGTCCAAGAACCAATGCCAAAACAAAACTATGATATGTAATAATTATTCTTATTCCATTTACAACACTTAAGACAATACCGACCATTAAAGATATTTCACTTTCCTTTAATATTACTTTTAAAATATCTCTTGGTCTTATTTCATCTAAAGACATACCTCTTATTATCATTGTAGCGCTTTGAGAACCACAATTTCCGCCTGTATCACTTATCATAGGAATAAACGCAGCAAGAAGAGGTATAGTTGCAAAAGCGGCTTCATAATGGGTTATTATAGTTTGAGTAAAAGTTGCAGATAGCATCAAAAATAATAGCCATCCAAATCTCTTTTTTGCATGTGTAAAGACAGAAGTTTTAAAATAAGTATCTTCATTTGGAGCCATAGCAGCCATTTTTTGAAAGTCTTCTGTATCTTCCTGTACGATTACATCAATAGCATCATCAACTGTTACAATACCTATAAGTCTTCTTTCATTATCAACTACCGGAACTGCCAAAAAGTCATATTTATCGAATACTTTTACAACTTCTTCTCTATCATCCACGGTATTTACATATATTATATTTGTTTCCATTATATCTTCTATTTTTTCTTCCATGTCGGATAGAAGTAAATCTTTAGTGGAAACAATACCTATAAGCTTTTTTGTATTATCTGTTACATAACAAGTATATATAGTCTCCTTATCAACACCGGTCGCCTTAATCTTTAAAAAAGCTTCATAAACATCCATATCTTTTCTAAGAGAAACAAACTCAGTTGTCATAATGCTTCCGGCACTATCTTCAGGATATTTTAAAATCTCATTAACTAATTTTCTTGTATCGGATTTAGTATGTTTTAAAATTCTTTTTGCAACATTTGCCGGCATTTCTTCTATAATATCTACAGTATCGTCAACAAACATTAAATCTAAAACTTCTTTTAATTCTTCATCCGTAAAACTTCTTATTAAATATTCTTTTTTTTCATTATCAAGTTCAACAAAAACATCACTTGCCGTATCTTTTGGTAAAACACGAAAAATAAGCGGTATATCCTCTAAAGATATTTCATCAAAAAGAAGAGCAATATCCGCAAAATTCATGTCTTTTATCGTATTTTTTATACTTCTAAAATCACGATTTTCTAAATACGCTAAAATTAATTCTCCTTTGTTCATTTTGTAAAAATTGGATACAAAACATCAAACGAGAGCTTATAATGTTGGTAGAAAATGAACGCACAAAAAAAGCAGTACATTTAATACCGATTTCATACGCCCCCCGGATTCAATGCCAATACTACTTCCTGCATCCATTTTCTTCACCACCTTTTCGTTTTCTTAATTATTTCATTATATTCTTTAAAAATTTTTTTGTCAATAAATATTCTCTTACATATTTTTATATCTTTAAAATTTAATATTAATTTTATAAAAAATTTAATTTAAAATTACATAAAATTTATTTTTATACAAAATTAAAAAGGACCTTTAAAGGTCCTTTAAAGTTTAAATAGATGATATATCATTTATAATTAAATAATTTAATTAATAGATACCTTGAGCAATCATAGCTTCTACAACTTTTTCAAATCCTGCAATGTTTGCACCTGCTACTAAATCATAGCCAAGTCCATATTTTTCACTTGCATTTTTACTGTTTTCATGAATGCTTTGCATAATAGATTTTAATTTTGCATCTACTTCTTCTGCACTCCATGAATATCTCATTGAGTTTTGAGCCATTTCTAAAGCTGATACTGCAACACCACCGGCATTTGCTGCTTTTGCAGGTCCTAAAATTACGTCATTTTCTTTAAAATATTCCATTGCTTCTGGAGTAGTTGGCATGTTTGCACCTTCAACAACAAGTTTTACTCCGTTTGCTTTTAATTGTTTAGCTTCTTCAATACCGATTTCATTTTGAGTTGCACATGGGATAGCTATATCACCTTTAAGTCCCCATGGTTTTTCTTTTGCATGGAATTCAGCACCAAATTTTTCAGCATAATCTTTTAATTTAACATCGTTACGTTCTCTGATTTGAAGTAAGAAATCAATTTTTTCATCTGTATTGATTCCGTCTTTATCATATACATATCCATCTCTACCTGAAATAGAAACAACTTTTGCTCCTAATTCTTTAGCTTTTTTACATACACCCCAAGCAACGTTACCATAACCACTTACGATTAAAGTTTTTCCTTCAAAAGAATCATTTAAAACTTTTAATACTTCTTCAGCATAGTACATTGCACCATAACCTGTTGCTTCAGGTCTGATTAAACTTCCGCCATAAGGAATTCCTTTACCTGTAAGCACTCCGTTTTCAAAAGCGCCTCTGATTCTTCTGTATTGTCCGTATAAGTATCCGATTTCTCTTCCGCCTACACCAATATCCCCTGCAGGAACGTCAACATCTGGTCCGATATGACGATATAATTCACTCATGAAACTTTGACAAAATCTCATAATTTCAGCATCTGATTTTCCTTGAGGATCAAAATCAGAACCACCTTTACCACCACCTATAGGAAGTGTTGTAAGTGAGTTTTTGAATACTTGTTCAAAACCTAAGAATTTAATTACACTTAAGTTAACACTTGGATGGAATCTTAAACCACCTTTGTAAGGTCCGATAGCACCATTAAATTGTACTCTAAAACCTCTATTTACTTGTACTTTACCATTATCATCAACCCATGGAACCTTAAACATAATTGCTCTTTCAGGTTCTGTCATTCTTTCAAGAATACCCATATCTTCATATTCAGGATGAGCTTCAATAACAGGTCTTAAACTTTCAAGTACCTCCATAACAGCTTGATTAAATTCCGGTTCGTTTGGATTTTTAGCTTTTACTTGTTCTAAAACTTTATTAATATAATCCATTTTGTTCCTCCAAATTAAATATTTTATATATTAAGGCAAATTAAGACATAAAATATTTAATTATTATTAGATATTTTATGTTTTAACACCTTTAGCTTTAAAATGTCTGAAATTTCAAAACTTTCACATATTATAATACAATTTTTTTATATATACAAGTATTATTTTATCTATATTAAAATTTTTTCAATTATTTTTTTGTAAAATTTTCAAAGAAAAACAGAAGCCTTAAAACTTCTGTTTTCTTATTTAAATATTAAAATAATCTTTGGAAAAATCCTTTTATATTATCAAAGAATTTATCTACTTTAGCAGAGAATGAATCAGGATCGAAAGATAATGTATCTGTACTGTTCATATCAAATAAAGTATTTAAGCCTTGTTCACTTCTTGAATAAGCAACTAACGCATATAAACTTTGATCAGTCGTTTGAATATCCGCCTTACCTGTATATCCTATAAAACCATTTGTATTGCTATCTTGCATAGAAAGAAGGCCGTCTACTAATGTTTTACCGTCTTTTTGATAACTGTTAACATCTTCTCCCATTTGTGTTAATGCAACAATTGCTTGAGCTGTTGTACAAGCATTATCCATTCCATAAGAACTAATTGCTCCGCTTGCGCTTTGTGAAGATTTTATTGTTTCAATACAAGCTGTTTTTGCATTTTGAATTTGTGTTTTTAAATTATCATCACTTACATTACATAAACTTAAAGCTTGATTTGCCATAAATGTTGTATCTAAATCCGTTCCATATGTTTTATCTGTACTAAAATAGAAAAGATTTGTTTTTTCATCTTTATAAGAAAGTAAAGCAGATACCAAATCATCTTGTGTAATATCGCATGTGCTTGGAATATCATAGTCATTACAATTTAGGGCAATAAGAGCATATATTGCATTTGAAGCAAATGTACCTTCAAAACTTGCTTTATCTGCAAGCATTTTTTCAAGTAAATTTACCCCTTCAAATTCTTTGCTGCAATCAACACCAAGAGATGTAAGAGTTATTATCACTCTTGCGTAATCTGACGGATATTGAAGAGATGAAATATTGCTTTTTACATTAGAAATATACTTATTTGTATATTCTTCTTTGTTTGCCATTTCTACATCACCTCTTTGAAGTGCAAAGATAAACCAATCTCCTTCGTTATTGTTTCCTGTTGATGGATTTTCAAGAGTTGAAAGTCTAAAAGTTGCTGCAGAATTTATGGCATTTAATGCTTTTTGTGAAGTTGTTAAAGTTTCTTGTGCATTAGATGCAAAAGCAGGCATACTAAAAGATAGAACCATCAATAAAGAAAGTAGTGCAAAAATAATTCTTTTTCTTAATTGTTTCATATTTTTCCTCCTCTAATTTTAAATAAAAATAAGCCTTTTTTCAGGCTTAGAGCAGTAAAAAATACCATATAATTTTTTACCATACTCTATTTCCTGTGTAGAGTTTATAGGTCTTATTAAATAGGTCTTCTGACTTAAGTTTCAACGTAAATACCGCCTTCCCTTTAAGTGGCATATTGATATTTACTACACTAATACAGCAGCACAGACTGTGCAGGATTCCAACCTGCTTCCCTTAACATTTAATAAGTTATATAAACAAAAAACTTTATTCTATCTATGATATATGATACCATATTTTTCTTTTATTCTATCAATTTTTTCAAAAAAAGGTCTTTGTATAAACCATAAAAACACACTTGTTGATAAAGCATGAATAAAGTCAAAAGGAAGTGATAATAGGTATACCGCCTTAAAACTTTCAAAGTTAATTTTAGAAGTATATAAAACAAGTGAATGAAAATTCACAACACCTCCATAAACTAAAAATGTTAAAATAAAACCTATTATACAAACTAAAATTCTATTGTTTTTTATCCTTTCAGACTTAAAAATTATTCCGCTTAAAAAACCAACCATACCAAAAGCAAACATCTGCCATATTGTATAACTTCCTTGTCCAAAAAAGAAATTTGAAACAAAGGCAGAAACAACGCCAATAAAAAATCCTGCTTCACTCCCAAGAGTAGCCGCTGAAACAATTATAATTGCTGAAGTGACTTTTATTTGAGGAACAAAGAAAAATACAATTCTCCCAAGTACTGCAATTGCAGACATGCTTGATATTAATACAATTTCCCTCACTCTTATCTTTTTATTTTCAAAAATATACACAAAAGGTAAAAAGGAAACAAAAATTATCATAAAACTTGGTAAAAGGTAATTTGAATTGTTACTTTGAGATATAAAAATAATTATAGGAACCAATATAAAAAGTACAACAAAGGAAATTATAAAAGATTTATACTGTTTTGTTTTCATCTATAAAAACCTCATGTAAATTTATTATATTTTTTAAATTATCCTTTGTAATTCTATTTATATCGGTAGTATAAAAATAACTTTCCCCAAAAACCTCTCTGGTTTCTTTAAAAGGCATAATATCCATATCAAACATAATAGAGCAGTACGGAATATATTTTCCAATAAACTCTAAATCATGGCTTATTATAACTATCGTAATACCTTTTTCATTAAGCTTATTAAGAAACCCACCAAGCTTTTGTTTATATATTACATCCATTCCCTTTGTTGGTTCATCTAAAATGATTATATCCGGATTAACCAAAAGCACCTTAATAAGAGCCATTAGTTCAATCTCTCCTCCGGATAAATCATAAGGATGAGATTCGATTAATGAAGAAACATCAAACTCATCTACAAGCTCCATATAATTTTCATCAATATCATATAAATCATCTTTTACTTTTGATTTAATAAAAAGACTTACGGGATTTTGCGGAAGCATCGCTATTTTTCCATTTTTAATAATTTTCCCTTTATTTGGCTTCAAAGAACCAATAAGCAAATTTAAAAATGTACTTTTACCAACACCATTTGGACCTATAATAGATAAAAAATCCCCTTTATATATTTTTAAAGATACATCTTTTAAAATATTTCTTTCAAGTTTACTATATTTAAAAGAAACGTTTTTAACTTCAATTATGCTTTCTTTGCTTCTATGTTTTATTTTTCCAATCTTTTCTTTTAAATTAATATTTGATTTTATTAAATTCTTCTTTGCTTCATTTACCGTTAAAATATTATTTTTATTTAAAATCTCATGTCCAAATTTTGTAACAGCTGGAAGAAATTCATAATATTGCTTTTTATTTTCTATTATTTCATCAGTTAAGGATAGCTTATCTGAGTTAAATACGAATCTTCCATTATCAATAAGTACACATTTATCCACATTTTCAATAATACCTTCAAAGGAGTGTTCCGTTATAATAATTGTCGTACCGTAGTCTTCATTTATTCTCTTCAAAAGCCTTATAAACTCATCTCTCATTACAGGGTCAAGTTGAGAAGTAGGTTCATCTAAAAGAAGAACATCTGGAAAAGTAAGCATACTAACAGCTAAATTTAATTTTTGTTTTTCTCCTCCGGAAAGAGACGAAGTATCTTTATCAAGCCAAGATGACATAGAAAAGAAACTTGTTATCTCTGCCATTCTGCTGTGCATTTTTGCATTATCATATCCTAAGTTTTCAAGTGTAAAAGCCAGTTCATGCCATACTTTATCGGTTACAATTTGTGCATCAATATTCTGCATTACATACCCTATTTTTTCACATCTTTCCTTTAAAGAAATATTCTCACTTTCAATTCCCTTATAATATATTTTTCCTTTTTTCTCTCCGTAAGGAGCAAGGCTTATGCTTAAATGTTTTAATAAAGTAGACTTTCCGCTTCCTGATTTACCAAACAGCAAAACAAAATCCCCCTTATCAATGTTAAAAGAGATATTTTTTAAAACATTCTTTTTATGTGGATAAGAAAAACTAAGATTATCTATTTTGATAAATTCCAAACCAAAGCCTCCTTTATTTCAATTATCATAGGAACCATTGCAAAAATAAAATAACTTACAAAATATAAAGCATTATGTATAGATAATTCCGTAAAAATAAAATCAGGGAAAAAGTTAATATAAAACTGTCCTCTAATAATTCCAATTGTTACAATCAAAAAAAGTATTATCATCAATGTAAAAAATACTTTATCATCACTTGTAAATTTTTCCCTTTTATAATTACTTTTATTTTTTAGTCCATATCCCCTTGCAATCATCGTATCTGCAGTATCAATTCCATCCTCAAGGGCAAAAGTAACAAGAGAAGACATCATATTTGAACCATGTCTTATTCTGTCAAAGAAATTACCATCATTAAGCCCTTCATTTAAACACTGTTGAGACACCTTAATTTTATTAAATTCGTTTTTGTATCTTGGAACAAATCTTAAAGTCATTACAAAAATTAAAGATAACTTTCTTGAAACAAACTTTAAGACAGACATTATTTTATCCCCTGTCATAATTTTGTTAAAAGATGAAAAATACAAAAACATATTTATTATCATCATTCCGGCAAATATTCCATATAAAATTGATTCTTTTGTTATCATTTGATTATTTATATAAAAAAGTATCGTAGTGCCTTGATGATTAACCAAAGGATTTACAAGAATGATAAATAATAAAAGAGGAAATAAAACAAACAAATCAAATTTTAAGCTTTTCATTCCGTTTAAATAAAGGCTATAGGTTAATGAAGAAACAAAAGAAATAAATAAAATAACAGGGTGCATAAAAAACATATTTATAACCATTACACCTATAAAATATAGAATATTTACATATGAGCTATAACTTACAAACATCCCCCTGTTATTCATATTTTACCTTCCTTTAATATATTTCCAAACGACCTCATCACCACTTTTTAGAATATAATCAGAACAACCATAATTAGGCTGCTTTCCATTTACATAATAAACCCAACCTGAAGATGCCCCAAGGTCAAATTCATATAGATTATTTATTCCCTTTACATATGCCGTAGAATACTCACTATACCCACTCGCATCAAAAGGAATTCCTGCTTTTTTTAACTCTCTGAAAAGAACTTCATAGAGATTTTCTCCTTCATAAAAAACAACCTTTTTAGGTCCAAATATATATCCGTTTGATGGAATATACTTTCTTTTTTCTTCTTTTATTAAATCAATATTTTCTACTGCTTCCTTACATTCAATAGTTAAATTAAAGTAATATTCTTTCTTATTTTGATTATTTTCTTCTTCGCCTTTTTTTTCTGTTGCAGCAATAAGTTTTGTCTTTTCTTCATCTGAAGAAGTTTTTATTTCAAGTTTATCATTTTTTAATTTTGAAATAGTATCATCATCTACTCCACTTGCCAAAACATAAACGTAAGAAGTATTGGATACATCAAAAGATACTTCATTTTTATTTGTAACTGTATCGCTCAAATAATAAATATTACCTTCTCTTATTTCAAATAAAGAATAATTGCCTTCTTTTAAATTATAAAATACTAACTTAGGAGTTCCGTTTAATTTTATATTTTCACTGTATTCAAATGATACAATATTTTCACATCCCAAAGTTTCTTTTAAATTATTATTGTATTCATCAAAACTTTTTAAATTTAAGTCACTGTTTTCATATCCTGTAATATCACTGCTTTCATATTCATAACAGTAAGAAGTATCCCCTATTGCTCCATTTATTTGAAGCGTTTTTTCTTTGCTTTTTGCTTCCTTTAATAAACTTACAATATTCGGATTATCACTTAAATTACATTTTATTTCTCCAAAGGAAATATCCATTGTAAAAAGCTTAAATACAACAAATAATACTAAAATACATATGGGTATAATGTATGGTAAATTCTTTTTAAAATTTCTTTTTTTCATATTTTCTCCGTCACTTTAAATTAATTTAATTATACCTGTGTTTTTATACCTTGTAAAGTTTTAATATATCTTAGACAAATCCATCTTTTATGATAAAATATAAAAGATAAGGAGTGAATTATATGCAAATAAAAAATGTATTTATAATAGGTGCAGGTGCTTTAGGGTTAATGTATGCATCATATTTACAAGATTATCTTAAAGATGAAGTATATTTTATCGCTGATGAAGACAGGGTAAAAAAATATAAGAATATGGATTATATTATTAATGGAGAAAAATATAATTTTAACTTTGTATGTGATAAAGAAAATGAGCAAAAAGCGGATCTTATAATATTCGCAGTTAAATTTACCGGAATGGATGAAGCTATAAAATCCGTTAAAAATTTTGTTAAAGATGATACCATTTTCTTATCTGTAATGAATGGAATAGAAAGTGAAAATATTATAAAAGAACATTACGGAGAAAAACATCTTTTATACTGCGAAGTACACGGAATGGATGCTCAAAAAGAAAATAACAATGTTTCTTTTTCAAAAGTTGGAACAATATGCTATGGAAACAAAGACAATATAATAACAGAAGATGTAAAAAAAGTAGAGGAACTGTTTATAAATTCAAATCTTCCATACGAAATACCTGATAACATTTTACATAACCTTTGGAGCAAACTTATGTTAAACGATGCTGTAAACCAAGTAGTTGCAGTATATGAAACAACATACGGAGGAATTCAAAAACAAGGCAAACCAAGAGAAATGGTTATAAATGTTATGAAAGAAGTTCAAAAGGTCGCAAAAGCGGAAGGAATAGAACTTACAGATATAGAAATAAATGATTGGATGGCTTTAATGGATACATTAAGCCCAGACAATGCACCATCCCTTCGTCAAGATACAAAAGCAAAAAGAAAAACAGAAGTCGAGCTTTTTGCTGGAACTATAAAAAAATTAGGTAAAAAACATAATATAGAAACACCTCTTAACGACTATCTATATGACAAAATAAAAGAAATAGAAAATAGCTATTAAAATATAAGCCCTTACACCAGGGCTTTTTTTATTTAATTATTCACATATTTTTAAATCCTTTAATACTATATAGTATAAACAAAGGAGGAGTAAAAATGAATTGCCACAACGACAGATTAATTATCGATTGTCTTCTTGCCTGTATCATATTTATTTTACTTATTTTAGTTTTCCCTAAATGGATTTGGTATGCATTAATAATTGCAGGTGTAATTTATTGTTTTTTCCATATGTTCAAAGATAATTTTCATAATATAGGAAGGTAATAAAAAAAGATAGTTAAAAACTATCTTTATTTATCGTATATTAAATTAAACTTACGCTCTTTCTACTTTACCTGAACGTAAACATCTTGTACAAACTTGTACATTTTTTGTTGTATTATCTTCTACGATTCTTACTTTTTTTAAGTTAGGTTTCCAAGTTCTTTTTGTATGAATGTTTGAGTGACTTACTTGGTTACCGCTTGTAATCTTTTTACCGCATACATAACATTCTTTAGGCATAATATATTCCTCCTATATCTAAAACATAATTTCTTACTTATTCACAGTACATAGTATTATAACAAAGATTTTAACTAAATGCAAACCTATTTGTATATTTTTTAAACATTTTTATATATTTTTTTATTTTTTCCCTTATTTATCCCTTGCAATAATACTAAGAAGCTCTCCTTCTTCAAATATAACTTCTGCATTATTACTTGTTACTTTATTGCTTACTCCTAAAGGATCATATTTTTTCATAAGATATTTATCTAAAGGATAATAAAATCCATTTAAAGTTAAAGTAACAGGTTTGTCAAATGCAAAAAATGATGCTGTACTTCCAACCATTTCTTTTATACTAAAACTTTTATTATGTAAACTAATCTTATTTTGTTCGTTTATTAAAGTACATTTTATATTTTTATCAAGGGCTCTTTTTAATAATAAGACATTAGCATATGTATGATCAAATCTAGAACCAACCGATGCATATATTTTAATTTCTTTTGCTCCATTATCCATAGCATAATCAAGAGCAACAGCCGTATCGGTATCATCTTTTTCAACAGGTAGTTTTAAAATTTTATCTTTATATTTTTCTTTTAAATTAATATCTATGCTGTCGAGATCCCCTATTAAGACATCTGCTTTTATTCCTATTTTACTAAGATGATTTGCACCTTTATCTATTGCAACTATATAATCAGGTGCAAACTTATCTATTTCATTTTTCAAAAAATTATAATCGCTGACTTCTCCGCCGCTGACCATTAAAAATTTCATTAATATTTATTTTCCTTTGATTTAATTTCTTCAAAAATTTGTTTATATGTATTATATCTTGTAATATTGATTTTTCCATCTTTAACTGCATCCTTAACGCCACACACAGGTTCGTTTATATGAACACAATTAGGAAATTTACAATCTATATATTCAATAAACTCATTATAATAATGATATAAATCTTCCTTTTTTACATCAAAAACTTCAAGAGATGAAAATCCGGGAGTATCCGCAACAAATGTATTTTCATTTTCCATGAAAAGTTCACTATGTCTTGTTGTATGTCTCCCTCTTTTTATTTTCCTGCTGACATGTGATGTTTCAAGTTTATAATTATCATATAAGGAATTAATCATAGAAGATTTACCTGCTCCCGATACTCCCATAAAAACAGTAGTTTTATTTTTAAGTATCGGTTTAATTTCCTCTATGCCTTCCTTTGTAATATTACTTGTAAATATTAAATTAAAACCTGAATTTTTATATATATTTTTTATTTCTTCTATTTCTTCTTTTGTACAAAGATCACATTTATTAAAACAAATATATATTTCAACATTTTCGTTATAAGCATTAATAAGCATTTTATCCAATAAAAAAAAACTTATGTCAGGCTGCTTTAATGCACACACAATAACAATATTATCTACATTTGAAATACTTGGTCTAATAAGTTCGTTTCTTCTTTTTTCTATTTTTTCAATGCTTCCGTCCTCGGTATTCATGGCAGAAAATAAAACTTCATCTCCAACAACCGGAGTTATTTTTTGTTTTCTAAATACCCCTCTGGCTTTAAGTGTATATTCCTTATTATCGTTATAAGAGTAGACAGTATAAAAACTGCCTACTCCTTTTAAAATTTTTCCTTTTAGCATATTAGAAAGTAACTATTCCTCCATTACCTTTTTCGCTTCCGTTAATATATACTTTAAAATATCCAACTCCATATCCTTTAAAAGTTACCCTTATAATATCAGTATCTTTTACTGTTCCGCTGTAAGCTGTTGATGTATTTCCATCTGGATCTACATAAACAATATCAACCTTAACTTTTTTACCTGTACTATTACAGAATTCACCGATATCTATTGCCATTGTTTTAGTTTGAATTAAACCTTTACTTACAACAAGATCAACACTTGAACCTTTTGTTACTTCTTCATATTGACTTGGTGAAGAACTGATTACTACATCTTTTCCATATTTTTCACTTGTATCATATTCTATATCCCCAACAACTAAACCAAGAGATGTGATTTTACTTTTAGCTTCACTTAAAGATAAACCACTTAAATCTTCCATTGTAACTTTACTTACACCTTTACTAACATAAATAGTAACGGTTTCGCCTTGCTTTATGCTTTCTTTTGCAGCTGGTTCTTGTTTATAAACTTCACCTTTTTCAACATCATCATTATATTTACTTACAACTTTGACTTCAAGTTCAAGGGCCGTAATGGCAGCTTCGGCTTCTTCTTGCTGCATACCTACAACATTAGGAATTTCAACATCTTTTGGTCCACTTGAAACTACAATAGTAACTTTTTGATAAGATTTTATTACAGTATTTGCGGTAGGAGACTGAGAAATAACCATACCTGCTTCAACTTCCGTAGAACTTTGCATCTTTGGAGTATCTACTTTTAACCCTGCCTTTTCAAGAGTTGCAATAGCTTCAGCCTGTGTCATATTTACAACACTCGGAACTGTAATTTCCTTTGCAAAAATTCTTGTTCCTGCAAATACTATACCAGCAATAAGCATAACAGCTAAAACTCCTGTAAGAATTTTCATTTTTAAAGGAAGTTTTTTAAACCAATTTGCTTTTCCTTCTTTATCCTTTTTCTTTTTCTTATCTTTTTTATCTTTTTCTACTTCATCTTCTCTTAATTTATCATAGTCATCAGTATTTTCAAGAGGAACCCTTTTAGGAACTTGCTCTATTTCTTCATCTCTGATAATAGGAATTCTCTCTGTAGGTGATGTATCATCCATTCCTATTCTGTTTATATGAGCATTAAAATCACTTCTTACTTTTTTCAAATCTTCTATTAAACTTGCAGCATCTTGATATCTGTCATTTGGAGATTTGGCAGTAAGATTTTGAATAATAACTTCAAGACCTTTTGGAGCTTCGGGATCTATATCTCTAAGAGGTACTATATCTTCTTGTATTTGCATTAAAGCAACAGCAACAGGAGAATCAGAATCGAAAGGCAATTTACCTGTTACCATTTCATATAATAAAATTCCAAGAGAATACAAATCTGATCTTGCATCAAGATATCCTCCCCTTGCCTGTTCAGGAGAAAGATAATGAACACTTCCCATTGTTTCATCTACCATTGTCATTGTTGATGATGTTATGGCACGTGCTATACCAAAATCAGCAACTTTTGGAAGTCTTTTTGCTCTGGTTAGTAATATATTTTGAGGTTTTACATCTCTGTGAATAATGTTATTTTTATGTGCCTGACTAAGTGCAGATGCAATAGCCAATGCATAATTGATACTTTCTCTATAGCTAAGTTTTCCTTTTGCGTTAATATAATCTTTTAAAGTTCCGCCATCAACATATTCCATAACAATATAATAAATATTGTTATCAATACCCGTATCGTAAATATTTACGATATGAGGATGAGATAATTTTCCTGCAGCTTGGGCTTCTCTTTTAAATTTATTAAGGAATTGTTCATTATCCGTAAACTCCTCTTGAAGAACCTTTATGGCTACATCTCTGTTTAAAACTTTATCAAAACCTAAGTAAACCTTAGCCATTCCCCCTTGTCCGACAAATTGAACTATTTCATATCTGTCGTTTAAAACTCTTCCTATCATCATTATTCTAATCCTCCGTCAAACAATACTACAGTTATATTGTCACTTCCGCCGTTTTCATTTGCTTTATCCACAAGTAAATGTTTTGCTGTATCCAAATCATTACTATTTACTATTTCTTTTATTTCTTCATTTTCAACATGTTCGCTTAGACCATCGGAACAAATAAGAATAATATCACCTTTTTTTAACTTTTCAACATAAGTATCAATAAAGAACTCTTCTTGTGTACCAAGAGCATTTGTAATTATGTTCCTGTTTGGATGATGCTCTGCTTCTTCTTTTGTAATTTCTCCGCTTGCAACCATATGTGAAACCAAAGAATGATCAACCGTAATTTGTTTTATTTCATCTTTATTTATTTTATAGCATCTTGAATCGCCAATATGAACTATAAAACATTCTCCCTCATGATATATACACAAAGTAAGAGTAGTCCCCATACCTGCTGCTTCTTTGTTTTCATTAGCAAAATCCAAGATTCTTTTATTTGCATATTCAATAATGCCTTTTACTTCCTTTTTCATTTCTTCATAAAATTTATTAGAAATATTAAAATACTCTCTTAAAATATCCATACAAAGAGCACTTGCAAGTTCTCCGGCATTATGTCCTCCAAGACCATCAGCAACGCCAAATGCAATAATTTCTTTTTCTTTATTTTCAAGCATTAAAAAACTGTCTTGATTAATTTCTCTAAGCATACCAACATCACTGGTTCCAACTAATTTCATCTTTATACCTCTTTATTTAAATATCTGCTTCTAAGCTGTCCACAAGCAGCATTTATACTGCTTCCTAGTCTTCTTCTAAGCGTAACGTTTATTCCCTTTTTTCTAAGTTTATTTACAAATATATGAATATATTTGTCATTTACCGTTTCTTTGGAATTATCATTTACCCCTATTACATTTATAAGTCCATCAGTATCTTTAAATAATTCATAAAGTCTATTGATACACTCTATTGTATCATTTTTTCCCTCTATTAAGCAATATTCATATGTTATTCTTCTTCCGGTTTTAAATCTATAATAAAAAGTTGCCTGTAAAACATCATCGATATTATTTGCTTTTTCCACAGGCATCATACTTTCTCTCATTTCATGAAAAGGAGCATGAAGAGATAAAGCAAGATTAATATCTAATCCGCTATCTGCCAAAAGATAAATCTTATCTTTTAAACCACAAGTAGATAAAGTAATACTTCTTTTTGACATATTTAGTGTATCTTTATCCATTACAAGTTTTAAAAAACCAATAACCTCATCATAATTATCGAGAGGTTCTCCGCTTCCCATCAAAACAATATTTGATACCTTTATATCTTCAATCTCGTTTACAAGATAAATTTCATTTAAAATCTCACCTTTTGTAAGATTCCTAAGTAATCCGCATTTACCTGACTCACAAAAAACACATCCCATCCTGCAACCTGCCTGAGTAGAAACACAAAGAGTCGAGCCTGCCTCATAAGTTAAAAGTACACTTTCAATTAAAATATCATCTTCGGTTTTTAATAAAAATTTTGTTGTATTACTTCCCTTTTCAACAAATTTCTTTTCAAGTTGTAAATGAGAAATATAATATTTACTTTTTAACTTATCTCTTAAACTTAAGGATAAATTTGTCATTTCATCGATATTTTTCACATAAGAAGAATAAAGCCATTTAAAAATTTGCTTTGCTCTAAATTTAGGTTCCTTAAATTCATCTATGACTATTTTTTCCAAATCTTCTAACGTTAGTCCAAATAAATTCTTCATCATATCCCCATTAAATTCTTTTTATTTTTGAAATAAAGAAACTATCTGTATTATTTTTATCTCCTTGTACGTTTAATATTCCTTTTTTTGCCATTTCTTTATCATATTCAAATTCAAAAGGCAGATTTATGGAATCTAAAACCAAGTTTTCATTTTCAGATAAAACTTTGTTTAATATATCTTCATTTTCTTCTTTATTTATAGTACAAGTCGAATAAACCAAAATTCCGTCTTTTTTTAAATATTTTACCGCATTTGATAAAATTGAATATTGTATATTTTTTAATTCATCTATTTTTTCATTTGAATAATATTTTAGAATTTCCGGCTTTCTTCTAATTACTCCAAGCCCAGAACAAGGCACGTCACAAATTATTCTATCAAAGCTATCAACATACTCTTCACAGAAATTTGTTCCGTCTTGTTTTCTTACTTTTATTATATCTATACCAAGCTGTTTTGCTCTAAAATCCATTATTTCAAGTTTCTTTTTATATATGTCACAAGATATAATACTTCCTTTATTGTTCATTTTTTCTGCTGTATGCATACTTTTACCGCCAGGAGCAGAACACATATCAAGAACACTCATACCTTCTTTTGCATCTAATGCATATGAAACAAGCATTCCTGCACTATCTTGAATAGAAAAAAGTCCTTTTCTATACTCTTCTGTTAACGTAACATTAAGAGAAGATGTAATTTCAACCCCTTCAGGAACAAAAGTTTTTCTTGTTTCAAAACCTTTTATATTAAATCTTTCAATAAGTTCATCTCTTGTTGTTTTTAAATTATTTACTCTAAGAGATAGACTTGGAGGTAACATAGAAAATTTTGCATACGAAAGAAGTTCTTCTTTACTATATGACAATAAGAGCTTCTCAACCAAAGCTCTTTTAAATCCATATTCATAATTCATTATATCATAATAATCACTAAAAGTTATTTCTTTTAATTCATATTTTTTTCTTAAAGCATTTCTTAAAATCCCGTTTACAAAGCCGGAAGCTTTTTTACCTACGAACATTTTAACTAAATTAACACTATCATTTACAAGGGCATATTCTGGAATTTTATCAAGGTATACTATTTGATATAAACCTATATAAATACTTATCTTAACTCTTTCATCAAGTTCATTTACGGGCATTTTTGAAAACTTTGACAAAATATATTCAAGTTTATTAAATTTTTTTATTACACCATGAACTATATTTGTGCAAAGTCTTCTGTCAGCTTCAATATTTATTGCTCTTAAATGTTTTGTTAGAGAAATATTGCTAAATGCACCGGTTAAAAATACTTCATTTAATACTTTATACGCACTCACTCTTGAAGGTGAGATTTTAATGTTCTTCGCCATAAATTTATTTCCTTTATTTTATTTTTATCTGTTGTCACCAAAAATTAAAACTAATCTAAGAAGTTGTAAAACTGCAGATAAAGCAGCAGCAACATAAGTAAGAGCAGCAGCACTTAAAACTTTTTTTGCAGCCTTAGCTTCTCCACCAAATACCATTCCGGTTTGAGATAATATTTTTACAGCTCTGTTACTTGCATCAAATTCAACCGGTAATGTAATTAGTTGGAATACAACAGTTGCTGCAAATAAAACTATACCCAATGGAACAAGGAATGAGAATGAACTAAGCACTATTCCAAGTAAAATAAATACCCATGAAGCATATGAAGCTATATTAACAACAGGGAATATAGCATTTCTCATGCTTAAAGGCGCATACTCTTGTTGATGTTGAATTGCATGACCACATTCGTGAGCAGCAACACTTATTGCCGATATTGTAGCCACATCATAAACACTTTCAGACAGTCTTAAAACCTTCTTACCAGGATCATAATGGTCAGTTAAATTTCCTGAAACTCTTTCAATTGGAATATAACTTAAACCATTCATATCAAGGATTCTTCTTGCACAGTCATATCCTGTAAGCCCACTGCTATTACGAACTTTTGAATACTTGCTAAAAGTTGAATTTACTTTTATACTTGCATAAAGTGAAAGAATAATAGCAGGAATTAAAATTATAAAATATCCTCCATAATAATAACTAAAAAACATATATTTATCTCCTTTTTATTTTATTCAAAAATTTTGCCTATGATATCCCTGTTGCCGTTATAAAAGCTTGCCGCGTCCATTTTCTTTTTACCTTGCATTTTAAGCTCTTTTATACCGACAATACCATCTTTGGCAGCAACCAAAATCGCTTTATCTTTTTTACTATATGAAAGAATTGTACCACATTTTTCGTTTATTTCCTCTTTTTTAATGATACTTTCATATATTTTAATGTTTTTCTCATCTAAGTTTACATATGAAAGAGGGAAAGGATTCAATCCTCTTATCATATTATATATATCTTCTACATTATTATCAAAATTTATGTGACAATCTTCTTTTAAAATTTTATTTGCATAACTAGATTTACTGTCATCTTGTTTTTCAGGATTAATTTCGCCTTTTTCTATTTTATCTAAAGCTTCAACTATAAGTTCACTTCCGAGCAAAGCAACTTTATCATGTAAAATTCCTACATTCATTTTATTATCAATTTCTATTTCACCTTTTAAAAGCATATCTCCTGTATCAAGACCTTCATCCATTTGCATAATTGTAACACCTGTTACTTTATCCCCTTGCATAATTGCTCTATGGAGAGGAGCAGCTCCTCTCAAATGAGGAAGCAATGATGCATGAATATTTATTGCTCCATATTTTGCTAGTGTAAGTATATTTTTCTTTACAATTTGTCCATAAGCACAAACAACAATAACATCAGGATTAAATGATTTTATATATTCATAATTTTCTTCATCACTTACTCTTTGAGGTTGAAATACTTCTATATTGTTATCAATAGCACATTGTTTAACAGGAGAAAATATAACCTTGTTTCCTCTTCTTGAATTTTTCTTATCAGGCTGTGTAACTGTAAGTAAAACTTCATGATTACTTTCAATAAGTTTTTCCAAAGGTTTAACAGCAACCTCTGGAGTTCCCATATATACTACTCTCATTATTCTTCGTCCTCTTGCTCAATTTTTCTTTGTCTTATAATTTCTTTCATTTGTTCTTCACTTGGTTCAACAAGATGATCTGTATATAATATTCCATCTAAATGCTCAAGTTCATGACAAATTGCTTTAGAGAAAAATCTTTCTTTGCTTTCAATAATTTGTTCTTCTCCCTCTCTATCTAAAGCTTTAACGGTAACTTCTTCTGGTCTAAATACAAAACCTTGTTCTCCCGGAACACTTAGACATCCTTCAACTTCAAGGTATTCTTTTTCACTTTTATCTATAATTTCAGGATTTATAAGTATAACAGGACCGTCTCCAATATCTATAACTACAACTCTTCTAAGAACTCCCACCTGAACAGCAGCAAGACCAACACCTTCTGCATCATACATTGTTTCAAGCATATCATCTATAAGTTCAAGAGTTCTTGGAGTAATTTTTTTTACTTCTTTACTTTTCTTTCTTAAAATTTCATCTTCTTTTGTTCTTATTGTTCTAAGTGCCATATATTCCTCCTATAATAAAGTAACAGGATTTATCTCAGCAAATATTGTTGAAGATATTTCCTTATTTACTTCACTAAAAATTTTTCTAATATCTTTTTTTATTTCATCATCTACATTATACCTTAAAAGTATATGCATAATATATTTATTTTTTAATTTATGTATAAAAGCTTCCATAGGCTGATAAAGCTTTACGTCTTCTCTTTGTTTTTCTTTTAAAAGTTCTTTTATTTTATTATATACGAAATTTATATCTTCATTACTTTTTGCTTCCGACTCATTTGCAATAAATATTCCCAGAATTTCAGAAAAAGGAGGGTAATTCATCTTTTTCCTATAATCAATATCATATGCATAGAATTTTTTATAATCGTGCATTGAAGAATAAACAAGTGTTTTATTCTTAGGAGAATAAGTCTGCATTACTACACTTCCCTCTTTACTTGCTCTTCCTGCTCTTCCTGAGGCTTGAGTACAAAGCTGAAATGTCCTTTGAGGTGAATTTATATCAGGAAAATTAAGTGCAGTATCAGCAAGAAGTATACCAACCAAAGTAACATTTGCAAAATCATGCCCTTTAACAACCATTTGCGTTCCTATCAATATATCCGCTTTATTATTTCTAAAATCAGAAAGTATTTTTTCCATGCTTCCTGCTTTTCTTGTCGTATCAAAATCCATTCTTAAAATTTTTGCATCCGGAAACATATTTCTTACATGAGACTCTATTTTTTGTGTTCCTGTCCCCGCTCTTTTTATTTTATCACTTCCACATTCAGGGCAAATATTTGGAGAACTTTTTTCATATCCACAATAATGACATTTTAAAGAATTTGTATTTGCATGATAGGTAAGTGACACATCACAGTTTGGACACTGTTCTATGTACCCGCATTTTCTACAAAATACATATGTAGAAAATCCACGTCTATTCATAAAAAGAATACTTTGTTCTCCTTTTTTCAATCTTAATTCTATTTCTTTTTTTAATAAACGGCTGATTGGAGATCTATTTCCGTTTCTCATTTCATCAGTCATATCTACAATATGAACTTTAGGAAAATCTTTTCCGTTAGCTCTTTTCTTCATCTCAAGAAGTCTATATTCTCCTCTAAAAGCCTTATAGTAACTTTCTATGCTTGGAGTAGCACTTCCAAGAACAAGTTTTGCACCTGTTTTATCAGAAATAAAATTTGCAAGATCTATTGTATCGTATCTTGGAGTTTGAGAGGACTTATAAGTATTTTCATGTTCTTCATCGATAACCATAAGTCCAAGATCTTTAAAAGGCATAAACAACGCACTCCTTGCCCCTAAAACAATTTTTGCTTTCCCGCTTCGTACCCTGTCCCACTCTTTAATTCTTTTTGACATGGAAAGTTTTGAATGCATAATTGCAACTTCACCATTAAATCTATAATATATATTTCTCATCATTTGAGGAGTAAGAGCAATTTCAGGAACAAGAAATAAACACTGTTTCCCTTTATTTATCTGATCTTTAAACATTTTTATATATACTTCAGTCTTACCGCTTCCAGTAACTCCATGAAGAAGAAATTTATTTGTATTTTTTTCATTAAAATATGAATCTAATACTCCTTGTTGTTCTTCATTTAAAATAACATCTTTATGTTCTTCTTTTAGACTTAAATCAAATTCATCATCTTTATCTATAAAATAAGTCCTAACTAATTCCATTTCAGATAATTTTGTTATAATGTTTCTGTTTGCACCTGTAAGCTTAGTTAACTTCTCATAATAAAGCTCTCCTTTTTCAAGAGCTTTTATTACACTAATTTGCTTTATGGCGTTTGCTCTTATTTTTTTCAAATAATCTTCAATATTTTCATATTTTCCGCTTAAAGAAACAACTTCTTGTCTCTTTTCTTCTTGAATATAATATGATACTTGTTTTGAAATAATATCCTTTTTAACCAAATATGATATTTCTTCTTTTAATTCACTTTTGGATAAATTAAGTTTTGACTTTAAATAATCGAAACTTGCAAGGGAGTTTCTCTTTTTTATTAGCTCTATAATTAACCCATATTTTTTATCTATTTGTTTATCATTTTCAATTAAGGAATAAGTTTCTTTTCTTTTAACTTGTTCCAAAGACGGAAGAACACATCTTAATGCATCAATATAGGTACAAAAATAATTGTCCCTCATATATTTAATCAAATCAATTAAATACTGATGAACAATTACTTCTTCATCCAAAACTTCTACTATGTCTTTTATTTTGTCTTCTTCATATTCACTATTTTCATTTATACCTATAACCAAAGCAGGAATTAAATTCTTACCTCTACCAAAATAGACAAGAACCCTCTTGCCTATTTCAATATCTTTTATTAAATTATCTGGTATTTTATAATCGTATATTTTATCTCCTACCACACCTAAGGTATCAATCAAAACATTTGCTATCATAAGTTATTCCTGTATTAATTATAAAGAATTGTTTAACATTTCGTTTAAATCAACACTCTTGTGTACTCTATATTTTCTGTCTCCTTCTTCAATTAAGTAGTATCCAATCTTATCTTCATATACTTCTTCAACTGCTGTTGTAATAAGATTTACAAAATGTTCGTCAACAAGTTGTTCGTCTCCTTCATAAAGTTCTCTTGCTCTTTTTGCAACAAGCATTGCAAGAACATATTTATTATCTACTTTATCTAAAAGTTCATTTATAGGGGGATTTATCATTGTAAACATATCATGCATCTCCTTTATCTTTTCTAAAATACTATTTTATATCTTTTAGCCTGTATTTGTCAAGGTTTACTATACTTTTGTAATATTCTTTTTCTTTAAATTTTTATACGCCTTTTCTTTAACCAATGTATATATTACAGCAAATGTAGGAACCCCTAAAATCATTCCAACAAGCCCAAACAAACCTCCACCTACAATAATTGAAAAAGTCACAAATAACGCTCCAAGCCCAACAGAACTTCCTACAACATTAGGATATATAATATTTGCATCGACTTGTTGTAGTATAACAACAAATATTATAAATATAATCGCATACATAGGTTTTACCATAAACAAAATAAACACACTTGGAATCGAACCTATCCAAGGTCCAAAATATGGAATTATATTGGTAAACCCAACTATAGTACCGATTAATAAAGCATAAGGAACCTTTAATACAGCAAGTCCTATTGAGCATAAAACTCCAATTATTATTGCATCAATAATTTGTCCGCCTATAAAATCGGAAAAAGTTTTAGATGTAAGTTCTGTAACACGTAATACCCTATTTGCATTTTTTTCATTTAAAAAGGCTCTTACAATAACTCTATATTGATATTTCAAATGATCTTTATCAAATAATAAATATATAGATACTATAACAGCAATAACAATATTTATAACGTTAGATGCAAAATTTGAAATAAAAGAAACAATTGCAGGTACCGCATTAGAAAGAACAGTTTTCATAGTTGAAGCAATCGAAGTACTTGTTTTCTCAATAGTCTTTAGCATCGTTTCATTTATTATTACTTTATCTACCATATTATCAATAGTATCAAATAACTCTTTTGAATATTGAGGTATATAAGTTATTAGTCCAGAAATACTTTTTACAAGCTGTGGAAGAACAAAAGAAAATATTAACACTAAAAATATGATAACCAATAAATATACCAATAATATTGCAATTCCGGCTCTAAGCCCCAGTCTTTCTTTTTTCTTATTTTTATCTGCTAGTTTCCCAAGAACTTTATCCCTAAAAAACACAAAAGGTTTATTTAGTATAAATGCTAAAGCAAAACCTATTATAAAAGGCGATAAAATTCCTAAAGTTGTACTTAACACACCTAATACACTGCTAAAATTTGTTACAAAATAATAAAACAGTATTGCATAAGTTATTAACAATATAATTTTCTTACATTCGTTTTTTCCTAAATTATACATTTAAAACCTCTTTTTCTTTATTAACTAATACTAATATATATGTATTTAAAAGTCAACAAAGCTATAAATACTATTATTGCAAAATATATTTAATTTAAAACATAATATAATACATGTTTTTATTTTGAACGAATCAAAAAGACGCCTTTGGGCGTCTTAAAATTTTAAAGGAGAATATTATATTAAATTAATATAAACAATTTAATAAAACTTTTTTTACTTCATTTCGATTAAATTCATATGTTTCTTTGCTGGTCATAACTTTATCCACAATTTCATCAATCATTTCTTCTTTTACTCCAAGTTCCGATAAATTCGAAGGTAATCCCCAGGAAACAAAACACTCTTTTAAAAGCTCAATACCTTTTTTACCATACTCTTCATCTGAAATTGTTCCCTGTTCAATGTTAAAAACTCTTTTTGTAAATTGAACAAACTTTTCAGGATTTTTCTCATTTTGCATAAACAACCATGAAGGATTAATAACAGCAAGCCCCTCACCGTGCGAAGAATCAGTCATTGCTCCGACGGCATGTTGAATCCAATGAGCCGGAAATCCCTCATTATAGCGACCGCAATCCTGAAGTCCACTCATTGCCAAAGTAGATGCCCAAGCAATATTTGCTCTTGCATCTAAATCTGACAAGTTATCCAAAACATTGTCATTTTCCAAAACCGTACATACAATACCTTCTCCTATCCTGTCTGATATAGGATTGTTCGGAGCACCGTCAAAATACCCTTCAATAATATGAGATATTGTATCTGCCATACCTGCAGCAGTCAATCTTTTGGGAACCGAAGATAACAGAATAGGATCTATGATGGCTGTTTTGGGAAACAAATGCACATCATGCAAAGCCCATTTTAACCAATTTTTATTGTCTGAATCTCTATCGTTTGTAACCACACAATGCATAGAGGTTTCTGCTCCCGTTGCAGAAATTGTAGAAACCGCAATCACAGGAAGAGTATCGATTATGGTCTTTTTCAAACTAAAATAATCCCATATATCACCATCACTTTTTACCCCAAAACCTATGGCTTTTGCGGTATCAATCGTACTTCCGCCTCCTACTGCAACAATAACGTCTATTTGCTTGTCCTTTGCAATTTTTATTCCCTCTTCTATCTTAGAAAGTTTTGGATTGCTTTCAATACCCTTTAATTCAAATACTGCAATATTAGAATCTTTCATTATTTTAATTGCTTTTTTAAATACACCCATATCATCCAAAGGTCCGTTTTGCTCCACAAGCAAAGCTTTTTTACCATATATGGCAACTTCTTTTCCTAAATTTTCAAATTCATTTTTACCGAAAACGACTTTTGTAGGGGCATAATATTCAAAATTATTCATAGTATATAAATGCTATACAGCATTTCCTCCTTTTGCAATATTTCTTATATACAAAGCATCTTCTTCACTGATAAAATCATCAAATCCGACAATAGATGCCAAATATGAAATTTCTGCACATTCTTCAGTATAAATTGCACAAGTCATTGCCGAATCAATATCACATCCAGTTGCCAAAAGTCCGTGATTTTTTAAGAGAGTAACATCATTATCCATACCTATTGCGTCAACTGCTGTTTGGGCCAACCTTTCACTTCCAGGAGGAAAAAATTCGGTAGTGCAAACTATTGGATAATACATATTTGAAGGAACAGTTGCTCTAGGAAGTTGCTTGCATCTCATAGACATAACAGTTGCATATTTTGAATGTGTATGAACTACTGCATTTATATCATCTCTACGTCTTAAAACTGCAGTATGCATAGGCGTTTCACTTGAAGGTTTAAAATTTCCGTCTATCCACTTGCCATTTATATCCACAATCGCAATGTCTTCAACTTTCATTGTTTCATATGCGATATTACTCGGTGTAATTGCCACAACATTATCTTCCTTATCACGAACGGAAATATTTCCGGATGTACCGTGAATCAAACCAAGCTCATTAGACCTCAATGCTGCATTTAAAACTTGTTCTCTTATTTCTTTATATTTAATCATATTTAAAAACTCCTAATCTATTTTAATTTCATTCTTTATGACTTCTCCGTTTGCGTGGGACAATAATGCCTCCAAAGCATTATCTAGTTTAAAGCTTTTGTTTATCATTAAATCTTCAGGAAATTCTCCTCTTTTAATAAGTTCAAAAGCCATTCCTACATGTTTAGGTGTAGTATGATAAACCCCCTTAATTGTAAGCTGAGAATAATGAAGTAATTTAGTATCTACTGTTATGGTTGTACCAGGTTTGCATCCGCCAAACTCCATAACCATACCGCCTTTTCTTGCCATTAACATATTTTTCTCCCATACTTCGGGAACTCCGGTTGCTTCTATTGCAACATCAACGCCTCTTGAATAAGGAGTGAGGTCTCTTACCGCTTCGACTTGATCATCAACTTTTTTCAAATCTACAATCATATCGGCTCCGAGTTTTTTAGCGGTTTCAAGTCTTAAATCCGTAAAATCACAGGCTATAACTGTAGCTCCTTTCAACTTCGCACATTTTAACATCATTAAACCTATCGGACCACATCCGTTTACTACTACTGTATCTCCGAGTTTAATATCTGATAAATCAACACCATAAACAGCACATGAAAGAGGTTCTAACAGTGCTGCCTGCTTATGTGACATATCATCTGGAATTTTAAAAACATTTTCTTTAACAATTTCGGCAGGTATTCTTACATATTCCGCCCATGTTCCTCGTATTTGTTTTAAATCATCACACATACTATAATCTCCTACCCTGCATGAATAACAAGAATGACAAGGAGCTGTGTTATGTGCAGCTATTCTATCTCCTACCTTAAAATTTGACACCCCACTTCCTACTTCATATACAATCCCGCTTCCTTCATGCCCAAACGCCACTTTATTTCCTCCAAAAGGAATTGTAGGATGCCCTCTTCTGAATGTTTTAACATCCGTACCGCAAGTTAAGGCACTTTTTACTTTCATAATAATTTCACCGTCTCTTGCTTTTGGCATTTCCAAATCAATAATTTTCAAATCTTCAGCTTTATTAAGTACTGCTGCTTTCATAAAAATTCACCTCCGTATTATTAAATCTGCAGAAAGTATAAAACAACATAAAAGTAAAATACAAACCAAATATTTCCGTATACATACGGCAATTAACAAAAATATTTCACAATATCTTTATATAATTTTTATTAATGCACATTAATAAATTAAAAATATAAATTTAAACAAAGGTTTTTCCCAATTTAAAAATAAAATAATAAAAAATCTATTTTCTTCCGCAAGTAAACGGAAATTATAAGTTTGATAATAAAAAGGAGCATTCTGTATAATGAATTTACAACAAAAGAAATTAACAAAACTTTTCAAATTAAAGATAAGAGAAAGGAGGTATTTCTAATGAATCTTTTCTACTGTTCGCCAAGACAAAGAAAAATGCTTAAATACCTTTTAATAACAGAAGAATATGTATCGGGAACAAAGTTATCGACATTCTTGGGAATTTCCGACAGAACCGTAAGAAATGATATAGGCATTTTAAATTACATTTTAGAACAATATAATTGTCAGATTATTTCCAAACGAGGAAAAGGATATAAACTTGAATCTAAAAATAAAGAATTATTAAATAACATCCTTTCACAATATGAAGGATATAAAAAACAAAAAGATGAAAGAGTTTATGAAATAATTACAATACTTTTATGCTCAAAAAACAGTGTCGATTTATTTGAACTTGAAGAAAAATTGTATATAAGCAGAACAACTCTTGAAACAGAAATTCAAAACATGAAAAAAATGATAAAAAGCATTTATCCTTCAATCGATATCAGAAGAAAAAAAAGCAGAATAGAACTTATCGGAAATGAAACAACTCTGAGATTTCTTTTAAATGAAATAATAATGCTAAAATACGATGCAAAAAAACAAAACTTATTTATTACAAACGATTTTTTCACAAACAACGATTTTGAAGAAACAAAAAAAATAATAGAATCCATTGCAATAAAGTATTCTTTAAATTTAGATGACAGCGCAATAGCAGATATATCAGTATACATCATTATTGCACAGATACGCCTTAATTTAAACAAAAAAATAATTTCAATAAATGATAAGCAAAAACAGGAAAACGACAAACTTTATGAAGCATCAAATGACATTTATGAAAAAACTATAGGAAAAGAAATCGAAACAAACGAATACAAACAAAATGAAATATGTCAGATAGCAATAAAATTATCATTTGTCAATTTACTTAATCCGACGGAAAAAAGTACAGGTGAAACAAAAAAAGAATGCTCAAAACAAATAATAGAAATAGTGGAATCTTTAATACTAAACATAAAAAATGACTATAATTTGGATTTAAGTACCGATGATGAATTGTTTACGGGACTTGCTTTTCATATTCAAGCTTTAATTAACAGAGTAAAATATCAGCAATTAGCGGAAAGTCCTATATTGGAAATAATAAAAAAACAATATACATTCATATTCGAACTCTCTTTACACATATATGAAATATTTAAAAAAGTTTTAAACATAACATTAAATGAAAGTGAATTAAGTTATATAGCCGCTCATATAGCGGCTGCAATCGAAAGAATGAAACTTCATTACGGTGAAAGCGGAGTAAAAACAATAATAATATCGCATTTAAAAACAAGTTATACAAATTTATTAATATCAAATCTAAAAAATATATTTTCATCAAACATAGAAATTATAGGACATTATCCCGTTTATAAAATACAAGAAGCCTTACAGGAAGAATCTGATTTGATTTTATCAACATGTAAGGTCGAAAAAGAGTTAATTGACAAAAAAAATATAAAGTATATGCAAATAGGCTTGGTTTTATCAAATGAAGAACAACAAAAACTTGCGGAATTAATTGAAGAAACGGCAAATGAAAAAATTTATTTAAAATCTCAAAATTCAAACGACAACAGCAATATTTTAAACAAATTTGAAAAAGATTTGTTCTTCCCAAATTTAAATATAAAAACTAAAAATGACGCTTTATCTTTAATTTCAAATGCAATGTATCTTAAGGGATATGTACAAAATGATTTTTTAAACAAACTTATCGAAAGAGAAAAACTATCCAATACCGTGATAGACGGAATTATAGCAATCCCCCATCCCATAAGAGCATGTTCCAACGAAACAAAAATTGGAGTTATAACTACCCCGCAATCGATTATATGGGGAGATTTTAAAGTAAAAATGATATTTGTTTTAGCTATAAAAAAAGATGAAAAAACATTTATACGAAACTTTTTCAAATTTATAAATAATTTAACAAAAGATAAAAACAATATTGATATTCTTATAAATTCAAAAACGTATAAAGAATTTATATGTAGTACACAAAAATTCATTTAAGAAAGGAACAAAAAATGATTGACGAAAAAAATATTTATCTTAATGTAAAAGGAAAAAATTACCAAGATATTTTAACTCAAATAGGTAATATACTTTATAAAAAAGGATATGTAAAAAAAAGTTATGTAGAAGCCCTTTTAGAAAGAGAAGAATTGAGTCCTACAGGTCTTCCTATAAAACCGTGGTCAATTGCAATACCACATACAGATCCCAAGCATGTAATAAAACCGTGTATAATCGTTTTTCAATTAAAAGAATCCGTCCCTTTTAAAGAAATGGCTAATCCAAAAGAAACCGTACAGGTAAAGTACGTTTTCGGACTTGTTTTTACGGACGGGAAAAAGCAATTACCTTTGCTTTCAAACGTAATTTCTATAACACAGGACAAAGAATCAATGAATATGCTTTCAACGGCAGCAACAAAAGATGAAATTCTTGCAGCCATAAAAAAATATTTATAAGAAAGGAGTAAAGAAATGTACAATATTCTATCTATCTGCGGCAGCGGAATCGCAACATCAACACTAGTAGCGCAGCGTTTAAAAGACGGTCTTGAAGAGCTCGGAATAAATGACGTAAACATACAGGAAGCCAACGTTTCGGAAGCCGGCGGACTTATACAAAACAATCCTCCGGATATAATCATTCATACAACTCCGATTGACAGTGTAGAAACAAAAGAAATTCCGACTTTTGATGCAGTACCGATTTTAATGAACCTAAACACAGAACAACTTTATGAAAAAATTGCAGAAACTTTAAAACAAAGAAAATAAAAAGGAGAAAAAACATGGAAATAATTCAAACAATATTAGATTTAGGCGCATCTGTAATGATGCCTATAATAATATTTATAATAGGAATTATAGTAAAAATGAAACCAATTAAAGCTTTAAGAGCTGGGCTTACGGTTGGTGTAGGATTTATAGGTATAAATTTGGTTACGGGAACAATGGGAACGTATTTAACACCTATAATTGAAGGCTTACAAAAAAATTGGCATTTAGCACTTGATACATATGATATGGGATGGCCTGTATCTTCAGGCATAGCATTCAGCAACGGAAGTTTAGTTGTTGCTCTTTTCGTAATTTTAATTGCAATAAATATATTAATGATGATTTTTAAATTAACAGATACATTAAATGTTGACCTTTGGAATTTCTGGCATTTTATTATGGGAGGAGCTTTAGTATATGCTCTTACAGGTAATTTCGTAATGGGATGTATTGCCGGAGGCTTATATGGAGGAATAGTACTTTTACTCGCAGACAAACATGCAGAAAGGATAAAAGATTTTTTGGGATATCCTGGTGTAACCATAACAACTCAATCTTTCCCCGTAGTGTTATATATATGCATGGGTATTGATAAATTAATAGAAAAAATACCAGGAATAAATAAAGTCCATTTCAGTTTGACTAAACTAAACCCTAAAATTTCTTTCCTAGGCGAACCGATATTCTTAGGTTTTATACTCGGATTTATATTGACTCTGATTTCCGGTCAAGGATGGGAAGCTGCTTTAATGTCAGGAGTAGGCATGGGAGCTGTAATGTTCTTATTACCTAGAATGGTAAAAATTTTAATGGAAGGACTAAGCCCTCTTTCAAATGCTGCACAGTCATTCATGAGCAAAAAATTCCCAGGCAGAAAAGTTAATATAGGTATGGATATGGCAATACTTTTAGGAGACAAAGAAATAATCACAATTGCAATGGTAATGGTTCCGATAACGCTAATATTGGCGGTAATTTTACCGGGAAACAAATTGCTTCCTTTTACTGATTTACCTTCTCTTACATATTTTATGGCACCTGCTGTATTGGCGGCAAGAAGAAATTCTTTTAGATCTTTGGTTATAGGCATAATTGTCATTATAGGAATGCTATATATAGCTACAGACTTAGCTCCTTTATTTACTTCTGTCGGACAAGCAAGTGGTTTGGTAGAAACAGGTTCACAGTCAGTATCGGCATTAAGCGGAGGTGGAGAATTCATAGCATGGGTTATAGTAAAAATAACATCATTATTTGTATAAAATAAGACACTCGAAGGAGTGTCTTATTGATTTAATTGAGCTCTTAATTCTTGATTAACTATTTTTATAAACGTTCCTTTCATACCAAGAGATCTGGTTTCAATAATACCTGCACTTTCAAGTTTTCTAAGGGCATTTGATACAACAGATCTTGTAATTTGAGCTTCTGTGGCAATTTTGCTTGCAACAACAAGTCCTTCGTTTTCAACTTCTTTAAAAATCATTTTTACGGCTTCAACTTCAGAATATGATAAAGTTGAAAGGGCCATTTTCGCAGCCGCTATATCAGAACTGCTTTTCTTCCTTTGATCTTGAATATATCTTAAAAGTTCCATAACAACTATGGCAGCAGAATATTCACATAATATAATCTCATCATCATCAAACTTTCCGCCATATTTGCTGAATAATAACGTTCCGATTCTTTCTCCTAAACCGTTTATTGGTACTATAGTCATATATCTATCTTTATAAACACAAGGTCCTTGGCTTCCAAAAGTACAAATAGGACTTTCTTCATATATATTTTCTACTGTGTCTGTATAAGAAAGTAATTTTTCTGTGAAATTTTGAGGAAAATGTGCTTCTTCATTAGGATAATAAGTCAAATCACATTTAAATCTGTCACTTGTTGAATAAGCAAGAATTGTTCCGTCATTTTCGGATATGTATACATTTACCTTCAAAATTTTACTCAACTCATTTGTTAACTCTTCAAAAGATACTACTTCAACGGCTGTAAGTTTTAATATCTCATTTAACTTTCTTATTCTATCGAGCAAAATCGATTCCATAAAAATGTCCTCCTAAATTATATACTATTACCATATTACACTAAAAAAAAATACTTTTCAATAATATTCTAAATATTTTGAAAAGTATTAAGTTTTCAGACAATAATATACTATTTATTTTCTCTAAATGCATCTTCTATAACTTTAACATCAAAAGTTCCTCTTGATTTATCAGTTATTTCCACAACATCAAAACGAATTTTAAACTTATCATTTAAACTCTTTTCTTTTAAATATTGTTTTGCACTGTCTATTATTCTTTTTCTTTTTTCTTCATCCACATAACTTTTAGGTGCTATAATATTTTTATGACGTCCTTTTACTTCTACAAAAGCAATTAAATTATCTTTTCTAACTATTATATCAATTTCACCATATTTACATTTATAATTTTTATTTAAAATACTGTATCCATGTTTAACCAGATAATTCATAACAACATTTTCATAATTTCTGCCTTGTTTTACCCTGCTGTCTATTATATTTTCGGTAAAAGTTTTTCTATGAATAGGACAAAGACCAATATTTCTTATGGCTTCAACATGGTCAAAAGTTCCATAACCTTTATTCTTTTCAAAGCCATATTCCGGATATTCCTTTGCATATTCATCCATCATATGATCCCTATGAACTTTTGCAATAATGCTTGCAGCTGATATCGAATAAATATTTGCATCCCCTTTTATAAAAGACTTCTGTTTTATATTAGTATCTAAATGAACAGCATCTATTAAAATCATATCCGGTTTTTCACTTAATTTATTTACAGCTTCAAGCATAGCTTTTTTAGTTGCATTTAAAATATTAATTCTATCTATTTCATTATTATCAACTATTCCATAAGCATAACTTATTGCTTCTTCTTTTATTTTAGCAGCTATTTCTTCTCTCTTTTGAGAGCTTAAAGCCTTTGAATCATTCATATACATTATTTTGCTGTCTTTTGGAAGAATAACGGCAGCGGCAACAACAGGACCAGCTAAGGGACCTCTCCCAACTTCGTCTATACCGGCAATAAAATTATAACCTTTATCATATAGACTGTTTTCATATTCTTTAATATTTTCAAGTCTTTGTAACTCTTTATTATATTGATCTAATTTTTTTTGAAGCCTTAAAGCAAACTTTCCAACTTCTTTTCGTCCGTCGGATTTGAATAATTCAATATATTCTTCATATTCTTCAACATTTATCTCATTTATGATTTTTCTTAATTCGTTGACTTTTGTATTTTTAACATCTATCATTTTTTACTCCTATAAATCACAAACCCTGTCAAAAGAAATTCTGCCAATAAGACCGTTTTTAAACTCATCTAAAACCGTAACGGCAGTTCTCAAATAATCAATTTCTCCGCCTTTTAATAAAAAGCCTCTTTTTCTTCCTATATCTTCATAAACTTCTATAGGCATTTTTTCAACGCTTTCAAGTTTGTATCTTTCTTTTAATTTATCAGGATATCTTTCAATTAAAAATTCAATAAGTTTAAGACATAATTCTTCTCTATCCAAAATTGTATCTTTTACAGAACCAATAGAAGCAAGACACACACCATCTTCTAAATTTTCAAATTTTGGAGGAAGAACTCCCGGTGTATCCAATAGATAAACTTCTCCTTTTACCTTTATCCATTGTTTTGAAAGTGTCACCCCAGGTCTATTCCCTGTCTTTGCGTTGGATTTTTTTGTTATTGAATTAATAAACATCGACTTACCCACATTTGGAATCCCCACTACCATTGCTCTTACTTCTCTATTTGCTCTAAATGTTGATTTAATATTATTTAAGTAAGATAATACTTCATTTATTCCTTTTTTACTCATAGAATCTATAAAGAAAACATCCTCACCCTTTTCTTTAAAATAATTTTGCCACTTCATAGTTTCATTTTCGTCAGCTAAGTCGCATTTATTATATACTCTTATAAATTTTTTCTGGTTTAATATTTTATTAAAATCATTATTTTCACTTCTTATAACAGCTCTTGAATCCAGTAATTTTACAACAATATCTACATTCTTTAAATCTTCCTTTATTAGTCTTGTAGCTTTTGCCATATGCCCCGGATACCATTGAATATTCATAAATAACCTCTCATGTTAAATTTTACATATATTTTTATTGAATTATTTTATTATAAAGGAAAAATAAAAACAAAAACAAGCTTTTTATTGATTTTATTCTTGAAAGATAATCATTTGTCAAAAATATATCAATTATTCGACAAAAAAAATCTCAAGTTTTTGTATATAATAAAGAAAACAATATGTTCATGGAAACAAAGGGGGCAGGGAAATGATTACAAAAAGAAAAGAAAATCAAAAGCATATTTATACATTCAATTTACAAAGCTCAAAAAATGATATTATAAGTAAAATGTCCAAAATAGAGATGGATATTATTTCTTTAGATAAAAAAGATTTTAATGCCGTTTTAAACATTTATAAAAGAATAAATTATTTAAAAGAATCAGTTAGACACCTTAAATTTTTTTCTAAAGAGAACGACTTTATTTTATTACATATAGAAGCTCATATAGAAAAATACGAATACTATTTAAGAAACAAATACAGAATATAAAGAGCTTTAAAGCTCTTTATATTTTAACCTTTTATCCATTTTATATATTTTTCTTTTTGGATTTCCATCACAAATATATACTTCATTTTTATTTAAAACATATACACTTGACCATAAAGTATCCATTTTTGAATGTTTATCATAGTCGCACATAAAACCATATTTTCCTTTTAAAAGAGAACTTGCATATTCGAATGAACATTTCTTCTGTTTTAAAAGAAAATTATACATCGTCCTGTATCTTTCCCTTGAATGTATTTCATCTTCAATGCTACAACTATATTTTTTCATCTTAATAGAATTAAAATCATTTGAACAACATAAAAAGTTATTTTTTGGTCTTATTATGTTTATTTTTTCGCAGTTACATTCAACTAAAGCCATATCTCCATTTTTATCAGCCATTAAAATATTTTGCGAAGATGAAATAGTTAGATTTTTTATTTTTTCTATTCCTTCATTAACATCCCTACACTTTTCAAGTAAATTTCTAACTATTACCCCACTGTTCAAACCAGGGTTTATTAAAGAAGGATAAACAAATGTCAGCCCTACAGCAAAACCATACTCGTTAACACCATCTTCAATTTCAGACATTGCAGTTGTATTACCAACAAAAGAATAAGAATTATCCAAATGATAGTAACAACTATCACATACATTTTTAAATTCAACAAGATAATCACTGTTTCTTCCATAAATAATATTTTCACAATCTTTAAAAGCAAAGCAACTACAATAATTATTAAACATAAAATTATACATACAAAATATAAAGGAAGAAAAATAACTTAAATCTACCTTTAACCCATCACTTATACCCTTTAACTCGTCTAAAAATTCAGGGTATTCTTTTTTACAAATCAATAAAGATTTTATACCAAAATCCATCATTTCAGCATTTATAAGTTTTAACTTTTCATCTATATATTTTCTGTTATTTTTAAGTTTTAAGCCATATTTTAATCCGGCATTATAATGTGATGAACCAAATCTTGAATGGTACATATTTACCTCCTAATATTTTATTAAAAGGCGCCTTTAAAACAGAATAACCGAATAAAAATTTTATGTCAATAAAATAAAAAAAGACAACTTTAAACAAAAGCTGTCTTTATATATATTAATTATTAATTTTAATTTTAAAGGCTAAATTATAAATTCTTTAAATAGAACTGAAATAAATCGTTATCCTGGAATAAAAGCTGAGGCTCATGCCCATAATCAGGATAAATAATCATTTCTTTTTCTGATTTAATCTTATTGTAAGTGGCAAATTGGGTGCTTGGATGACAATTTTCATCTTTAAAAGCCAATGTCCAGTGAACTTTTGCTGTTATTTTATCTGCAAAGTTTTGTATATCAACATAGCTTAGTTTTCTAAACACTTCATCTTCTTTTTCGTGTTTTGGATCATGTCTTCTAAAGAACTCGTTAAATTCATTAAATTGAGAAATATCAAGCAAATCTTCTTTTATTGTATGTTTTATATCGCTCATGAAAGGATATGTAGGAGTAATTACTTTTACACCTTTTACTAAAGCAGAAGAAGCAATTGTTAAAGCACCACCTTGAGATTTACCGTTAATACCTATTCTTGTCTCATCTACTTCTTCCATACTCATTAAAGTTTCCACAGCTTTAACACCGTCAAGATATATATTCCTCGCAAAAAGTTTAGTTATATCGTCATCTTCAAGTCCACGTATGTACTGTCCGTAATAACTAGGCCCGTTTCCATACCAAGGATCCGTGGAATATCCTCCCTGGCCTCTTACATCCATTGCCAAAACAGCAATATCATTATATACATAAGGTAAATATTCAAAAGGTCCTTTTGTACTTGAACCATATCCGTGAAAAAATACAATCCCCGGTATTTTATTTTTTATTTCTTTAGGTCTAATATAAAGACAATGAATATTGGCGCCAAATGTTCCTTCAAAAAACAAATCAAACTGCTCTATCCCCTTTTCCAAAAATTCTCTTTTTTTCAAGGTATATCCCGGCTTGGTATGTTCCCTTAAGTCTTTTAAAGAATCCTGCCAAAACTGATCAAAATCTTCAGGTCTTGGACTTTCTCCCATATAGTCTTTATATTTATCAATTGAAGATAATAATGGCATAGTTATATTTCCTTTCCTTATTAATTATAGACAAATCCATTTTGCCAATAAGAATGGTATCCATGTAATCCATTGTGTACCTATTACCATACAAGTGATTTGAGCCGAACCTTCTGGAACAGTAATATTAGCAGTTTTTACTAATTCTGTAAATATATCAGAACCAAGAGAAGCTATAGTTAACACTACAACACAAATAACTATCATCTCTATAATGCCTCTAAATAAATTACCTTTGCTTGCAACAACACATGGTACAGCAAAAAATGGAAGTGTTGCCAAGTCACCAAGAGGAAGAACAACATTCCAAGGTAACACAACAGCTAATATCAATACAATAGGAATAGCAATCAAACCAAGAGAAATTACAAATGTATGACCTGTTGCAACTGCCGAATCAAGACCGATATAAAGTTCTCTTCCAGGAAATCTCTTTTCTAGAAATGCCTGTGTCATTTCAGAAATAGGCATCAAACCTTCCATTAAAAGTGACACCATTCTAGGAATTAGAACAAGAACAGCGGCAACATTCATACCAACGATAAATATTTGTTGAATTGCTGCAGCAATACTTACACCATGTGTTTTAAATTGTGCTAAAGCAGCTAAAAAACCACCAATAATAAATCCCATCATTATAGGTTCACCTAGCAAACCAAGTTTTTCTGCAATACCTTCGCTTGTCCAGTGAATATCTTTTACACCAGGTATTTTATTAAGTAACCAGTCAATAGGATATGTATATAAAAGAATAGATACTGTTTGACAATGTGGAATTGAAATACCTTCTAAACCAAAGACCTCCGCATAATCTGCTTGCGAATAATCAGCCATTATAAATGTAATACCCATTAATACCATTGCTTGTCCTATTGCAAATACCCATGCTAAAACATTATTGACACCACAAACAAGTAATATCGCTGATGCAGAAAACAAAACATGCCAGTAATTCCAAATATCAACATCCATTGTTTTTGTCCAACCAAGTAAAATCATTAAAATATTTGTTATAATAACTGCTATAAACACAAAAGGAACAGCTTCTGTTGACCACGCAATGGCAGAACCCGTCGCCCAGCCAATATCAATAGCAGTTAATTTAAAGTTTAAATTTTCAACTAAAGCAGTAGCAACAGGTGAAATTGTCGCAGACATTAATCCGATGATTGTATTTAAACCTAAAAAACCTACGCCAAAGGTCATACCTGCTCTTAAAGCTTCACCAAATTTCGCACCCATGATTAAGCCAAGTAAAGTAAAAATAATAGGCATCATTACAGATGCACCCATATCTATGATATAGGTAAAAATATTTTGTATAATTTGCATTTTAATCTCTCCTTTAATTATTCCAAATTAAAATTATATATTGTCTAAAAAGGAAGGCCTTCTTTGTTTTTTTTGAACTATTTAGACAATATACGTGAACCATATAATGCATTTTATATTAAAAAGTTCATTTTGTCAATATTTATTAGCTATTTCGCTCATATTTTTCAAATGAATATCGTTTTCTTATCTATAAATCAAAAAAAAAATGGTATCTTTTAGCTCAAAAATATGTTATATTGTAATAAATTAATGAACAGGAAGAGGTAAAAATTTTGGCAAAAAAAAATATCGAACGATTAAATTCAATATATTCTTTTGTTAAAAACGCAGGCTATGCATCGGTAAATGAACTTACTGATATGTTCCAAGTTTCAATTTCAACAATAAAAAGAGATTTGGAAATTTTAGATAAAGAAGGAAAAT
This sequence comes from Anaerofustis sp. NSJ-163, assembly GCF_024135845.1. Taxonomy (NCBI): domain Bacteria; kingdom Bacillati; phylum Bacillota; class Clostridia; order Eubacteriales; family Eubacteriaceae; genus Anaerofustis; species Anaerofustis sp. NSJ-163. The sequence goes on from NZ_JAMYJV010000002.1 coordinate 46,725, forward strand.
TAAAAAGAGTATCCGGAGGAGTAACAATCACAAGAAATGAATTGGATACTCCAACATCAATTGTTTCTTATGCAAACATAAATACCAATAAAAAAATAAAAATAGCCAAAATGATTAACGAAGTAATAGATGACAATGATTCTATCTTTTTTGATGTAGGGTCTTCTTGCTATATGGCATATCAAAATTTAACAAGAAAAAACACAACAATATTTACTCCGTCTATACAAATTTTAACAACGGAAAATGAAAATGTAGCACATTTATATTGCCTTGAAGGAGAAGCCGTAAGACCTTACCTTATAATAAGAGGATTCCCTCTTTTAGAAAATCTAAATAGAATTGACCCAAATAAAATAGTATTTTCATGTATGGGACTTAATGCAAATTATAATTTAATTGGAAGAGTTGATTATGATAACTATATTTTAAGAAAACTTCTTGAAATGAATGGAGAAAAAATACTATTATTGGATTCTTCAAAAATATGTATGAGCAACGAATTTTGTGTACCCGGCATTGAAAAAATAGACATATTAATAACTGACGACAATATAGATGAAAAACACGTAAAAAATATTGAAAAAAAAGGAGTAAAAGTTCTTATAGGCAAATAATTAATTGTAAATTTAAAATACAGAAAGAGGTGTTAAAATGAACAAATTAACCGACACATTCAAATTAAACAATGGAATAGACATTCCATGTATAGGGTACGGAACATTCCAAACACCCGATGGGAAAAGCGTTGAAGACGGCGTAAAAGAAGCTTTAAAAATAGGATACAGACATATCGATACGGCTTATTTTTACCAAAACGAAAAAGGTGTTGGAAAGGCAATAAGAGAAAGCGGAATAAAAAGAGAAGACATTTTCGTAACCAGCAAATTATGGAACAGCGACAGAGGATACGAAAGTGCAAAAGCCGCATTTGAAAAGACTATGGATAATTTAGGACTTGAATATCTTGATTTATTTTTAATCCACTGGCCTGCAATAAAAAAACAATTTGATAATGCTGAAGAAATAAATGCTGAAACATGGAAAGCATTTGAAGAAATATATGAAACAGGAAGAGTTAAAGCTATAGGGCTTAGCAACTTCCTACCTCATCATATAGATGAACTTATGAAAACTGCAAAAATCAAACCAATGGTAAACCAAATAGAATTCCATCCTGGTTTTGCTCAAATTGAAACAGCAAAATACTGTATAGAAAATGATATAGTAGTAGAAGCTTGGTCACCACTTGGGAGAAAAGAAGTTTTAGAAAATGAAACACTTGTAGAACTTGCAAAGAAATACAATAAATCAACAGCTCAAATTTGTATAAGATGGGTTCTTCAACATAATATTCTTCCTCTTCCAAAATCAGTTACACCAAGCAGAATACTTGAAAATAGTCAAGTTTTTGATTTTAAAATAAGTGAAGATGATATGAAAACAATAGATAATATACCTTGCTGCGGAGGACAATGTGCAAATCCTGATGACGTAGATTTTTAAATAAAAAACAGACAGTTTAAACTGTCTGTTTTTTAATTTTCAGCATCTAAAGACTTAGCTGTATCTTCATCTATATTACCGCTTACTGTAAGACCTTTGTCAGTTTGGTATTGTTTTACAGCAGCAGTTGTATTTTTATCATAAGTACCGCTTGCAGTTCCATCCAAATAGCCAAGTCTTATTAAAATTTCTTGATAAGATTTTATTATCGTTCCTTTATGTCCTTGTTTATAAGTTAAAGACTCACTATCCAAACTCTTTCTCGTTTGAGCATCCATTGTTCCCGTTTGAGAAAGTCCTTTTGCTTTTTGATATTCTTCACAAGCAACTTTTGTTTCGGCAGTAAAGTTAGCATTAGGCTGGTTTTCCAAATATCCTAAATAATATAAAATATAATTATATTTTTCTATATCAGAACTGGATTTTCCTGATTTATATTCATAAACCTCATTATCAAGAGATTTCATAGTGTTTTTATCGAAAGTACCGGTTTCACTTAAACCTCTGCTTTTTTGATATTCAATAACTGCATTTTTTGTTGTTCCATCAAAAGTATCACTTGGAGAATCAGAAAGGAAGTCTAAATAGTATAAAATTAATTTATAACTTAATACTTCTTCTCCGCTATCCCCTTCCTTATATGTGGTTGAATAATCTTTTTGAGAACTAATCAAATCGCTGTCATCAGTTATGTTTCCAGTAAGATAATCGTCTAAATTTCCGGCAAAAGCATAATATATTGTTTTTGTATTTATATCAACAGAAAAAGAATCTTTTAAATAGTTATCACTGAAAAACGATGCCGTCAATAATATAAAAAACAAAAATGCTACTAAATATATAAAAAATGATTTTATTCTCTTCATTAAATTACCTCTATATTTGGACAATTTTTTATAAATATGCTACAATTATAACATAATGTAGACTTAAAACAAAATATTTTATTGGAGAAAAACATGAAAATTTTAATGACCAATAACGATATAAACAGAAGCATAAAAAGAATATCTTATGAAATAATTGAAAGAAATCATGGCGTTGAAGATACTGTAATAGTAGGGGTAAAACAAGGAGGCGTTTCTCTTGCGAAAATGATTGCTAATCACTTAAGCAGTATGGAGGATACTATTGTTCCGGTTACTTTTGCGGATATAACTCCATTTAGAGACGATGTAAAAAAAGAAGATAGTAAAATTGAAGATATAGGTATAAACATAAATGATAAATTGGTTATATTAGTTGATGATGTTTTATATACAGGTCGCTCTATAAGAGCTGCCCTTGAATATGTGTTTCATTTTGGAAGACCTAAAAAAATACAGCTTGCAATTTTAGTAGACAGAGGACATAGACAACTACCGATAAGAGCCGACTTCGTAGGTAAGAACATTCCTACATCAACATCAGAAAATGTAAATGTAGTAATTGATAACGAAAATTCATTTGTAGAAATAAACTAAGGAGAAAAAATGAGCTTTTGCAGCGATATAAAAAATAACTTAAGCCATATTAATTTAAACAACCTTTACGAAAAAGAATGTGAAATATATGGATATTTACACTGTATAAGTTTCCTTTCCCTAAAAGGAAGAGGACAATTCAATTTGATATTTGAAACCGAAAACCCTTCTGTCACAAGAAGGATTTTTACTCTAATTAAAGACGTTTTTTCCATAAACCTTGAAATAGCGGCAAAAAAAAATAATCTTAGAAAAGGACATTATTTATATAACTTGATTGTAATAAACAGCAAAGACTCAATGAATATCCTAGACTATTTTAACATTATTGATTTCAGCTCGGGATTTGAAGTAAATAGTACAATAAAACAAGATATACTTCCAACTTTAAGCGAAATAAGACATTATCTTCGTGCAGTTTTTCTATCATGCGGTTATGTCAGCGATCCAAAGAAAAAAGGATATCAAATCGAATTTGTATTTAATAAATTTCAGTATGCAAAAAACTTTATAGAGTTACTAAAAACTATAAATATTAATCTAAAATTTATAAAGAGAAAAGAATCATATGTGGTATATACAAAAGATTCCAACACCATTACAGAACTACTTGGAAATATAGGAGCACATAACGCCGTTTTGGAAATAGAAAGCACAAAAGTAATAAAAGAAATGAGAAACAACGTAAACAGAAGATTAAACTGCGAAACGGCAAATATGGATAAAACAATAAATACAGCACTTAAACAAATTAATGCAATAAACAAAATTAAAGAAAAATACGGCATGGACTATCTTGATGAACCACTTATATCATTGGCAAAAATGAGACTTAACAACCCTCAAGCATCTTTAAATGAACTATCTAATATGTTTGACCCTCCGATAAGCCGTTCAACAATTAATAATTGGTTCAAAAAAATACTAAAAATCGCCGATACAATTTAACATAGGAGGAGAAAAATGAACTTATATACAGACGAATTGGAATTTTTTAATAAAGAACTTCTTATTGAACATTTTACAAAAAAGAAAATAAATCCTCTTTCAAAGCAACAAGCCATAAAATACTTAAATAACGTAGAAGCAAGTTATAGACAACGACTTAATAAAATAAAAGAATGTGATTTTTCTAATAAAGAACTAATTTTAAAACAACTTCTTGAACAATTAAGCCAATTTGAAAGAGATTATGAAGTTTATGGTGAAAATATATATAAAGAATATGAGACAGAAAAATTTGAACAAATATGGTTTTATTCTAAAATTTTAGAAGAACTTAAAGAATTAAATGAAAATATAAATACAAAAGATTTATTTATTAAATGCAATAATAAATTTTTTGCCTTATTTGTAAACTTCTACTTTTATACAAAAGAAAATAAAATTTATGCAGATTCAATTCTTGGAACATCTTCAATAAACATACACGATACTACATGGAAAAAAGAAATCGGAGTAGAAATAAAAGAATACGAATTAAAAGAAAATGACGATTATTATATTGAAATCTCCAAAGCAGAAGCAGAAGTATTGGAAGACTTCTTCATGAAAGACATAAATTTAATTTATTCACAAAACATAAAAAAAGCACTTGATTATGCAATTTTTTATTTTACCGGGAAGAAAAGAAAAATACTAAACAAACCTTATCTTTCCCACGCCTTGGAAACAATGCTCATTGCATCGTCTTTAACAAGCGATGAAAATATATTGATATCAGCACTTCTTCACGGAGTGGTAAAAAATTCCGACTCAAACATAATAGAAATAAAAAAATATTTTGGAATGAACATAGCGGAAAAAATACTTTTCATGACGAATATGGAAGAAAATTTCAACAACGAAAAAGACTGGAGCGAAGGAAAGAAAAATATTTTATATAAACTCGACAGTGCAAATATAGAAATAAAAATACTTGTTTTATCAAACGAACTTTCAAAACTTCGTGAAATAGATAAAGATTTTGAAACATATAAAGATAAGGTATGGAGTTATTTCAACGAGCCTGACAAAAATAAACATAAATGGTATCACGAAGAGGTTCTTGAAAGATTATATCCTTTAAGATTAAGTGGTGCTTATGACGAATATAAAGAACTAATATACAAAAATTTAACCAATATATATAATTAAGAAGGACAAAGTAGTCCTTCTTTTTATTTATTTAAATTTTAAATTTTAATTTTTTTATTTTATTTTCATTAAATTTATCGACGCCTCTTTTATATTTTATTTTTGGATATCCAAATCCGATAATCATGGCAATATAATGATTATCGGGAATTCCTAACATCGATTTTTCTTTTGGCATTAAATCAAGAACATCCAAAGGATAAGTCATCATAATACTGCCCAATCCCCTTGAAGAACACAATAAATCAAAATACACACACGCAATATTCACATCCTGAATGTAGCAACCTTCTCCCACAGGCGCATGAGGAATACATAAATTCGGAGCCGAACAAAACAACATATCAGGGCGTACGATTTTCTCCCACTCTTTCAACTGTTCATAAGATTTTTTATCATATCCATTTGCATATATTCCCTTATTTGCAAGCTTTTCCATTTTGGAATAAACAATATCGTGAAAATATTTAACTTGTTCTTTATCGTCAATAACCGTATATTCGACAAGTCCCTTATTCCCTCCGTTAGGTGCGTTTTGTACCGTTTTTAATATATCATCTAAAACCCTTTTATCAACGTCTTTATTCAAATATTGTCTGTGTGACCTTCTGTTTTTTATCAAAGCATCCAAAATTTGAGGAAGGTTTTCACTCTCAGGAGGAGTCACACATTCTTCTGGAGATTTTCCGAGAACACTTATCGCAGATTTCGGACAAACAGCCATACAATGCTGACATTTCCAACAACCGTCCCACCCGAAACAATCGATATCTTTAATAATAACGTCTTTATTCTCGTTAAATTTAAGAAGCTGCCCCGGACATACTTTTATGCATTTCCCGCATGCAATACACTTATCTTTATCAAAACAAAACTTTGCCAAATTATTTTTCATTACCGTTTACCAACCTTTTTACAAAATCACTTGAAGGAGAATTTATAATTTCTTCTTTTGTTCCTATTTGCTCTATTCTGCCTTTATTCATAACCAAAATTCTGCTTGCAAGTTTAAAGGCTTCTCTTACGTCATGAGTTATAAATACTATCGTAATTCCCGTTTGCTCGTATATTCTTCTTATCTCATCCTGAAGCCTGCTTCTTGTTATTTCATCGACGGCACTGAAAGGTTCATCCATTAAAAGAATATCCGGACTTGCTGCCAAAGCTCTTGCAATGCTTACTCTTTGTGCTTCCCCTCCTGAAAGTTCATCGGGATATCTGTACATCAATTCTTTATCAAGACCGACTATTTTCATCCATTTATTAACCGCTTTTTCCGTCTTCGTTTTATCTTTTCGATTTAATAATCTCGGTACGTAAGATATATTTTTTAAAACGTTCATGTTGGGAAACAATACACTACCCTGAACCGCATAACCGATATTTCTTCTTAAACTTATTTTGTCGACATCTTTATTATTTTTACCGTTTACCATAACGTCTCCCAAATCGGGATCGATAAGACCATTAATCATTTTGAGCATAGTACTTTTTCCGCTCCCGGAAGTACCGATTACGGTTAAAAACTCCCCTTTGTATATATCCAAATTAAAATCGTCTAAAACGACATTTTCGTTATAACTTTTCTTTACACCTTTAAATTCTATTATTTTTTCCATGTGCTAATCCTCCAACAACCCTTTTTCGACTAAAAATTCATGCGCTACGGTTTTTGGGTCTTTTCCGTTCTCTTCAACTTCATAATTCATTTTTGCCATTTGTTTATCACTCAAAATATTTTCAAGTTTTTTAAATACGTCGTTAAGCTGTGGGTATCTATCCAAAACGTCGTTTCTTACCACCATCTGACACATTGCGGAAGAAAAGAACTCTTTATCGTCCTGAAGAACTACCAAATTACTGTTGCTCAATTGTCCGTCGGTAGTAAAAACATCCATTACATCTACTTTTTTCTCGTCTATTGCTTTATATTTAAGTCCTATATCCAAATCCATCGTATCTTTAAACTTAAAACCATACTCTGCACAAAGTGCATCATAACCGTCTACTCTTTCAAAAAAATCATATTCTGCGGCAAACGTCAATTCATTTGATACACTTGCCAAATCGGAATAAGTTTTTAAATTATATTTTTCGGCTATGTCTTTTCTTACCGCAATGGCAAAAGTATCGTTAAACCCAAACGAACAAGTCCATGAAAAATCATATTTTTCATTATATTCATCATTTAATTTTTCAAACATATCTTCATTGTAAAAGCCATCATGCCCCAGTACCATATTCCATCCGGTGGAAGTATACTCAGGATACATATCAAATTCTCCACTTTCCATTCCCGGCATTATATTTGAAGTACCTCCTCCCACTCCCTGAGTAAGATTTACATTCAAGTCAGTATCGTTTTCTATAACTTCTTTCAACATTTCGCTTATTATATATTGTTCAGTCATCGGCTTGGATGCTATGTTTATCGTTTTATTTCCAAATGAATCCAGCACAAAAGAAAATACAAAAATAATCAATACGACAATACATCCGGCAATTACAATCTTATTTTTCTTTTTGTTTTGTCTTTTCCTCTTCAAAATACCCTTTTCGATTATTCCCAAAACAAAATCTACCATAATTGCCAAAACAGCTATAAGAAGACTACCGATTAGAGTCATGGCAGTATTATTTGTGGTTATTCCTCTGTAAATGCTGACACCGAGACCTCCTGCACCTATAAAGGAAGCAATACCGGCAAGAGCTATTGTCATCGTAGCCATATTTCTCAATCCAGAAATGATTACGGGCATTGCAATCGGCAGTTTTATTTTATATAATATCTGAAAATTCGTACTTCCCATTCCTTTTGCGGTTTCTATAAACTTTTCGTCTATATTTGTTATTCCAGTGTATGTATTTCTAACCATAGGCAAAAGAGCATATATGCTTAAAGCAATAACCGCGGTAACGTTTCCTATTCCGGACAGGGGAATCAAAAATCCCAACAATGATATGGAAGGAATGGTATATATAAAATTCACTAAACTCAAAACAAATTTAGAGCTTTTTTGATATTCGCTTATAAAAATTCCGAGTATTAATCCGACAACCAAAGCGATTATGATAGCCGTTAAAGAAATTTTTATATGATCAAGCAGCAGCCCCATAAAAAATTCTTTTCTTTCAAAAAACAAACTTAACATTTTTACAACCTTTCTATTGCTTTAACGGGACAGTTTTCATAGCAATACCCGCACCTTAAACAATTTTTACTTATTATTTCAAAATCTTCGTTTTTTTTAATTGACGACTGAGGACACAATCTGAAACATTTACCACATTGTATGCATTTGTCGGTTATAATATATCCCTCGGGTTTTGTCTTTTCTCCTCCAAGAGAATATGTTTTTCTTACAATCGAATGTTTGGATAAATCAAAAGTGTGAACTATTCCTTTTTCAATACAGAAAGCTTCCAATATATATCTGCTTTGTCCAGGATAAACATCATTCATAGTCGGATTATTTTCGAATACCTTGTCTATCCAATATTTTTGATTTTCCGTTTTAAATGCCTTCCCTTCCAACGTTATGGACATATAATCTTTAGTAAGTGCCGTAACCGAAACATTATTGTTATTCATAATTTCTCTGTAAAAATCTTTCCCTCTTGCTGTAACAAAATATACTTTTTCATTTTCCACAAGCATAATGTCAATCACTCTGCTTTTGGGAACACCGTTAAAGTCAACGCTTGAAAAAACAACATCTTTAATATTTCTTAATTTTGATAATATTTCTCTAACATCCATTTTATTTCTATACTCCTTTTTTATTAAATTATTGACAACCTCAGGTTTTAGTTTATAATATTATCAAAGATATATTTTGTAAAGTAGGCACAATTATGTAACTTAAGTATATAAAAGTAACTATAATGATTATAAAAAGATTACAAGGAGGAAAGAAATGCGAAAAAATTTACCGGAATGCCCGGTCGAAACAACACTTTTATTAATAAGTAACAAATGGAAGGTCTTGATTTTAAGGGATTTGATGAACGAAACAAAACGATTCGGAGAATTGAAAAAATCAATAGGAGCAATATCGCAAAAAGTTTTGACTTCAAACTTAAGAGAAATGGAAAATGACGGACTGGTAAACAGAACGGTATATGCTCAGGTTCCCCCAAAAGTTGAATATTCTCTTACACAAACGGGAAAAAGTTTAAAACCAGTAATTGATTCAATGATTGTTTGGGGAAATGAATACAAGAAACAATATAATTAAACAACTTCCCCTTTACTAAACAAAAATTATATTATATACTTTATAAAGATTATTATTAAGGAGAAAAAAATGAAAATAGGATTAGTAGGACTACCAAATGTAGGTAAAAGTACATTATTCAATGCACTTACAAAAGCAAATGCAGGAGCAGAAAACTATCCTTTTTGCACAATAGAACCAAATGTAGGAGTTGTTAATGTTCCTGATGAAAGAATAGATAATTTAAGTAAACTTTATGACACATTAAAAACTGTATATGCAACAGTTGAATTCGTGGATATTGCCGGACTTGTAAAAAATGCCGGAAAAGGCGAAGGACTTGGAAACCAATTTTTATCAAACATTAGAAACGTACATGCAATACTTCAAGTAGTAAGATGTTTTGATGACGGCAACATTACTCATGTAGACGGAAGCATCGATCCTGTAAGAGATGCAGAAACAATAAACTATGAGCTAATCTTTTCTGACCTTGAGCTAATTGATAAAAGAATTGCGACAGTACAAAAAGCAGCAAAAAGCGGAAGAAAAGAAGAAAAATTCATGCTTGCAACTCTTGATAAAGCAAAGAAGCTTTTAGAAGAAGGAAAATTTATTAATTTAGATGATTTTGACGAAAATGAAAGCGAATATTTAAAAAGCCAAGATTTACTTACAACAAAACCTATTATGTATGTGGCAAACGTAAGTGAAGATGATTTACTTGAAGATAATGATTATGTAAAAGCATTAAAAGAATATGTAAAAGAAGTAAATCCAAATATCGAAGTAATAAAAGTTTGTGCAAAAATCGAAGCAGAACTTAGCGAGCTTGAAGATGATGAAAAAAACATGTTCCTTGAAGAACTTGGAATTAAAGAATCAGGACTTGACCAAATCATAAAAGAAGGATATAAACTTCTTGATTTAATAACATTCTTAACTGCAGGTAAACAAGAAGTAAAAGGATGGCAAATTAAAAAAGGTACAAAAGCACCGGGCGCAGCAGGAAAAATCCACTCAGATTTTGAAAGAGGATTCATTAGAGCTGAAGTAACAAAATATGATAAACTTATGGAAGCAGGAAGCGATGTTAAAGCAAAAGAACTTGCTTATACAAGAATCGAAGGAAAAGATTATGTTGTTGAAGATGGTGATGTAATATTCTTTAGATTCAACGTTTAAAAAGAATTAAAAAGAACCTTATCGGTTCTTTTTTTATATTTATATTTGAAATAATAAAACAAAATAATATACTATATATATCTACATAAAAAGGAGAAAAAATATGAAAACAACTTTGGTTGGAATTAACAGCGCATATACGCATACAAATCTTGCAATATATTATTTATTCAATAACTCTATACCAAAAGGTATTGATGCAGAAATAAAACAGTACAACATAAACATGCCAAAAGAAAATGTTTTGGATGACTTATTCTCTCAAAAAAGCGATATTTATATTTTCTCCTGCTATATATGGAATATAGAATATATTTTACACATTGCCTCTTCCCTAAAAAAAATTACAGATGCAATAATCATATTCGGTGGAAGTGAAGTAAGTTTTAATGCAAAAGATTATTTTGACAAATATGATTTCATAGACTATATTGTCGCCGGAGAAGGAGAAGAAATAACTTTAAAGCTGTTAAGCAAATTACAAAAAAACGAAGAAGTAAACATTCAAAACGTATTTGATAAAAGTTCAAAAGATTATACATATATAAAACAACATATAAATTTTAATGATGTAATATTCCCATATAAAAATGTGGATATGAAAGAATTTGAAAATAAGATTATTTATTACGAAAGTCAAAGAGGATGTCCTTATAATTGCAGTTATTGCCTCTCAGAGCTTGACAAAAGATTGAGATTTCGCGACTTAAAAAAAGTAAAAGAGGAAATAATGTTTTTTATAAAAAACGACATTCCCCTTGTTAAGTTTATCGACAGAACTTTTAATGCTGACAATAAAAGAGCTAAGGAAATAATTAGATTTATTTTAGACAATAGTAAACACACTAAATTCCATTTTGAAGTATGTGCAAATTTACTTGATGATGAAATAATAGAACTTTTCCAAAGTGCGCCAAACGATATGTTTCAGTTAGAGGTAGGACTACAATCCATAAATGAAAATACAATAAAAGAAATCAACAGAACAACAAACACAGAAAAAATAGGTCAAAACGTAACAAAACTTTTAAAAAACGACAATGTCCATATTCACCTTGACTTAATTTCAGGACTTCCTTATGAAGATATTGAATCATTCAAAAAAAGTTTTGATTATGCGTATAATCTAAAACCTCATATGTTGCAGCTTGGATTTTTAAAGGTTCTTCACGGAACAATGATGGAAAAATCAAAAGATAAATATGATTTAAAATATAATAACTTTACACCTTACGAAATATTATCAAATAAATGGATGGATTATAGTGATCTTTCAAAATTGAAAGATATAGAGTTTTTAGTTGACAAATACTATAATTCAAATAACTTTTATAATACTCTTGAATATTTTGTAGATAAAATCGCTAAAACTCCGTATGATTTTTTTGAAAAATTATCAATATACTTTTCAAAAAACGAGCTATATAAAAGAAGTCTTTCAAAAGAAGATTTATATGAACATTTATATTATTTCTTAAAACCTTTTGATGATAATTTGGCTAAAAATTTAATAAGCTTTGACTATTTATCTTATATGAAAATCAGAAAACCAAATAAATATTTTATAGAAGATATTGAAACAGTAAATAAAGAAAAGATATTTGAAATTATTAAAAAAGAAGAATTTAAAAATAAATACTTAAAAGAATATTCAACCCTATCAACAAAAGAAATATATAAGAAGATTAATATATTAAAATTCTTCATAAATCCAGTAACAAAAGAAAAAAAAGAAACTTATATTTTATTTAAAAACATAAAAGAAGATAAAGTTAGAATGGGATATAAATTTTATATAATATAAAAGATGACATAAAATGTCATCTTTTTAATTTATATCATTTAAATATTCCACTACATCATTTGGAACTTCAAAACACATTACACAATCTACTGATTTAAATTTGACAATATTATCACTATCAGAAACCAAAATATTTATTTTGTATTTTTTGTTGGTTAAGACATAGTTATAAGAAAAGTTATTTTTCTCGTTTTCTTTCCCCTTATACATTGCATCATTTTCGTAAACTTTCCAGTCATCAATATCAAGTTTATCTATAAATTCTATTATATCCTTTTTACCAGATATTGTTTTTACTTTATCATTTGTTTTAATATCAATAATATGGATATCTTCTATACTATAAAGAACTTCTTTATAGTCAATTACATTTGCACTTGATGAATCAATATTAAAAGAATAACAAAGGATAATTATAAACACCAAAACAAAAAACAAACTAATTATTTTTTTCATATCTTTCCCTCTATCAATGTATATTTTAATAATACCATAATATTAAATTTTTCAATAGACTTTATTTCTTTTTTAATTTAATATGATATAATTTTTTATAACGAGGTATGAAATGAGCGATAAAATAAGAGGAAAAATAGACAGGATAATTTATCATAATCCCGATAATTTATACACAATAGCTGATGTAGATTGTAACGGTATACTTGTAACCATAGTAGGTTATTTTGAAAATATTAAACCAGGGCTTGATATTGAAGCAAGCGGAGAATATACAAACCACATTAAATACGGAGAACAATTTAAAGTCGAAAGTATAGAAATCATAATACCAACTGATACAGACTCAATATATAATTATCTTGCAAGTGGAATGTTAAATGGAATCGGACCTAAAAAAGCAAAAGATATCGTAGAACATTTTGGTGAAGAAACCATGGATATATTGGAAAATGACCCTATTCGATTATGCGAAGTAAAAGGAATCGGAAAGAAAACAGCATTAATTGTAGGAATAGAATATAAAAATCAGTCAAATATGCGTGATGTAATAATGAAGCTTGCAAAATACAATATAAAACCAAACTATGCAAGAAAGCTTTATAGTGAGTACAAATCAGATACTTTAGCTATAATACAAACAAATCCGTATGCTCTTATTGACGATGTTTACGGAATAGGCTTTAAAAGAGCAGATCAAATAGCAATGAGTGTGGGGATAGAACTTGAAAGCCCTTACAGAGTTATAAGCGGAATAAAATATGTTTTAAACAATTGTTATCAAGATGGAAATACATATATTTTAAAAGATGATTTAGAAGAAAAAACAGCCAGAATGCTCGGAGTCGATAAGGATATAGTAGATCATCATTTAAAAACACTATTTCTCGACGACAGCGTAATAATGGAAACAATAGATAACGAAGAAAGATGTTTTATAAAGCAGCTTTATGAAAGTGAATGCGAATGTGCAAAAAATCTTATGTACATAAACAGCTTTGAAGATATAAATAAACAAGAAATTGACTTTGATAGATTGATTGAAGGCTATGAAAAAAACAATAAGATTAAATTAGATAAAAACCAGATTGAAGCTGTAAAAACTTCTATAACTTCAAAAATTTCAATCATTACAGGTGGACCCGGAACAGGAAAAACAACAATAATTAATGCTATTATTTATATACTTGGAAGTATTGGGAAAAAATATACTTTAACTGCCCCAACAGGAAGAGCAGCAAAAAGAATGAGTGAATCCACCAAAAGTGAAGCAAAAACAATACATAGACTTCTTGAATATGAATACACACCACAGGAAGAACATTTTTTATCCTTTGGTAAAAACGAAGATAATCAAATAGACAGTGATTATATAATAATCGACGAAATGAGCATGGTTGACATAACGGTTTTTGATGCTTTCTTAAAAGCAGTAAAACCCAAGACATCTCTGCTTTTTGTGGGAGATATAGACCAGCTTCCATCAGTAGGCGCCGGAAACGTACTTGCAGATTTAATAAACTGCGATATATTCCCTGTAATAAAATTAAACACAATTTATAGACAAGATAAAGAAAGTCTTATCGTAACCAATGCACATAGAATAAACAAAGGACAGCTTCCTGTATTAAACAAAGAAGCAAAAGATTTTTATTTTATTAATACAATATCTCAAGAAAAAATTAAAAGAAATATATTAAATATAATATACAACTATAAAAATACACCTTTGAAAAATTATGATTTGTTAAAAGATTTTCAAATCATATCCCCTCTAAAAAAAGGACTTGCAGGAGTTAACGAACTTAATAAATCCGTCCAACAATTATTAAATCCGGAACATAAAGAAAAAAACGAATTAAATTTTGGACTTACCCTTTTTAGAGAAAATGACAGAGTAATGCAGATAAAAAACAATTACCAAATGAAATGGACAGATATTAACACTCTTAAAAAAGGTGAAGGTGTCTTTAACGGAGATATGGGAATAATCAAAAAAATAGATAAAGAGAAACAAACTCTTGAAATAGTATTTGATGAAGAAAAGAGAGTAACATATCAAAAAGATCAAATAGATGAACTAACACTATCTTATGCTATAACGGTACACAAAAGTCAAGGAAGCGAATTTAAGGCAGTAATAATTCCTATTTTCGGAGGATACAGCGGATTTTTAAACAGAAATTTACTTTATACGGCAATTACAAGAGCAAAAGAAATGGTGATATTAATCGGAGAAGTAAATGCACTTAAAAGCATGATTAAAAGTGCTTATAAAAATAAAAGAAAAACAATGTTAAAAGAAAGACTCAACGAATATTTATAAAAGGAATTTTAAATGGATATTTTAAATATTTTAAAAGAATCTTATAATAGATTTTTTTATCCTAAAACACCAAAATGCAGCGTATGCAATAGAATATTTTTAAACGAAAATAAAATATTCTGCGAAAAATGCAATAATAAAATTGAATGGATAAAAGGAAAAAGATGTGAAATTTGTTCGAGAGAACTCTCCCCTATTTCATATTCAAATTTATGTAAAAGCTGCGAAGAAGAAGACAATTATTTTACGCAAGGCTTTTCAATATGGAATTATGATAAATATTCAAAAAGAATAATAAAAAAAATTAAATATGGAGGGTGCGAAGGTCTTTGCTTAGAACTTGGAAACCTATTATATGAAAAAACAGATGAAGTGGATTTTCTATATGAAATAGACTTTATTATTCCAACTCCATCAGACAAAGAACGATTTAAACAAAGAGGATATAATCAAGCAAAGCTTATTGCAAAAGGCTTTTCAGAAAGTTCAAATATTCCAATGAAATCAAATATTGTAGTTAAGTCAAAAGCAACAAAAGATCAAATTGGTTTAAATGAAAAACAAAGAAAAGAAAATTTAAAAGGAGCTTTTGAAGTAACAAACAAAGATGAAATAAAAGATAAAAACATATTAATAATTGATGATGTTTTAACAACTTCATCTACAATAAACGAGATAAGTAAAGTACTAAAAGAAAACAAAGCAAAAAACGTTTATTTTCTAACCGTTTGTTCCAAAAAAAATATCAATTAAAACAATTAAAAAGTAGAAAATTTATGAAAACGTGTTATAATGTTAATATACTAATAAAAGAAACAATAAAAAAGTTTTTTTATCCAAACAATACAAAATGTTGTATTTGCGGTAAAATACTATTAAAAGAAGACAATATATATTGCATATACTGTAATGATAAATTAGAGTGGATTAAAGATAACAACAGATGCGAAAAATGCTCTAAAAAAATATATGAAAAAGGAATTTGTAGTAATTGCAAAAACGAAAATTATTCTTTTAAAAAAGGATATAGTTTATGGAATTACGGAAAATATTCAAAAAAAATAATAAGTAAAATTAAGAACGAAAAACATAAAGGTTTGTGCATTAGTCTTGGTAATATTTTATATGAAAAAACCAAGCACTTAGATTTTTTAAAAGAAGTAGATTTGATACTACCTGTGCCAATTCACACATCAAAATTAAAAAAACGTGGTTTTAATCAAGCTTATCTTATTGCAAAAGGCTTTAAAGACAATACAGATAAAGAGTTAAGGGATGATATAATTATAAAAACATTATCTACAAAAGAACAAAAAAATCTAAGTAAAACCAAGCGCAAAACAAATTTATGGGGTGCTTTTAAAATAAAGAAAGAAAATGAAATAAAAAACAAGAAAATTCTAATAGTTGATGACGTTTTTACAACAGGAAGCACCATAAATTTGTTAAGTGAAATATTATTATCAGCAGGTGCAAAAGAAGTTTATTTTTTAACTCTTGCAACCACTGAAAGCATTAATTAAAGAAACGAGGTAAAGATCATGAGAACTGACATTAAATTTAAAAATTATAATGGTGATTATGCTTTAATTGAAAAAGAAGCGGAAAAGAAGCTTGACAGATTAAGCAAATATTTCCCTAAAGATCCTAAAGCAATCATTATGATTAGCGAAGTAAGAGGCCTTGTTACAACTGAAATCACACTTACAGTTGATTCAACATTTTTAAGAGTTGAAGTATCAGACAGAGACGTTAGAAACGGAATTGATAAAGCCATTGAAAAACTTGAAGCTCAAATAAAGAAAAACAAAGATAAACTTAAAAAGAAATTAACGGACTCAATAAGATATGAAGAAGAGGAGGAAGAAATCGAACAAGATAATTCAAAGATCGTTAGAAGCAAAAAATTTGCAATAAAACCTATGCTTCCAGAAGAAGCAGCATTGCAAATGGAATTACTTGATCATGTATTTTTTGTATTCCTAAATGCAACAACTGATTCCGTTAATGTAATATATAAAAGAAAAGACGGTCAATATGGCTTAATAGAGCCTGAATTTTAGACTAAATTGTTAAAAACTATTGAATTTTCATTAAAAAAAATGTTAAAATGTAGTGTCTACGGTTTTACCCTTAGACACTACTATAATATTGTATGAAATATAAACGTTTTATAAATATTTTTTTAAGAAAAAACTTTAGCTTTTACAGTTAAGAAAGGAATTAATTATGTTTTTACTTGAAATCGCGATTATCTCCATAATAGTGGGACTGATAAGAAAAGGTAGTATAAAAAACTTTTTTGTGGGAGGACTTAGAGGTTGGTACATTTTTTTAGTATCAATAATTTTATTCATGTCACAAAAAGTTTTGGCATTGGCTGGAGTTACAGCTTTAAATGATTATGCTTTTTGGATAACAATAGTAGCATACATACTTTTATTTATCGGGCTATTCTTGAATCTAGAAGGAATATGGGTTTATGCACTTTTAATTGGGGCATTAATGAATTTTGTAATTATAGTTTTAAACGGAGGTTTAATGCCTGTAAGTGAATCAGCATTAAATATTGCCCTAGGAGATGCCGCAGCAACGTACACTGCAAATTTTGCCGCAACAATGTCCGTTGCAACTGATTCAACAATTTTTCTATGGAAATATTTAGGTGCAATTATTCCGTTACCATTACCTTCAATTTTTGCGGAAGTATTAACTCCTGGAACAATTATCATGGCAATTTCGTCATTTGGTTTCATTCAAAGTATTATGACAACAGAATATATGGATGAAGACGAATATGAACAATACATGAAAGAGTTAAGCAGTGAAGACAAAAAAGATGCTCCATTACTTGATGAAGCAAAAGAAGAAAAATATGATGATGAACCAGCAGATAATGAAATAGATTATACATCTATGGATAGTGATGACATTTTTGATAATGAAGCTAACGATAATGATGTTGAAGATACTACCGAAAACGTAAGTCTAGATGAAGAGTTAGAAGAATTATCAAATGAAGAACCGGAAGAAGAAACAGACTATTTTGCAGACTTCGATTTAGAAGATTTAAGAGATGATGAAGAAGAAACTAATGAAGATGATTTATCAGAAATTGAAGAAGAAGGCGCAAAATTAGAAGACGAAGATTTATTAAAAGAACTTGAAGACGAGTTTAATGCCGGTGAAGAAGAATTATTTGCTGAAGATGACTCTTTAGATTCTCTTATAGATGATGCATTATCAGAAGATGAACTTGATAATGAACAAGAAGAAGAACCTGAAGAAGTTGAAGAAGTAACCGAAGAAATTGAAGTTGATGATGATGAAAATGATTTAGATATTCCTCTTGAAGCCGCAGCATTGGCAGCAAATGAAGATACAAATGACAATAAAGATTCTGACCTTGAAGACTTATTAACAGAAGCCTTAGGCGATGATGAAGAAGATGAAGAAATTCAAGAATTATTAAATGAACTTAGAAGTCTTTCAGAAGATGATACAACAGCTGAAAATGACATTAAACAAAACGAAGAATCGTTAGATATCGCAGAAGATGAAAACGAAGAAGAAAATAATGAAGAAATTGATTATGATTTCTTTAAAGACGAAGATGAAAATGATAATGAAATAGAAGAAGTAACAAATGAAGATCTTTCTCAAACTGTTGAATATGAAGAAGATGAAGAACAAAAAGACATGTTAAGTGATGAAGATGAGGAAGTATCTACAGAAGAACCTATCGTTGCATCAAGAAATAATATTCAAGATGCAAAAGACTTCTTAAATAAAGTAGGAAAACAAAAACAAGAAAAAACAGCTGATCCTGTAAATCCAATGCCTGATGTAGATGTAGACAGTCCATTCATAATAACAGATGGAAGAATAGTTGAAAATCCTTATTATAAATTTAAAAAAGGAACAACTACAAGAAGAGAAGAAGCAGTGTCTTCACCTCAAATAGATGATAACGGAATTTACGTTATGAGTTCTGGAGAATTAGCAAAAGTAAAAGGCGGAAAAGTTCAACCTAAAATTCCACCAAAAGACGAAACAAAAACACAAGTAAAAAAGACTAATATCCCAAACATGACTTATACTCCTGGCTTTGATAAAGAAGAAGAAAAACCACAAAAAGAACAATATACTCCTATAACAACAAAGCTGGAAAAAGACGAAGAAAGAAAATCTTCAAAGATTCCTACTAATGATTATTCTTCAAGAATACCTATGGATAATCCTTACGATAATAAACAAGAAAAACAAACAAGACCAAAAAGACAATATAGAAGATATTCTCCAACATCAGAACAATTGGAAAGAGAACCTAATATGACAATCATAAATGACTCTTCAACAGGAAGAACAATAAAAAGAGACTCAAGATATCCAAGAGAAGAAGTTCTTCCAACATATAAAGACTCAGTCATTGATGAAAATGGAAAAGAAGTTCCAAATCCATATGAAAAAGTAGAAATGAAAATTGGAGATGTGGAAATAAAATTTTGGAAAAAAGATAATCAATAAAAAATAGCCACGGTATTCCCGTGGTTATTTTTATAAGGAGAAGAAAATGCGATTTTATAAAAACGAACTTCTTATAGGAAAAGAAAACGTCGAAATGTTAAAGAGCAAAAACGTTCTTTTAATTGGATGCGGAGGCGTTGGAGGTTACTGCGCAGAAGCATTAATAAGAAGTGGAATATATAATATAACAATAGTTGACAATGACAAAGTAGATATAACGAATTTAAACAGGCAAATTATAGCTTTAGAATCTACAATAGGTAAATATAAAGTTGATGTACTAAAACAGCGTATAATGGATATAAACCCCAATGCAAACGTAATTAAATTAAAGACTTTTATTAATAAAGAAAATATTCCTCAAATTGTAAACAATGAATTTGATTATGTTATTGATGCAATTGATTCAATGACAAGTAAGATTGATTTAATAGAATATTGTTATAAAAATAATATTAAAATTATCTCTTCAATGGGAATGGGAAACAGACTTTCCCCTGAAAATATTGTAATTACAGATATTTTTAAAACTAAGTATTGCCCAATGGCTAAAATAATAAGAAAAGAACTAAGGAAAAGAAATATAAAAAAACTTACAGTATGCTATTCAAAAAATGAAGTTAATAAAAAATATCAAACGCCATCAAGTATGATGTTTGCACCAAGTGTTTGCGGTATAACAATGGCTTATAAAGTTATAAATGATTTTATTAATGATAATAATGCGGAGGAATAAAAATGGCAATTGAATTTAAAAATGACTGGCAGGATTTATTAAAAGACGAATTTCAAAAAGACTATTATAAAGAAATAAGAAAAAAACTTGTTTATGAGTACAAACATTATAAAATTTATCCTGATATGTTTGACATATTCAATGCACTTCACTATACATCATATGAAGATACAAAAATATGTATTATAGGACAAGATCCATACCATGGAGTAGGACAAGCACATGGTTTGTCTTTTTCAGTCAGAAAAGGTGTAGCTCCTCCCCCTTCCCTACTTAACATATTTAAAGAACTTGAAGATGATCTTGGAATAAAGCGTCCGACAACAGGATGTTTAGAACCATGGGCAAGACAAGGAGTTCTTCTTTTAAATGCAGTATTAACGGTACGTGCAAACCATGCAGCAAGCCACAGAAATCTAGGCTGGGAAGAATTTACAGATAAAATAATATCTTTACTAAACGAAAGAGAAAAACCTCTTGTATTTATTCTTTGGGGAAACTTTGCAATTTCCAAAAAGAAACTTATAACAAATCCTAATCATTTAATACTAACAAGCCATCACCCAAGCCCTTTATCTGCTTCAAGAGGATTTTTCGGAAGCCATCCTTTTTCAAAAGCAAATAAATTTCTTATGGAACATGGTCAAACACCTATAGATTTTTCATTAGAATAACAAAAAAGCCTTTACAAATTAATTTATTAGAAGTATATTATACTAAGACTAATTTTTAGGGAGATAAAAATGGTAAAAGGTATAAAAGAAATTTTCAGCTGGGGATTAACAATATTAATTGCAATTATTCTTGCACTTGTAATAAGAACATTTATATTTGAACCTGTAATGGTTAAACAAACAAGCATGTATCCAACGTTAAATGATTCGGATAAAGTTATTGCAAGTAAGATTTCTTATATTATTTCTGATCCTCAGTTCCAAGATATAGCAGTAGTAAAAATTGATGAAAACAATGATTATGTAAAAAGAGTTATAGGACTTCCGGGAGATACTGTTGAAATTAAAAATTCTAAAGTTTATGTTAACGGAGAACAAATATATGAACCTTACATTTCAGAAGATTTGGTTTACGATGATTATCCTCTAACAACAGTACCTGAAGGAAAATATTTTGTTCTTGGAGATAATAGACCAAACTCAAAAGACAGCAGGTCTGCAGAAATAGGTTTTATTCCAAGAGAAAATTTTAAATCAAAAATAGTATTTAGAATTTTACCTTTCTCGGACTTTGGAAAGGTTGAATAAAAAAAAAGAGCTTTTATTAAGCTCTTTTTTATTTTATTGTCATATCTTCCCCAGGATTTGTAAAGAAATCTGTTGGAGGAAGTTCTCTTTCATATTTTTTAAATACTCTAAATGTATTATATAACCAATTACCTTTATCAAGATTTTTATCTGGTAAATGAACAATTATTACCCTTCTTGGATTAAGTCTGTTTATTATTTCTCTTCCTGCTTTTAAAGCAATATAAGGGAAAGGAGCAATTAAAACATCAACATCTTTTTCAAAAATTCCAGCTTCTTTAAAATTCTCAACAACAGGTGCACTATCCCCAAGATGCATAAAAGTCTTTCCACCAAATTCAAAATAATAAGCAAAGTTTTCTACATCTTCATAATTTTTACCGTCATGAGGTAAAGAAATAACTTCAAATGATACATTCTTGATACTTGCTAAAATTGATTTGAAAAAAGGAATTTCAAATTCGTGCACTTGAGAAACTATAATAGGATCAAAATTTGCACTTTCCTTTAATCTTTCCATAACAGTACAAGTACAAATAAGTTGTGTTAATCTGTTATTTTTTAAAATCTCACATACACAAGAAGCATCAAAATGTTCAATATGATGATGAGTAAAAACTAAAATATCTATTTTATCATATGGAGCAACTCCATCTATAATTTTTTGCATTGTTTCTTTTTTAACGCTAAAATAAGGTGGTACAGGTTTAATATGAACTCCATCAATTAAAATCTTTTTACCTTTATTTTCAAACAATACTCCCGCGTTAGCTATATATTCTATGGTTACATTTTTCTTATTAAATGCCATCAATACACTCCTAAATTATTTATTTAATTGTATTTATTATACATTGTTTTTTACTCATTCTCAAGTTAATATAATTTGTTTTTAATAATAAACAAATTTTAATCTAATATATTTGTATTATTATTTAATAAAATATGATTATATATTATAATTAAAATATATTTTAATTCAAAGAGGGAAAATATGAAGTTAGATGAAAATAAAATTGAAATGTTAAGAGATGCTACTGGCAGAGATTACGGTTTTTGCGAAAAGGCTTTAATACGTTCAAGAAATAATTATGAAAAGGCTTTAGAGTATATTATAAATTATGATGAAAGATATATAATAAGACTATATAAACATATTGTATCAATAAGTTTTGGAGAAAAAAGTTATCGTTTTAAAATTAATTATATGAATGAAAATATAATGGATATACCATTACTTCTACCTATATTAATTTGTATTATTGTTCCAATACCTTCAATTTTTATAGGTCTTTTCTTAGTATTTATAATGATAACAAATTCATCAATCACAATGGATTTAGTAAATAGTGAAGATGTTATTATTCCTTATAAACGAAATAAAATAAAAAAGAAAACAAATAAAAATATAAATAATGTAAATACATACGTTAATCATACAAAAATTTCAAAAGATGAAGATGGATTCAATATTATTGATATAATGTAACCAGGAGGAAAAAATGAACGAAATATTACTTATAGAAGACGAATTAAAAATCGCACGTTTTTTACAATTGGAACTGACACATGAGGGATATAACTTAACAATAGCTACAGAAGGAAGAGACGGGCTTATTAAAGCTATGGACGATAAATTCGACCTAATTATACTTGATTTAATGCTTCCTAATTTAAGCGGAATAGAGATTTGCAGAAGACTAAGATCAAATAACATTCAAACACCTATAATAATGCTTACAGCAAAATCAGATGTTTCAGATAAAGTTATGGGGCTTGATATAGGTGCAGACGATTATATGACTAAACCTTTTGCAATAGAAGAACTTCTCGCAAGAATAAGAAAAATTTTATCAAGATCAAAACGAGAAAATGAAAAAAAAGAAAAAGAAGCAATAATTAAAGCCGGTAAAATAGTTTTAAACAAAAATACTTATTCAGCACATTTTGACAATGAAGAAATATCCCTTACAAAAAAAGAATTTGAACTTTTAGAATATCTTATGATAAATAAAAATATAGTTCTAACAAGAGAGCAAATCGTTAGTAATGTATGGGGATATGATTATGAATCAGAAACAAATGTTACAGATGTATATATAAGATATTTAAGAAGTAAAATTGATCAAAAATACAACACACATTATATTAGAACAGTAAGAGGAATAGGCTATCAATTTAAAGATGATGATGAAGAATAGTAAAAAAGAGAAAAAAAGAAGGAGAAAAAATAGTCAGAGCATAAAGCAAAAAACGGCTCTATGGTATACATACCTTTATTTGGTAATTGCCGTAGTAGCTGTTATTGTGCTGTCTATTTCTCTTTTACAATCAACATATGATGAAGCATATAATGAAAGCAGTAAAATTAATAATACCGTTACAAAAATTTTAAAAAACGGAAGATTTGAAGATAAAAATTATATAATAGAAAATATTGAAAACATAGAAAAAAAATACAAACAATCAATAATATCAATTATAAATACAAACGGAGATTATTATCTTTTAGAAAAAAATGATAATATAGAAACATATATTAAAGATTTAAAATATAATTATTTATTTGAAGCCTTCCCAAGAATATCATTATTAAATAAAGGATATTTGGTTAGTTCAAGAGATATTAAGACAGATAACGGAATATATAAACTTCTTATTTTTTATTCCGCCAAACCTTTTATAGAAAGATTAACAACAGTAATTCCTCCTGTTTCTATTGTTCTATGTTTTGGTGCACTTATTATTCTTATTCTTGGAAGAATGAAACTAGGAAAAACTTTAGCTCCAATAAACCAAATGAACAGAACAACAAGAAAAATAACCGCAGAAAATCTAGATTTAAGACTTGATGTATCAGAAGCAGAATATGAACTTAAAGAACTTGCCAAAACAACAAACGAAATGATAGATTCATTCCAGGATGCATACGAAAAACAAGAAAGATTCGTTTCTGATGTTTCTCACGAACTTAGAACTCCTATTTCAGTTATTTCCGGATATGGTAACATGTTAAAACGCTGGGGTAAAAAAGATGAAGAAATTTTAGACGAAAGTGTTGATTCTATCATTTTTGAAGCTGAAAATATGAAAAATCTTGTTAACAGATTATTATTTTTAGCAAAATATGATAAAAAGAAAATAAACTATAATTTTGATAAAGTAAATTTAACAGACAGTGTAAATCTAATTATAAAAGATTTTACAATAACCCATCCTGATATTACATTTATAAATAATATAGATAAAAATATATATATAAATGCTGATGAGTTTAGGATAATAGAAGTAATTAGAATAATAATAGATAATGCAATAAAATATTCAAATAATAATGTTACATTAAAAATCAATTTACAAAGTAAAGACAATAATGCTATACTATCTATTAAGGATAATGGAATGGGGATAAAAGAAGAAGATTTAAAAAATATTTTTGATAGATTCTACAGAACAGATAAATCAAGAAATAAAGAAACAGGCGGAATGGGACTTGGACTTAGTATTGCAAAATCCATTATTCTGGACCATAAAGGTAAAATAAGAGTTAGGACTAAAGAAAATGTCGGTAGTGAATTTATAATAACATTACCTTTATTAGAAGAATAAAAAGGAGACATAATATGATAAACATGAAACAATGGCTTGAAACAAGAAGCAAGGAAATATCAAGTCAAGTTGTTGAAATCAATCAAAAAGAACTTACAGATGAAGGCATCAGCGGCTTTGGCATGAAATTAAAAGTTAACGAAATCATAAAGAATCTTGAAGCAGGACTCTTCCCTACCATATATGAAAAAGATTTGGATAATAATGAATTTATAAACATATATGTTAGAAAAAGATTAAATACTGCTGCAATGGAGCTTAACAGTATAATAAGAGAAGTCTACATAAACATGTGTGACAATGAAAATAAAAATAAAAATTGTACAAAATGTAAAGAAAAAGCTGATGAAGCAACCATTAAGTTTATGGAAAGCATACCAAAGGTAAGAGAGTATTTATCAACAGACATTGTAGCTGCTTATAACGGAGATCCTGCTGCTATGAGCATTGAAGAAATACTTTTAAGCTATCCTTACCTTGAAGCAATTACAATACAACGACTTGCACATGAGCTATTTAACTTAAAGGTACCTCTAATTCCAAGAATAATGACAGAATATGCACATACAAAAACAGGAATTGATATTCATCCAGGAGCACAAATAGGAAAATATTTCTTTATAGACCATGCAACGGGAGTTGTTATAGGAGAAACTTGCGTTATAGGCAATAATGTAAAACTTTATCAAGGAGTTACTCTTGGAGCAAAAAGTTTTGAACTTGATGAAAATGGTAACCCTGTAAAAGGAGTTAAACGTCATCCAAATATTGAAGATAACGTAATTATATATGCCGGAGTAACTATTCTTGGAGGCAGTACTACAGTTGGTGAAGGCTCTATAATCGGAGGTAATGTTTGGTTGACAACAAGTGTACCTAAGAATTCAAGAGTATATAACAATACACCTGATAATTTAATAGAAGTTGCAAAATAAGACTTGTATATTTTACAAGTCTTTTTTATTTAAAAATCATAAAATTTTCTTTTTGGGAAAAAATAAAATAGAAAATTTCTAAAAAGGAGTGAAAAAGATGAATAAGCTATTTTTATTATTAGTTATCATTGGTGCTATAAACTGGGGGCTTATCGGCTTTTTTCAATTTGATTTGGTTGGAGCATTATTTGGTGGTCAATCATCAATAGTAAGCAGAATAATCTTTGCTTTAGTTGGAATAAGCGGATTATATTCTCTAAGTTTCTTTAATAAAGTAGATAATAATATGGACTAATTATTTATATGTAAAGCTGACATAACGTCAGCTTTTATTTTACATAAATATTGACAAAAAAATAAATCCTATTTAATATTATATATAAATAAATTAAGGACGTGAAAAAATGCCAAGACCTACAAAATGCAAAAATGTTTGCAAAATGCCTATATCAAATACTTTTATATCACAAAACAATAATAGCGAAACAACAACTTTGACAGTAGAAGAATATGAAGTAATAAGACTTATGGACAACGAAAATTTTTCACAAGAACAATGTGCAAAATGGATGAATGTTTCAAGAGCAACTATTCAAATATTATATACAAGTGCCAGAAAAAAAATTGCTAACTTTTTAACAAAAGGTGGAAAGCTAATTATTGATGGCGGTAATTATAAAATATGTGATTGTAACAGCGAAGAATGCAACTGTACAAATTGTAACTGCCATAAAAAATAAAAGAGCATATAAAATGCTCTTTTTAAGCTTCCCAAGATAATTTTTTTCCTGCTAATAAATGGAAATGTAAGTGATGAACACTTTGACCTCCATCTTCACCGCAGTTATTTATAATTCTAAATCCTTTTTCATCAAAGCCCTGATCTTTCGCAATTTTTTTACATACTGCAAAAATATGATTAATTATCTTATCTTCGTCATCAACATCTAAAATAGATGAATAATGTTTTTTGGGAACTACCAAAGCATGAAAAGGTGCAATAGGTTCGATATCTTTAAATACATATACAAGTTCATCTTCATAAACTTTAGTTGAAGGAATTTCACCTGCTATTATTTTACAAAAAAGACAATCACTCATTTTATTACCCCCTATTTTTGTCTTACAATAATATCTTGTCCATCTAAACAGTTTTCTCCTGTTCTTAACAAGTTTGCAATTACTTCCGCAACATCTTCAGGTTGCATTATTGTTGTTGGATCTTCTTCTGGAGCTAAAATCCTTCTAAGCTCAGTAGCACATCTTCCAGGAGAAATACAATAAACTTTAATTTTATAATCTCTAAGTTCATCAGCTAATGTTTTAGAAAGAGATATTACTCCGGCTTTTGCAGCTGCATAAGCCACCCAACCAGGTCTTGAAGTAGATCCTGCTGTTGAAGCTATATTTAAAATTTTAGCGTCTTTACCTTTCATATATCTCACACATGCTCTAATCATTACAAGCATAGAAACAGTATTGATTGTAAATGTTCTTTCGAAATTATCATTTGTCGTATCAAGTAAAGCTGTAGGATTTACAAAACCAGCTCCATTTATAAGTAAGTCTATAGAACCAAATTGTTTATAAATTTCATCGACTTTTTTATCAATTCCATCCAAATCCATCATATCATTAGGTAAAACCATAACATTACATTTAGGATTCATCATTTCTTTTGTTTTATTTAAATTATCAACATTTCTTGCCATTAAGACAATGTTATCTATACCTTCTTCATTACTCATTTTTATAGCTGTAGCTCTACCTATACCTTGACTTGCTCCAGTAATAATACATGTTTTCATTTTATATTATTCCTTTCCTACTATAAATTCTTTATATATCTGTTCACATGTTACCAAATCAACAGGCGTAGTTATTTTTATATTGTATAAAGAACCTGGTAAAACTTTAATTTTTTTATCAGGATTATAATGATAGAATAAAGATGCATCTTCTGTAAAAAATAATTCTTCTTCTCTTGCTTTTTCGTGAGCTTCAAGTAATAATTTTAATTCAAATTTATGTGGAAGCTGAACATTTACAAGCTCATCTCTTACCAAATTTTCAGATATAAAATTATCTTTTTGTTTTAAAACTGTAAAAGGGATATCTAGTCCATAAATTGCATTATCATTTTCATCATTAATTAATTCTTCATATTCCTTTTTACTTACAAAAGGTCTTACCGCTTCATGAACAATAACACTGTCTACATCTTCAAGATATTTACATCCTATATATGTTGATTCCTGTCTACTTTTACCACCTTCAACACATAAAATATTTTTTTGAATGTTGTGGTTAAAAATTAATCTTTGCATTTCTTCAATATGTTCTTTAGGCGAACAAATAACAACCTTTTCTATTTCTTCAATTTTTTCAATTTTTTCAAGCACATGAAGAATAATAGGTTTTCCTCCAAGTAATAAAAACTGTTTGGGTACAGGTCTCCCCATTCTTTTACCTATACCACCGGCTAAAATGATCATTCCTGTTGACATTTTAACTCCTCCTTAAAAGTATAATTTTATTTTATAATATTAGGTTTAATTAATTCATTTACAAATCTTTCACTGGCTTTACCATCAGCAACTTCAAATGTTTGATTTTTAAAATCTTTTACTTTATCCATTTCAAAATTACCATTTTTTATATCCATTGCCATAGATATGGTATCAGTATAAACTTTTCCTGGAAGATCTTTATGAAAATCTATATAAAAACCTCTTTCATCAATATAATCATAGTAATCACTTGCAAAAAACATCATAGGTCTTTCAAGTAAAGAATATTCAAATATTGCAGATGAATAATCTGTAATCATTATATCACTTATCATCATTAATTCATTTATATCAGGATAATCGCTTACATCAAACAAGAAACCTTTTAAATCATCATTAATCTTATATTTTTCCGTTATCCATGGATGAAGTTTTAATAATATAATATAT
The DNA here is from genome assembly GCF_024135845.1 of Anaerofustis sp. NSJ-163. NCBI lineage: Bacteria > Bacillati > Bacillota > Clostridia > Eubacteriales > Eubacteriaceae > Anaerofustis > Anaerofustis sp. NSJ-163. The sequence continues at coordinate 75,847 of NZ_JAMYJV010000002.1, forward strand.
TTTTCACCTATATTTTCTTTCATAACAGAAAAATCTAAATCATCTTTAAAATATGCATCTGTTTTATGTTCACCTCTAAATGTAGGCGCATATAATATAATTTTTTTATCTTTTGGAAGATTATACATATTACATACTTTTTCAGGTAGCATACTTTTTAATTCTTCGTTAAAAAAAACATCTGTTCTAGGTATACCAATATTAGTAACAAATTTATCCATTCCCACATTAAAAGCTTCAGCATAAAATTTTGCATTATACTGACTACCCATCAAGCAATAAGTATAATTTGTATGAATTGGGCTGATTTCAAGATCCTTTTTACTAATACCAAAATTTCTATCTAAAACACTATAACCAACTTTCTTAAATCCACCACTTGCATGCCAAACTTGTATTACAACTGTTTTCTTCTTGGTTTTAATAACATACAAAGGAAAATAATGGGCATCTAAAATAATAAAATTTGCAGTTGCCATATGATATTCTGATAACATATTTTTAAGTAAATATTTAATCTGGTTTTTTAAACCTTTTTTTCCTGCAATATTAAACATACATACAGTTTTTAAATTTAAATTTTGCCTTTTTATTTCATCATAAATATATTTAGGATTTCTATCCAATTTATCTGTATTATTAGCAACAAAAACAACCTTTTTTTGTATAGGTAAAATATATGAAATATAAAAAGATGCTCTTAATAAAAATTTTGCTGTTCTTCTTTTTAAACTTTGTCCTTTGGTTATTGATTTTTGTTCAACTTTATTAGACATAATGTTTATTCCTCTTTATATAACTATAATTTAAACATATTCTCAATGAACTCGTCAGTCAAGGTTCCGTTATTCTTTCGTTCTTCGAGTAACAATTCATCTTTCATAGTCTTATACGGTATTTCATAAACACCATCACCATGATAATCTTTACTATTAATTATTAATCTTCTTATAGTAGCAAATTTAAAATGAAGACCTGCTTCATTATTCCATAATTCACCAGCCACTCTATAAGTTCCCGGAAGTAATTTTAAATTTGGTAAAATAATTCTATATACATGTCGTCCCATTGAAGATTCAACTGTATTATCTGCATTTTGCTTACTTGTTGCAAAAATAACTCTGTCTTCGATATCTCTAATAGAAAAAGAAGCAACTAAATCATTTTCTATTTCTTTTTTAACTTCATATTCAACTTCAAAAACCAAAGATGATCCATATTGAAATCTCATTCTATTATTCAAATCAACATCTGTGTTTATAAATCTCGTTTTTATTACTTCTAAAATATCTTTTTTTTCAAAAATTTCATTTTCTTTTTCCTGGCTTTCTCTTTCTTGAATCCTCTTTTTTGTCCTTACTTCTTTTAAATAGTCCTCGTAAAGTTTCGTTACCATATCGGTATCACCTTTAGCCATTAGTTCCCCATCTTTTATCCACATAGCTTTCGTACAAAACCCACGAATAGTAAATAAACTATGACTTACAAAAAGAATTGTTTTCCCTTGTTTTCTAAACTCTTCAATTTTTGATAAACATTTTAATTTAAAAGTATCATCCCCTACTGCCAAAGCTTCATCAACTATTAATATATCAGGTTCAACATTTACACTTATTGCAAAACCAAGTCTTGACTTCATACCGGAAGAATAAGTTCTTACAGGCTGATATAAATGATCTCCTATATCTGCAAACTCAATTATATCCGGAATTCTTTTTTCCATTTCATCCAAAGGAATTCCAAGAGTAGTTGCTTTCAAAAATATATTTTCATATCCCGTAAGTTCTTTATCGAATCCTGATGTAAGCTCTAACAATGCTGAGATTCTACCATGAACTTCTATATTTCCTTTTGTGGGAGTAACAACTCCTGTAATCATTTTTAGTAAAGTAGATTTACCAGAACCATTTACTCCAAGTATACCAATTGTTTCACCTTTCGGGAACTTGACATTAATATCTTTTAAAGCATAAAACTCACCATATTTAACTTTATCTGAAAAAGCATTAACAACTCTATGCCAAGCCTTTTTATATATTTTATACATCTTTGTAACATTATTAACGCTAACAGCAACATTTTCATCCGGAATATTATCAGGCCAATCTTTTAACATAGTTGCTTTCATTTCATCTGTAATTTCTATATTAACATCAACTGAATTTCTTGTAAATTTTTTTGCCATAATACCCTCCTATAATACATCCGAAAACTCATTATGGAGTTTTTTGTAAAGATATGCAGTTAACAATGTAAATAATAAAGTAAATACTAGCATATATATCGTATATGCAGGTCTTTCAAAAAACCATGTTTTAAATAAAAACGTATCTCTATATCCTTGTATAAAATAATAAAAAGGATTAAGTTTAAGTATTTTAAATAATAAAGACCCTTCTGCTAATTTTGATGGTGCCCAAACAACTGGAGATAACCAGAAAAAAATCATTGTTGTTGATTTTATAAGTTGTTCAAAGTCTCTGCTTATTACAGATAAAGTTGATAAAAAGGTACATAACACACAACTAAAAAAGAATAAAAAGCCGGTATAATATATAATCTGAAAATAATATATATTTGGATAATATCCGCAAATAAAAAGTACTATAAATACAAGAACTAATAGTATTAAATGCGTAAAAAATAACGACATTACATTATATATAGGAATTGTTTCTATAGGAAACACAACCTTTGTAACCAAATAACTATCTCTTCTAATAGAAGAAATACCTATATGCATAACATCGTTAATATAAAACCAAGCTATTATACCTGCCATTAACCAAAAAATAAAAGGAATATTACCATCCATTGGTTTTCCTCCTCTTATGCCGATTTGAATACCAAACCAATATACAAAAATAAATAATATAGGTTTTACAAGTGACCACCCCACACCTAATGCTGACCCTGAATATCTTTTTTTAAGGGTCATTTTAGCCATTGCCATAGATTTTTTTCTGTTTTTAATATTCGATTTAAATATTTCAATAAAACTAATAATTGCTTCTTTTAACATTATTATAATTCCTCACGATAAATTTATTTTTTACCATAATTTATCTAATTATAATACTATAACTATAAAAAAAAGTCAAATTGACAATAATTTTAACATAAAAAAAAGCCTTATAAAAAGGCTTTTTTTATGTATTTTATTAACCAAAATATCTTTGAAGTAATCCTTCAAAAGCTTTACCATGTCTAGCTTCATCTCTAGCCATTTCATGAACTGTATCATGAATTGCATCAAGATTAGCTTCTTTAGCTCTTTTAGCTAAATCAAATTTACCTGCTGTTGCACCATTTTCAGCTTCAACTCTCATTTCAAGGTTTTTCTTTGTGCTGTCTGTTACAACTTCACCTAATAATTCTGCAAATTTAGCAGCATGTTCAGCTTCTTCATAAGCAGCTTTTTCCCAGTAAAGACCGATTTCTGGATAACCTTCTCTGTGAGCAACTCTTGCCATTGCAAGATACATACCTACTTCTGAACATTCTCCTTCAAAGTTTGCTCTTAAATCAGCAATAATATCTTCGCTTACACCTTTAGCAACACCAACAACGTGTTCAGCAGCCCATTCTCTTTCTCCGCTCATTTCCTTAAATTTTTCTGCAGGAACATGGCATTGAGGACATTCTGCTGGAGGATTTTCTCCTTCATGAACATAACCACATACTGTACATACCCATTTTTTCATAATTAATTATCTCCTTTTATATATATTTATTTTATTTTTTATTTAAATAGTTTTTTAACTATTATAAGCTTTTACATTTCTACAACAAGTCTTTGATTATCATCAAACCCGTTATTTTCTTTTATTTCTTTTAAACTTTTTTCTATATTGTTGCAATGTTCTTCATCAAAGTAATCCATAATTTCATTTGTTTTTGTATTATATACATGAATGTGAAACTTTGTATTTGCATCAAAACGCATCATATTATTTTCATCATCTCTAACTTTTATTATCACTCCATTTTCAACAAATGCATCTAAAATATTATAAACTGTTGCAAGAGAGAATTTATTTCCCAAAGAATTTAAATGTTCTTTTACCATATCAGCACTTGGGTGTTCTTTACTTGACATAAGATATTCTAAAACTGCAATTCTATTTGGAGTTGCTTTTAACCCATGACTTCTTATGATTTCTTTTAAATCCATATTTTTAATTTTCTCCCCTTTCTTATTTAAATTGGAATGATTATAATTTAATTATATATATATAATTTATTTTGTCAATACTTTTTTTATTTTTATATAATATTTTTTTATATATTTAATATTAAATAACTTTTTATCGTTAAAATTTATTGATTTTGTATATAATGTTATAAAATAATTATCTATCATAAAAAAAACAGATATTTAAAAAAAAGTAAACATCTGAATTTCAAATATTTCCCTAATACAATTTTGCATTTACACAATTGTAGTAACACCAAAAGTTAACAATGTAATAATAAAACCAGCAGTTAACACCCCTGCAAAAATAGGTAAGATTGCATCTTTTAATCTAATATCTAAAAATGCAGCAACTAAAGCTCCCGTCCATGCACCTGTACCGGGAAGAGGTATCGCAACAAAAATAAAAAGTCCTAATTTTTGATATTTTTTTACCTTTTCTCCCTTTAAATGAGCTTTATTTTCAAGTTTATCTACCATATCATTTAATTTAGGCATATATTTTCTAATAAAAGAAAAAATTCTTCTTATAAACAAAATTATAAAAGGCACAGGTATAAGGTTTCCTATTACGGCAGCAATATATGCTTCAAGTAATGAAAGCCCCGATGCAACACCAATGGGAAGTCCACCTCTAAGCTCTATAATAGGTATCATAGATATAAACAATGTATAAAAAAAACTTTTCAATTTTTACCACCCAATATATTATATTTCTTATAAATAATATATTATATAAAATAAAATGTCAATTAAATAAAAGCGATACGTTATAATTATTGTACCGCTTTTTATATTATTTTAATAATGTAGAAGGATTAATATTATCTGCACCTTGTTTTACTTCAAAATGTAAATGATAATCGTCAGCTATTTCAAACGAAGAACTTTTCCCAACAGTTCCTATAACTTCACCTTTATTTATTATATCTCCTTTTTCAACATTTAACTTCTTATTTAAATTTGAATAAATACTGTATAAATTATTCCCATGGTCTATTTCAACACTATACCCTAGCCTTTCATCATAATATACTCTTTTCACCTTTCCATACAAGATACTTTTTACATTTTCATTTTTATTTGATTTTAAATCAATTCCTTTATGATCAGATATATACTCTTGTAAAGTATTTGAATATACAGGAGTTGTATTATAGCTATAATCCATAATTATTTCTGCACTTTGTACTGGACGCGAAATATTTGATAAATCTAATTTAGCAGTATTTAAAACATCTTTTGTTTTTTCGTTTTCTTCAACGTCAATATTTTCATCATCTTTTGTCTCTTCTGTTTTATCTTCATTATTTATATTTAATGATTCACTGCTTTTATTTTTATTACTTCCTTTATTTAACTCTTCATTCATAACGGACTTTTCTTCTACTCTATCATCGCCCACATCAGCAACATTTAAATTACTTTTGTTTATAATACCTCCAAACATTACTCCTAAAATAAGCATCACGGAAAAAGCAACACATATTTTTGAAAGAAACTTTTCTTTTTGCCCCATTTTAATTTTTTTTCTTATTCTTTTTTTCACCTTATAAATCCTCCCGGCATCAATGTCTTTTTATATATTTTTATTATTGCCAAAGAATACTTCTTTAAACATTATTTATTCACTTATAAAACATAAAAAAATTTGTTTAAAAAAATTTCTTTTAAAATGTAAATAAGAAAAAATACTTTTAAAATAAGGTTTTTTGGTGTATAATTCCATAAGAGAACACGGAGGGGTATATATGTTAGAAAAATTAAAATCTATAGAAAACAGATTTAATGAAGTAAATAAAGATATTATAAATCCTGAAATTATGAATAACCACGAGTTATATACGCAGTTATTAAAAGAACATTCTCATTTAGAACCAATTGTTAATGCATATAAAAAATATGCAAGTGTTATGGAACAGTTAAGTGAAAATAAAGAAATGCTTAATGAAAGTGATGATGATGAATTCAAAGAAATGATTCTTGATGATATTGCAGATTTAAACAATCAAAAAGACGAACTTGAAAAAGAAATAAAGATATTACTAATTCCGAAAGACCCTAACGATGAAAAGAACGTTATCGTTGAAATCAGAGCCGGGGTTGGAGGAGATGAAGCTGCTCTTTTCGCTGGAGATCTTCTTAGAATGTATACAAGATATGCAGAAAGAAAGAATTGGAAAGTTGAAATGTTATCAACTAACGAAATCGGTATTGGAGGATATAAAGAAGCTGTATTCTCTATTCAAGGAAAAGGTGCTTACTCAAGACTTAAATATGAAAGTGGAACACATAGAGTTCAAAGAATACCTGATACTGAATCAAGCGGAAGAATTCACACTTCAGCAATAACAGTTGCAGTTTTACCTGAAGCAGAAGACGTTGAAGTAAATATTGATCAAAATGATTTAAGAATTGACGTTTACCGTTCAAGCGGTAACGGCGGACAAAGTGTAAATACTACTGACTCTGCAGTTAGAATTACACATATCCCATCAGGTATCGTTGTTGCATGTCAAGATGAAAAATCACAACTTAAAAACAAAGATAAAGCTTTAAAAATATTAAAAGCAAGATTATTTGAAATTGAACAAAGAAAGCAACAAGAAGCAATTGCAAGCGACAGAAAAAGTCAAATAGGAAGCGGAGACAGATCTGAAAGAATCAGAACATACAATTTCCCTCAAGGTAGAGTTACAGATCATAGAATAGGATTAACATTATATAAATTAAATGATGTACTTGACGGAGATATAGATGAATTCATCGACAACTTAATTGTTAAAGATCAATCAGAACAAATGGGAATAGAAGAATAAAAAAAGAGGACTGGTAACAGTCCTCTTTTTTATAGCTTATTTAATGCTGAATTTCTTTTTTCACTTATAATACTATAATAGTTATACATATTTCTTGCGACCTTATCATCCCATGTTGAACTTGAAGCATATCTTTTATTTACATCACTTATAGTTTTACCATTATATAAAGATGCACCTTCTTTTAAATAATTATTTGCAAGTCCTTTTGCAACATCATCAATACATTCTGCTTTTGAAGAATATCCGCTTGAGCCATAACCAAACATATTATTGGGTTTAAAACATATTGTCCCATTTGCACTTTCCATTGATGCAATTGCTACAAGAAATAAACAGTTAACACCATAATCCTCTTCCGCCTTTACAAAAGCTTCTTCAAGCCCCACAAGATTTTGTTTTGTAATATAACTTAATTCTTTAGCTGTTACACCGCTGGGTTTACTTACATCCATACTGTAAATTTCACTTAATGAAAAACTTTTCAGCTTTTCTTCTTTCTTCACTTTACTTACTGTATATTCACGTAAACTATCTGAAATATTCACTTCTTTGGCATTAGCAGCAACATTAACAGCCTTTTGTTTTTCAAGTTCAATTGCATTATATTTTATATCATTATATTTATATACACCTATACAAGTCGTTAAAATACAACCACATAATACTATAGCTGTAATTTTTAAAATTTTCTTTTTTTGTTTTTCCTTTGGAATTGCTGTCTTTAATTCTTTTTCAACATGTTCCAGTTCTTCTTTTATCTTTTTTACATCACTTATTATTACATCATTATTATTTTCTACTTCCTTTTTATCCTCATTTTCATGAGAAAATTCTTCGATAGTTTCTTCTATTAGCTTTTCGGCATTTTCAAGGTCTAAAAGTGCACTTTCAAAAGATATGTCTTCACTATCAAAAGAAGCTATATTTTTATTTGTAATTTCATTAACTTCATCTTTAACTTCTTTTTTTTCATCTTTTAAAGTATCTTTTATTATACGATGACGCATTAAAAATTCTTTTTCTCTTTTATTCAGCCTCATCGTTTTTTTCACTTTAACTTTTTTATTTTTCATTTATATTTCCTTTATATAATTAGAACTATTTGAAGATATTTTACTTCTTTTATAAATAAATGTCAAAAATTTAATTATTTTATTGAAAGATACAAATTTTATATATACAATATAACTATTAAAGTGAGGTAAAAACATGAAAAAATTAGTATCTCTTTTATTAACATTATTAATTATTTTAAGTCTTTTCGGATGTACTTTTGTAAAACCGGAAGAAAAAACAGAAGAATTTTTATCTGCAATAAAATCAGGGAATAAAGATATTTTGATGGGATATGCAGATAATGAATATATAAATATGCTCGTAAACTCTTCTGGAGATGAAGAAACATTAAATAAAATATATACGAACCTTTTCAAAAATTTTAGTTATAAAATTATTTCTACATCAATAGATGAAAAAACAGAAAATGCAAATATTAAAGTAGAAATAACAAATGTAAGTTTTAAAAATGTACTAAAAAATTATGAAAAAGAATCTTATGATTATATTGTAGACAATTTATATTCTTCATCAAAAACAAAAAAATCAAATTTAAACAATCAATGCCTAAAAATTCTAGCAAATGAAATAGAAGATGCAGCAAAATCAACCAAAACAACTACACAAACTGTAGAAATAAAACTTACGAAAAATGAAAATTACAGTTATGATCTAACGATTGACGATACATTAATGGATGCATTGACAGGAGGCTTAATAAGCAGCATAAAAAAATAAAAGACACTTTTAAAGTGTCTTTTTTATTATTCTACTTTTTTAAATTTATCCGGTCCTGCTCCACAAATAGGACATTTATAATCTTCTGGAAGAGGATCTCCTTCATAAACATATCCACAAATAGTACATACGTATTTTACACCATCATATTTTTTTTCTTCTTCTTTTTCAGGTATATAAGTAGGTGCATTTTTTGCTGTTTTACCTCTTATAACTTCATGATAATATGCATATGTCATTTGTCTCTTAGATTCATCATAAACCTCACCTGCGATAACTTTTCCTAAAAATACAGTATGAGTGCTTGTTTCCATTTTATCAATTACTTCACATACAACATAACCGGCACTATCTTTTACAACAGGAACACCTTCAACCATTTCATAATCAACATTTTCAAACTTATCATTGTCTTTACCACTTTTAAATCCAAAATTTCCAATCAAATCAGGATTTGAATTTTCACTTAAAATTGAAAATGCAAATTTTCCTGTTTTTTCTATACAACCATTCGTATAGTTATTATGATTTACGCTCAAAGCTATTGTTGCAGGCTCAGAAGTAATTTGCATAATACTGTTTACTGTACATCCAGTTGGTCTTTCACCATCCATTGTTGAAGCAATATATACTCCATAAGACATTTTTCTAAAAATATTTACGTTCATTTTTTTCACCTTATTTCCTTTATTATATTTTATATACATTTTTTAAGTCATTGCAGCACCGTCAACTGATAGAACAGCTCCATTTATATAGCTAGCCATATCACTTGCTAAAAATAGGAATGCATTTGCGATATCTTCAGCCTCGCCAACCCTTCTTAAAGGAATAGTTGCAATTAAAGGTTTTATAAGTTCTTCTGGTAATGCTGCTACCATATCTGTATTAATAATACCTGGAGCAACAGCATTTACTCTGATATTATCTTTGCCAAGCTCTCTAGCCAAAGATTTTGTAAGTCCATTAATAGCAGATTTTGATGCAGGATAACCAACACCAGATGGTTGTCCATATATGCTTACCATAGAACTAGTATTTAATATAACGCCACCTCCTTGTTCTTTCATGATTTTAGCAACTTCTTTAGATGCATTAAATGCTGCTGTAAGATTCAAATTAATAATTTTCTCAAAATCTTCCAAACTATAATCATAAATACTATTTCTTGCAGACATTCCTGCATTATTTACTAAAATATCAATTTTGCCAAATTTACTCTTTATTTCTGAAAAAGCTTCTCTAATTTCTTTTTCACTTGTTAAATTTGGATACATTCCAATAACATCATAACTTTTATTTTCCTCATTTAGTTTTACTAATGCTTTATTAACCGTTTCTTCTCTTGAGCCAAATAACACAACTTTAGCTCCATTTTTCAAAAATGTTTTTACAGTAGCAAAACCTATTCCTCTGGTTCCCCCTGTAACTACTGCCACTTTATTTTTTAACATATCTATTCACCTCCTAAATAACAAATCTATATTAACGTATATTTGTATTTAATTTAATTGTTTACATAAGTATACTCCCTTTAAGACAAAAAGTCAAGCAAATTAGAATAATTCTAATTTAAATTATATATATTCTAATTATGCTTACATTTTTTAATTAAATAAAAAATAAACATTTTTTTTATAAACAGCTAAATACACACAAAACAAACGCTTATTTAATAATACCCTATTATTAAGCTGAAATATTACTTAAATAAAATAAACTTTTAAAACATATTATCCATAAAACTAAGACATACATTTATAAGTTTAACTGACATCGATTTACCTTTAAAAACTCTTAAAGATATTATGGGATACAGTAAAACAATGAACACAGTTAAAACTTTTAGCCATACATTAGACGTAGAAATGGAAAAAACAAATCAAATTATAAATAACAAATTTACTGAAATATTAGAAAATAAGTTTAATTAAAATACCGCACTTTTGACCGCACTTTTAACCAGACATTTAACCACACTTTTAAATATTTGAATAGATATTTTAGATATTTTAAAAATTTATGTAAACAAAAAAAACTGAAAACTCTTTATAACAAAGTGTTTTCAGATTAAAAGCAAATGGCGGAGAAGGAGGGATTTGAACCCTCGCGCCGCTTACGCGACCTATACCCTTAGCAGGGGCACCTCTTCGGCCAACTTGAGTACTTCTCCGAATTCTATATAAAAAAAAAGATATTAAATTCTTAATGGCCGAGAGGGTGGGATTCGAACCCACGTGGGCTTGCACCCTAACGGTTTTCAAGACCGCCCCGTTATGACCACTTCGGTACCTCTCGGTTTTCATCAAGCTTAATTATATTATCATATGGATAATACTTTGTCAATATCTTTTTTAATCTTTTTTTATATTTTTATTTATTATTACTCATTTCTAAAGTTTTATTTATACTTGCAAGTAATGCATCTATTACAACCCCTCTGAAACCAGCTTTTTCAAGAACATTTACACCTTTTATAGTCGTTCCCCCCGGAGAACAAACATTATCTTTTAATGCACCTGGGTGTTCCCCGCTTTCTAAAACCATCTTTGCTGAACCAAGAACCATTTGTGCAGCAAGCTTATATGCTAAATCTCTCTTAACTCCGCTTTCAACAGCAGCGTCTGCCAAAGCTTCAATATACATATATGTATAAGCAGGACCACATCCGCTTAAACTTCCGGCTGTATCAATTAGTGCTTCTTCAACTATTTCACTCTTACCAAAACTATTAAATATTTTTACTACATTTTCTACATCCTCATTTGTAGCTTTTTTATTCGCAGTTATAAGTCCCATTCCTTCTCCAACAAGTGCAGGAGTATTTGGCATGGTTCTTATTATTCTTAGTTCCTTACCAAACATATCTTCTATATTTTCTATTGTCTGCCCTGCTGCAATTGTTACAATAAGCTTGTTTTCATCAACAACATCTTTTATTTCATCTATAACAGTTTTATAAACATTTGGTTTAACTGCCAAGAAAATAATATCTGTTTTATTGACAACATCTTTATTATCTTTACTTGTATTTACACCATATTTTTCTTTAACCAAATTTATTGTCTTATCAGAAACCGCAGTGGCATATATATTGTCTTTACTTACAAGATTACTATCAATCATACCTCCAATAATAGCTTGTGCCATATTTCCACTGCCTATAAATCCTATTTTTAAATTCATAACTATCTCCTTTTTATACTAAAAACCATTTATTTGAATAATTAAAATTTCTCTTTAAATAATTTGAATATTCTTTATAATTGGGACAAACCTTGTAAAGAAGTTCATAAAATCTTTTTTGATGATTCATTTGTTTTATATGACAAATCTCATGATATAAAACACTTTTTATAATTTCTATATCATATTTCATTAAAGCAAGATTTAAACATATTGAATTTGTTTTCTTTGAATAACTTCCAAACCTGCTTTTCATAAGTCGAACTTTAATATTAAAATCATCTTCTATCCCAATATTCTTAACTTCTTTCATACATTCTTTAATAATATAGCAGTTTAAATTATCTAAAAACAACTCTTTTAAATATTTATTGATTAATTTTACCATACTTTCCATATCATCATACTTTGTATAAAGGAAAAAATAATTTTCTTTTAATTCTATTTTGTTTTTCTTATCTTTAATTACTTTTATTATATACTTTCTACCGAATACAGAAATTTTTCTTCCATTAATATCATGAACTTCACTTTTATTATTTATAGCTTTTAAACGTTTTTGAATCCAATCATCTTTTTCATTTAATAAATCATAAATATATTTATCTTTTACCCTTTTATTTGCATTTACAACCACATTTCCATTATCATCAACTCTTATATAAACATTTTTAATTTTTTTTCTGTTTATTATTAAATTATAATCCATACTCTTCTCCATTTAATGAAAATGCTTCTTTATAAGATAATATCCAAGTCCCACTACGGATAAACTAAGAGCTATTACAAAAAAATATCCATACCTCCATGTAAGTTCCGGCATATATTTAAAATTCATCCCATACCACCCTACAATTAACGTAAGTGGAGAAAACACAGCCGTAATAACCGTTAAAGTCTGCATTGTCTTGTTTTGCCTGATATCAGCTTGAGCTTGATATAAATCTCTAAGATGTCTGGTATACTCCATTAATGTATCAACTTTAGAGTTTAGTCTGCTAACTTTATTCGTAAAAATTTTAAAAAGTCCTTTATAAGAATTATTAAAGATATCCTCTTCATGTTCTTCAAAAACAAGCCCTACATCTACAAGCTGATCGTAATAATTATTAATAACCAAAAGCTGTCTTTTCATTGAAACAATAAGATAATTAAAATTTCTTAAATCCCCATCAAGAACTTTATCCTCAAGGTTATTTATATTTTTTTCAAAATGCTCTAAGTAATGTAAATCTTCACTAATTAAAATATCCAAAAAATCATATAAAAAATGAGCTATTGATGGATTTTTCCACTGTCTTTGTTTACTTATTTTTTCAATAATTGGAAGAACTATATTATCATTATCAATAAAATAAATCCTATGTTTTTTTAGATAATACCCAAACTTACCATTTAAACATTCTTCTCCCTTTTTAGGAATAAAAAATGTTCCCGCTATTATATCTTTATATACTTCAGACTTTGAAAAGCTGATATTTTCAAAATCTATATAATAAGTATATATGGCATTTTGTTTACATGTTTCTTTCCACTCTTCAAGGGTTAAAACAACTAAAACATCTTCACTTTCAGATAAATTTTCTATACTGTCTATTTGTTCCAGTACATTAGAAACTCTATAATACATCCTATCACCTCATTAAATTTATGATACCACATATTATAAACTTTTATCATATAAATAATAAAAAAGGATGAAAGAATCATCCTTTTAAACTAAAGCTATTATTTCAACCTCAACTAAAACATCTTTTGGAAGCTTGCTTACTTCTACACATGAACGAGCAGGTTTGCTTACAAAATATTCGCTGTATACTTCGTTGAAATCATTAAAGTCATTAATATCACTTAAGAAACAAGTAGTTTTTACTACTTTAGAAAAATCACTTCCTGCTTCTTTTAAAATTTCACCAATATTTTCACAAACTCTCTTTGCTTGAACCTTAATATCTCCTTCCATTATTTCTCCACTTTCGGGAATAATTGGAATTTGACCTGATGCATATAACATTCCATTTACTATAATTCCTTGTGAATATGGTCCTATTGCGGCAGGAGCCTTTTTTGTTGATACTACTTTCATATTATTACCTCTCTTTTATAAATTTTTTTCAAAATTTTCCATAAATTCATTTATTCTGTCTTCATTTGCTTTCATAGCTTCCAAAGTGTCACTTAAAAGTTCATTTAATTCAACACCCATCATTTCTGCACCTTTTTGTATAACATCTCTGTCACACCCTGCAGCAAAACCTCTGCTTTTAAATTTTTTCTTTAAGCTCTTAAGGGGCATATCTTTTGTACTTTTTGAAGGACGCATTAAAGCAGCAGCATTTATTATCCCGGTAAGCTCATCTATTGCAAACAAAACTTTTTCCATTTTTTCTGTGGGCTCTATATCACAGCATATTCCATAACCGTGAGAACAAACACTATGTATTATATCATCATTTACGTTTTCTTCTTTTAATATACTAACGGCCTTTTTACAATGTTCATTTGGATATAATTCAAAATCAACATCATGAAGAAGTCCTACGATTTCCCAGTAATTTTTTTCATCTTCTATACCTAATTTATCACAGTACCACCCCATAACCGAAGATACCGTAATTGCATGTCTTATATGAAAAATATCTTTATTGTATTTTTTTAATATTTCAAAGGCTTCATCAAATGTAATATTACTTTCCATTTTTCCTCCTATACGTTAAAAAATATTATAAACCCATTTAAAAGCATTATCAACATAAAAATTTACAAAAAATTGCGACAATTAAATTTAATTTATCACAATAAAAAAATAAATGAATATATTATATTGAAATCAAATTTATCGGGAGGATTTAAAATTGAATGAAAGAAATTACAAACCAATGGTTCCTTATATGCCTATAATTCCAAAAGTTGCAAATGCATATGTGCCATTTCAATTAAACAGCGATATGTATGATGCACAAGAAGGTTTAATGAAAAAAGGAACAATGTTTGAAGCTTTATATTCACCATTTAACACAAATTTAAAAGGAAGTGATACAGTATGCAAATAGATATGGGACACGGATGCAGCGGAGCAGACGGAACAAATAATAACGAAAATATAAATAATATGAGCATGGAAGAAATTTACAATAAAATAAAAATATATACTTTTGCAACTCAAGATACCGCTCTTTATTTAAATACACATCCAGGGGACATGGATGTACTAAAAAGACACAACGAATATTCAAAGAAATTAAAAGAAGTAAACGAAGCTTATGAAAAATTCAATAACCCTATTGACAATACAGGTAGCAGTGAGGGATTTTGGAAATATATAGAAGGTCCTTGGGCCGCTCAAAACATGAACTGGGAGGATAATGAATAATGTGGATTTATAAAAAAATGTTGCAACATCCCGTTACAGTTTCGGGAAAAGATTTGAGAATGGCAAAAAACGTATTAACACAATACGGCGGACCTGACGGTGAACTTGGTGCGTCTTTAAGATATTTAACACAAAGGTTTTATATGCCGCTTAAAGAAGGTACCGCCACACTTACAGATATAGGAAGCGAAGAACTTGGACATCTTGAAATGATAGGAACTATTTTTTCAAAACTCGTTGAGGGAGCAACCAAAGACGAGCTTATAAACAGCGGTCTTGGAGGATACAACATAGAACATGGATGCAATCCTTTCTATGTTAATGTAGACGGTGTGCCATGGACTGCAAGTTATATAGGCTCAAAAGGAGATCCAGAAGTAGATATGTATGAAAATATGGCTGCGGAACAAAAAGCAAGAATAACCTATGAAAACTTAATAAAAATGACAGATGACCCTCTTCTAATAAACACTTTAAAATTCTTAAGAGAAAGAGAAATCGTTCATTTTCAACGTTTCGGAGAAGTATTAAGAATGGTTCAAGAAGACAAAGAAAAGAAAAAAATATTTTAAATAATAAAACCTTTAAACTTTTTCGACAAATTTATATATTTTTATATCTCCTTTATGCTAACATTATAATGAAAAAATTAAGGACTTGATAAAACATATTTATTAAGTCCTTTTTAAATAAAATTAAATTAAAGGTGGAAAAATGAATATTAAAGAAAAATTATCAAAACCATATCTTATGAACGAAAAAATAGAATATACCACAAATCAAATAAGAGAGTGTGAAATGTACATAGAAAGGATTTCTTCCTATATAAACGAAAGCGGAATAAAAGCAGAAAAAAACAAAGACAATAAAACAGAAAGCATAATTAATTTAATTTTATATAAACAACAGCTTATAAAGGAAATAAATACATTATATAAACATAAAATGGACGTAAACAATATTATAAATTCTCTTGAAAGTGAACTTGATAAACTTATAATGAAAAAACATTATTTAAATTATGAAACATGGAGTAAAATTTCAGAAGATTTATCAATAACCTATCAAACGGTACATGCACACCATAAAAAATCTATAGAAACATTGGAGAAATTTTATAAAAAGAAAAAAATGCAATAGGAAGCAGGTCATATAAAATGACCTGCTTTGAAGAAAACAAATAAACTTTAATTGTATGTAATAAAGTTTTTAATAACTTTACCTTCAGAATGTTCAATAAGAGCTTTTTCCAAATCATCAAGTTTATATTCGTTTTGAACAAAATCTTTTTCGTCAATAACGTGCATTTTCAAAAGTTCAAATGCTTGATTTACATATAAAGGTGTTGTATGGAAAACGCCTTTAATTGTAATTTGGCTGTAATGAAGTAATTTTGTATCAACTGTTATTGTATCTCCTGCTTTTGTACCTCCGAAGCAAAGAACAAATCCGCCAGGTCTTGCCATTTGAATTGCAAGTTCCCAAACTTTTGCAAGTCCTGTTGCTTCAACAGCCACGTCAACACCTCTCTTATCAGGTGTTAAATCTTTTACTGCTTGTATTTGGTCATCAACTTTGTTTAAATCTACAATATCAAATGCACCAAGTTTTTTAGCCATTTCAAGTCTGTTTTCGCTCATATCACAGGCTATAACTCTTGCACCTTTCAAATATAATAATCTTACAAACATTAAACCTATTGGTCCACATCCGTTAACAACAACATAATCACCTTGTTCTACAGGAACATTTGCTGTTCCATATACAGCACAAGAGAATGGTTCCAATAATGCTGCTTGTCTATAACTCATATCATCAGGAATATGGAACATATTTTGATTTACAATTCTTTCCGGAATCAATATGTATTGAGCAAAGGCACTGTTATTTTTGTTGTTTATAATTAAATCTTCACACATTGAGTGAAGTCCTTTTTTACAAAAATAACATTCATTACATGGAGCTGAGTTATGAGAAACAACTCTATCTCCCACTTTGAATTTTGTTACATTTTCTCCTACAGCATAAACAGTTCCGCTTGATTCATGTCCCAAAGGGAAAGGAGGTGTCATAAGAGGATATCCTCTTTTATAACTTTTTACGTCAGTACCGCAAGTTAGCGATATTTCATTTTTGATTACCACATCACCAGGACCAGGAACAGGAATATCAATTTCTTCAATTCTCAAATCTTCTGGTCCGTAAACAACGGCTCTTTTCATTTTGCTCATTTTAAAAATCTCCTTTATTAATTCGTTATCATTACCTATATTATACCACCATTTTTTTTATAGTCAATAATTTTTAATACTTTTGTAATGTAAAATTTAATTAAATTGTTACATTTGTAATACATTTTACAAATGCATTATATTTTAATTTGTGATATAATAAAACAAACAGAAAAAAAGGAGATACATTTTGAAAGCAGCATTTTACACTCTGGGTTGCAGAGTAAATAGTTACGATACACAAGCAATGATAGAATTATTCAAAGAAAACGGATACGAGATAGTTGATGCTCATGAAAAAGCCGATGTATATGTTATAAATACCTGTGCGGTAACAAACGAAAGCGAAAGAAAAAGCAAACAAATTGTTAGAAGATTAAAGCACCAAAACGAAGATGCCATAACAGTATTAACAGGATGCTTTGCTCAAAGTAACTTTGAAGAAGCACAAAAAGTAGAAAGTGCGGATATCGTATGCGGAACACATAAAAGAGAAAAAATTATAGATTATATTAATGAATTCAAATTAAGTAAAAATAAAGTATATAACATAGAAGAAGACAGTAAAGATTTTGATAAAGTAGGAATTACAACATATGAAGGCAAAAGCAGAGCTTTTATAAAAGTTCAAGACGGATGCAATATGTTTTGTTCTTACTGCATTATCCCCTACGCAAGAGGCGTATTAAAAAATGCATCAGTTGAAAAAGTATTAAATCAAATTGAAGAACTAAGCAAAAGAGGATATAGGGAAGTTGTAATCACAGGTATCCACATTGCATCATATAAAGCAGACACAGGAGAAAACCTTATAGAATTACTTGAAATAATTGATAACCAAAACCAGGTTGACAGAATAAGACTTGGGTCACTGGAACCTAAATTATTAAGCGATAATTTTCTAGAAAGATTAAGCAAACTTAAATCTTTCTGTCCTCATTTCCATATTTCTCTTCAAAGCGGATGTGATAAAACATTGAAGGAAATGAACAGACATTACAACACTAAAGAATACTTTGACATAGTAACAAAAGTAAGAAAGTATTTTGATAATCCCGGAATAACAACAGATATTATAGTTGGTTTCCCAAATGAAAATGATGAAGATTTTGAAACAACAAAAAAATTCGCAGAAGAAATTGGATTTTCATATATTCATATCTTCCCATTTTCACCAAAACATGGAACACCTGCCAGTACAATGAAAAACCAAAACACAAAAGAAACAAAAAGTAAAAGAGCAAAAGAATTAAAAGAAATAATGCTTAAAAAAAGACATGAATTTTTAGAAAATATGAAAGGAAGCACCCAAAAAGTATTAATTGAAAAGAAACTTAGCGATAATATTTACGAAGGTTACAGTGAAAATTATATATATGTTGAAGTTAAAAGCGAAAAAGACATATTTAATAAAATAGTAAATGTAAAAATAACAGGCCAAAACCAAACACATTTGGAAGGGGAATTATTATGAAAATAGATTTACACATCCATTCAAACGCAAGTTCTGATGGTGAAGTAGAAGTCGAAAAAATAATTGATATGGCAATTGAAGAAGGACTTAAATATATTGCAATAGCAGACCATGAAAGCATAGCAAACGTAAAAAAAGCTTTAGAATACGCAAAAAACAAAGACATAACCGTTATACCTGCAACGGAAATATTTGTCTCACACAATGGTAAACTTCTTCATATGCTTGGATATGGAATAGACGTAGACGATAAAGCTTTAAATGAAGAAATAGATAAAATATGGCAAGGAAGAAAAGACGGTATACAAAAACAAATTGATTTAATTAGAGAAAAAGGACTAAAAATAAATGAAAAAGAGGTCTTTGATTATGCAACAGGCGATATACCTCTTTTATCAGCATATATTCATGCTATATTAATTGAAGAAAAAAACAGAAACCACCGATTAATACATGGATTACAGCCAAATATTGAAAGCATAATAACTCTTTCCAGAGAAGCTTTCGGAGTAGGCAAAGAACTTTATGCCCCTACTTATATGCCAAGTAGTAAAGATTTAATAAAAGTTATAAAAAATGCAGGTGGAGCCTGTGTAATAGCTCATCCGGGAGTCGACATAAAAGATGAAACACATATACTTGACGAGCTTAAGGAATATGGAATTGACGGTGTTGAAGCATATTATACATCTCATACAAACGAGCAACGTGAAAAGTACAAAAATTATGCAATAAAAAATAATTTATTTTACACCTGTGGAAGTGATTTTCACGGAAGTTTCAAACCTAAAAACGCACTTGGATGTGTACAAACAGACAATAACGAACAGGCTATAAAAGGAATATACGAGCATTCAAAAAATTTAAAATTAAACTAACATAAAAAATCCCGATATATTTCGGGATTTTATTTTTATAATGAACTTATGTAATAAAATATTAAAGCTATACACTGATAAATTCTTTAAACATATTTAACACATATGTTATCATATTTATTTTTTCAACCTTTTTACAAAGAACCAAGTCTACACTTCCTATAACATTACTTCCTTCTTTTATATTTATCACCCCAACTTTCTGCCCTTCTTTTACAGGTGCATTCATAACGATACCATCTAATTTTATATCGGTTGTATATTTTTCATTTTCATTTTTACCGCTTAAAACCGTAAAATTATCCTTTGCAACTACCTTAACATTATCCTCATAACCTTTGTTTATTTTAATTTCTCCAAACTCTCCTCCCTTAGTTACAATATTTGTTCCTTTGTAATTGCTAAAACCATAGTTTAAAAGCTTATTTGCTTCTTCAAACCTAGTATTTGAATCGGGAGCATTTAAAATAACAGCAATCAGACGAAGATCTCCTTTTTTACCCGTAGCAGAAATACAGTGTCCCGCATCAGCAGTATATCCCGTTTTTAACCCATCAACATTATCATTCATTTTTAAAAGTTTGTTTGTATTATTAAGAAGTCTCTCTTTATCATTATTTTTACCTATTTTTATGGTCTTCTGCCAAGTGGAACTTATTTTAAAAACATCAGGATACTTACATACCTCTTTTGTCATTAATGCAATATCATAAGCACTGGAATAATGATTATCAGCCGGCAACCCGTTTGAATTTACAAAATGAGTATTTTTCATTCCAAGGCTCTTTGCTTTTTCGTTCATCATTAAAATAAACTTTTCAATGCTTCCTCCAATAAATTCACCCATTGCGGCACAAGCGTCGTTTGCACTTTCAATTATTATGGCATTTAAAAGTTCTTCGACACTTCGCATTTCTCCCTGTTCAAGATAAAGCTGGCTTCCTCCCATACTGCTTGCATAATCTGATATTGTAACCATATCGGACATATTTATGATTTTATTATCAATGGCTTCTAATATCAAAAGTATAGTCATAACTTTTGTAACGCTTGCCAAAGAAAGTTTATCATTCATATTTTTTTGATACAAAACTTTTCCGCTTGAAGAATCCATTAAAACGACAGCCTTACTTTTTATGTTCAAATCTACTTTTTCCTCTTCTGCCCCTTTTACAAAAATAGGCATAATATTAAACAAAAAAGCAAATATTAATACTAAAGCACTTATTCTTTTTAACATAATTTTCTCCTCCCTTTTAATATTTATTAAAGTAAAATATAAATATTAATGTTATTATAAAAAAGAAGAAGAAAATAATACCATAAGCATCGGAGCAATATAACTTTCAAAACATATCCCCATAACATTAAATAAAAAAGCTATTACTATATATATTGTATATCTAAGATAAAAAGAGGAATTTCTCACTTTACCATATTTATTTTTATTATTTTTTTGAATTGAACTTTTAAAACAAGAAGACATCACAAAAGCAAACATCAGTGCAGAATTTTTAATTATATTTGGAATTATCAAAACGCTTATTAAAAATAAAAATCCTTTAAATCCATAAGAAGATATAAAAAATGTTATTACAAAACCAAACAAAAAACCTTTGTAAAACATTATGCTTATGGAATATAAAATACTTATTGCACTTAACCCCAAAATAAGAAGAAATATATATATTTTTATATCCGAATACATTGTTTGATTAAAAATTCTTTTACTGTCAATACTTGATGTATCTTTTGTAATGAGTTCAAAAAATGAACCTATGTAATCTTTAAGCTCATCCAATTGTGTAGAACTTAAAAAATATATACTGACTCCCCCTATTATAATCCCAAGAAGAAAAACAATAAGAAAAAATAAATATTTATTTTTGTTTTCCTTAAAATGATAATTTATAAATTCTCTAACCATAAAATATTATTCCTTATTTTTTCGTGACACAAAAAAAGACATGCCCTATTAATAAAAGGTATGTCCTTATTTTTATTTTATGACTGTTTATATATTATTTTCTAAACAATATTTAAGAAAGGGAACAATAATTTTTGAATCTGTTATTTTTCCTTCAAAAATCTTTTGTTTTAATTCTTTTATATTTATTTTATATACATTTATAAACTCATCATCATCCAAATCTTGACAGGTTTTAACCAAATCCTTTGCTAAATATACATATATTAGTTGATTACCTAATCCTATATCAGGATAAAATTTCATATATGGGATTATATTACGAGAAGTATACCCAGTTTCTTCTTCAAGCTCTCTTAAAGCTGCAACATCAGGATCTTCTCCCTTTTCTAATTTTCCAGCAGGAATTTCATCTGTAACATCATAAATAGAGCATCTAAACTGTTTTACTAAAATAACATTATCATATTCATCTATTGCTAAAATAGCACAAGCTCCCATATGTTCAACATTATCTCTTGTTGCTTCATTTCCGTTTGGAAGTATAACTGTATCTCTTTTTACATCAAAGATATTCCCACTTAAAAGTTTTTCGGTTTTAATAACGGTTTCTTTTATTTCCATTATTTATTTCCTCGCTCATTTAACATACTTTTAAGTTCATCCATAAAACTGTTAACATCTTTAAACTGTCTATAGACAGACGCAAATCTTACATAAGCAACTTCATCTAAATCCTTTAAATATTTCATTATTTCTTCGCCTATTAAATTTGATGGTATTTCTTTCTTTGCTATTTTTTGAATATTACTTTCTATTTCATTTACAACATGTTCTATCTGCTCAATAGAAACAGGTCTTTTTTCACATGATTTTATTATACCGTTCATAAGTTTATTTCTGTCAAAAGCTTCTCTAGTACCATTTTTCTTAACTACAATTAAAGGTATCGTTTCTATTTTTTCATAAGTTGTAAATCTTTTTGCACAAGATAAACACTCTCTTCTCCTTCTTATAGCCGTATTATCATCAGTAGGTCTTGAATCTATAACTTTACTTTCGCTAAAACCGCAATGTGGACACTTCATTTTTATCACCTTTCGTTCCTAAAATATATAAAAATTATATAATATATTTTTATTTAACTCAACCTTAAGAATATATAAATTATTTAAACAAAAATAAAAAAGCGGATAACTCCGCTTTTATGAAAAATTATAATAAACTTTGTACTTTATCATATTCATCAGTTATTTCTTTTTCAGGTTCAGGAGTAAGAAGACTTACCACAACCATAAATATACAACCTGTTAAGAAAGCAGGTAATAATTCATAAATATCAAATAAACCACCTAAATTACTTATAACATATTTCCATAAGAATACCATAACTCCACCGGAAATCATTGAAGCTATTGCACCGTATTTATTAGCTCTTCTCCAGAAAAGAGCAAATAATACAACTGGTCCAAATACAGCACCAAAACCTGCCCATGCAAATGATACAATTGAGAATACAGAGCTGTTTGGATCTTTAGCAAGAATAATACCAAGAACAGCAATTGCAATAAGACATCCTCTTGCTACAACCATTCTCATTTTGCCGTCAAGTTTTTTACCAAAAACACCACCTATGATATTTTCAGATACACTTGAAGAAGCAGCAAGAAGCTGTGAATCCGCAGTTGACATTGTTGATGCAAGAATACCTGCAAGTATTACACCTGCAAAGCAAGCAAATATCCATCCGTGTGTACTTAATACATTTGCAATTTGAACTATTACTGTTTCAGAAGATGTTCCTTCAAGGAATGGAATAACAGATGCTTTTGTCATTCCATAACCAATTATACCTATCAAAATAGAAGCAAACATAGAAATTACAACCCATATAGAAGCAACTCTTCTTGAAATTTTAAGTTTGTCTTTATCTTCAATAGCCATAAAACGAAGTAATATATGAGGCATTCCAAAATAGCCAAGTCCCCAAGCCATTTTTGAAACGATTGTTAAAAAGCCGTAACTTTCAGCGCTGCCCGTTGTCATATTATGAGTTGAAACCATACTTAAATATCCCGGAAGTTCTTTTGCATTACTTATTACCATATCCATACCGCCTGCGGCACTTATTCCAAAAACAAGAATAATAACAAGAGCAACTGACATGATTATACTTTGAATAAAATCTGTAGTGCTTGCAGCAAGGAAACCTCCCATTGCTGTATATAAAATAATAACCACTGCACTTACAACCATTGCGGTAAAATAATCAATACCAAATAAACTTGAGAATAATTTACCACAAGCAGCGAATCCTGAAGCAGTATAAGGAATAAAGAAAATAATTATAAATAATGAAGATATAAGCATTAAAATCTTCTTTTTATCTCTAAACCTATTTGAAAAGAAATCAGGAAGAGTAAAAGAGTTCTTTGAAACTTCCGTATATAATCTTATTCTTTTTGCTATAATAAGCCAGTTTACATATGTACCTATTGCAAGACCTAAAGCTGTCCATCCTGCATCGGCTATACCTGATAAATAAGCAACTCCAGGTAGTCCCATAAGTAACCAGCTACTCATATCAGAGGCCTCGGCACTCATAGCCGTTACAAAAGGTCCAAGTTTTCTTCCTCCTAAATAAAAATCGTGAGCCGTCTCGTTTTGTTTTGATAAAAATGCTCCAATAACAACCATACCTATTAAATAAATAAATATGACCGCAAGCATTCCTATTTGGTTTGCCTCCATTACAATTTCTCCTATCTTTTTAATTATAAAAAACAAAGGTCCTATGAAAATAGTACCTTTGTAATATTTTATATTAAGTTTATTTTTTTGTCAAGATTTGCCTATATATCGGCTATTTTTTACCTTTTTTGTATCTTAAAATATAAATAATAATGAAAGCAAAAATCAATATCCAAACTATGTTTGAATAGCTTTTAAAATAAGGAAGAAAACTTTCCCATGCATCTCCAAGAATAACACCAAGAAAAACAAGTAAAGTATTCCATATCAATGTACCAAGTGTACTTAATATAATAAAATAAGAAAATTCCATTCTGGAAAGTCCCGCAGGAATTGATATAAGACTCCTTGCTACAGGTATACATCTGCATATAAACACAGCCTTATTTTCAAATTTTAAAAACCAATTATAACTTAAATCAATATATTCAGGTTTTAAATGTAAAATTTTTCCGAATCTACTGGAAAACAAATCTCTAAGTTTTTCCCTTTTAAACATATACCCGAGTATATAAAGTATAACCGCACCAAGAATTGCACCTATCGTTGCAAAAATAATTACAACAATCGGGTTTAACCCTGCTGCAACTACCATATATCCCCCAAACAACAAAACAACCTCAGAAGGAATCGGTGGAAAAATATTTTCAACAAGTATTAAAATCATTATCCCAATATATCCGTAATCTCTAATAAAACTTAACAGTGTTTCTTGCATAAATCCCCTCTTTTACTTTCTAAAACAATTTATATGTATATTATATTTTTGTATGATATAATATATTGCATACTAATTAAAGAAAAATTAAAGGAATGTAAAATTTAGGTAAAACAAAATGACATTACAACAACTTAAATACATAATAGAAATAGTAAACTGCGGCTCAATAAACGAAGCTGCAAGCAGATTATTCATAACTCAACCAAGTCTTTCAAAATCCGTAAAAGAACTTGAAAACGAACTTGGCATTGAAATATTTGTCCGTTCAAACAGAGGTATATCTCTGTCCTCAGATGGTGCCGAATTTTTGGGATACGCAAGACAAGTTATAGAACAAGCAGAACTTTTGGAGCAAAGATATATGAATAAAACTCCATCAAAAAGAATATTCTCTGTTTCCACACAGCATTATGCTTTTTCCGTTCACGCCTTTGTAAACATGGTTAAAGAATTTGATAAAGACGAATATGAGTTTGCCATAAGAGAAAGCAAAACCCATGAAATAATAGAGGATGTAAAAAATCTTAGAAGCGAAATTGGAGTAATTTATTTAAACGATTTTAACGAAAAAGTAATAAATAAAATTTTAAAAGATAACGGCTTAGTTTTTACTCACCTTTTCGATGCAAGACCTCATATTTTTATAAGCATAGATAATCCCCTTGCAAAAAAAGAAAAACTTACTATAGAAGACCTTGATCCATATCCAAGAGTTTCCTTTGAACAAGGTACATATAATTCTTTTTATTTCTCGGAAGAAATTTTAAGTACGCTTTCTCATAAGAAAAATCTTTTAGTAAGTGACAGAGCAACTCTTTCAAACCTTCTTATAGGTCTTCAGGGATATACCATAACAACGGGTATTTTAAGTGTTGAACTTAACGGAAGCAACCTTGTTTCAATTCCTCTTGAATCTGATGAAGTCATAAGACTTGGTTATATAAAACACAAAAATGCAAGCCTTAGCATACCGGCAAAGAAATACATTGAAAAATTAGAAGATTATATAAAGGAATATCAATATTGATATTCCTTTTTTCTATATCAAAATATAAAAAATGTATATTATCACATAATAAAAAAACATGATATACTAACAAAGCAACTTAAGGAGGAATTAATTATGACAAAAAGAACAAACGTACCATTTAGAAACGATATCGTAGGAAGTTTCCTACGTCCCTTAGAACTAAAAAATGCTAAGGAAGATTATATAAAAGGAAAAATTACTTTAGAAGAATTAACTAAAATCCAAAACAAATGCATTGAAGAGCTTGTAAAAAAAGAAAAAGAAGTAGGATTAAAGTCAGTTACAGACGGAGAATTTACAAGAAGCTGGTGGCATTTGGATTTCATGTGGGGACTAGGCGGAGTAAAAAAGAAAGAACTTGAAAAAGGATATCAATTTAAAGATGAAGAAACAAGAGCTGAAACAGCATCTTTAGAAGGCAAAGTAGAATATAATGAAAACCATCCTTTCTTTGAAAGTTATCAATTTTTACATAAAACTGCCCTAAACAACGATGTACTTCCAAGACAAACGATACCGGCTCCTGCTCAATTTTTCGCAGAATTACAAAGACCGGATAATGCATCAGAAGTAAAAAAATACTATAATGACACAAACAAATTAATTGAAGATATTGCAAGCGCTTATAATAAAACAATCTTGAAATTCTATGAGCTTGGATGCAGAAATATTCAACTTGATGACTGTACATGGGGAATGCTTTGCGACAAAAATGCAGTAAAACTAATAGGGCTAAGCGAAGAAGAAGTAACTAAAACAGCAAAATTATATGTAGAGTTAAACAATAAAGCAATAGAAAATTTACCAGAAGATTTAATTATAACCACTCATGTATGTAGAGGTAATTATCACTCAACATATGCTAGTGAAGGAGGTTATGAGCCTATTGCACAAATTTTATTTAAAGAAGAAAACGTAAAAGCATTTTATCTTGAATTTGATGATGAACGTTCAGGAGGATTTGAACCTTTAAGATTTGTACCAAAAGATAAGTTTGTTGTACTTGGTCTTATAACATCAAAAAAAGGAATTTTAGAAGATAAAGAGGCTATAAAGAAAAGAATAAAAGAAGCAACAAAATACATAGATTTAGATAATCTTTGCCTAAGTCCCCAGTGTGGATTTGCTTCAACTGAAGAAGGAAATATTTTAACAGAAGAAAACCAATGGGAAAAATTAAAATTAATAGAAGAAATTGCTAAAGAAGTTTGGAAATAAAAGTATAAAAAAATAAGACATATAACAATATGTCTTATTTTTTATATAAAATTAAATTATTCACCAAAACCGTCTTCGATTAAAGCTGCTAATGTATCTACAGCTTCTTGTTCGTCAGCACCGTTAGCTCTGATTTCTAATTCTGTACCTTGAGATAATCCACCAGCCATAACGCCCATGATAGATTTTGCATTGATTTCATTTCCATTCTTAACTAAAAGAATTTCTGATGAGAATTTTGCAGCTGTTTGTACAAATTGAGATGCTGGTCTAGCATGAAGACCTGTAGGATTTGTAATTGTTACATTTTTTGAATACATATATAATTCCTCCTAATTTTTTTTCTTTTATCGGTATTAATTAGATTATAACATAAATTTATCAAATTACTATTAAAATTTTAACAAATTACTTATTTTTTTATACTTATACTTAAGCCATCCCCTATAGGAAGAACAGAAGTAGTTAATTCACTATCTTCGCTTATAGCATCTAAAAACTTTCTAAGCCTTTTTACAATAGTTATTTTTCTTCTGATTAAAGGTTTACTTTTATCAATCATTCCTCTAAATAAAACATTATCACATATCAAAAGCCCGCCTGGTTTTAATATCCTTTTACAGTCTTCAAGCATATGGATATAATGTCCTTTATTTCCATCAAGGAAAACAACATCATATACCTTTTCTTCATTTTTCAATACTTCTCCTGCATCATCAAGACATAAATCAATATTATCTTCAAAACCGTATTTCTTTATATTATTTTTAGCTTCGATATATCTTATTTCATCTCTTTCTATAGTTTTCACATAACTATCTTTACCCATCGTATCTGCAAACACACAGGAAGAATAACCTACAGCGCTTCCTACTTCAAAAAGAGACTTTGAAGAACTTGACTTTAAAATAATTTTTACAAGCCTTTCAACATCTTCTGTAATAATAGGTATATTATTTCCTTTTGCTTCTTTTCTAAACTCTAAAAGAGCATCTTCTTCACTACATAAGTGAAGAAGACCCTCTAAATATTCCTTTGTTATTTCATCTATCATTTTCTATTCCCAATTCCCACTATATTTTTGTATATTTGCTTCATGTTCTTCATATGTAGTAGCAAAAGCACTTGCTCCCGTACCGTCATTTTTTGTACAGAAATATAAATAATCGGTATCTTCAGGATAAAGTGCAGCTTTTAGAGAAGCTGCTCTAAAGTTTGATATAGGTCCTGCAGGAAGCCCTTCATATTTATATGTATTATATGGAGAATCAATATTTTTTTGTGATTCTGTAAAAGAGAATTGATAGTCCTTATAAATATATTGTAGTGTTGCACAAGACTGAAGCATCATACCTTTTTCAAGTCTATTATAAAATACTCCGGCAACAGTCGGAAGTTCAGAATCAAGTATCGTTTCTCTTTCAACAACCGATGCCATGGTTACAATTTCATCAATGGTTTTACCCATTTCTTTTGTTCTTTTCTTATATTCGTCTGTATATTCCTGATCGAATCTATCAAGCATTTTTTCTATTAAATCTCTTGGTGTAGAATTTACATAGATATTATATGTATCCGCAAATAAGTATCCTTCCAAAATATATTCCCTATCCTTTGGAACACTTGATAAGAAATCATATTTTTCTCTGTAATAATCTGCATTATTTTTAATTTCACTTAAAAATTCTTCTTTTGTAAATATTCCTTGCTCTTCTAAAGTATCACCAATTCTGTTAAGGTCTAAACCTTCTTTTATTGTAACAGTCGCTGTATCACTGTTACTGCCTTCCATCATTATAGAAACAATTTCGCCCGCAGATTGACTTTGAGAGAAAGAATAATATCCGGCTTTTAAGTCATTTGATTTTCCTGTTAACTTAACATAAACTTTAAATGCAAATTCACTTCTTATTAAATCTTTATCTTTAAGCGTTTGAGAAATACCTGAAAGAGATGAACCTTCTTCTATTGTAACATCCATTTTATTTGTATTTGAAGAATCAACAGCTCCTAATAAAACGTTATAACTTACAATAATAGCTGCAATACATATTAAAACAAATGCCCCTATTCCTCCAAGTATATATTTCTTCTTGCTTGCTTTTTTATTATTTTTCTTAGTTTTGCTATTTTTGTTATTTAAAACAACATCTTTTTTACTTTGTTTTACATCATCAAATTGATTTTCTTTTGTATTAGAAAAATCCTCTGTTTTTACATCTACATCTTCAAAAAGCACATCATCTTTGATATCAATATTTTCTTTTGTTCCTTCATCAACTGCAATGTTAGAAAGTACTTTTTCATCTTCAAAAAGATTATTATCCATAAGATTTATATTATTATCTTTATTTACTTTTTTCTTTTTTGGTCTTCTCATCGTTTTTTTTACTTTTACGACTCTTTTTCTTTTTTCCATACATCCTCTCCTTTTAGCATAATTAAATTATATATGCATTTGACAAATAACACAATATTTTTAACTTTTATTTAACAATTTTTAAGAAATAAAAAAGAAGATATATGAAAACATATATCTTTCAACACTACATAAAATATACAATCTCATCTTCGGGTTTAGCTGCTTTTTTTATACTTTCAAGATATAACACAGGAACATCTTCGCCGTATTCAACATTAAATTCATACTCAACATGCACAAGTACCTCAACCCAGTCTCTATTTTTATAACTGAAGTTTTTCAAAAAATACTTACATTCATGTCCCAAAAATTGTATATCATCAGCGCAGCAAGTCATTGCAAATCTCCCAGGAACAAACGTATTTCTGCCTAAACTCTTATCAGTATAAACCTGAGCTTTAAACCTTACCTTTTTGCCCATATAATGCCCAGGATTATCAAGTGTATCAATAAACCATACACCATAATCTACATCACTTACGTCTATAATATCAGCATTTATATCAAAAGGTAAATCCTCTTCAGTCTCTTCAACAACGCTTCCATCACTTCTTTCAAATACAATTTGAACTGTTGGATTTAAAGCTTTAATATTTCTTCTAAGCTTTGCTCTGTCTAAATCATCTTCATACCTGTTACATATTATAAGACTCGATAGATTAAGAGGCTCCATAAACATTGCTCTCATATTAAGCATATATATTTCTGCTGTTTCACAGTTAACCAAAGAATATACGCTTGCAATCTGCCAATTTTCAGGAAAATCTGTTTTAAGAAGCGTATCCATACTCCATGTTCCGTTGTATTCCATAACAACTTGATTTGGTCTATATAATGCTTCATAATTTTGAAGAAGTGTTGGAGTAAATTTCTCTATATCATCAATGGTTACTTTTGTTATTTGACATTCACTTAAAAAATCTCTTTCAAACTCTTCTTCCCCATCTTCACACATAATAAGAAGAGTAGGTCCGTTATTTCTAAAATCAGGACTTCTAAACATATTCTTTATTAAAGTTGTTTTACCGCTGTCTAATAAACCCGATATAACAAAAACCGGTGTTACCATAATATCACCTCTGTTATTTAAATATTTTTTCTAATTTATCTTTAAATAAGTTTGAACCAATTACACAAACTTTACCTATATAATCGGCATTTCTTTCTCTAATTTCGTATTCACCCGGAACTAAATCAAATTCATACCAGCTTTCATCTTCTCCGCTTACAACACCTTTAGCTCTTAAAATAACCCCATAACTACTTCCTTCTGCTAAGTCTTCCAAAATATCATTTAACTGATCTTTTGTAAACTTATGAATTGTTTCCATCCCAAAGCTTTCAAAAACTTCATCTGCATCATGTCCATGGTGATCATGTCCACATCCACAGTGTTCATGGTGGTGATGGTGTTCATGGTCGTGTCCACATTCACAGTGTTCATGATGGTGGTGATGGTGTTCATGGTCATGTCCACATTCACAGTGTTCGTGGTGGTGATGGTGTTCATGGTCATGCCCACATTCGCAGTGTTCATGATGGTGATGATGTTCATGACTTTCCATTTCTTCTCTTTTTAATTCTTCAAGCATTTTATTTTCTTTATCAAAATTTGTAAATGCATCAAGTATTACTTCCTTATTTAGCTCATCCCAAGGAGTTGTAATAATATTTGCTTTATCATTATGTTTCTTTAATTCTTCAAAACATTCATTTATCTTTTCTTCTTTCATAAGTTGAGTTCTGCTTAAAACAATAACATTTGCATTTTCAACTTGATTATTAAAGAATTCTCCAAAATTCTTCATATAGATTTTTGCTTTCTTTCCGTCAACAACGGTTATTTTACTGTCTACAGAAAGATCAAGTTTATCTTTTACATCTATAATTGCCTTTTCAACATCTGAAAGTTTACCTACACCTGAAGGTTCAATAATAATTCTATCAGGAGAATATGTGTTAATTACTTCTTCAAGAGATTTACTAAAGTCCCCTACCAAAGAACAACAAATACATCCAGAATTCATTTCTTTTATTTCAATTCCGGCATCTTTTAAAAAGCCTGAATCAATCCCAATTTCTCCAAATTCATTTTCTATTAAAATTACTTTTTCATCCGTAAACACTTCACTTACCAATTTTTTTATAAATGTAGTTTTACCGGCTCCTAAAAATCCGGATATTATATTTACTTTTGTCATAAAAACCCTTCTTTCTATTATTAAATATATCTATTTTATACCAAAAATAAAAAAAATACAAACAAAATAATGTTAGTAACTGCTAACATTATATCATGAAATTATTTTATTTCAATAACTTATAAAAATAATTTTTTTTGAGTAAATACTTAATTTTTTTAAGATAGAAAACATTTACAATAAATAATACATAATTTAATTAACCATTTTCCTGTTTTTACATATTATAATAATGTATAAATAAAAAAATACCTTACTTATAAAATTAATACTTGAAATATACTTTATTTTATGATAGTATATCTTATAGTAAGATAATAAAATAAAGGAGAAAGTTATGTTTTCAAATAAAGTTACATCAATAGGACAATCTCCAATAAGAGAATTTGCCCCAATACAAGAAAAAAGAACAAACGAAGGAACTCATGTATATCAATTAAATATTGGGCAACCTGATATAGTTACACCAAAGGAATTTTTCAGTGCGGTAAAAAACTTTGATGAAAACATATTATCATATACAAACTCAAAAGGTATTCCAGAACTATTGGAAGCATTTGAAGAATATTACAAAGAAATCGGTTCAAACATGAAAAAAGAAGACATGATAGTTACAAACGGAGGAAGCGAAGCTATATTATTTTCTTTCCTAACTCTTTGTAACGAAGGTGATGAAATAATCGTTTTTGAACCTTATTATACAAACTACAATATTTTTGCTACTCAAGCTGGAATAAACATGGTTTCCATAACAACAAGACCTGAAGAAAACTTCAGACTTCCAAGCAAAAAAGAAATAAAATCAAAAATAACAGATAGAACAAGAGCATTTTGCATAACAAATCCTTCAAACCCAACAGGAAGAGTTTATACAAAAGAAGAAATAAAATTATTATGTGACATCGCAAAGGAAAATAATTTATTTATAATAGTTGATGAAGTTTACAGAGAATTTGTTTACGACGGTAAATTTATAAGTTTTTCATCTATAAAAGACGTTGAAGACAAAGTTGTAATAATAGACAGCATTTCAAAAAGATTTTCTGCATGCGGAGCAAGAATAGGTCTAATCGCTTCAAAAAATGAAGAATTTATGGCTCACGTTTTAAAACTTGCACAAGCAAGACTTTGTGCTCCTTATATCGACCAAGTCGGAGCTGCTGCTGTTTTAAAACATACAAGCAAAGAATACATAGAAAGTGTAATAAAAGAATATAAACATAGAAGAGATACAATATATCAAAGATTAAAGAAAATAAAAGGTATCCAAGTACAAAAACCTGCAGGCGCATTTTATTTAATAGCAAAACTTCCTGTTGAAAATGCTCATGAATTCTCAAAATGGTTACTTGAAAATTATGATTATAACAACGAAACAGTTATGCTTTGCCCTGCAAGCGAATTTTATTCAACAAAAGAACTTGGAGTAAATGAAGTAAGAATTGCGTATGTATTAAAAGAAGAAGACTTAATAAATGCAGTTAACATTTTAGATAAAGGTCTTATGGAATATCAAAAAGTATTTAATACAAATAAAGTAGTTGAAACAGGTAAGAAAAAAGGTAAAATTTTAATAGCAAAAGAACAACCTGCTATGTAAAATATAAACAATAAGAAAACATGAAAAGAAAGTAAAAAAATGCTTGCATTTGGTATATATAGGTGCTATAATATCATTCGCGAGACTATTTAAAGTGGAGGTGTAGCAAGTGGCAAACATTAAATCTGCAAAGAAAAGAGCAATTACAAACGAAAAAAGCAGACTTAGAAATAAAGCTATCAAAACTAACTTAAAAACAGTTGAAAAAGATTTTGAAAAAGCTATTTTATCTAATGATGTTGAAAAAGCTAATGAAGCATGCAAATTAGCAAGCAAAAAATTTGACATGGCTGCAAGCAAAGGTATTATTCATAAAAATGCTGCAAACAGAAAAAAAGCTCAATTAGCAAAAAAAGTCAATGCTTTAGGTTAGTATTATATATAGACTATTTAAGACCTTTCATCTTAGAGAGGTCTTTTTGCAGTTAAAGGAATTATGTATGATAGACAAAGAAATAATATCAAATGGTGTTGATATAGTAAAAGTTGATAGAATAAGAAAAATATTAAAAAGACCCTATAAAGACGCTTTTTTAAAGAAAATATTTAACACAGAAGAAATTGAATATTTTAAAAGCAATAAATATGATGCAAAAAGCATATCAGGATATTTTGCCGTAAAAGAAGCCATAATGAAAACATTAAAAAAAGGAATGGATAAAACAAGTTTTAAAGATATAACAATACTTAAAACAGAAGATAACTGTCCTTATATAAAATTAGAAGGTAATGCAAAAAAATATATGAAAGAAAATAACATAGAAGATTTTAAAATATCCATTTCTCACGAAAAAGAATATGCCATTGCGTTTGTAATCGCA
Organism: Anaerofustis sp. NSJ-163; assembly: GCF_024135845.1. Taxonomy (NCBI): domain Bacteria; kingdom Bacillati; phylum Bacillota; class Clostridia; order Eubacteriales; family Eubacteriaceae; genus Anaerofustis; species Anaerofustis sp. NSJ-163. The sequence continues at coordinate 110,491 of NZ_JAMYJV010000002.1, forward strand.
GTATAAAAATGCTTTTTAAGCATTTTTTTATTTGCAAATTTTCTGAATATTAAAAAATAATTAATTTAGTTTTATATTTACTCCTCTTTTGATATAATGTACAAAGGAGGTTTATATATAGGAATTTTTAGTTAAAGCGCCCGAACCGAATTCCTAAATAAAATTTTAAGGTTGACGAGGTAAAGGGTTTATCGAAATTTCGGCGGATACCCTTTGGGATTTAAAAGTTATTCCTTAATGCTTAACAAAACTTAAAAGTAATTTTAAGGACAAATTTAAGCTAAAACTTAAAAATCACACAACAATTATTTTTAAGGAGATTATTTAAAATATGTGCGGAATAGTAGGTTATATAGGAAACAAAAAAGCCAGTGACATTCTTGTTGAAGGACTTGGAAAGCTTGAATACAGAGGTTATGATTCAGCAGGAATTGCTGTTTTTGAAGATGATAAAATTACAATAAGAAAACATAAAGGCAGACTTGATAATTTAAAAGAAAGCTTAGGAGAAAAAGATATTAACGGTCATGTAGGTATTGGTCACACAAGATGGGCTACTCATGGAGAGCCATCAGACATAAACTCTCACCCACATGCAAGTCATAACGGTAAATTTGTAATTGTACACAATGGTATTATAGAAAACTATATTGAATTAAAAGAAGATCTTGTAAAAAAAGGTTTTAGATTTATTTCAGATACAGATACAGAAGTTGTTGCTCATTTACTTGAAGATATGGATGATGGCGATTTACTTTCAACAGTAAAGAAAGTAGTAAAAAAACTTTCAGGTTCTTATGCTCTTGCAATAATGTGTAAAGATGATCCAGAAGAACTTATTGCAGTAAGAAAAGACAGCCCATTAATAATCGGTAAAGGTGAAGGAGAAAACTTTATAGCAAGTGATATACCTGCGGTTTTAAAATACACAAGAGATATATATTTGCTTGATGATGATGAAATTGCCGTAATAACAAAAGATGATATTACAATTTATGATAATGAAGGAAATAAAGTTGGAAAACAAATTCTAAAAGTTAACTGGGATGCTGCAGGTGCAGAAAAAGGCGGATATGAACATTTCATGTTAAAAGAAATCCACGAACAACCAAGAGCTATCAGAGATACATTAAGAGGAAGACTTGACGTTGAAAAACACGAAGTAAAACTTGATGATATTACAATAACAAAAGAAGATTTAGATAAAATCAACAAAATCTATATTGTAGCTTGCGGTACTGCTTACTATGCAGGAAACGTAGGTAAAAATGTAATAGAAAAATATGCAAGAATTCCAGTTGAAGTTGATATAGCAAGTGAATTTAGATATAGAAATCCAATTATAGATGAACACACACTTCTTATTTCAATTTCTCAATCAGGAGAAACAGCAGATACTCTTGCAGCAATGAGACTTGCAAAAGCTCAAGGAGCCAGAGTACTTGCAGTAACAAACGTAGTAGGAAGTACTGTTTCAAGAGAAGCAAGCGATGTATTATATACATGGGCTGGTCCTGAAATTGCCGTTGCTTCAACAAAAGCATACTCTACACAAGTTGTAAGTATGTACTTAATCGCTTTATTATTCGGTAAGCTAACAGGAAAATTAAGTGATGAAGATTTTGAAATAATCGCAAACGGCTTAATGACAATAGACAAAAACGTTGAAAATGTTCTAGCAAAAGAAGAAGAAATCAAAAAAATAGCTTATGAACATTTCAAAGTACACGATGTATTCTTCCTTGGTAGAGGTCTTGATTACTTCTTATCACTTGAAGGTTCTTTAAAAATGAAAGAAATTTCATACATTCATTCAGAAGCTTATCAAGCAGGAGAATTAAAACACGGACCTATCGCATTAGTTGAAGAAGGAACTCTTATTATAGCTCTTTGTACTCAAGATGCTTTATTTGAAAAAATGTTAAGCAACATTAAAGAAGTTGTTGCAAGAGGTGCTTATATCGTAGCTTTTGCAAAAGAACAAAACTCAAATGTTGAAAAAGAAGCAAATAAAGTAATGTATATAGATAATGTAATTGATGATTTAACTGTAATACCTACAGTTGTATATCTTCAAACTCTTGCATACTACCTTGCAGTTGCAAGAAACTGTGACGTTGATAAACCAAGAAACTTGGCTAAATCTGTTACAGTAGAATAATAAGGTTAATAACATTTAGTATAAGAGGCAAAAACAAGAGGGACTTCCCTCTTGTTTTTACTGGTATATGAAACGTCGTGGTTTCATGGTTTTTCATATACCCTTTAGGGGTACCTAAGGCTGTTATACTTGTTATTATATATAACAAATACCACGAACTCTTTTTATAAGAGCTTTTTTGTGGTGGATAGGAGCCAATTATGCAAAACAGTAAAATTCAATTTATCACAAAAGCTGCAATAATAGCAGCTATCTACACAGTATGCACAATGCTTATCTCTCCACTTGCTTTTGGAGAAAATCAAGTAAGAATATCTGAAGCTCTAAATGTATTGGTATACTTTACACCATCGGCTGTTCCGGGATTATTTGTAGGATGCATTTTATCAAACCTTGCAAGTCCTTTTGGAATAATCGATATCGCCTTCGGTTCTCTTGCTACTTTACTTGCGGGAATGGTTGCCAGTAAAATAAAAAACAAATACCTTGTAGGAATTCCAAGTATACTTTTTAACGGTATATTTGTTGGTTTTGTTTTATACAAAATGTCAGCAGTTCCATTCATTGCAGGATTTATAAGCGTATGCATTGGACAAGCTATAAGCCTATATGTTATAGGACTTCCTCTATTATTAATAATAGAAAAAAATGAAAAATTAAGGACACTTTTATCTCACTAATGAATGAATATATACTTCTAGCTTTAGAAGAAGCTAAAAAAAGCAATGATGACATTCCTGTGGGCGCAGTTATTGTAAAAAACAATAAAGTAATATCAAAAGCCCACAATGAAGTTATAAAGAGAAATGATTCAACGGCTCATGCAGAAATAATAGCAATTAAAGAGGCTTGCAAAGAACTTAATACATATAATTTAAGCGGTTGCACCATATATTCAACATTAGAGCCCTGTCCTATGTGCACAGGAGCTATAATAAACGCTAAAATAGATAAAGTAGTATATGGAGCAATGGATATAAACTACGGAGCGTGTGGAAGCAAATATAATCTCTTAAATGACAATAAAGCTAAGAAAATAGAAGTATATGCAGGAATAGAAGAAGATAAATGTAAAACATTAATAAAAGATTTTTTTAAAACAATAAGAAAAAAATAAAAGCAAGGGGTACCCACCTTGCTTTTTTTAATATAGTAAATATAATAATGTTACAATGCCAAGTCTCATTTTATCGTTTATTTTATTAAAAATATTAACATAAAGTCTTTCATAATTTCTTGGATTTGCACTTACAAGAACTAAAAAATAATCCAAGAAATTATCTTTATTCACACTTAAAATCTCTTCTTTACTATTTATCATTTTTGATAAATAGTTCTTATCTTCAATTTTTCTTAAATGAGAATTAACTTCGTGTTTATATATTTTTTCAATTTCATTTTTTAACTTCGTAAAGGTATATTTTTCTTTTTCTTCAATGCCTAATATGTTAGATAAATTTTCCATTAAGGAAATTAAAGCATTATTCTCTTTTCTATATTCAGAAAATCTTATCATATCACAAAGAGTTTTTCTTATTAAATTCTTATTGTTAGAATCTAAATCTAAAAGCTCCATAATCAAATAATCTTTATTATCATTAAAACTATCTCCCATATGCTTTTCAAATAAAGTATAAGAAGAATCATTTTCAAAATTTATATAATAATATTTTCCACAGACCTTTTTTAAAACTTTTAATGTATTCAAATATCCTATTTTTATATGCTCTTTCATTATATCGGTACTGTATTTATCCTCAAGTTCCAAAAAGTCACTGCTTTTAATTATTGTTATTTTTTTCAATGAAGATTTATCTACCATTTCTTCTGTGGATATTATATTTTCGTATCCATTTTCCACAAGTACATCAATTAAATTACCATTATAATTTTGCATTCCCCCCATATTTGAGTCCATATTTGAAATTTCAGGGAAACATACACAAAGTAGAATATATGAATGAAGCTGGCCTTTGGGAATATCATCAATACTTAAAGATGAAAACTCCATTGTGTTTAAATCTATTACATCAAAAAAAAGCTTAATATCGCTATTTCTTACATCATCTTCATTTATATATTCTCTTAAAGCTTTTTTAAGATCTTTTAATCTTTTATCTGTAGATAGAAATTTTGTAAACTCTTTAACAAAGCTTTTTTTAGATAACTTAGACCATGAATGTTCATATAAACCTGCTATAAGATTGTTTACTTTAAACAAATTCTTTCCAACTGCCATTGTCCAAAATTTAACAATCTTATCCATATCTTTCATAGAAAAAAAAGCAGCATTTACGGCTCCCATGCCTCCCGCACAAACAGCCTTAAATTTCATATCACTTTCCATAAATGCAGCAAATGAACCTATTTCATAAAACTTTTTACTGCCGTCTAAATTAAGTATAATTGCATCGTACTCTGGCATCGTATCACTCCCATTTTTTAGTAAAATTATTATAACATAAAGAACAATAAAAAAATACCTTATATATTAGGTATCTTTTTATTTTATTATATTAAAAAATTTAATTAGTTTAAAGAATCTTTTAAAGCTTTACCTGCTTTGAAAACTGGAGCTTTGCTTGCTGGAATAGTAATTTGTTCTTTAGTTTGAGGATTGATACCTTTTCTTTCAGCTCTTTCTCTTACTTCAAAAGTACCGAAACCTACTAATGAAACTTTATCTTCTTTTTTTAATGTTTCTGTTACAGTTTCAATAAATGCTCCTAAACAGCTATCACATTCTTTTTTTGTAAGTCCAGTTTTTTCGCTTAAAGCGCTTACTAATTCTGATTTATTCATTCTAAATTTTCCTCCAAATTAATTTTTGTTGATATATCAACTTTTAAACTCTAGATTATATTTTACCAAAAAAATTATTTATTTCAATAGTATTTTAGCCATTTCCCAATATTTTTCCAAATTTTCTTGGTCCAAACACATTATATTTTTACTATCCTTTTCGATTAGTTCTTCCATTAAAACAAAACGGCTTATAAACTTGTTTGTAGAAGAATTCAGAGCCTCTTCAGAGTTTATTCCCATTAGCCTTAAAACATTTACTACACTAAAAAGCAAATCCCCGGCTTCCATAAATAGGTTATCTTCATTTTTCCCTATTTCATTTTTAAACTCTTCAATTTCTTCATAAAGTTTATTTAAAGCTTCTTTATAATCTGCAAAATCAAAATTTGCATCCCCTGCTCTCTTTTGAATTTTTTGCGCATATAAAAGTGCCGGAAAACCTTTTGGAACATCTAATAAAGTCTGTCTAAAATTTACAAAAGACTTCTCTTCCTTTTTAACACTATTCCAAACAGCAGCAGTGTCATCACCTTCTAAAATAGTATCTGAAAACACATAAGGATGCCTTCTTATTAATTTACTTGCAACATTTAAAATTACATCTTTATAATCAAATTCTTTACTTTCTTTAGCGATTTGACTATGAAGAGCTATTTGCATAAGTAAATCTCCAAGTTCATCGCTTAAGGCATTCATATCTTCCTTATCAAGAGCATCAAGAACCTCATAAGACTCTTCTATTAAATGTTTCTTTAAACTCTTATGAGTCTGTTTTCTATCCCAAGGACAACCCTTATCGCTTCTAAGATAATCAATAAGTTCCATAAATGCATCAAAACTTCCTTTTACATCAGTAAAATTCTGCTTATCTATGGCTAATGTAAAAACCTCTTCTGTAAAAGATTCATCAAAATCTTTTAATTTTATTTTATCTGTTTTATCTTCTTTTATTACATATATTATTATGTTTTCACTAAAACTTTTTAAAAGTTTTTCTTTTAAAGAAGAGAAATTATTTTTATCAATATTTTTAATAATATTTATACCGCTAAAATCTATATTTATATTTTCGTCAATTCTTAAATCTATTATTTTATAATTACTATTTTTACCAAATAAAATATTTACTAGATTATTTTCATCTAAAGTTATATTTAGTGAATTATCATCAAACATTAACTCAACAAAATCACGGTATTTATTTGTATCAAAAATAACAGTTATATCTTTATTATTAGCAATTTCATTTTTAAAGTTATTATAATCATTAAAATCAAAACTAATACTTTTTTTTAGAATATTATTCTCATATAAATCTTTTTGAATAATAACATTATCCATAGTTTCAATTTTATTTTTTATCTTTAATGTTATTTCATTTATATCTTTTATATTTAATACAAAAATATTTTTTTTCATTTGTATACCTCGTTATATTAACCTAAAGCAACGTCTAAAATCATCATAATTAAAAAACCTATAGAAAAACCTATAGTTCCCAAATTGGAGTGACTTCCAATAGAAGACTCTGGAATAAGCTCTTCAACAACAACATATATCATTGCACCTGCAGCAAAAGACAATAAATACGGTAAAAATGATACTATATATGATGATAATAAAATCGTAATAAACGCACCTATTGGCTCTACAATCCCCGACAATACTCCATATGAAAAAGCCTTCTTTTTACTTACGCCTTCATTTATAAGAGGCATTGAAATAACAACCCCTTCCGGAAAATTTTGAATCGCTATACCTACTGATAATGCAATTGCACCTGCAAGAGTTATACCTGCACTGTTTGTTAAAAATCCGCTAAAAACTACCCCAACAGCCATTCCTTCAGGTATATTATGAAGAGTTACCGCAAGAACAAGCATTGTTGATTTTTTAAGACTGCTTTCCATCCCCTCTTTAGAATTATCTATGTGCATATGCGGAATAAGTTTATCAAGTAAAAGTAGAAAAAGTATTCCAAGAATAAAACCTATTGCTGCAGGTAAAAAAGAAAATTTACCCAAGCTTTCTGACATATCTATTGAAGGAATTAATAAAGACCATACAGAAGCCGCAACCATAACTCCTGAGGCAAACCCAAGAAGTAAATTCTGCATACTTCGCTTCATATCTTTTTTTAATAAAAAAACACATCCAGCACCAAGAGAAGTGCCTAAAAACGGAATTAGAATTCCTATTATTGTATTTATGTTAAACATAACTCCCCTCCTTATTCTAAACATTAGTTATTGCTAACAATATCATATAAAAATTTACTGTTTACTATATTTTTTAACAATATACTATTATATAAATATTATGTCAACAAATTAATAATAAAAAAAGAAGAGATAAATAAAAATTTACCTCTTTAAATTTTTAAATTATTTTTTCTCTCTGATAATTTCTATATCATAACCGTCAGGATCTGTAACAAAGAAATAATTTGGTTTATTTCCTTTTAATCCGTAAAAATCTGTTACCTTGTATCCTTTTTTGGCAAGTTCATCGTGCGCAGCTTCTAAATCTTCAACATAAAATGCAAGGTGAGCAAATCCGTTTCCGATTTCATATGGTTTTTCAGGATCATAATTATATGTTAGTTCAACTTCACAAGTTTTGTTAACATCTTCCAAAAATACTAAACAAAAATCTCCAGGATAATCTTTTCTTCTTGTTTCCTTCATTCCAAGAGCTCCTACGTAAAACTCCAAGCTCTTATCTAAATCAAAGACTCTTATGCTTGTATGCCCAAATCTAAAATTCATTTTCGTACCTCCTTTTAATTATTTTTATTATATCATAAAATTTTATCCCCCAATAAATAAATTAAAAAAATAGCTACAATATTGACAAAACATATAATGACTTGTATAACATAAATATATCTAATAAATATTATAAAAGGAACTTATAATGAACGAAAAATACATTCAAGATAAATTAAATGCTTTATCAAAATCTAAATTTAGAAGCAGTTTTCATTTAAAGAAGAAAGATATAGAATATATTGATAAAAAAGGTATAAATACAATTAAAAGCCATGCTTTTGACTTCATAGAAAAAAGAATAGCACCACAGTACATAAAAAACGATGGAAAACAAACACCAACTAAAAACCACCCTGTATTCATCGCTCAGCATGCTACAGCAACATGCTGCAGAAATTGTTTATATAAATGGCACCATATACAAAAAAATAAACAACTTAATCAAGAAGAACAAGAATACATAGTAAAAGTAATAATGGAATGGATAAAAAAAGAATATAAATAAGAACCCAAACAATAATAGTTTGAGTTCTTATTTTTATTCTTCAATATCTAAAACAACCCTTTTATCAGCTTTTATTGCAGCAGCTTTTAAAACATTTCTTATTGCTTTCGCAATTCTACCTTGCTTTCCGATAACTTTACCCATGTCATCTTTAGCAACTTTAAGCTTAATTACTGTTAAATGTTCCTTTTCAATTTGTTTTACACAAACTTCTTCGGGACTGTCAACCAAAGCTTTTGCAATTGTTTCAATTAATTCAACCATATTGGTCTCCTATTATTTTATAATACCGTTTTGTTTGAATAACTTAGCAACAGTATCAGTTGGTTTAGCACCTTTGTTTAACCATTCTTGAGCTTTTTCAGCATTAATTTCAATGCTTTTTTCTCCAACTGGTTTATATCTACCAATTAAGTCGATGCTTTTACCATCTCTTGCTGTTCTTTCATCTGCTACTACGATTCTGTAGTATGGTTGTTTTTTTGAACCCATTCTTTTTAATCTGATTTTTACTGCCATGTTTTTTCTCCTTTTATTTTAATAATTATATTTTTATATTAAAGAAATTAAATTTCTTTTTTGACTTGTTACATAAACGGGAATTTCATCTTAGGTAATCTCATCTTACCTGAATTAAGCTGTTTCATCATTTTTTTACTTTGTTCAAATCCCGTTAAAAGTTTATTTACATCACTTACTTTTGTACCGCTTCCAGCAGCTATTCTCTTTCTTCTGCTGGCATTGATGATACTTGGATTTTGTCTTTCCTTTATTGTCATTGACTGTATTATTGCCTTTTGTCTTACAAGCTCTCTTTCATCTATTGATAAATTCTTAAGCTTTCCTGCACCCGGAAGCATAGATAGTATACTTTCAATTCCACCCATTTTACTCATGCTTTCCATTTGATCAAGGAAATCTTCCAAAGTAAAAGAGTTCTTTCTTAATTTTGCTTCCATCTTCTTAGCTTCTTCTTCATTATATACGCTTTCCGCTTTTTCTATCAAAGAAAGAACGTCACCCATACCAAGAATTCTTGAAGCTACTCTATCAGGATGGAAAGGTTCAAAGTCTTCCATTTTTTCACCAAATGCAGAAAACTTAATAGGCTTATTTGTTATATAAGTAACACTAAGTGCCGCACCGCCTCTTGCATCAGAGTCAAGTTTTGAAAGAATGAAACCTGTAATTTCAAGATTTTCATCGAAAGCTTTTGCTGCATCTACGGCTTGTTGTCCCATTAAAGAGTCTATTACAAATAGTGTTTCGTCAGGATTAATAACTTTTTTAACCTTTACGGCTTCTTCCATCATTTCACTGTCAACATGTTGTCTACCTGCCGTATCCACGATTACAATATCGGCGCCTTTACTTTTTGCATATTCAACACCTTTTTTTGCAATCTTTCCTGCATCTTTACTATCAAGTGAAAATACTTCAATATCAAGACCTTCACCAAGAATTTTAAGTTGATCTACCGCTGCGGCTCTATGAATATCACAAGCTACAAACACAACTTTTTTATTCTTTTTATTTTTAAAATAGTTACCCATTTTACCGATACTTGTAGTTTTACCACTACCTTGTACCCCGACAACCATGATAACAGTCGGAGGAGTGGATGAAAAGTTTATATCTCTGCTTTCCCCTCCAAGCAAATCGATAAGTTCATTGTTAACTATCTTAATAACTTGTTGTCCCGGAGTCAAAGATTTTAAAACCTCTTCCCCCATACATTTTTCTTTTAAATTTTTTGCAAATGTTTTTACTACTTTATAGTTTACATCAGCTTCAAGTAAGGACATTCTTATTTCTCTTAAAGCTGCATCGATATCTTTTTCTGTAAGTTTTCCTTTTCCTCTTAACTTTTTAAAAGTTTCTTGTAATTTATCACCTAAAGCCTGAAACATAGAAACCTCCTTATAGGTTTTCCTTTACCTTCTCTATTAAAGATAAAGCCTCTTTATTATCAATCAAAGCTTCTGCTTTTTCAAGCATTTTAATGTTTTGTTCATATTTATTTAATAACTGTAATTTATCATCATAATCAGATATTATTTTTTCTGCCCTTTTTAAAGTATCATAAACACCTTGTCTAGAGATATTCAAAATACTTGCAATTTCACTTAGTGATATATCATCACTGTAATAATATTCAAGCACTTTATACTGTTTTTGAGTAAGAAGAGATGCATATATATCTATTAAATACGACATCTTAAAATATTTTTCCATACTACTCTCCTTATACTGACTAAAGGATTATAACAAAAGGAAAAGACATTGTCAAGGTTTTTCACTTGACAATTAAAATACTTTTTTAATAATAAAAAAACAACCCCCAACGATAGTTGGGGGTAATAATTATATTCTTTTTTAAGAGGAAAACATGACGTTATGTTATAAACTCAAAAGTTTATTTTTTCATATCAAATAAATCTTCTTTTTCACCACATCCCCAATCATCAAGAGCGATTTGAAGATCCGGTTTATCTTTTGCATATTCTCTTAATGGAATACCAGCCATAGCAGCATCAATTGCTTGTCTTAGAGATCTTGCACCTGCTGTAGCACCGTTTCTGTGTCCATGAACAGCACCACCTGCTGCAATCATAACATCAGTACCAACTTCATAAATTGTTTCTGGAACAACACCTTGATACATTCCTCCGCTTGGTGCAGGAAGACAATCTTTAATATTATGGAATTTCATCTTAAGATCTCTACAAGTTCTTAAGTATGAATCTCTAAGTACAGGAATCTTACCATAATAGTTTGTTGTTATTGCCATATCAGCTCCGGCAAGTCTTACAAGTTTACCCCAAAGTAATGCTACGGCAACACCTGTATCAGGAGAGTAAGATTGTGCTGCAGCATAGTCAGGATGTGACATAATAGGAACTTGAATATTAGGGTCTTCAGCTAACATTCTAAGAGCTGAGAAACCTGCTGTATATGTATTAATCATTAAAGCATTTGCACCTGCATCTAAAGCTCTGTATGCAAGGTCTTTAATCTTAAAGCTGTCTTCTGTTAAGTTAACAGTATATAAATGTTTTTCACCTGTTTGTTCATAAGCTTTTAGACCTGCTTCTGTTATTGCTTTAACTCTTTTTTCAATAGGGCACCATGCAGGATCCGCAACAAGAAGTTCATCATCTTTTATTACGTCAATACCGCCAACATAAGCATCTCCTGCCATTATTGCACCTTGTTCAGGAGTCCAACCTGTATCAGGTTTAATCATTGCACAAGTAAGTGGTCTTTCAGGAATATCAAGAATTTCTCTTACGCCTTTTATACCAAATTTTGGGCCTTGGAAATGGTCTGTATATTCTTTAGGGAATTCAAGGTCTACAAGCTTTAATCTTGCAGCAGAAATATTACCTATTGCAGTTGTAAAAATCATTGGGAAGTTAGTTCCTATGTTTTCCCAAGGGAAAGCAAGTCTAACTATCATATCTCTGTATTGTATTCCGTCAGGAAGTTCTCTGTCATAAGCAGGTGTTTCATAAATACCAATAACTTTTGCAGCATGTCTTTCAACAATGTCATCTGTTTCAAAAGGAACATCAATCCATGTACCTGTTGCTTGTTCTGCAGCTATTGATTCTGCAAATTTGGCAAGGTCAAGTTCCATAGGATTATTTCCTTTACCTCTCATATAATATGTAGCAACAATATATTTGCTCATATCTAAACTTTCACTACATTGGAACATCAAAGGGTTATATTTTTGTTTCATTATAAAAATCCTCCTTAAACTTTAAGTATTTAACCGTCTACCCTTAAATGTAAAAACAACTTTATAAACATAGTCCTGTCTTTACGCTTTTATATTAACATGGTAATTATGTTTTGTCAATATTATAATTTATATTTTACTTTTATTTCTATTTAAAACAACTTAATGTTATAATATTATTAACAAGTAACAAAATAAAAACAACAAATAAACCATAATGGTTATATATGCCGTTATAAAACATATAACTTGTTAAAAAGCAAAAAACATCTTAAAATTAGAAAATATTTTTTTCTACTTAACATATATTTTAATGTAACAAATAAAAAGAGAGGTAAAAACAATTGTCAAATAAAAATAAACATAATGATGATTTTAGAAAAAAGATTACCAATCTAAATATGTTTATAAAAAAACAAAGGTATTACATTATAATTTTAGTACTTCTTTGTTTTATTATCGCGTTAGTATCTTTTAATATAAATAAATTTTCAGCTTATATAAATACTCAAAACGAAGTAGAAATAAAAGAGGATGTATCAAAGACAGATATTGACTATAAAAATATTAAACCAAACGAAGCCGGTGATATTTTAGTTATTATGTATCACAGTATAGATGATAAAAAGAATCACTATCCATGGCACAGAAGCAAAAAAGAATTTAGGGAAGATTTGGAATATATGTATCAAAACGGATATGTTTTAATTTCCATGAAAGAGTATTTAAGCAATGATATAGATATTCCTGCTGGGAAAACCCCTATTTTGCTAACTTTTGATGATGGATTAAAAAGCTGTTTTTCCTTAGTAAAAAATAAAGAGGGAAAACTTGTAGTAAATGATGATACACTTATAGGGATTCTTGAAAATTTTAAAGCAGAACATCCGGATTTTGGAAGCGGAGGAGTTTTATATATAACAAATAATCCTTTTGAATATGATGCTTACCATAATAGCAAATCAGAAGGCTCTTATAAGGATAAATTCAGAGTTTTACAAGAATTAGGATACGAAATAGGAAATCATACTTATAGTCATTATAATATGAATGAACTAAGTAACAGCGAAATAACAAAAGAAATAGGAAAAGTAAATAATTTGGTTTATAACAACACAAATAAAAACAAGACTGTTTATTTAGCTTATCCCTATGGTGACAAACCAAACAAAAACGGATTAAAAGCTGTAAAAAGCGGAACATATAAAGACATTTCATACAATATAGAAAGCGCAGTTCTTGCAGCACCGGAAAAACCTTATTTTACAAACCCAATAAAAAATGACTTTAATCCTTATTATATAAGCAGAGCCATAGCAAATAAAGGACAACACCAAGATATGTACTGGTATTTTGATTATTATAAAAAAAATCCTGATAAAAAATATATTTCAGATGGAAATAAGAGTGTTTTATCCATTCCATCAAATTATAAAGAAAGCATAAATACTGCTAAAATAAAGGGTTTTAATGTTATATATTATGACGAAAAAACTTTTGAAAAAATAAAATAAAAAAATGTTAATTTTTACTTGACATAATCTTTGCATTGTTATATAATAAATCAGCACTGAAAAAGTGCTGAAAAAAAATGGTCGCATAGCTCAGCTGGGAGAGCACCTGCCTTACAAGCAGGGGGTCATAGGTTCGAGCCCTATTGCGACCACCATTAAAAAAATTAATATTAATAATGCGGCTCGGTAGTTCAGCTGGTTAGAATGCTAGCCTGTCACGCTAGAGGTCGAGGGTTCGAGTCCCTTCCGAGTCGCCATTTTATGCCCAGGTAGCTCAGTCGGTAGAGCAGCGGACTGAAAATCCGCGTGTCGGTGGTTCGATCCCGCCCTTGGGCACCATCTTAAGCGAAAGTGGCTCAGTGGTAGAGCATCGCCTTGCCAAGGCGAGGGTCGCGAGTTCGAATCTCGTCTTTCGCTCCATTTTTTTTAGGCGGCATAGCCAAGTGGTAAGGCAAGGGTCTGCAACACCCGTATCCCCAGTTCGAGTCTGGGTGCCGCCTCCATTTTATCTTAAGCCGAAGTGGCGAAATTGGCAGACGCACAGGACTTAAAATCCTGCGATCCTTACCGATCGTACCGGTTCGACTCCGGTCTTCGGCACCATCCTTTTATGTTAGACCTCAAGGTCTTTTTTTTATATTTTTTCTCTTCCTTTGTGATATCATTAACTTATAATATAAGTTTCAAGGAGGGAATAAATTATGAAACTAAAAAAATTATTAGCATTATTAATTGTTGCTCTTATGGCTGTTTCTTTTGTTGCATGCGGAGGAAAAACAAACAATACAGAGGAAACACAAACAAGTGAACCTAAAATCACAGTAGAAGAATTCAAAGCTGAACTTAAAAACCTTGGCATTGAAGGAACAGAAGAAGAAACAATGTACGAACTTGTAGGTGCAACTGCGGGATTTAAATTTACAGCCGATGATAAAACTTTAGAATTATATACATTTGATAAAGATTCAAATGCATATAAAAATGCTAAAAAAGATGGTAAATTAACAATGGAATCTCTTGGAAGCGAAATAACAGAAAATGTTACAGTTGCAAACGGATATGCTATTATACTTCCTACAGATTTCCCTCAATATGATGCTGTTCTTGCATTATTTAACAGATTACAATAACAAATGATATATTACAAAAAAGCGGTTTTATAATAAAACCGCTTTTTATTTTATTTAAATAAATTCCATATATTTTATTATATCTTATTTTATAGAACATTAATAATTTAAGCTCCATATAAAACCATTTAAACAAAATAAATAATACATAGGTTAATGGATTGTTAGTTATATATATTCTCCTTCAAATAAAACTTACAAAGCCATAAATACAAATTAAAATATATACAATGCTCTTAATCATATTTTATTAAAATATATATCATTTATTACTGTATTCATTATATACTTATATTAATAACATTATTTATTATGTTTTTAATATAATTAAAATAATAAACCCAAATATGAATTAAATCTCATATTTGGGTTTATTTAAATCAAAATGTTATATTATTTTATCCGAAAAATCTATCTTGTAGTTTTCTAAGCTGTACAATTAATGAATTATCATCTAAATCAACCATATCATATGTGATTGTTTGTCCTTTTTTAACATCTTTAAGAAGTTTTGTATTCTTTGTAATAACTCCCAAAGGAACTCCGTTATCTTTAAGCATATTTTCGTGTGTATCAACAACACCATATACAGTATATCCACCAATACCGTCAAGCATTTCGCCTGCTTTTAAATCTTTTTTAGCAACTGCTACTGTTTCACAAACTAATCCACCGTCCATAGGAACTAATGTTGAAGTATTGTCAACAACTGCTTTTGCTACTGTTAGAGGTGTTTCCAAAGAACATAAATGATAAGGTCTATATAATACCCAGTTAGGACCTTCGCCCATGCTTAGGTAATTCATTTCATGTTTAACAAAAGGAAGATCGCTTGAAATGATTACAAATACACCAGGAGCAATACCATTTACCCATTCAACTTTTCCGTATCCATTTTGAAGAATACCACCTTCTTCAGTAGGTCTAAACAAATTAGGTAAATCATTTACTTCAGCTTCAGGTCCATGACCTCCTCTGATATCAGGGATAAATCCTGTTGCATTAGCCATAGCTGTAAGTTCTACCATTGTTTTTGTTCCGTCTGTAAATGCTGTTTGCATCTTAGGACTAACGCCTCTCTTAGCTGCATATTCAGCTAATGTTGTAGGATTTGCATCATAGTCGATTTTATTGTTTTTACCTTTACCAATAACTCTTACATCAAATCCGGCAGCTGTTGCAAAATCATATAATTCTTTAACCGCACCAGGTTCATCCCCTGCACTGCCTGTATAAATTACACCTGCATTATCAGCTAATTTTTTAAGCATAGGTCCAATAACAACATCAGTTTCAACATTTAACATACAAATATGTTTACCTTCGTTTATAGCATCAATTGCAACTCTTGCCCCTACTTCAGGAACCCCTGTAGCATCAACAGCAGCTTGAATAAGGTTTGCTTTTGCACCAAGCTCTGAATTTTCTGTTGCAATATATTTACCTTTTTCAAGATATGCATTGGCTTCGCTTAATTTATTTGTTATAATATAATCATCTTTGGTTAATCCAGAGTTTTCAAATGCGGCAATGACATTATCTATATTAATGTCAGCAACAATTGCGGGCTTCATACCTTTCATCCTGATCATTTGACTGGTCATGCCCCTGCCCATTTGTCCTGCTCCTATTATACTGGTCATAATAGGAGCATTTTTTTCTTCTAGCTCTGCTAATTTGTAATTCATTCTTAACATTATTCGTTTCCTCCTAAAAATTGTATTTTAATGTAATCTCCCACCTTTAAATCTGGAAGTTTTTCACCTTTTAATTGGATTTGTCCGGGAAGTTCTACGCTGTCTTTACCTCCAAATACCAAACAACAATGTCCCAACATTTTTAATGTTTCTTTCGCTTCTGAGCCTACGGCAGTAACAAGATAATCATCTTCACCAAGAGAAATAATGTCACCCACACAAACATCCCTTGTTAATTCTTGCTTTTCATGTAAAATAGATAATTCCGCAAGTTCAACTGGAGCATCATCATTAAACAGTATAAGCATATTTTCTTGTAAAAAATCTAAAGCCATGTCGCCAAATCCGGTTATTTTTGATATATAATTCATATTATGTACTTTCCTTACGTTTAAAATTTTTTATGTCTATTAATATAATCCAAATGAACAGAAGTATGCGATTATAACCGCAATAGGTCCTGTAATAAGTCTAGAGAATAACATTGCAGGAACCCCGATTTCAACTGTAGAAGGTTCAGCTTCCCCTAAAGATAATCCAACAGGAACGAAGTCAGCACCAACTTGAGCATCTATAGCAAATAATGCTGGTAATGCATATGTTGGAGGAATAGTTCCTTTTGCAATTTCAGCACCAACTAATACACCTACTACTTGAGCAATAACTGCCCCTGGTCCAAGAACAGGTGATAAGAATGGAATCGCACAGATTATTGATAAAACAATCATTCCTGGAAGAGAACCAGCAAGAGGACTTATAGCTTTTGCTATTACATCACCAATACCCGATGCAGAAATTATACCAAGAAGCATACTAACGAATGCCATAAATGGTAAAATATTTCTTATTGTAGTATCAATAGCATCTCTACCTGCTGCGAAGAATTTATTTACAACTCCACCAACGGCTTTACCTATTTTTGCAATAACTCCAACTAAACCTTTTTGTTCTGGTCCGTTATTTTGACTAGATGATGGTTTAACTTCTTGTGTAACAGCTGAAGGTTCTTCATCACTAACTTCACCTTCATATAATGTTACGTTATTTTCTTTAACGTCTGATACATATATTTCTTCTTTAATATATTGTGCAAGTGGTCCAGCAGCTCCTACAGCGTTAAGGTTAATTGTATAAACGCCTTTTTTAGGATAAACACCACATCTTGCAGTACCGCCACAATCAACGATAACTACAGCCATTTCTTCATCAGGCACACCTGTAGAGAAAGCATCAATAGCTTCTGCACCTGTTAAGTCTGCAATGTATTGTGCAAGGGGATGAATTCCACCACCTGTAACACTGGCAATTTTATTTTTCTTTTCAGTTGGTTTTATAATTAACGGTCCACCCCAACCTTGAGAACCTTTTTCGATCTTAACTGCTTTATAATTACTCATATCTTTTCCCCTTTCTACGCATCTGCACTTTTCTTATTACTCATAATTGCATATAATCTTTCAGTAACAACACCTCTGATTAAGATTACAACAACACCAACCAAGAAATATCTTAAAGCAAGTGGTGTAGTACTTAAACCTAATGCTGTAATACCATTTGCAATACCTAAGTAAACAAATAATTCACCGGCATTTGCATGAGGGAATAAACCTGTTATTGGATGACAGAATGAAACCGTAGAATCGTAAAATGCAACTTTATGTTCTTCTTTTAAGAAACGACCAAATGAATACGCCATTGGATTACATAAGAAAAACATAGCTAAAACAGGCATTAAAGTATATCTTGTTATAAAACTCTTAGATAATACTTTCATAGCTTTATCCACTCTTTCTTCACCGATAATTTTAATTAAAGCATTAATAGCTGTAATTAAAACGATAAGAGTAGGTATGATACCTGTAACCCATCCAACAAAAGTCTCACCTCCTGCGTTAAATAGTCCGATAAAACCTTCTGCAAGTTTTGTCAAGAATTCCATAAAAAATTCTCCTTTCTATATTTTTTATTTATGAAAGACAACAGTTGTCTTAACATACAATTTACTCAACAACTTTTTTTATTTCTTCCTGCAACTCAATTTCATCATTGTTAGTTTTATTCTTTTCTAAAACACCTATTAAACCATTTACAGCCTGAAGTAAAGAGCTTCCTTTTTTCTTTCTTCTCTTACTTCTAATTTTTTTCATTTTCTCCTCTTCTTCTTCTTTTAAGTCATAAATGGACTGTCCATTTAATACATCGAAATCTTTAAATCTGGCAAAAACACTAAACCCTTTCATGATTTTACCTTTTGTAACATAACCGTTGTTGTCGCAAGCCAAAATCAAAATTACTCCATATATAAAATATTGCTTATCTTTGCCTACGCTTACATTTCCATATTTTCGAATCTCATTAAATGATATAGTAAAATCTTTAGCTTGTTTATAAGTTAAAATTGAATTAAAAACCATAAGAACAAAAGCTACAGCAAAAATCTTCCACATAATATTCCTCCGATTTAATCTTCAAGCAATAATTTTGCAGTGCTTGAATTTGTTACGAGAACATTTACAATCTTTCCGTTCAAAGCTCCTTTTATTGCCTTAACTTTCTCTTCCCCTGCACTTATCCCAACAACTCTCTTTACTTTCTTTAATGACTCTAAATTTATACCGAATATATCATTATTGTACGAATAATTTGTATTACCTTCTATATCATACATTTGAAGACATATATCTCCCACAATTCCGCTATTTTTCATTTCAACAATGTCTTCTTTTTTGTAATACCCCGTTTCCATCATTGTCGAACCGGGAACAGCCGTACCTATACCAACAACTGCGGTTGTAATTTTATCCAACAAATCAAATACTTGTTTTATATGAATATCATTTTTTAAACTAAGCATTAAATTTGGATCCGCTATCATTGCCGGTGCATGAAGAAGATGATATTCTCCTCCAAAAGCTCTAAAAAAATCGATTACAATTTGATTACAATGAAGTTCAATACCAACTTGTCCCATACCTCCAAGTAGAGGAACAAAAGAAATATCTCTTGGTTTATCTTGATGAACATATTGTGCTATAGTCTTTATTGTTTTTCCCATTGATAACCCAACAATTTCCCCATCTTTTAAAACCCTTTGTAAAAATTCAGCACAAGCTTTACCAAGTGCATCCCTTTCATATGAAGCATCGGTAACATCTTCTGCAATTATGACTTCTTTTAAGTTAAACTTTTCTTCTAATTGTTTTTCTAATTTGTAATAATCATTTTTCAAAGGATTTATAACTTCTATCTTGACAATACCTTCACTTTTTGCATTTTTTAAAATTCTTGATATTGTCGCTCTTGATATTGAAAGTTTGGAAGCAATTTCTTCTTGTTTCATGTCGTTGTTGTAATACAAATCGCATACTTTTACCATTAACTTAGTATCATCAGAAACCTTTTTCAAAATTCTTCTCATTCCTTTCCGTTGAAATTAATTTCTATTCAATTTATTTTTACATTTGTTCAATATTTGAAAAATTGTTCTTTTTATGCTCTTATAATAAATCAAAACCAATCAAAAGTCAACCATTATTTTATTAAATATAAAAACAAAAAGAACACGGCAAAAACGTGTTCTTTAATTGTTGACACCATGATGTGGAGCAAAAGAGTTATTATCAATAGCCCTAAATACATACCCTCTTTGTTTGTAGTACTTAATTATTTTAGGAAGAGCTTCAACAGTCGTATCTTTTGCATCTGTATCATGAAAAAGTATATTAATATTGTTTTCACTACAATTGGTTGCATTTTTTACAAGAATCTTTACCTCTACATTATTTCCGGAGGCATCTGTAGAATCACAGTTCCAATCATAATATTGATACCCTCTGTTTTGAACTTCTTTTGTTAAATAAGTCATTATACCTTTTTTATAGGCACTGCTTATAGTATTGGATGACCCTCCGGGAAATCTTATATATTTAGGAGAATAACCGATAATGCCTTTTAACATGTTTTCAAGTTTATGTAAATCATCAAAATATGAGTACTTTGATTTATATACTTTTGCATAGTCATGAGTATATGTATGAAGCCCTATAGTATGACCTTTATCATGAGCTGTTTTTATTAAATAATTATATTGTTTATTGTTTCCTGTTACGAAAAAAGTTGCCTTTGCATCATATTTATCAAGTATATCAAGTATTTTCTTAGTATTGGAAGAAGGTCCGTCATCAAAAGTCAAGTATACTATTTTTTCCTCGCTTTCACTCGTTGTTCCAATAGCTTTTACAACATTAACTTCTCTTTTTACAATGCTAATATTTCCTGCCCTGTCAACAGCTTTATATGTAACAAAATATTTGCCTTCTTTGTTAGGATTAAAATCTCCTTTTTCCAAAATAAGTTTAGGGTTTGGATCATGATCATCTTTTATAATAACATCCTTTTCCCAACTTTCATCCCCGCCCACAACTACATCAATTGCAGATACATTTTTAATCTCAGGTCCTTTATTATCTTCAATTACATGAACGATAGTATTTTTACTTGTACTGTTTTCGTAAACATCACTCACAACAACCTCTACCTCATAATCTCCTACATCATCAAAATTATAATCTTCTTTAAAGGATACGGTTGTTTTACTTGCATCTTTTACATCTTTCACCAATTCTTTTGGGTCTAATTTTACTCTGTTTTCTATGGTAATTTCTTTTACATTAAAAGAAGGAGGTGTTGTGTCAACGACACTTATTGTAACGGGATAATCTTTATTTTTATACTTATATATAATTTCATAATCCCCTATCTTATTTGTATCCAAATTCTTCCTATCTATTAAAACATCTTTTTTATCCCCGAAAACAACATATTTTATATTACTTTCAGGATTATATGCATGTTTAACTTCAACTTCAACACTCTTATCTTTTAAAGATAATGGACTTATAAAAATTTTAAACACTCCAATTAAACAAATTAATGCTATTATTCCAAAAAAAACATATTTTTTATTAATTCTCATTTTCATAGCAAATGCCTCTTTCATATTCAGTGAAGTGATTATATCAAATTTCGACATAACAGGCAATAAACAAAAAATTAAGTGAAAATTAAATTTTTATTAACTAAAAAAAGCATACTGAGTATGCTTTATTTTTTAGGAATTGTTATGACAACTTCAATTCTGTCATCATAATCTTTTTCTTTATAATCACAGTCAAGCCCTGTATTAAAAATACTTTTATAAGCCTGTTTTATGGTATTTGTGTATATTTTATAATTAAAAATATTCTTTACGTTTGTCTTTGAAGAATTAACAATAACTTCCTGTTTTAATCTTTCAACCAAAAGCTCTGAATTTTTAACATTTAAATCTTTTTTAGCCATTTCCTTTGCAGCCTTTACTCTCATTTTTCTATCAGGAAGAGATAAAAGACATCTTGCATGACGCTGAGTAAGATTGTTTTTTATTATTATTTCCAAAACCTCTTCATCAAGGTTTAAAAGTCTTACTAAATTTGATATTGTAGACTGTTTTTTCCCTATTTTTTTTGATAATGCCTCTTGACTGATACCATATTCGCTCATTATCTTTTTATAACTTAATGCTTCTTCATAAAAATTCAAGTCTTCTCTTTGAATGTTTTCAATTAAAGCTATTAAATCATTTTCTTCATTGTTTATATT
The DNA here is from genome assembly GCF_024135845.1 of Anaerofustis sp. NSJ-163. NCBI lineage: Bacteria > Bacillati > Bacillota > Clostridia > Eubacteriales > Eubacteriaceae > Anaerofustis > Anaerofustis sp. NSJ-163. The sequence goes on from NZ_JAMYJV010000002.1 coordinate 132,459, forward strand.
AGCAATAATGCAAGGAATATTCTCTAATCCTGCAATCTTAGCGGCTCTTAATCTTCTTTCTCCGCTTACAACCTCATATAAACCATCTTCACTTTCTCTTACGGTAATAGGCTGAATTATACCTAAACTTTTTATTGATTCGGCAAGTTCGTTTATACTTTCTTCATCAAAATATTTTCTTGGTTGCTCTTTATTTGCTTTGATTGATTCTATATTAATTTCTTTTATATTTTTATCTGACACTTTATTCTCCCCTTTTGGTATTTTTTGCAAGCTCGATTAAAAGCACATTTATATCAGCAGGAGAAACTCCTGATATCCTTGAAGCCTGACCTAAATTTTTTGGTCTTATATCTTCAAGCTTTTGTCTTGCTTCCAATCTTAAATTCTTTATTTCATTATAATCTATATCATCAGGCAATAATTTCTTTTCCATCGATTTGAATTTTTCAATGCTTGCCTGTTGTTTTAAAATATAATCTTCATATTTTATTTGAATCTCTACCTGCTCACAAATTCTCTTAGAAAGAGCCGGTCTGTTTTCATCAAAAACAATCGTATCCTTATATGAAAGATCAGGTCTTTTAATCAAATCATATAAAGTAACGGCATTTCTTAATGGAGTTGTTCCAATTTCAACGAGTTTTTGATTATTTTCCTTGTTAGGAGTTATTTTAATTCCTTTTAATCTCTCTTTTTCACCTTCAACGGCATTTTTATATTTTATTAAATTATTATATCTTTCTTCACTTATAAGACCTTGTTCATAACCATAAGGAGTAAGCCTTAAATCCGCATTATCTTGTCTTAATAATAATCTATATTCAACCCTTGAGGTAAACATTCTGTAAGGTTCTTTTGTTCCCTTTGTTGTAATATCATCAATCAATACACCTATATAACTACTTGCTCTGTCAAGAACTAAAGGTTCTTTTTCCTGAACATAATTAGAAGCATTTATTCCTGCTATTATACCTTGTGCCGCAGCTTCTTCATATCCGCTTGTACCGTTTATTTGTCCGGCTGTAAAGAAACCTTCAAGTACTTTACTTTCAAGAGAAAGGCTTATTTGCGTAGGTTCTATTGCATCATATTCTATTGCATAAGCAACTCTCATTATCTCAACATTTTCAAGTCCTTTAATAGTTCTTAAAAAAGCAACTTGAACATCTTCAGGTAAAGAAGAACTCATCCCTTGAAGATACATTTCATTTGTATTTAACCCTTCAGGCTCTACAAATAGCTGATGTTTTTCTTTATCTGCAAATCTAACGATTTTATCTTCGATACTTGGACAGTATCTTGGACCTACACCTTTTATGTTTCCACTGTATAAAGGAGAACGATGAAGGTTTGCTTTTATTACATCATGTGTATTTTTGTTAGTATAAGCAAGATAACAAGGTTGTTCATCAAATTCAATATCTTTGCCTTCATTCTCAAAAGAAAAAGGTGTTATTTCTTTATCTCCATATTGAATTTCCATTTTTGAAAAATCAATACTTCTTCTATTTACTCTGGCAGGAGTTCCTGTTTTTAATCTTAAGAGTTTAAAACCTAAATTTTTCAAGCTGTCACTTAACTTATTTGCCGCAAATATACCGTTAGGTCCTCCAGAATAACTTACATCACCTATGATTATTCTTCCTTTTAAGTATGTTCCTGAACAAAGAACAATTGCTTTTGTATAATAAATTGCACCTGTATTTGTAACAATACCTTTTACTTTTCCGTCTTCTGTTAAAATATCAACGGCTTCTTGCTGTTTCAAATCAAGATTATCAGTATTTTCTATAACAAATTTCATTTCTTCCTGATATCTTTTTTTATCGGCTTGTGCCCTCAAAGACTGTACGGCTACACCTTTTGCAGTATTTAAAGTTTTGATTTGGATAAAAGTTTTATCTATATTTTTACCCATTTCACCGCCTAAGGCATCTATTTCTCTTACCAAATGTCCTTTCCCCGTACCACCTATTGAAGGGTTACAAGGCATCATAGCAAGAGCTTCTAAATTTAATGTTAAAAGAAGAGTCTTGCTTCCTTTTCTTGCACTTGCAAGAGCAGCTTCACATCCTGCATGACCGGCACCGATAACTATTACTTCATATTCTCCAGCTAAAAAACTCATATTTACCTCTACTTTCCTAAACAGAAATTCTTAAATATTTCATCTATAATATCTTCACTTGTGGTTTCTCCAGTAATTTCTCCCAATTTTGAAAGAGCAGCATTTATATCTATTTCAACCAAATCCACTTCTAATCCGGAGTGAACCATCTCTATGGCATGATCAAAATCTTCTTTTGCTCCAAGTAAAAGATTTTTATGTCTTACGTTACTTACAAGGATTTCTCCAACTTCGTCATTATCATTTACTTTGGCTATATCATAAATTGCTTTTTCGATTTTTTCTATCCCCTCTTGTTTTAGCGCAGATATTTCTATTGTTTTATAATTTTCAAAAGCATTTATTGTTTCGTTATTTACATCTAAATCCATTTTGTTTAAAACAACAATTATATCTTTATTTTCAGGAAGCATTTTTATTATTTCTATATCTTCACTATCTAAAGCACGGGAAGAATCTATGCAAAATAAAATTATATTACTATCTTCAAGCATTGATATAGACTTATCTATTCCTATTTGCTCAACTTTATTATCGGCATTTCTTATTCCTGCGGTATCAATAAATTTAACAGGGACACCTTTTATATTTACAACTTCATCAACGATATCCCTTGTTGTTCCTGCCTCGTCTGTTACAATTGCTTTATTTTCGTTTATAAGGGCATTCAAAAGTTGAGATTTCCCTACATTTGGTTTTCCTATTATGGCAACTTTTATCCCCTCTTTAAGAATTTCGCCTTTTTCAAAAGTTGATATAATTTTCTTTAGTTTAAAAGACATTTTTTCTATTAAATCAACAATTTCATTATCCGTTAAATCTTCTTCATCATATTCAGGATATTGAATTGTTACTTCAAGCCTTGCAAGCATATTTGTAATATCTGCCTTTATTTCATCTATTTTTTCCGATAAATCCCCTTTTAAAGAATTCATGGCACTTTTTGCAAAACTGTTTGTTTTAGCCATAATCAAATCACTTATTGCCTCAGCTTGAACCAAGTCTATTCTACCATTTAAGAAAGCTCTCTTTGTAAACTCTCCTGCTTCGGCAAGTCTTGCTCCGTTTTCCAAAACCAATGCTAAAACTCTTGAAGTCACGCTCATTCCCCCATGACAGTTTATTTCAATTACATCTTCTGCCGTAAAAGAATGTGGCGCACACATTTTTGACACCAAAACTTCGTCAACGACTTCATTTGTTTTTGAATCTATTATATGCCCATAATTTATGGTGTTTTTATCAACGTCAAAAATAGATTTATTTTTCATCTTAAATATTTTATTAATAACATTAAAAGCATTACTGCCACTTATTCTGATTATGGAAACCCCACCATAACCTGAAGGAGTTGCAATAGCAGCAATTGTATCTTCTTTAAACATAATTTACCTCTTTAAAATATTTCCTAAAAATTTATAAATATTTCCCGTATAACTTTTAAATTATATCATACAGATTTTTAAAAAGCTATATTCTTTTAAATTAAAGAATATATTTTTAAAATAAATTAAAACCATGCCTAATAGACATGGTTTTATAATGTTATTTTCTTCTTTTTCCTCTTTTTTTCTTATTTGGAGTAACTCCGTAATAATGAGCAGCTTTACCTTTAACCCCGACATTAGCCCTCAATATTTTTTCCATATTTTCTCTGTCATCATAATCGATAAACATAATCTGTGTTGCATTAAAAATACCTGATTTCGGTTTTGCCTTTATAGACAAACCTTTATGATTTTTTCTGTGTTCTACAGCATAAGAATCTATTTTTTCATAAACCAATGCACCAGTCATTGTTCTTATGCCATATTCATACAATCCTCTTCCACCCAATATACACATGAATAAAGAATATGTGGCAAAACCAAAATAAACACCTATAAGTCCCATACAATAGAAGAATATCGTAGCATTTAAAATTTTAAGCATATCCAATATCAAGATAGCTGCTATTATTATAACAACATATAAAAGCTGCCATTTAAAATCGGTGTTACCCAACCCTTTCGGAGCTGCATAAACCATTTTCCCCAACTTTTTATTATTTTTTGAAAAACCCCAAACCTTAATTGCAAGCATCCCGAAATATCCAATAAAAAATATTACGAGAGAAGCTGCCATCTGTACACTCATATTATTTTTCCTCCGTATTTTCTATATTATAGTGATATATGTTTCTGTTATCAAGCATTCTTACTCTGCTTGAGAATTCATTTTCTTTTGTTGCATTAAAAGCTGTCTGCATTTGATTCATTCTCGAATCCAAAATATCAAGATAATGAAGCATTTCTGCTTCCGGTATCATAGGGTATTTAGGAGAACCAAACTCAGGATGATAATGATGTGAAAGAACCATATGTTTAAGCAAAAGCGGAACTTCGCTTTCAATATTTAAGTTTCTGCTTACATTATCTATTTCACAAATGCACTGAATTATATGTCCAAGAAGTTGTCCGTCTTTTGTATAACTTTCAACAACTCCCAAATCATTACATTCCATTTCTTCTGTTTTACATATATCATGAAGTATAACGCCTGCAAAAAGCAAATCCGTATTTAAAAATGTATATGTAGCACTAAGTTTTTTTGCATTTGTAAGCATTGTGAAAGTATGAAATAATAGTCCACTTTTCATTGCATGATGAAAAGATTTTGCCGCAGGATATGTTTTAAATTTGTATTCATACTTATCAATTAAAGTCTTTGTGATAAGTTTAATATCCTTATTTTTGAAATTATTTATAGTTAAAATAATTTCTTCAAACATCTTATCAGCATTAAAAGGTGCGGCTTCAACAAGCTTATTCATTTCTTCATCGTTCAATTTAACTTTTTCAATATGTTCAATCTTAACTTGAGGATTTGAACCAAAGCTGTCTACTTCACCGCTTACTTTTACAACATCACCGGCTTTAAAACTATCCTTTTGACCTTCTTCCACATTCCATAATTTTGCGGCAATTTCACCGCTTTTATCTTTAAGGATTATATCAAGATAATCTTTACCTGTTCTTGTCTTTCTAAGCATAACGCTCTTTAAAATAAAATTATCGAATACCTTATCGCTAACTTTTAAATTACTAATCATTTACTACCTCGTAAAATTAAAATACATATTATATTCTACACTAAAGTTACAAAATATGCTATAATTGTTTTACTTTATTTTGGAGAAATTTTAAATGAATAGATTTGAATTTATAAACAACAACGATGATATAGGTGTAACAATAGTAGAAAATATTTTTATAAACCACTTTATGCCAATGGCAAGAGGAGATTATGTCAAAGTATATTTATATGGACTAAAATGTACACAAAACCCAATATCTGAAATGCCTTCAAATAAAAAAATCGCAAACACTCTTGGAATGAGTGAAGGTGATGTAGTAAAAGCGTTTAAATATTGGCATGAAAAACAAGTTTTAACTTTTATTCATACAGATAAAAGAAACTATGTAATTCAATATAAAAATATATCTACTATGATATTTACTCCTGAAAAATTCAAGAAAAACGGTTCTTACAGCGAAACAATAGAATATAACACCAAAAAACAAAGTTTATTTGACGAACTTAGTAAAGAATTTGAAGCTTCCATTGAGGAAGGTGGACTTGGAAGACCGATATCACATCAAGAAATGGAAATGTTCTCTGACTGGATGGAAGATTATTCTTTTAGTACAGAAACCGTTAAATTAATAGTAAATACATGTCTTATTAAAAGGAAAATAAAACAAAGAAAATATTGGAATGCAGTGGCAATGGACTTCCACTCAAAAGGAATAAAAACCTTTGACGAAGCCGCAATGGAATTTAACAAAAGCGATAAAAGATATCAAGAATATCAAAAAATATTTAAATATCTTGGACTTAATACAAGAGGAACATTTATTACAAAACCTGAAGAAAATCTTGTGGATAAATGGCTTGATGAATATAAATTAAGTATGGAACAAATTTTAAAAGCCTGTGACGAAACCATTGCAACAAACAAACCAAGCTTTAAATATGTTGATAGTGTAATTTATAGCATGTATATAAACAAAGATAAAAACACAAAACCTCAAAACAGCAATAAACAATATAATAAACCTTCAAGTACAAAAGAAACGATACAAGCAGATCTTGATTATGAATATTATAATGAAGAAGATATTATAAAAATGATGAGTGAGGATTAATCATGAATATTAACGAAAAAAAAATGATTGATTTTAACAATAAAAGACATTTAAAAGAAAAAGAATTAGAAAGAAAAATAGATTATGTAAAACAAAATTATCCTGAAATAAAGAAAATCCTTAACGAAATTAACGAACTTGGAATAAGCGCTTGTCTTGGTAATCTAAGTAGTGAAAAATACAAAGAAAAAGAAACAAAACTAAATAATCAATTAAGAGAAGAATTAATAAAAAAGGGTTTTGATGAAAATTTCTTGGAGGTAAAATACGACTGTAATAAATGCAAAGATACAGGATATATAAACGGACATATGTGTGATTGCTTAAAAGAATTTTTACATTTTAATGTAAAACCTCACCCTTTACTTTTTAGAAAGGGAAGCTTTGAAGAATTTAATGAAAATCTATTTACTAATGAATCAAAAAAAGGAGAAATATCACCAAGGGAAAATATTTTAAAAAATAAACAACAATCTTTAAGGTTTATAAATGAATTTAATGACAGTAATAATAACATAGGTTTACTAATGTCAGGTAAAGTTGGAAGTGGAAAGACTTTTCTTGCAGCTGCAACAGGAAAGGTTTTATTAAAAAAAGGATATAGTGTTGTTTGTTTAACTGCAAGAGAATTTGAAGATGCAATAAAAAATTTCTCTAATCCATCTTTAGAAGAACATAAACAAAATATATTAAATGCAGATTTATTAATTCTTGATGACCTTGGAATAGAAACCCAAAGTGAATATGTTAACAATGAAATATTAAAATTAATTGATTATAGAATCACTTACAATAAAAAAATGATAATAACAACAAATCTTAATCTCAATGAAATAAGCGATAAATACAAATCAAGAATATATTCAAGGATAGTAAGTAATTTTAAATATTTACATTTTATCAGTTCAGATATAAGAATAAGAAATAAAATGAGAAAAAAATAAGTAATTTTTTACTGATTTAAAACTTTAAGCTATTGACCCTTAATAGTTATTAATGATAAAATATAAATAATTCAAATAAACGAGAGGATACTAATATGGATTATAAAAAAGAATATGAACAAAAATTAGTAAGTGCTGAACAAGCAGCAAAAACAGTAAAATCAGGCGATTGGATTGATTACGGTTGGACAGCAACAACTCCTGTTGCATTCGACAAAGAATTAGCAAAATTAATGCCTAACTTAAAAGACGTAAACGTAAGAGGCGGTATCTTAATGTGGGAACCTGAAATCTTCAAATTGGAAGATGCAAAAGATCATTTCACATGGAACTCTTGGCATATGGGAGGAATTGAAAGAAAAGCTGTAGCAAAAGGATTTTCATTCTATTCTCCAATTCGTTACTCAGAACTTCCAAGATACTATAGAGATGGAAATACTCCAGGAGCAGATGTTGCTGTTATGCAAGTTTCTCCAATGGATAACCATGGATACTTTAGTTTTGGACCAAGTGCTTCACACTTAATGGCTGTATGCGAAACAGCAAAAAAAATTATTGTTGAAGTAAACGAAAATGTACCAAGATGTTTAGGAGGATTTGAATCTGCAGTTCACATCTCAAATGTAGATATGATTATCGAAGGAGACAACCCTCCAATGGCTGAAATGGGTGGCGGTGGAGCTGCAACAGACGTTGATAAAACAGTTGCAAAACTAATCGTTGAAGAAATCCCTAATGGAGCTTGTTTACAACTTGGTATCGGTGGAATGCCAAACGCAGTTGGTTCTTTAATCGCAGAATCAGACTTAAAAGACCTTGGTGTTCATACAGAAATGTTTGTAGACGGTTTTGTTGATATTGCAAACGCAGGCAAAATCAATGGTTCTAAAAAGAACTTAAACAGATTCCGTCAAACATATGCATTCGCAGCAGGTACAAAAAAATTATATGATTACTTAAATGACAACCCAGAATGTATGTCAGTTCCTGTTGATTATACAAACGATGTAAGAGTTATCTCTGAACATGATAACTTCATCTCAATCAACAATGCTGTTGATATTGACTTATTCGGACAAGTAAGCTCTGAATCTTCAGGAACAAAACAAATTTCTGGAGCAGGCGGACAACTTGACTTCGTTCTTGGTGCTTACTTATCAAAAGGAGGTAAAAGCTTTATCTGCTTATCTTCTACATTCAAAAACAAACAAGGTGAATTAAAATCTCGTATCTTACCAACACTTCACCCTGGTTCAGTAGTTACAGATACAAGAGCAAATACTCACTATGTTGTAACAGAATATGGTAAAGTAAACTTAAAAGGACTTTCTACATGGCAAAAAGCTGAAGCTTTAATCAGTGTTGCTCATCCTGACTTCAGAGAAGAACTTATTAAAGAAGCAGAAAAAATGAACATCTGGAGAAGAAGCAATAAATAACAATGAAAAAAAGATTCATAAAAGTTCATAGTGAAGGAACAATAAAAGGTAATGAAATTTGGGTTGACAGAGAAACAGGAGTAAATTATTTATTCCATTTCGACGGAACAGCAAGTGGACTTACCCCTTTACTAAACAAGGACGGAAAACCTTTAGTTACTCCAATATATGATGAATAAAAAAGGACTGTTTAACAGTCCTTTTCTTTTTTTTCAATATTTAAAAATGCTTTATAAAACACATCTTTTAAAACGAGCACAGCATCTTCAAGAGAATAATCATATTTTTTCATTGCTTCTTTTATCATATTCTCAAAATGAGACAAATAGTAATCCATATCTATTTCATCTTGATATTTAGTTAAAATAGGATAAACTTTAGTCCAGTCTATTTCAAGCCCTTTTTCTCCGTTTTTTACTTCAAGCTTATTATTTTTTTCTTCACCTGTTAATAAATAATCTATACTTACCTCAAGTATATCACAAAGTTCTATAAGCTTATTTGTCCCAACTAAAATAATATCCTGCTCCCATTTTGAAACTGTTTGTCTTGATACTCCAAGTTTTTCTGAAAGCTGTTCTTGTGTCAAATTAAGATTTCTTCTTTCACGTGCTATTCTTTGTCCTATACTCATAACATTCCTCCAAACTATATTAAAATAATTATAACACTAAAAACTAAATTATAAATATACTACAAAGTTCAAAAAGCACTCCTTAATAATAAAAAAGAAGAAGTAAAACACTTCTTCCTTAAATATTATTTTTAACTCTTTCAAATCCTTTTTTTACAGCCGGTATTGAAATTACAATAATTGTAAGAATTGCTTCAGCTCCTATATATATTCCGTTATATACCAAAGAATAAGCAAGTGGCGACCAGCCTGCCCAAGCATATTCAGCAAAAAATATAAAACCTGAAAGGACTGCAAAAATATATCTTCCGATAACACCAACTATATATCCCTTTAACAAACCGTTTTTTGATTTATAAAATATTCCGGATAAACCAAGAGCCCCAAAAGCAAGTAAATAATCAACGATAACCTGCAAAGGAAAAACTATGTAAGGTTCAATAATCAGTTGCAAAATACCATATGCAGCACCTGTTAAAATACCTGTTGCAGGACCAAAAAAATAACCCGCCAAGCATACAAATAACATACTACATAAAGTTACGGAACCTCCAAATGGAAACTCATATACTTTAAGCATTGATGCTACTGTTCCAAGAGCAATAATCATTGCACAAAAAACCATTTTTTTTGTACTGATACTTTTTTGTTTTTCTTTCTTATTTGATTTTGATAAATATACACCTATAACCAATGCCGCAATAAGTAAAACTGCTAAAGTTATATATCCTATTGTTGTTGGCATATAACCGTCAGGTGTAGATGATACAAAAATTTACATAAAAATACCTCCTTTTATAAACATAGGAGGGGTTAAGAAAATATTTAGCTTCCTTACGCCGGCATAACCCGGATCAAGTAGTAAGGGTAAACACGAATAGTTCTCTCAGCCCATAGGCTCCCCTAGCTTATTTGTATTATTTTGATTTCACAATATTTTACCACTGACAACATAATATGTCAAATACTAGTATTATTTATCTTTAAAATCCCACCACTTTTTATTCTCTCTATCTTCTCCTTCGTTCGCATAATACACAGCACATCTATATACATAAAGCTGACACCTGTCAACTTTACAGCCTTTTTGTTCACATTCCTTTAAATATATTTTTTCAGGATCTTCTCCTTTTAAGGACTCAATATTTTTATACCCTAACATTATTAAATCTTCTTCTGTTTTCTTCCCTACACCTGGTATTTTTCTAAGTTCACCCATAATCAATTCCTTTGTGATTTATTTAATAAAATAGATTTTATTTTATAAAAATCTTCCTTATCCTTTAAAATATATTTATTTTCAATTTTTATTTTATCCATACAAACGCAGGCATTATTACATCCGCATACAATAAACGCAATATCACAAATGTGATTATCATCATAATAAAAACATAAATCAGGGAATTCCTTTTTTAATTTTTCAACTTCACTAACCCTGTTATATGTTTCATTGCAGCCGCCACAGTATTTTAAATATACGTTCATTTTATTTCCCTTTTAGAAAATTTTTTGCAAAATCAAGAAGTTCGTCATTTACTCCCTCAACAAGAATTACATCTTTTATGCTTGGTATTTCTTTTAATAAGTTATATTTTATAAGTTCTTCATTTGTTGTCTTTGCACTTACACAGTTTGCACATTGACCTATTAATTTTACTTTCAGTATTCCTTCTTTATATTCCTTTATAACAACATTACCGCCGTGATTTTTTAAATAAGGACGAACTTTATCATTTAAAACTTTTTCTATTTCTATTATCTTATCATCTTTTAACATAACTCTACCTCTATAAAATTATATAAAACAATTATATTTTTTTCAAATATATTTTTTCCTTATATTAATAAACCAGGTTGTTGCATTCTTGCAACATGCATAGTAAAATACAATTATATACGAGGTGTAAAATGGAAAATAATATCTTTAATAATCTCCAAGAAGCAAATGAAAGACTTGATGCAATAATAGAAAACTCATTTGACGGTATTTATATAACAGATAATAAAGCAAATACAATAAAAGTAAATAAATCTTATGAGGTAATTACAGGCTTAAAAAAAGAAGAAGTTTTAGGTAAAAACATGATTGACCTTATAAAAAATAATGTCATATCCATATCAGGTTCGGTCTTGGCTCTTCAAAAAAAAGAACCAATAACCCTTCAACAAGAATTTAAAACTGGGAAAAAAGCGCTAATAACAAGCTCCCCTGTTTTTGACAAAAAGGGTAATATAATAATGGTTGTAACAAACGTAAGAGATTTAACGGAAATTTACAAATTAAAAAAAGAAGTAGAAAAAAACAGCTTCTTAAAAAACGAAAATAAAAATATAGAATCAACTGATTTTAAAGAAAATGAAAAGATTATTTGTGTTGATGAAAATTCAAAGCAAGTTTTAAATATTGCAAAAAAAGTTGCAGACCTTGACACAACGGTAATGCTTATTGGACAAACAGGAGTAGGTAAAGAACTTTTTGCAAATTATATTTTAAATAACAGTAACAGAAAAAATGAACCTTTTATAAAAGTCAACTGTGGTGCTATATCCCCATCTCTTGCGGAAAGTGAACTTTTTGGATATGAGAAAGGATCATTTACAGGAGCAGACAAAAAAGGAAAAGCAGGAATATTTGAGGCGGCTAATAACGGAACAGTGTTTTTAGATGAAGTTGGAGAACTTCCTCTTTCATTACAAGTGAAACTTTTAAGAGTTATTCAAGAAAGAGAAATAGAAAGAGTCGGGGGAACAAAATCCATAAAAGTTAATGTTAGAATAATAGCCGCAACTAATGCAGACCTTGAACAACTTGTGGAAAAGAAACTATTTAGAAAAGATTTATATTATAGACTAATGGTTTTTCCTATATATATTCCGCCTTTAAAAGAAAGAAAAGAAGATATTATACCTCTTATAAATTTATTTAAAGATACATTTAATAAAAAATATGGCTTTAACAAATCATTTTCAAAGGAAGCACTTGAATTTTTAAAAGAACAGGAATGGAAAGGAAACATAAGAGAACTAAGAAATGTAGTAGAAAGAGGATTAATACTTTCTGATAATGTAGTAACGACAAAAGATTTAAACTTTCCTAAATATAATAAAGACATTATAAAAGATTTTAAACTTCCTAAAACAGACAATTTAAAAGAACTTATAGAACAAATTGAACTTGCATATATAAATAAGGCTTATGAAAAATATAAAAATGTAAGACAGGCAGCGGCAAGTTTAAATATGGATCCATCTACATTTGTAAGAAAAAGAAAAAAATATTCAAGATAAAAAAAACGGATAAATTATCCGTTTTTTTGTTTACATGCTTTTAAAACATTTTTAACAAGACAAGCCGTTGTTACACTTCCTACTCCGCCTGGAACAGGAGTAATCATACCTGCAACTTCACTTGCACTTTCATAATCAACATCACCTGTCAATTTACCATCATAAAAATTAATTCCTACATCTATAACAACAGCATCTTTTTTAATATATTCTTTATCTACCATATTTGCTCTTCCAACAGCAACAATTAAAATATCAGCTTTTTTACATACTTCTTTTAAGTTTTTTGTTCTTGAATGACAAATCGTAAGAGTAGCATGTCTGTCTAAAAGCATCATACTTAAAGGTTTTCCTACAACAAGACTTCTACCTACGATTACAACTTCTTTCCCTTCTGGATTTATTCTGTAATAATCTAACATTTCCATAACTCCAAGAGGTGTACAAGGATAAAAACCACTTGTATCTGAAATAAAAAGTTTTGCCATATTTACAGGAGAGAAACAGTCAATATCTTTACTTGGAGAAATTATATATTTTATTTTATCTTCATCAATCTGATCAGGAAGAGGTCTAAATACCAAAATTGCATTTATACTTTCATCTTCGTTTACTTCCTTTAATATATTAATGAATTCTTCTTCCTTAATATTCTCATCTAATACTATTGATTTTACGGATATGTCAGCTTTTTCCATGAAATTCATTATACTTTTTTCATATGAAATATCACTAGAATTATTTCCAACCCTAATAACTGCTATTTGAGGATTTATTCCTTGTTCCTTTAACTCATTACATTCTTTTTTGCTGTTTATTATAATTTCATTTACAACCTTACTGCCAAGTAATTTCTTTGTCATATTTATTCTCCTATATTTAGTCTATCCAAAACCTTATTATATATTTCATCACACAAGATTATGCCATTATCAACTTTATCTTTACATTCTTTCAAATTTTTTTCTATAAAAGAAGAATCTTTTATTGTTTTCATGTTTATCAATACATTCAAGTAAGCACCTTTTAAAGCTGTTCTTAAGCATTCAACTCCTACTCCAACATCACTTATTAACAACACAGAACCTTTTGTTAAAAGTTCTTTATGAAGTAATATTGCTTCATAGGAAATATCTATAATCTCTATTGGTACCTTACATGCAATAACGGAACATCTTGAAATTTCATCATCTTTAAATTTCTTTTCTTCATCACTTTCTGCTTTTAAACCATATGCTTTTGACAAAGGTATAAAATTCTCTTCATCTTCATCTATTAAAGATAAAAATCGTTCTTGAAGTCTCTTTGCATCTTTTATTATTTTTTGAATATCCTCTTCATACTGTGCATACTTTTTCTTTCCTGTCGTAAAATTAGAAACCATTCCCGACAATGCCACACCTAAAGAGCCACATAAGGAACAGACCCCGCCCCCTCCGGGAGCAGGGTCTTTGCTGTACGTTTTATTAACAAAATCTTGTAAAGTATAATCTTTATAAGCCATATAAATTATCTAACCTCTAATCCACTTTCAATATCTTCTTCAGGAGATACAAAAGTAAGCTTTCCGTCTTTATCTTCCGCAAGAAGTAACATTCCCTCAGAAACTTCACCTCTAAGTTTTGCAGGTTTTAAGTTTGCTACTACTACAACATTTTTACCTACAACTTCTTCAGGGGTAAAGAATTTGGCAATACCTGAAACAATCTGTCTTTTTTCTTCTCCAACCATTACTTCAAATACCAATAATTTATCAGCATTAGGATGTTTTCTTGCACTTACTATTTTTCCCGTTTTTAACTTAACTTTTGCAAAATCATCAATGGTAATTTCTGTATTTTCTTGTTCTTCTTTCTTTGCTTTTTTATTTTCTTTTTTATCTTTTTTCTTTTCTTGTTTTTCTTCTTTACCAACTTGTTTCATAATTTCTTTTGGATCAAGTCTGTTAAATAATACAAATGATTCATTTAAAACTATGTCTTCTTCTAAACCACTAAAACTTAACACACTTTCATAAGAATCATTTTTTGTATTTAACATTTTAATGATATTTTCACCTGTTTGAGGCAAGAAAGGTGTAATTAAAATACCGATAACTCTTATTGATTCTAAAAGATTATATAAAACAGTTTTTAATCTGTCTGCTTTGCTTTCATCTTTAGCAAGTACCCAAGGCATTGTTTCATCAATATATTTATTACTTCTTCTTGCAAGAGCAATAATTAAATTAATTGCATCAGCAACTTTTAATTCATTCATTTTTTCTTCAACAAGTCTTGGTGTATCTGTAACGTGTTTAATTAAATCATCATCAACATCTTCTTTAACATTAGGATTTGTAACTTTACCATCAAAGTATTTTTTACTCATTGCTAAAGTTCTGTTTACAAGGTTACCTAATATATTTACAAGTTCTCCGTTAACTCTGTCAATAAGTTGTTCGTAAGTTAGTGTACCGTCTTGAGCAAAAGGCATTTCTCTTAAAAGATAATATCTTACACTGTCAACACCAAATACATCTACAAGGTCATCAGCATAAATAACATTACCTTTTGATTTACTCATTTTACCTTCACCAAGAAGTAACCAAGGATGTCCAAAAATTTGTTTTGGAAGAGGGATATCAAGAGCCATAAGCATTATAGGCCAGTATATTGTATGGAATCTTAAAATATCTTTACCAATTAAATGAACATCTGCAGGCCAGTATTTCTTAAATGTATCTTCATGATTTCCATCAACATCATATCCAAGGAATGTAATATAGTTTGAAAGAGCATCAATCCAAACATATACAATATGACCTTCATCAAAATCAACAGGTATACCCCATTTAAAACTTGTTCTTGATACACATAAATCTTTAAGTCCAGGTTTTAAGAAGTTATTAACCATTTCATTTTTTCTTGATTCAGGTTGAATAAATTCAGGGTGTGAATCTATATATTCCATTAATCTGTCAGCATATTTGCTTAATTTGAAGAAATAAGCTTCTTCTTTTTCATAAGTAACTTCTCTTCCACAGTCAGGACATTTTCCGTCAACAAGCTGACTTTCTGTAAAGAAAGATTCGCATGGTTCACAGTACATTCCTTCATATACGCCTTTATATATATCCCCTTTTTCATATAATTTTTTAAATATTTGTTGAACTTTCTTTTCATGATAAGGGTCTGTTGTTCTGATAAATTTATCATAACTTGTATTCATAATATCCCAAATTCTATGAATTTCGCCTGATACATTATCTACAAATTCTTTTGGAGAAATTCCGGCTTCATTCGCCTTTGTTTCTATTTTTTGACCGTGTTCATCTGTTCCTGTTTGAAAATAAACATCGTACCCAGTCATTCTTTTATATCTTGCTATACTATCCGCCAATACAATTTCATAAGTATTTCCAATATGAGGTTTACCTGATGTATAGGCGATTGCTGTTGAAATATAATATGGTTTTTTACTCATCTATCACACTCTCCTTAAATAAAAAGCTATAATAATTTATATTACCAAATATACCCTTTAAAATCAATTATATACTAAATAAATATTTAATCTGCATGTTTATTTTACATTAAATAAAGTTGAACAGATGCTCACTTTGTGTTATTATAAAAGATACAAATAAGGACTAAACATGTAATGTTTAGTCGGTTGGGAGGATGCCTATGGAACTTCTTAGAAAACTTGAAAACAGTATAAGAGAATATTCAAAAGATGCAAATTTTGAAATCATAGAAAGAGCTTATTTGCTTGCAAAAGATGCACATAAAAATCAAACAAGATACTCAGGGGAACCTTATATATCTCACCCTCTTGAAGTAGCTTTTATTTTAACGGATTTACACATGGATACGGATACCATTTGTGCGGCAATTCTCCACGATGTTATAGAAGATACTCCTGCAAGTTATGAAATGATAAAAACAAACTTTAATCAAACAATAGCAAATTTAGTTGACGGAGTTACAAAAATAGGCAAACTTCAATTTATAACAAAAGAACAAAGAGAAGCCGAAAATCTAAGGAAAATGGTTATAGCAATGGCTAACGATATAAGGGTCGTTATAATAAAATTAGCCGATAGACTTCATAATATGCGTACTCTATCAGCCATGAGACCGGATAAACAAAAACAAAAAGCAAGAGAAACTCTTGATATTTATGCACCTATTGCCCATCGTCTTGGTATCTCTAAAATAAAATGGGAACTTGAAGACTTGGCTCTTCTTTACCTTGACCCTGAAGCTTATCATGACATAGCAAGAAAAGTTGCATTAAAAAGAGAAGAAAGAGAAGCTTTTATAGATAATGTTAAATATATGTTAGGCAAGGTTTTAAAAGAATCCGACATCGAAGCAAAAATAGAAGGAAGACCTAAACATTTTTATTCAATTTACAGAAAAATGAAAAAAGGAAAAGCCTTTGAAGAAATATACGATTTATTTGCCATAAGGGTTTTAGTTAAAACAGTAAAAGACTGTTACGGAGTTCTTGGTATGGCTCATACACTATGGAACCCAATGCCCGGAAGATTTAAAGATTATATAGCAATGCCAAAACCAAATATGTATCAATCTTTGCATACAACTGTATTCACAAAAGGCTCCGAACCTTTCGAAATACAAATAAGAACATATGAAATGCACAGAACGGCAGAATACGGTATCGCTGCTCACTGGAAATACAAAGAAGGAACAACAAATAAAAAAGAAGACAGTTTTGAAAAAAGACTCATTTGGATAAGAGAATTAATGGAAATGGAAAATGAAGTCGAAAACTCCGATGAATTTATGGAAGGAATAAAATTTGACTTATTTACAGATGAAGTTTTCGTTTTTACTCCAAATTCAAAGGTTATTCAGCTCCCAAGCGGAGCCTGCCCTATTGACTTTGCATACAGAATCCATTCAGATATAGGAAATCAGTGTGTAGGAGCAAAGGTAAACGGAAAAATGGTACCTTTAACATATAAACTTCAAAATGGAGATATAGTAAACATAATAACTTCTCCAAACTCTAAAGGTCCAAGCAGAGACTGGCTTAATATCGTAAAAAGTTCTCACGCAAAAACAAAAATAAAATCTTTCTTTAAAAAGGCAGACAGAGAAGAAAACATCATTAGAGGAAAAGAAGCCCTTGAAAAAGAAGTTAAAAAAGATGGATACTCTCTTAATACAATTGCTACAAACGGTCATTTGGAATTCGTAAAAAAACGTTTTAATGTAAATACTTGGGATGACTTGTATTCAGCTATTGGATACGGCGGACTTAAAAGCGGAATGGTCTTCCAAAGAATAAAAGAACATTTCAAAGATGAATTTGAAAACGAAGAAAAAGAAAAAGAAATTAAACTTGTAAAGAACAAAAAAAGCAAAAACAGCAATGCAATCAATGTTCAAGGGTATACAGATCTTGCCGTATTTTTCTCAAATTGCTGCAATCCCGTACCGGGAGACAATATAGTAGGATATATAACCAAAAACAGAGGGGTATCTATTCACAGAGCGGATTGTATAAACGTAAGTAATTCAATCAACAAAGAAAGACTTATAAACGTATCTTGGAATACGGAAGAATTAAAGGAAAACAAAACCTTTGAAGCCGATATAAGAATAACTGCCCATGACAGAATAGGTTTGTCCGCCGAAATTTCGACAATAATAAGTAACGAAGGATTTAATATGTCTAGCTTCTCTGCTTCATCAGACAAAAAATATGGCTCCGTTGTAAACATAAGTTTAAATGTTCATAATACTAAAGAGTTAGAAGATTTATTCAGAAAACTTAAAAATATTAACGGAGTAAAAGAAGTTTACAGAATTTAGGAGGAATAAAAAATGACAACACCTCATATTAACGCAAAAGACGGCGACTTTTATAAAACGGTTTTAATGCCGGGAGATCCTCTAAGAGCAAAATATATTGCAAAAAACTTTTTGGAAAATGCAAGAGAAGTAACAAATGTAAGAGGAATGCTAGGTTATAGTGGACAATATAAAGGTAAAAACATCTCCGTAATGGGTTCAGGAATGGGTATACCTTCAATATCAATTTATTCTCATGAATTATATAGTTTTTACGGAGTTGAAAATATAGTAAGAATAGGAAGCTGCGGAGGATACAGCGAAGATGTAAAAGTTAACGATGTATTAATAGCACAAGGTGCAAGTACAAATTCAAACTTTGCTTCTCAGTTCCACTTAGACGGAACTTTCGCTCCCCTTGCTGATTTTGATTTGCTTATTAAAACTTACAATAAAGCAAAAGAACTTAATATTGATGTAAAGGTAGGAAATATTCTTTCAAGCGACAACTTCTATGCACAAGGCAGTGACGGTTGGAAGAAATGGAAAGAGCTTGGAATTCTCGGAGTGGAAATGGAAGCAGCAGGCTTATATAGTGTTGCAGCAGCCTTAAATAAAAAAGCTCTTGGAATTTTTACGGTAAGTGATCATTTTATTTATACCGATACTATCTTATCAAGTAAAGAAAGAGAAACAAAACTAAACGATATGATAACTCTTGCCCTTGAAACTTTTGCAGAATAATTATAATAATAAAAAAAAGCACATTTTATGTGCTTTTTTTTTACAGGATTATGAAATATTTTTTTCATATCAACACATAATGAAAATTTACTTTCTTTTTACCGTTAAAAGAAAGATTATTTTACATAAAATATTTATAATAATTTTAGATTTATATATTTTGGAGGAAAACAAAAAAATGAACAAACAAACACAAAATTTAATGATTTTTATTTTATCAATGGCATTATATGGGATTGCCACTTTATTTACAGAACTAATACCTTCATTTCAAATAGGTATAATAGAAATTTCTGTTGAATATTTCTTATTTATTCCATTAACATTGGCAATGCTTTTTTCACCTTTACCAGTTGCTCTTGGTGCAGCAACAGGAGAAATTGTTTTTAGTGAAATAATGCTTGGACAATTTGGAGGAATAGGTGAACTTGAAAAATTTATAACACTAGCAATAGGTATTTATATTGCAGGAAGAATGGTAAAAGATCCCAAAAACAAAAAAATGGTTGCAATAGCTGCAATATCAGGTGTAATAATACAACAATTCATGGGATGTTGTATTGATATTTTAAAAGTTCAATTTGCAATAGAAGAGTTTGAAGCTGTTGCGGGGCTTCCAGAAAGTGTCTTCTTTACAGAAGGATTTGCATTTTTAAATGACGTTCTATTCTCAGGAATACTATTTTGTATGTTACCTACAATTTTCCTAGCTCCTAAACTTTATGGAAAAATAGAACCTCTTCTTGGAATGAGACCTAGAAATCCTCAAACTTCTTTTGAAGGCATTTCTCCAAAAATTATTTTATCATCTATAGGATTCTTTATTCTTGCAATTATCAGTGAATTTCTTGCAGAAAACGGCATGGCATTAATTGAATGGGAAGCTGAATGGGCAGGAAATACAAATTCAATATTTATAGGAATAATCGTTGCTTTTATTATTTCAATTATTACTCTTTTCGCAATGAAGAAAAAGAAAAATACAGAGGTTAAATAAAGGATATGATAGAAATTAAAAATTTAACATTTACATATCCTGCTGCAAAAACACCTACATTAAAAAATATTAATCTAAATATTGAAGATGGTGATTTCCTTGCAATCATTGGTAACAATGGTTGCGGGAAATCAACTTTTTGTAAAACATTAAATGGATTAATACCTCACTTTATCGATGGTGATATAACAGGAGATATTTTTATAGATAAAACAAATACAAAAGAGGCAGATATCGGACAACTTGCATGTAAAGTAGGATATGTATATCAAGACTTTGAAAATCAAATAGTTAGACCAACTGTTTTAGATGAAGCATCATATGCATGTTTAAATTATGCATATGAAGATTATGAAGAAAAAGGTAAAAAAGCAGTAAAGTTATGTGGTCTTGAAAAAAATATGAATGATTATATTTGGCAACTTTCAGGAGGGCAGAAACATCTTCTTGCCTTGGCTGGAACAATTTCTCTTAGTCCAAATATTTTAATCTTAGATGAGCCAATTGCTCAGCTTGACCCTCAAAATGCAAAGAAAATATATGATACATTAAAAATGCTAAATGAAAAATATAATAAGACAATAATTGTAATAGAACACCATACAGAATTTATTGCACAATATTGTAAAAATGCAATTTTGATGAAAGACGGGGAAATCTTATGGAAAAAAAATGCTAAAGAAGCACTAAGAGATGTATATAAGCTACAAGATAATAACATCTTCCCTCCACAAATCACCATTGCAGCAAAAAAATTAATTGATAACAATATAATAAAAAATAATACAAAAAAACTTCCAACAACATTAGAGGAAGGTTTAGATTTCTTTAAAAATTACAAATATAAATTTAATAATAAAAATAATTTTCATGAAATCAAAGAAAAAAAAGATGTTATCTCGTTTATAAATATAGATGTATCATATAGAGCTGTAAAAGGTAAAAGAAACAATATAATGAAATATATGAATTTAAACATTAAAAAAGATGAAAAAGTTGCTTTAATTGGCTCTAATGGAGCTGGAAAATCAACGATAATGAAGCTTATAATGGGGCTTATAAAACAAGATAATGGAAATATTTTAATAGATGGAGAAAATATAAAAGATATCCCTTATAAAGACTTATCAAAAAAAATTTCACTGGTATACCAAAACCCTGAACAAATGTTTATTAAAGATTCAATAGAGGAAGATATAAGCTTTGCTCTTAAATCAAGAAATATTGATAATTATAAACAAAAAACCATTGAACTACTTAAAAGATTTAATTTAAATGAAATAAAAGACAAAGATGGCAGAATGCTATCAGGTGGACAAATGCGAAGAGCTTCACTGGCAATAGGAATAGCGTTAAACCCTTCAATTTTATTGCTCGACGAACCTACAGCAAATTTAGATATTGCTACAAGGAAAGAAATAATGAAAACATTAAATGATATTAAAGATATCACTCATACTGTTATTATTGCCACACACGATATGCAACTTGTATGTGACTGGGCAGATAGAATAATTGTGTTATCAAGTGGACAAATTATAGATGACGGCAATAAAGATAAAGTATTTTCCAATAACATTGTAACAGATATTATGGGAATAAATCCGCCACAAATATATTCTATGGCAAAAATGCTTGACAAACAATCCAATTGTTATACAATAAATGAATTTTGCAATGCTTTTGGAGGTAATGCATAAATGAAAAACAAACTATCAGAAAATATTTTAGATAAAATATCTATTGATTATATAAGAAATCAAGTTCTAAAAAACGCATATGGAAACGATGATACAAAAATAGCGAAACTAGATCCAAGAGTTTTATTATGTTGGTATTGTTTCTTTGGAATAGTACCTTGGTTTTTAAACAATATAATTATTCTGCTTGGCATTTTTATTTTGGTTGTCATAACAACAAAATTAGCTAAAATCGCACCTTTAGTTTTATTTTTATTTTGCCTTGGTGTATTTTCTCAAACAGGATATTTATTTTTTGTTGCTTTATTTTTTGGTGGAAATACAACAACGATTATCCCATTATTAATAATGACATTAAAAATAGCAATCGTTTCCCTTGCTTCAATAACAGTTTTTTCGGGCTTAGATCCAGATAGGCTTGCAAATGGACTTTTATGGTTTAAATTTCCGGAAACTCTTTCTTTTAGTATTTCTTTTGGATATAGAATTTTACCTATACTTATGGAAGAATTTCAAAATATTCTTCTATCTTATAAACTTAGAGGAAACCCACCTCAAAACAACACTCTAATTGGAAAAATAAAATATTTAATTTATCAAATAAAAATAATTATTTTATCATTTTACCCATTAATGCTTAATATGGCAAAAAAATCAAGAACAACAGTTGAAGCTTTAGAAATAAAAGGTTATAGATACTCTATGAATAATGAAAATGTAAAGAAATTAAAACTATCTTCATTATGCATAACTAAAATGGACATTAATTTTATTATAATTTCTGTTTTATGGATATTCGTTTGTATTTTATTTTCAAAGCTAATTATTTTATAAGGAGAAAAAATGAATTTAGATATACATACTCACGGTAAACTTGCAAAAAAATTACCCTTTTCACAAGAATATACAAAGTGGCTTTTTCAACAAGCAAAAAATAGTAATTTAGATGCAATCTGCTTAACAGAACATTTCAATACACTTGAATTTGATTCTTTATATAATTTTATTTCCCATATATGCAAAAAAGACAATGATACATTTATATATGATAATTTAAAAATATTTTGCGGAATGGAAATAGACATAAAAGAATCAGGACATATTTTAGCAATTTCAGATTTTGAAACGATTTTAAAATTAAACAAAAAATTAAAACCAAATATGAATAAAGATAATTTCCTCACTTTTGAAAATTTAATATCTCTTCTTAAATCTTATAATATAATTATAGGAGCAGCTCACCCTTACAGAAAAGGAAGCAATATACCATCTCTACCCCTTAAATTATTAAATCAACTTGATTTTATAGACTTAAATGGAAAAGATATTGCTTTAAATAAAGACTACACAATAAATAAAACAAAAGAATTAAGTGAAAAACTAAATATCAATTATATAGCAGGAAGTGATACTCATCAAGCAACTCAATATGGTTGTATTTATAACAGTATATTTGATGATATTAATACTATTGAACAATTAAAATATTCAATAAAAAATAATAAATATTCAATTAATATTTCTGAAAGTATAGATATACAAGTTGAGAGTGCAACATTATTAAAAAAATGTTTAAAGAAAATCTATTCTATGGGTGGAAATTATGTTGATGTTTTAGTATCGCCAAGATAAGTATGAAATACTTATCTTGGTATTTTATCTATATAATAATCTTTTAAGCAATGAAGTTCTTCCAATTTATTTATAACATCTTCTCCCATTTTATATGCCGTTAAAATTACCAAGCTATCTAAAAGAATAACAGGAGCAGCCATTGAATGATATTCATTAGGTTGTCCTCTATACACATTTACAACAAAGTCAACGCAATCTAATAACTTATCATGTTTTCTTCTGGTAAAAATTGCAGTTTTAAAGTAAACCTTCTTTGCATAAGATAAAATAACTTCAACTTCTTTTGATAAATTTTCAAAGGAAAAAATTATAACTAAAT
Source organism: Anaerofustis sp. NSJ-163 (assembly GCF_024135845.1). Taxonomy (NCBI): domain Bacteria; kingdom Bacillati; phylum Bacillota; class Clostridia; order Eubacteriales; family Eubacteriaceae; genus Anaerofustis; species Anaerofustis sp. NSJ-163. The sequence continues at coordinate 156,287 of NZ_JAMYJV010000002.1, forward strand.
CATCTTTTCTAATATTAATTAAATCTTCAAACATTTCCGAGCCGCTTGAATTCATTATAATTACATTTTTCCCAAATCGTTTTAATCTAAATTTTAATAAATCACATAAACTTTTTGCAGCACCTTTACCATATAAAAAGATATTTTTAGAATCAATAATACTTTGTGAAATATTATCAATTACATTTAAATCAAGCATATCAAAAGTTTTATTAATGCAATTCTGTTGATATAAATAAAAAGAAGATATCGGATCATCAATATTTTTGTCTATAGATACTCTAATTTTTTCCCCGGGTGTCTTTTTTCCCAGATTACTTAAAATTGCATTCTTTAAAGATTTAAAATTTGAATATCCAGCATGCCTAACAAATCTAGAAATCGTTGCTTGAGAAATGTTTAAATCTTTTGAAATTTCACCAATTGTCATAAAAAAAATAGAATCTATATTATCATAAAAATAATCAATAATTCTTTCTTCTAATTTTGTATAATTTTTGTTCTTATCAAAAAATTTATATATATCCATTTTATATTACCTTTAATCATATTATTTTATATTATATCATTAAAATAAATATCTTAATATTATATTTACAAACTATTTACATAAAATTATTATATTGCTAAACGTATACATAATGAAGTATAATAGTATATATAAACATAAAGAGGTGAGCCTATGAAAAAATATATATTGGCAATCGACCAAGGTACAACAAGCTGTAGAACGATTTTATTTGATGAAAACGCAGACATAGTCAGTGTTGAACAAAGAGAATTCAAACAAATTTATCCAAAGGCAGGATATGTTGAGCATGACGCAATGGAAATATGGATGACACAATTGTTTACCATAAAACAATGTGTTCAAAAAGCTAATATAAATATTGATGATATTAAAGGAGTCGGTATAACTAATCAAAGAGAAACCACTGTTTTATGGGATAAAGATACAGGATACCCAATATATAACGCAATAGTATGGCAGTGCAGAAGAACTGCAGATATATGCGAAGACCTAAGAGAAAAAGGTCTTGAACAACATATAATAAATACAACAGGACTTAAGATTGATGCTTATTTCTCTGCAACAAAAATTAAATGGATTTTAGATAATGTCGAGGGAGCAAGAAAGAAAGCCGAAGAAGGGAAAATTCTTTTTGGAACCATTGATACATGGCTTATATACAATCTAACAAAAGGAAAAGTACATGCAACAGACTACACAAATGCATCAAGAACAATGCTTTATGATATCCATAATCTAAAATGGGATGAAAAAATAATGGAAGCTTTAGATATTCCTAAAAATATCTTACCTGAAGTTGTTAATAGCAGTGGGATAATTGGATATATGGATAAAGAAATTTTAGGAAAAGAAATTCCTATTGCAGGCGTTGCAGGAGATCAACAATCTGCCCTATTCGGTCAAGGATGCTACAATATAGGAGAAGCAAAAAATACATACGGTACAGGACTATTCCTACTTATGAATACAGGAGAAGAACCAATAAAATCTCATAACGGACTTTTAACAACTATCGCTTATGGTATTGACGGAAAAATCACTTATGCCCTTGAAGGAAGCGTATTTATTGGAGGAGCTGTTGTTCAGTGGCTAAGAGATGAACTTGGTATGATTCAAACAGCAGCAGAAACATATCAAATCGCAACAAGTGTAAATGATACTAATGGTGTATATATAGTGCCTGCATTTACAGGTCTTGGAGCTCCTTATTGGGATATGTATGCAAAAGGAATTATAACCGGAATTACAAGAGGAGCAAAAAAAGCGCATATTGTAAGAGCAGCTCTTGAAAGCATCTGTTATCAAACAAAAGATCTCCTTGATGCAATAGAAGATGACAGTAAGATTCCTCTAAAAGAACTTATGGTTGACGGAGGTGCTTGTCAAAACGACTTTATAATGCAGTTCCAATCAGATATACTAAACTGCCCTGTAAACAAACCAAACTGCATAGAATCTACAGCAATGGGAGCAGCATTCCTTGCTGGACTTGCAACAGGAGTATGGAATAGTGAAAAAGAATTAAAAGAAGTAAGAAAAACAAGCAAACTTTTTAATAGTGAAATAACAGAAGAGAAAAGAAAAGAATTATATGCAGGCTGGAAACATTCTGTAAAAATGTGTTTAACAAAAAAAGATGAAATATAAAAAAAGACCTTATATAAGGTCTTTTTTTATATTGAATTTCCAAGTTCAATGCTTATTTCATTAAATTTAGAAAGAAGATCATCTATATCTATATTTTCTTTTTCTTCCCCTGCTTTATCAATAATCACATTACCTTTATGCATCATTAAAATTCTATTTCCATATTCAGTAGCAAAACGAAGATTATGAGTTACCATTATTGTAGTTATCTTCTTTTCTTTTACAATCTCATCTGTAAATTTCATTATAAGTTCAGCAGTTTTAGGATCAAGCGCAGCTGTATGCTCATCTAAAATTAAGAATTTTATATCTGACATTGTTGTCATTAAAAGAGCCATTGCCTGTCTTTGCCCTCCTGATAATGCACCAACTTTCGTATCTAGCATATTTTCAAGTCCAAGGTTTAATCTAGACAAAAGATCTTTATAATAATTTACTCTCTTCTTATTTGTCCCCATTCCAAGCCCATAAGATTTTCCTTTATTATCAGCTAAGGACATATTTTCAAGTATAGTCATGCTTGGACAAGTTCCCATTGACGGATCTTGATATACTCTTCCTATTTTTCTACTTCTTATATATTCTTTTTGTTTTGTTATATCTTCATTATCTAATATAATTTTACCATTTTCAGGTTCTAAACTTCCACATATTAAGTTTAATACCGTAGTTTTTCCTGAACCGTTACTTCCTATAACAGAAATAAAATCACCATCATTTATGTTTAAATTAAAATCTTTAAATAAACATATTTCATTTATTGTTCCAATATTAAAATACTTATCTATATGTTCAAGTTTTATCATGATTTCACCTTCTTCTTCCTATCCATGCTGAATACTAAAATAACAAAGAATAAAACAGCCGTTACAAGTTTCAAATCAGAAGCTTCAAGTCCACATTCAATAGCTATTGCAACACATGCCTTATAAATAACAGAACCTAAAACAACTGCGGTAGTTGCTTTTAACTTATTTGTTTTAAAAACATTCATACCTATAATTACGCTTGCAAGACCTATAACGATTGTTCCCGTTCCCATTGTAATTTCAAAAAATCTTTGTTGCTGACACATTACACTTCCAGCAAGAGCAACAAGCCCATTTGCAAGAGCAAGCCCAATTATCTTTGTTATTCCACTGTCTTTTGCAAGAGAAGTAACTATTTTTTCATTATCCCCTACTGCTCTTAATAAATATCCTGATTTTGTTTTTAAATATAAATCAAGTAATAATTTAGCAATTAAAAGTATAATAAAAACTACTATAACTGTTTTAAACTGCGATATGGAATCAGGGAAAATACCGTTTATAAAATCATTATCAAAAATAGTTTTATAATTAAAAATAGGAACATTTGCCACTCCACCGGCTATTCGTAAATTTATAGTATATAAAGCTGTCATCATAATAATACCTGAAAGCAAGTCCCTTACTTTAAACTTTACGTGTATTATACCCGTAAGCACTCCGGCTAAAGCTCCCCCAAGTAGAGAAATTATTAAAGTTACATAAGGATTAACTCCCATTGTAATAAGCACCGCAGTAATTGCAGCCCCAAGGGGAAAAGTTCCGTCAACGGACAAATCCGGAAAATCCAAAATTTTATATGTAATATATACACCAAGCCCCATTATTGCATATATAAAGCCCTGTTCAAAAATACTAAGTAATAAATCCAAAACACTCTCCTCTTTTCTTAAAATGTATAAATATGAAATTAAATATTAATCTTATATTTATAAACTTTTATAGTTTGCCATATATAAGAAAACTTATATATGGCAATTAAATTATTATTATTCTTCAGAAGCAACACTATCAAAAGTTTGTGAAGCACTTGATTTTACACTATCAGGAATTGTTATTCCAAGATCAGATGCAACTTTTGTATTTATAACAATTTCGCCAGCATTAAATGTTTCAAATTCCATATCTTTTGCCGTAGCTTCACCTTTTAATATTTTTGCAGCCATTTTTCCTGTTTGGTTTCCAAGTTTTACATAATCAATACCAACACAAGCAATACAACCATTTTTTATTTGTTCAACTTCAGAACCGAAAACTGGAATTTTCGCTTTGTTTGCTTTATCTAAAATTGTTGGAAGATTGCTTACAACAGTATTATCAGTTAAATTTGTTATACAATCAACTTTTTTAAGTAAACTGTCTGTTGCCATAGGAATATCAGCAGAAGAGCTTATACCTTGTGTAACAATAGTTATTCCATATTTTGAAGCTGCATTTTCATATGCTTCAATACCTGACTGTGAATTAACTTCACTTGTACTGTAAAGAATTCCTACATTTTTAACATCAGGCATCATATCTTTTATTAATTTTAATTGTTCGTCTGCCAAAATCAAATCAGATGTACCTGTTATATTTCCAACATTTTTATTATTATCGTCTACAAATCCAGCAAGTTTTGGAGATGTAACAGCTGTGTAAACAACGGGAATATCCTTATCTTTAGTTGCGTTATATGCACTTTGTGCACTTGGTGTTGCTATTGCACAAATAAGATCATAATCTTTTGAAGCAAAACTTGATGCAATTTGATTATCAGTTGCCATATCTGAACCTGAGTTTTTATATGTAACTGTTAAATTCTTTCCTTCTTCAATTCCTTCTTCTTTTAAACCTTGTAAAAAACCTTCTCTGCAGTTATCCAAAGAACCGTGATTTGCAAATTGTAAAATACCTATTTCATAATTTCCGTCACTTGATCCTGATGAATTACCACATCCTGCAAGCACTCCTGCCATACACATTAAACTTAGTCCGACCATTAATACTTTTTTCATGTTCATTTGTCTTTCCTCTCTTTATTAAAAATTTTTATTTTTAATATAGAAAAAGCCTCAAGCAATTTTGCTTGAGGCGAAATATCCGCGTTGCCACTCAAATTGACATATATAATATGCCCACTCAAATTCGTATACCATCATATACGCCCTTTATGATAACGGGTCGGGTGCCCGATGGCCCATACTTTTTTCATTTCAAAGCCACCCTCAAAAGTCCATTCAACAAGGAAATCATGCTATAATCTCACCGTCTTATAACTCTCTGTAAATCATTCTTATCTTGTCTACTACTCTTTCTCTACGGTTTTCTATATTAATGTTGTTTTGATGATACTACCTTTTAAAAGAATTGTCAATAGTTTTTTGAAAATTTAGACAATATTAAAATTTATTCTTTTATAAATAAAGGCGGCGTAATTGGTGGAATTCGACCAAATGCAGACAAAATTTGAGAAATTAAAAGAGAAACTGTACAAATTGAACAGCTTAAAAAGAAATCCTCATTTTCGAGTATCACTTTTTTCAAATCCTCTTGTTTTATTTTAGATAGAAAAACAATTGTATTATCAAATTCTTTCTTAACCTTAAATGTAATCAAAACGCTTATTTCAAGGAACAATTCATCAAGGTCCAATTCAATAAGACTTCTTGTAAATTCTATGGTTAACATTTTATCATTTACATCAATAATTTCTATATGGTCATTTATTTTAAAATCCACATCAAAACCAATTTCGGGATTTTCAAAATTAATGCTGCTTAATTCACTTATTTCATTTTCTTCAAAATAATCAACAAAATTATTCAACTTTATCTCCTTAAAAATTTATAGGTTTATTATATCAAAAAAAGACAAATCTTTAATATAAAAAGTCATATAATTTTATAACAATAATAAAATCTCACAATAATAATTTTTAATTATCAGATAACATACAATTAAATTACAAAAAGAAATGATAACATATGTATATAAATATTAAAGGAGTGATGAGATGGATACATATATAAAAGCGACCATTGATGCAAGAAAAAATTTAATATTTAATCATTGCTATAATAGCAAAATAAAAAAATTTACTGATTTTTTATTTGAAAAAATAGAAAAAATGGCCGAAAATTGTAAAAATGTTGAAGAATTTGAAAACAAATTTTTAGAAAGTAAACTATGTGACAGATATAGATATATATATGAAAAAACCAATAATATAAAATAATTAAAAGTATATCCACTGGATATACTTTTTTTATTGACTTTTTTTATTTCTTGATATAATATATAATTATAATATATCCACTGGGTATATAAAGGAGGTAAAATGAGCAAAGAACCTTTATATAAAAAAATAAAAGAAGAATTAATAACAGACTTTAAAAACTTAGGATATTATTCAATATTACCAAGCGAAAGAGAACTTTGTGAAAAATATAACGTCAGCAGGCCTACAATAAAATCTGCATTAAAACTTATTGAAGAAGAAGGATTAATAGAAAAACGAGAGCGAAAAGGTACTTTCTATTTAGGCAATAGCCCTTATATAGACCATCAACTTACTTCAACATTAGGTTTTTACAGTGATGCAAAACTTCAAGGCAAGGAAATAAAAAGTAAAGTTTTATTTCAAAACATATGGAAAGCTGATGAATATATTGCAAAAAAATTAAATATAAATGAAGGTGATGAAGTTTTTAAACTGGAAAGACAAAGATATATAGACAATGAATTATTCTCCCTTACAACATCTTACTTATTAAAAAAATATGCAAAATATTTAATGAAAGAAGATTTTACAAATGCATCTTTATATAAAACATTATCAAATATAGGCATAATACCTTATAAGGGAAAACAGGAACTAGTAATAATTAAAGCTGATGAATACGATGCAATGCATTTAGACATTAAATTAAATGATCCAATAAGTTTATTAAAATCAACAACTTATACAATAACAAATGAACCAATCGAATATGTCGAAGCAAAATCAAACGCATACAAAACAAGATACGAAATGGAAGTATACCATAGAAAATAAAAAGGAGATTAAAATGAAAGATATATTAGAAATGAGTATAAATGAAATGTCAAACCTAAGTTTTGATTGTAAATGTGGAAAACACCATACTTTGAACATACACGATATATGTATAAAAGAAAATGCAATAAAAGAACTTGATAGAATAATATCACCTTTTAAAGATAATAAGATATTTGTTTTTAGTGATACAAATACATTTAACGCCGCAGGAAAAGAAACGTTAAATGAACTAGATAAAAACAATTATAATTATAAAAACTTTGTAATTGAAACAGGAGAAGAAATATTAATCCCTGATGAAAAAGTTGTTGGCAGACTTTTTATGGAAATGGACAACGATACAAAAATTATTATAGCCATAGGAAGCGGAACCATAAACGATATTGGTAAATTTTTATCCGTAAAAACAGGTATTCCATATATAATTATATGCACGGCTCCTTCAATGGACGGTTATGCATCAGACGGCGCTCCTCTTATATGTAACGGAATGAAAATATCTTTTAATGCAACTTTAGCTTATGCAATCATAGGAGATATAAACATAATGAAAAATGCTCCAATGAAACTTATAAGAGCCGGATATGGAGATATAATAGGTAAAATAACTGCTTTAATGGACTGGGAATTATCAAAAGAAATAAACGATGAATACTACTGCGAAACCTGTATTCAATTAACAAAAGAAGCTGTTCAAAAAACAATTAACAGCGCTGATAAATTAAAAGACAGAGATGAAAATGCAATAAAATACTTAATTGAAGCCCTTACACTTACAGGAGTTGCAATGGGACTTGTTGGTGTTTCTCGTCCTGCATCAGGAGCAGAACATATGCTTTCACATTATTGGGAAGTAGATTTTATAAAAAATAATAGATTTCCTGAGCTACATGGAATAAAAGTAGGAATTGCCACTCCAATTGTTTCAAAAATGTTTTATTTATTAAAAGATATAATACCTAACAATATAATGGAAAATGTTTATACTCCAGAAGATATAGAAAATATGTTAAAAATAATGGGAAATCCGGTTTTACCAAAAGATATCGGAATAGATAAAAATCTATTTTATGAAAGCATGTTAAACTGTCATAAAATAAGAGAACGTTACAGTGTATTCAAATTTGCATTAGACAGAGGAAAACTTGAAGAATGTGCAAAAATAATCATTGATGAGATATATTAAAAAAGCGCCATAAGGCACTTTTTTAAACCCTTATAATATTAATTTCATTCTCAATATATTCTTTATATATATTTTCATCAAGCTCTTTTCCTGTTATTATTATATCAATGTCTTTTAATCCACAAACAGAAGCAAAAGCATTTTTTTCAAATTTTGAATGATCACATAACAAAATTTTCTGTCTTGCTTTTTTTATTCCCAGATTTTTTATGGAAACTTCTTCCATATTTGTTATCATGCATCCCCCATCCAAACTTATTGCATCAAAACTCATAAATGATATATCTACCCTAAGAGAATTTAAGTTTTGCTCTGTTAAAAAACCGGAAACAGTATAAAAACCATGTCGTAAAACGCCGCCTGCAATTATAACTTGCATATTTTTAGCACCTGATAAATTGGAAGCAATTTTTAAATCATTTGTAATAACCTGAATATCTTTATAATCATTCATAAAAGATGTCATTTCAGTTACAGTCGTGCTTGAATCCATAAAAATAGTTTGATTTGTATTAATAAAACCCAAAGCTGTTTTGGCAATTCTTATTTTTTCTTCTGTATTATGTGATTTCTTTTCATAATATGGCATTTCAAAACTACTGCCTTGATTAATTTTACTTACCCCTCCTCTTGTTACATTTAATTTCCCTTGAATATTCAAGTCTTTCAAATCTCTGTAAATAGTTGCTCTGGAAACATCGAGAATTTTTTCAAGCTCATTTACGCTAACATAACCTCTCTGATCCACTATTTCCAATATCCTATCAAATCTTTCAATTTGTATCATAATCTTACCTACTTTATTATTTTATATTATTTTCTCAAATTATATCATTAAATGATTTTCTTTTCAACCCATAAAACCCTTTATTTAAAAGCTTATCAATTTACATATATAATTACTTAAAGTAATATTTATGATACAAAATGATAAATTTTAATATTTTTTGTATCAAACTATTGCATTTATTCTCATGATGTGTTATATTCTACTCAAGAAATAGGAAAGGAGAAAGAAAATGAAATTAAATCCTTCAATAGCCTCTTCTAACACATTAAATATAAAAGAAGAACTTGATAAATTAAAAGAATGGCCTTTACTTCATCTTGACATTGAAGACAGTAGTTTTAGCCCAAACATAACATTTGGAATAAAAATGGCAAAATTAATATCAAAATATGCACCTGAAAAAGAGATTGATACACACCTTGTTGTAAAAGAACCTCTTCAATTTGTTGAAAATTTGTCAAAATTAAATATAAAATCTATAAGCTGCCATATAGAACCTTTATTATACCCTTTGGAATTTATCAATCTTGCAAAAAAATGCAAATTTGAAAATATAGGTTTTGCATTAAACATATCTACACCTATAAGTTATTTAAAACCTTTTTTAAATGATATAAATTATATAATTTTAATGACTGCAGAGCCTGATAATAAAGGAGTGACTTTTTATGAACCTGTAATCGAAAAAATAAAAGAAGCAAAGGAAGTCCTACCTTCTCACGTAAAGATATGGGTAGACGGAGGACTATCAAAAGAAACAATAGAAAAAATAAAAGATCTTGATATAGATACAGCCGTTGTAGGAAGATATGTTTTTTCAAGTGAAAATTATATAAACGCATTAGAAGAATACTCTTCTTAAAATATATGCAAATAAAACTTTAATCCAATTAAATACTAAGGAGGAAATAAAATGAGTTGGACAAAAGAAATCTTTAATGTAGAAAAACCTATTATTGCAATGTGCCATTTACCTGCACTTCCATCAGATCCCGGATTTGATAAAGAAGGAGGAATGGAAAAAGTAATCGAAAAAGCCAGAAGAGAATTTTTAGCACTACAAGATGGAGGAGTAGACGGTGTAATGTTCTCAAATGAATTCAGTTTACCATATTTAACAAAAGTAGAAACTCCCACTGTAGCGGCTATGGCTTACATAATAGGAAGATTAATGCCTGATATAAAAATACCTTATGGTGTGAACTGTTTATGGGATCCCATTGCATCTCTTGATTTAGCAGTATCTGTCGGCGCTAAGTTTATAAGAGAAATCATAAGCGGTGTTTATGCTTCTGACTTTGGGCTTTGGAACACAAATGCAGGGGAAAACTGTAAGACACCAATATAAAATCGGCGCAGAAAACGTTAAACTTCTTTATAATATTGTTCCGGAAGCAGCTGTATATTTAGCTGAAAGACCTATTGAGTCAATAGCAAAATCTACCGTATTTAACCATAAACCTGATGCACTTTGCGTTTCTGGACTTACGGCAGGCTCTCCAACAGATACGCAAACATTAATGAAAGTTAAAAATGCAGTACCTGATACAACAGTTTTATGTAATACAGGATGTAACAAAAATAATATAATTGAACAACTAAAACATGCAGATGGTGCTGTTGTTGCAACAACATTCAAAGTTGACGGTAAATTCGAAAATTAAGTAGACGGACAAAGAGTAAAAGAGTTTATGGATATCGTTAAAGAATACAGAAAAACATTATAAAACAAAAGTTCTATGTTATAAAACATAGGACTTTTGCATATACAAAATAAAAATAAATTTAACAAACAATGAAAAATCTGATATATATTAAATATACTACATTCATGCATAAGAAAAACATCCTTAAACTTGGTAAAAAAACTTCATTCGAAGCAAAACATTTCACGGTCATAAAAAAACTGAAAAATCTAATTTAACAATTTTAAAACTTTATTTAATCTTAGGTTACAATATTATAGGAAAAAAAATATTTAGCTCTTCCTCTTTTAAATATTTTATATTTGTAAATTATTGACTTTTTTATCATACTTTATTATAATAATAAAGCATGATAAATGGTCCGTTAGCTCAGCTGGCAGAGCACCTGACTCTTAATCAGGGTGTCCAGGGTTCGATCCCCTGACGGATCACCATTTTTGAAATTTAAGCCTTAAGATATTCTTAAGGCTTTTTTATTTATTGCAATAAAAAAATACATTTATGAAAATCATAAATGTATTTTTTTTTATTATTCAGTTTCTTCAATTTCTTTTGCTTTTTTAACTGCATCATCAATTGTTCCAACAAGTAAAAATGCAGCTTCAGGTAAATCATCATGTTTACCTTGTAAGATTTCTTTAAAGCCTCTAAGAGTTTCTGAAATAGGAACATATGCTCCTTGTAAACCTGTAAATTGTTCAGCAACATGGAATGGTTGAGATAAGAATCTTTCAATTTTTCTTGCTCTTCCAACAATAAGTTTATCTTCTTCGCTTAATTCTTCCATACCTAAAATTGCAATGATATCTTGAAGTTCTTTGTATCTTTGAAGTATTTCTTGAACTCCTCTTGCAATTTGATAATGTTCTTCACCAACTACTTTTGGATCCAAAATTCTACTTGTTGATTCAAGAGGGTCAACAGCAGGATAAATACCTTTTTCACTGATTGCTCTTGAAAGTACAGTTGTAGCATCCAAGTGAGCGAATGTTGTTGCAGGAGCAGGGTCTGTTAAGTCATCGGCAGGTACGTATACCGCTTGAACCGATGTAATTGAACCATTCTTTGTAGATGTGATTCTTTCTTGTAATGCACCCATTTCTGTAGCAAGTGTTGGTTGATAACCTACGGCTGAAGGCATTCTACCAAGTAAAGCAGAAACTTCACTACCGGCTTGAGTAAATCTAAAGATGTTATCAATGAATAAAAGTACATCTTGATTTTCTTCATCTCTAAAATATTCTGCCATAGTAAGCCCTGTTAAAGCAACTCTCATTCTTGCTCCAGGAGGCTCATTCATCTGACCAAAGCATAATGAAGTTTTTTCCAAAACTCCTGAATCTTTCATTTCATAATATAGGTCGTTTCCTTCTCTTGTTCTTTCACCTACACCGGCAAAAACAGAAAGACCACCATGTTCTGTGGCAATATTACTGATAAGTTCTTGGATTAATACAGTTTTACCAACTCCGGCACCACCGAATAAACCGATTTTACCACCCTTTGTGTAAGGACAAATTAAGTCTACAACTTTAATTCCTGTTTCAAATACTTCAGGAACAGTTTGTTGTTGTTCAAAAGATGGTGGATCTCTATGAATTGGAGAAAGTTTAACTCCATCCATATCCATTTCTTTTCCATCTATTGGTTGTCCTAAAACATTAACCATTCTGCCTAATGTTTTTTCTCCTACCGGAACCATAATAGGATTACCGGTAGCAGTAGCTTCCATTCCTCTGATTAGCCCGTCAGTTGTATCCATAGCAATACATCTTACTGTATTGTCCCCGATATGTTCGCTAACTTCGATGATTAATTCTTCACCGTGATTATCAATTTTGATAGCTTCGTTTAATTTAGGTAATTCTCCGTCGTTAAACTGAACATCAACAACCGGTCCTACAACTTGGACTATTTTTCCTTTTATATTTTCCATAGGACTTTTTTGTCTCCTTTAATTCATGTGACTAATATTTCTTATGTCTAGAAATACCTTCATACGTATTTGCTAAATCTATTCTTACTAAAGCTTTCTTTAACTTATGTTCTGCATGAACAAATTCTTGACGGTTATATTTGCTTGAATGAAGTTTTTCTTCAGCTCTTCTTCTAGCTTCTTCAGCTCTTTTTACGTCAACTTCTTCAGGCCATAAAGCATCGTCTGTTACAACAAGGATTTTATTGTTTTCTATTAAAACAGTTCCTCCAAACAATGTCGCCTCTTGCCTTTCACCTTCTAAATTTGTTATATGCATTATTCCAATATCAGCAACAGTCATTGTAGGCACGTGATTACGCAGCACTGTCATTTCTCCGCTTGTAGCTCTAAAAGTAAATTTCTCTACATAATCTTTATAAAAAGTCCTTGTAGGAGTTGCAATTTCTAAATGTAAATTTTCATCATTCATTGTTTTTCTCCTTTACTTCAAGGCTTCTGCACCTGAAACTATTTCTATAAGTTCATTTGTAATACTTGACTGTCTGGCTGAATTGTATCTTATTTCAAGTTCATCTAAAAGCTCGTTTGCATTGTCTGTAGCTGCACTCATTGCCATTCTTCTTGATGCTTCTTCACCAGCATGATTTTCAATCATGGCACCATAAAGAAGACTTGTTATATATTGAGGAACTAATTCTTCCAATAATTCCTCTCCACCCGGCTCTATGACTAATTCACTTTTAACATCAGTGCCGTCGCTGTTCTTCGCTTTTCTTGATATAGGAAGAACTTTTGCACTTAATACACCTTGAGATACAACTGAGTTGAATTTAGAATAAATCATTCTTACCCCTCTGACATCTTTATTGCTGCTGTAAAGATTAATTACTGTACCGATAATCTTTTTAGCAACACCGTAGTTAGGGTCATCGCTTATTCCAATATATTCACCTACAACATCATAACCGTTTTTCTTAAAATAGTCGGCACCCTTTGCACCAAGTGCAAAAATATATGCATCTTCTTTTTTATCGCCTATTTGACTTACAGTTTCTTTAATAACATTAGAGTTAAAACCGCCGGCAAGCCCTTTATCACCGCTTAAAACAATATATATTATTTTATGAGCATCATCTCTTACATTAAAATATAAATTGTTTATGTGAGAAGTATATTTTGCTATTCTAAGAAGAAGTTGATATGTTGCATCTGTATAATGACTTCTGCTTATAGCTCTTTCTTTTGCTTTTCTAAGTTTTGAACTTGCAACAAGTTCCATTGCTTTAGTTATTTGCTTTGTACTTGACACACTTTTTATTCTTCTTTTAATGTCTGCCATATTTTCAGCCATAACTCATAGCTCCTTTATATTCGACCAGTTAGAAAAATATCTTTATAGTCGTTAATTAATTTTGTCAATTCTTCAGTTAATTGATCATCAAATCCTTTTGCAACTTTTAATTTTTCTAAAGTACTAGCTGCATTTGTATGTGCATATTCAACTAATCCTTTTTCAAAGTCTTTGATATCATCAACTTTAACATCTCTTGCAAAGTTATTTGTAATAGCATAAATAACAAGTATTTGTTCTTCTACTTTCATAGGAGAATATTGCTCTTGCTTTAACATTTCAACAATTCTCTTCCCTTTTTCAAGACTTGCCTTTGTTGACTTATCAAGATCAGAACCGAATTGTGCGAATGAAGCAAGTTCTCTGTATTGTGCATACTCTATTCTAAGAGGTCCGCCAACTTTTTTCATTGTTGTAATTTGTGCATCTCCCCCAACCCTTGAAACTGAAATACCAGGGTTTACAGCAGGTCTTACACCGGCATGGAAAAGTTCACTTTCAAGGAATATTTGTCCGTCTGTAATTGAAATTACGTTAGTTGGAATATATGCTGAAATATCCCCTGCTTGTGTTTCAATAATAGGAAGAGCAGTTATTGAACCGCCTTTTTCAAGTCTTGCAGCTCTTTCCAAAAGTCTTGAATGCAAATAGAATACATCCCCTGGATAAGCTTCCCTTCCAGGTGGTCTACGAAGTAGTAATGTCATTGAACGATAAGCCACCGCATGTTTACTTAAATCATCGTAAACTATTAATACATCTTTTCCTTTATCCATAAAATATTCTGCAATTGCACATCCTGAATAAGGAGAAAGATATTGAAGCGGTGCCATTTCACTGGCTGTGGCACATACTACTGTTGTATAATCCATTGCACCGTATTCTTCAAGTGTTCCTACAATTTGCGCTACTGTACTTGCTTTTTGTCCGATAGCAACATATACACAAATTACGTCTTCATCTTTTTGATTTAAAATTGTATCAACTGCTAAAGCAGTTTTACCTGTTTGTCTATCACCAATGATAAGTTCTCTTTGTCCTCTTCCGATTGGAATTAAAGAGTCAATGGCTTTATAACCTGTTTGTAGCGGTACACTTACTTTTTTTCTTTCAATTACACCGCTGGCTTTTACATCGGCTCTTCTGTATTCTTCAGCTATGATATTTCCTTTACCGTCAATAGGTTCACCAAGAGCATTTACAACTCTTCCGATAACACCTTCTCCTACAGGTACACTCATAATTTTACCTGTACATTTTACAGTGTCTCCCTCTACGATATTTGTATCATCACCAAGCAGAACACAACCAACATTGTCTTCTTCAAGGTTTAAAACCATACCATAAACATCACCAGGGAACAAAATAAGTTCACCCATCATTGCGCCATCTAAACCATGAACTCTGGCGATACCATCACCAACACTTAAGATAGTACCTACTGAAGTAGTTTCTATTTTTTGGTCATAGTTTTTAATTTGGTCTTTTATAATTCTACTGATTTCTTCGGGTTTTAAATTCATTTTTATTTCCCTTCTTAAACTATCTTTGTTTCTTTTAACTGTCTTTTTATTTGATTAAGTTCATTTTTTACTGATAAATCAATCATTTTTCCATTAATAAATAGTACGATACCCCCAATGATATCTTTATCTATTTTTTCATTTAAGATAATTGTTTTATCAAGTTTTTTTGATAACTTATTTTTTAAACTTTCTTTTAATTCATCACTTAACGGATTTGCACTTACAACCTCAACATCTAAAATACCTTTATATTCTAAGTACATTTTCTTAAAATTAAGATATATCATTTTGATTTCGCAAATCCTATCCTTATCAACTAAAATATTAAAAAAGTTTTTAAGTATTTTATTATCTTCATCACTAAGAATATTGTTAATGATACTTTTTTTATCTTCTTTCATTATTGTTTCGTTTGAAAGAACGTTATAAAGTTCTTCGTTACTTAATAATGAATCATAAAATGATGTAAATTTATCATATACAGTATCTATTATGTTTTCTTCTATACATAAAGATGATAAAGAATAAGCATATCTGTAAGCAGCATTACTCATAATGCACCTCATCCAAACTTGCAATAGCTTTTTTAATCAATGCTTCATCAGCATCTTTATCAAGTTTTGCATCTATAACTTTATTCGTTATATCTAAAGAAATATCAATAATATTATCTTTCATTTCTTTCATTGCAAGTTCTCTTGCACTTTCAATATCTTTTTTAGATTTAGCTTTAATCTTTCTAGCTTCCTCATTTGCCTGAGAAATAATATTTTCTTTTATTTCTTTAGCTTCTTTGGTAGCCTCGTTAGTAATAGCTAAAGCTTCTTCATTGATACTTTTTACTTTCTTTTCATATTCTTGTTTTAAAGCGTTTGCTTTTAAATTTTCATTTTCCGCTTTGTCAAATTCTTCGGTTATAATACTTTGTCTTTTATCAATAACATCTACGACTTTATCATAAAAGAATTTCTTTACCAAAATAAAGAATAGTAAAAATATTGCACCCTGAATTAACATTTGATAAAGCATTTCAGTTGAAAAGTTTATTAATGATCCAGCTAGCATATAATCACCACCTTACCTTTATTATCGTTGTCTTTTTTAGCTAAAAGGTTTAACAAATAATAAAATTAAAGCGACAACCAAACAATAAATAGCTGATGTTTCCGCAACAGCACAACCTGTTAATAATGTTTTTAATATTGTTCCTTCTGCTTCTGGTTGTCTTGCAACTGATTCACAAGCTTTACCTGTTGCATTACCTTGTCCAACCCCTGTACCTAATGCACCTATCATGGCAAGACCGGCACCTATTGCTGAACATGCTAAAATTAAATCACTTCCTGAAATATTCATTATTATTTCCTCCTTGAATAAAAAAGCATTTTTCTATTTTTATATTTTATCCGATTAAAAATCGGGTAAAGGCAAATTATTCTTCATCCATTGCGGATGAAATGAATACCATCGATAACATACAGAATATAAATGTTTGAAGTATTCCGGCAAACCAGTCAAAATAACCGTGACAGAATGCTACAAAGAATGATGGTATAAGTAATAATATGGCAACAATTCTAACAATCTTATTTTCCGTAAATTTGTTTGCTTTCCCAAAACATAAGTATAGACATAAAATCAATGATGTAAAGAAAACAAACATTGCAACTTTTGCGGAACCGACAAATATAGAATATACCAATGATAATATTATAAGTCCACCTGTAATGTTACCGAATAAACGGAAACCAAGTGAAACAGGATTTGCGATTTCACCAATAATATTTATAGGTAAAAAGAAAAATACCGGTTCTGTAAAATCCTTCAAGTATTTTTTTATACCTTTTGTTTTTAATCCATAATATTGAGTTAATACAAAAGTTATAATTCCAAGTGTAAGTGTTGTAGCCAAATCCGCAGTAGGAGGTCTTACTATCCCAAGGAATACAAAACTACTTAAGTTTGCAACAAGCAAGAAAGCAGCCAAGGCAAAAAAGTATGGTGTAAAACCAATGTTTTTCTTACCCATAGTACTGCTTACAAAATCTCTGCAAGCACTTACCATATATTCAGCAATAACTTGTTTTTTAGAATTAGGTCTAATTTCAAGACCTTTTGCTAAATACATTAAAAAAACGAAGGTTAAAGCTAAAATAATTACAGTCCAAATAATTGTATTAGATATAGGTATTTTGCCGATATTAAAAATATTATCAACAGTACTAATACTTACATTCATTTTCTCTTCTCCATTTTTTTATTACTTGTTTTTTAAACTAATAAGATTATAAACATATAACACGGCTCTAAAAGATAATAACCCTATTATTAGTCCTATTACATTTACTTTTATCCACTTATTAGCAACAAGAAAAACTAATACCAATATCAAGAGTACTTTTCTTATGGCAGCATGTAAATTGGCATAATTTACGGCACTGTCCTTATCCATCTTTATTGCCGTTCTTAAATCATTGAATAACATCCAATGAAATATTAAAGCAACAAGACATCCTGATATTATTCCAAGAATTATACTCTTATCTAATTTAAAAAGCAATACAAAAATTATAAAAATAAAATTTAAAATCAAAGTAAATATACTTATTTGAATTTGCTCTTTTAGTAAATCTTCAATGGTAAAATTCTCGTTATTTTCCTTATTCATTTTAAGCCTCATTCATTATTATTCGTATTGCTTATATGGTGGTTTGCAAAAGCAAACCACCATATTTTTTTATTTTTTCATTACATTTTTAAGAATATAATACATATTCCTAATGGCTGCCAATATACCAAGAAATAAAAATATTAACGTCCAAATATTACCCGTTTGAAACTTTGTATCTAAGAATTTTCCAAAAAACAAACATAAAACTATTGTTACAACAATAGTAATGCCCAGCTGAAAAAATATCGCCAAAGCTTTTGCAATACTTGAGATATCATTATTTTTATTATTTTCCGTCATATTTAACAACCTCAACTCCTGCTTCCTTTAATAATTCCATACTAAATTCATCAGGATAATTACCTTTATATACAATTCTTTTAATACCTGCATTTATTAACATTTTTGAACAGAGAATACAAGGAGAATCAGTTATATAAATATCTGCTCCTTCCACACTTACTCCCATGGTTGCCGCAGAAATAATAGCATTTTGTTCTGCATGGGTAGCCCTGCAAAGCTCATGTCTTTCTCCGCTTTTTATATTGTTTTTAAGTCTTATGCAAGTATCTTTTGTACAATGCTTAAGACCTTTTGGAGCTCCGTTATAACCGGTAGAAATAATTTTATGGTCTTTTACTATTATTGCTCCAACTTGTCTTCTTATACAAGTTGAACGAGTTTTTACAACTTCCAACATATCCATAAAATATTCATCCCACGAAGGTCTTTGATTATTTTCCATTATTTTTTCCTTTTATTATTTGTATACTTTTTCTTCGTATGCTTTAATTTTGTTAATTCTGTTTTCGTGTCTTCCGCCTAAAAATTCTTTTTCATCTAAATAAGCTCTAAGGATTTCAGCAGCAAGTTCAGGACCTGTAATTCTTCCGCCTAATACAATGATGTTTGCATTGTTGTGTTGTTTACACATTTTAGCAGAGAATGTATCTGTACAATGAGCAGCTCTGATACCTTTTACTTTATTAGCAGCAATGCTGATACCAATACCTGTACCACAAATTAAAATACCTCTATCAAATTCTCCTGCTGCAACAGCTTCGCCAACTTTAATTGCATAGTCAGGATAGTCAACACTATCTGCAGAATCTGTTCCGTAATCTACAAAATCATAACCTTCCTTTTTAAATGTGTCGATTAAGAATTGTTTTAATTCATAACCACCATGATCACTTGCAATAACTATTTTCATAATTTTTCTCCTTTAAAATTAATTTATTTAAACTGCAAAGCAGTTATTAACTATTTATAGATTTATTATATCTCCGGATGCAGACTTAAGAAGTCTATTCATATACGCAAGCCCTATACCTTCCGTATCCATAGCTTGAGCATAAATCACATTTAAATTTTCTTTATCCATTTCCCTTAAAAGAAAATATAAATTTTTGCTTGCATCAACAATATCTTTTCCCAAAGATTTTAGGAATACTTTATCATTTTCAATTTTACCTAAAATATTATTTAATCCTAAAAATCCTATATGTTCTTCTTTTAAATTATTTAGATAATTAATAATAGATTTATCTTCACCGCTTAAAACAACCACCTTTGTTTTAGGTTTATAATGTTCATATTTCATTCCCGGAGATTTTGGAAGAAGTGCATCTTCTTTGCTGTATCCATAAACTTTTTTGTTTATTACCTCTTCAATTTCTTTTGCACTTATTTTTCCCGGTCTAAGTAATTTTACTTTATCAGTCGAAACATCTAAAACCGTAGATTCCAAACCTATTTGAGATTCCTTTGAACATAGAATCATATCTACTTTACCACTAAGTTCCTCTACCAAATATTTTTTATTAGTTATACTTGGTCTTTTTGATATATTTGCACTTGGTGCTGCTATCGGAGTATTACAAGCTTTTATAAAAGCATTTGCTTCTTTGTCACTTGGCATTCTTATTCCGACTGTATCCAAGTTATTTGATACGCTGTTTGGAATATTATCTGATTTTTTCATAATTAAAGTAAGAGGACCCGGGAAAAATTTATCCATTAGTTTTTTTGCATCATCGCTTACCTCTCTAACTAATCCCTCAAGCATACCAAAATCACTAATATGGACTATTAATGGATTATCCATAGGTCTGTTTTTTGCTTTAAATATCTTTTTTACTGCTTCATCATCATAAGCATTTGCGCCAAGACCATATACAGTTTCCGTTGGGAAAACAACGGTTCCTCCGTTATTTATTACTCTGGCTGCTTCATTAAAAATATCTATTAAATTGTCATTATTTGTTAAATCATAAACTTTTGTTTCCATAATATTCCTAAGACATTTTTCTAAATTATATCATTAATTTTTTCATTTACATACAATTTATAATCAAATATATTGCATTATTTATAAAATAAATTTTAGTGTATAATAAAATTTTATTATATATATCTCTCCAAACTAAAAGGGTGCCAATTATAAAAATTACACCCTTGTAAAAAATATTATATTTTTATAAATCTCGGTAATTAATACTAATTATCAATTAATAATCATTATAATTACAATTCTTAAAATAACCTTTAAAAATTATCAAATTAAAAACTATTTTAATATTTTTAGTATCAATTTAGCTTCATCCATAATATTTTTAAGACTTCTCTTATTAAGAATATTTACTACTTCCAATACATGCATAGGTTCATGAATAACATAGTCGGCACCAGCCTTAATCAATGATTCACCACCTCTGAATCCCCAACCACAACCAATAGAAAATGCTCTCGCATTTTTTGCAATTTGGATATCAACTTCGCTGTCTCCTATAAACACAACTTCATCATGATGAATATCAAGTGTTTGCATCAATTGATTACAAGATGCAGGATTTGGTTTTAAAGGAAATCCTGAATCTGCTGCTATAATATGTTTAAATTCAATATCTTCAAAAAATTCGTTTAATAAAGGAACCAATAATCTTGAAGGCTTATTTGTTATAACACATAAGTCTATATTCTTTTTTCTAAGTCCTCTTAATGCATGTCTTATATTTTTATAAGGTTTACAATTTTCATTAAAATGTTTTGAATAATAATATTGTACTTCAACATCCATTTCATGTAAAAGTTGTGGGTCGTTCATTGATTTTGGAGTAACCATGTTTATCATATCATAACAGCTTCCTCCAAATACATCCTTATATTGTTCAATTGGAACTTCATCGAATCCATGAGCTTTTAATACATGATTAATACTGTTTGCAGTATCCACCAAAGTATCCATTAACGTTCCATCAAAATCAAATACTGCTGCTTTTATCATATTTCTTCTCCTTTTATATTATTAATTATTTAATTTATTTACTATATCAATAATTTCTTCTGGGCTATCTACAATATATTTTGCCCCGGCTTGTTTAAGTTCTTCAACAGGTCTAAAGCCCCAGCTTACACCAATTATTTCACTAATATTTCCGTTTATTGCTGTTTGCATATCAACATTGCTGTCTCCAATATAAATGCATTCTTCACCACTTACTTCTAATTTATTCATTACATAATCAATACATTCTTTGCTTGGTTTAACTGGGAATTTATCAGTCTTACCTAAAATCACACTAAATGGGAAATCTCCATAAACTTTTTTTAGCATAGGAACAGTAAATTCATGACCTTTATTTGTAAGAACTCCTACTTTTATGTTCATATCTACAAGTTTTTTAAGCATATTTTCAACACCATCATATGCCTTTGTATTATCCATATAATGTTTACCATAATATGAATTAAAATCATTAAATATTTTATTTATTAATTCTTCATCGCTTTTCTTTTCTTCCGGTAACATTCTTATACATAAATTCCTTATGCCGCTTCCAACAAAAAATCTGTATTTTTCTTTATCATGCACTTCAAATCCGTTTTGTTTTAACACATAGTTACCTGCATTTGCCAAATCTTCAAGAGTATCTATTATTGTTCCGTCTAAATCAAATATTGCTGCTTTAATCATAAATATTTTCCCCTCTATACTTTTATAATTTTAATATTTTATTTATTTTATTTTTTGATATAATAATACAAGTATGAAAAATTTATTAATAAAACTAACGAAAAAAAACAATTTAATATATTTTTTTATTATTATATATGTCCTTTTCATTTTGTGGATTTTAAATATATCGTATAGTAATAATTATAACAAAGTATGCAAAATTTTACAAAATAAAAATGAAATAACTTCAATAAGCAAAAGTTCTTCTAATCCTATAAATTATAAAAGAAATAAAAATTCAAACTATATTATTGTAAAAGAAAGTATATTAACAAACGAAAGAAATGAATGCATAGGATTTATAGATAAAGGTAATAAAATCAAAATAATAAAAAGTAATAATGATAAAAAAATAATAGCTTTTGCAAATACAAAAAGAATATCACTATCAAAAACATTTTCTAAAATGAAAAACATCCCTTTTCATATATTAACAATAGGTAGCATTAATAGCGACAGCATACAAAAAATAAAGTTAAAAAAAATTTATTTAACATTTGATGACGGCCCTACACAAATGACAAAGGAAGTATTAGACGTATTAGAGAAAAATGATGTAAAAGCGACCTTTTTCTTTAATGCTGCAAAAGGTAAAGAAGATGAAAAAATAATTAAAGAAATAGTAAACGACGGACACCTTCTTGCTCTACACACTTATTCTCATGATTACAAAAAAATTTATAAAAATCCCAAAGCTTTTATTGAAGATTTAGAAAAAAACAGAAAAAACTTTAAAGACATAACAGGATATGATTGTAGAATTTTTAGATTTCCTGGAGGAACAAACAATACAGTATCATTCTCTTATGGAGGGAAAAAAGTAATCAAAAATATAATAAAACTGTCAAAAGAATACGGATATGATTATGTAGATTGGAATGCATTCCCTAATGATACAATATCAAAAGTTTCAACAAAACAATATAATATCATAATAAAACAAGCAAAATGGAATGAAGAAACAGTTGTTTTAATTCATGTATTTGACAGAAATAAAAGTTTACCCAAAGGACTTGATAACGTAATAAAACAACTAAAAAAACAAGGATATACCTTTGATACAGTAGACAATCTTTCAACGGAAATAAAATTCTCACCTGCAAATTAAAAGGCCCAGCGCCTTTTTTTTTGTATTTTTGCATTGCATTTTTGCAACAAAAATATAAATTTCATTAAAATATACCTATTTTAAGATGAAATTATTGGCACGATATTTGCATTATATATTATAAAACCCAACTACCCTAACATAAAACATTCGAAAGGAAGGTATATATTATGGCTTTAATGACAGGTAAAGAATATATCGAAAGTATACGAAAATTAAATTTACAAGTATATATGTTTGGAGAAAAAATTGAAAATCCAGTAGACAATCCAATTTTACGACCTTCATTGAATTCAGTAAGAGCTACTTATGACTTAGCACAAATGCCGGAATATGAAGATTTAATGACAGTAACATTAGAAGACGGCAGAAAAATAAATAGATTTACACATATTCATCAAAGCACAGATGATTTAATTAAAAAAGTCAAAATGCAAAGACTATGCGGACAAAAAACAGCATCATGCTTCCAAAGATGTGTAGGAATGGATGCATTCAATGCAGTATATAGTACAACTTACGAAACAGATAAAGCACATGGAACAAATTATCATGAAAACTTTAAAAAGTTCTTAAGATATTGCCAAAACAATGACCTCGTTATTGACGGTGCAATGACAGACCCTAAGGGAGACAGAGGACTTCCTCCTTCTAAACAAGAAGATCCGGATTTATATTTAAGAGTCGTTGAAAGAAGAGAAGACGGAGTTGTTGTAAGAGGTGCAAAAGCGCATCAAACAGGAATGGTTAACTCTCATGAAGTTTTGGTTATGCCTACGATAAATATGACAGAACAAGACAAAGACTATGCTATTTCCTTTGCGGTTCCAACAGATACTGAAGGTATTTTAATGATTGTAGGCAGACAATCTTGTGACACCAGAAAACTTGAAGATTCTGATATGGATGTAGGAAATGCAGAATTTGGAGGAATGGAAGCTCTTGTTATTTTTGATAATGTTTTTGTTCCAAATGAAAGAATATTTTTAAATGGAGAATATGATTTTTCAGGAATGCTTGTTGAAAGATTTGCAGGTTATCACAGACAATCTTACGGAGGATGTAAAGTTGGTGTAGGAGATGTTCTTATAGGTGCAGCAGCAGTGGTTGCAGAATATAACGGAGCAGCAAAAGCTTCTCACATAAAAGATAAATTAATTGAAATGACACACCTAAATGAAACTTTATACAGCTGCGGAATAGCTTGCTCTTCTCAAGGGTATGAAACAATGTCCGGAAATTATATGATTGATTTACTTCTTGCAAATGTATGTAAACAAAATGTAACAAGATATCCTTATGAAATTTCAAGACTTGCAGAAGACATTGCAGGAGGAATAATGGTTACAGCTCCTTCACAAAAAGATTTAGAAAGTCCTGTTGTAGGAAAATACGTAGAAAAATATTTAAAAGGTGTAGCTAATATACCTACAAAAGACAGACTAAAAATTTTAAGACTTATAGAAAATCTAACACTTGGAACAGCAGCAGTAGGTTACAGAACAGAGTCCCTACACGGAGCAGGCTCACCTCAAGCTCAAAGAATCATGATAGCAAGACAAGGTAATTTAAATATGAAAAAAGAACTTGCAAAAAATATTGCAAATATAAAAGAATAACTTATATTTTTCTTTTACCTTAATCAAAATAAGAGGAAAGGAGTAAAAGATGGATATAAATAAACTATATAAAAGTAAATTAAAGACCGCTGAGGAAGCTGTAAATTATATAAAATCAAACGATAGAGTAGTTATTGCCCATGCGGTAGGAGAACCTATTTATATTGTAGATAAAATGGTAGAAAATTATAAAGCATATAAGAATGTTGAAATTGTTCAACTTGTTCCTATGGGACATTCTCTTTATGCAAAAGAAGAAATGAAAGAACACTTTAAATTAAATGCTTTCTTTCTTGGAGGGAATACAAGAGATGCTGTTTATGAAGGAAGAGGAGATTTCACACCATGCTTTTTTTATCAAATTCCTACTCTTTTCAGATCTTCCCTACCTGTTGATGTTGCTTTAGTTACTGTTTCTCCTCCTGATAAAGATGGATTTTGTTCCCTTGGGACATCATGTGACTACACAAAACCAACAGCACAAGCTGCAAAATTAACAATTGCACAAGTAAACAAAAAGATGCCAAGAACTTTAGGAGATAATTTCTTGCATATTAGTGATATTGACATTTTAGTTGAACACGATGAACAAATTCCAGAACTTCCAAATCCTAAAATAACAGATGTTGAAATGAAAATAGGAGAAAATTGTGCAAAATTAATTAATGACGGAGATACACTTCAACTTGGCATAGGTGCTATTCCTGATGCAGTGTTAAAATTTCTTACAAATAAAAAAGATTTAGGCATACATTCAGAAATGATTTCTGATGGTGTAGTTGACTTATACGAAAAAGGTGTAATAACATGTAAAAAGAAAACTTTACATAAGAATAAAATGGTTGTTGCATTTTTAATGGGAACTCAAAAATTATATGATTTTGTTCACGATAATCCTATTATAAACATGATGGATATTGAATATGTAAATAATCCAATTGTAATAGGACAAAATGATAATATGATTTCCATCAACTCAGCATTGGAAGTTGATTTAATGGGACAAGTTTGTGCTGAAGCAATAGGATTAAAACAGTTTAGCGGAATTGGAGGACAGGTTGACTTTGTAAGAGGTTCTGCTTTTTCAAAAGGCGGAAAATCCATAATTGCATTTCCTGCAACCGCGAGAAACGGCACAATTTCAAAAATTGTTCCGTTTCTTCAAAAAGGAAGTGCTGTAACCACATCAAGAACTGATGTAGATTATATTGTCACCGAATACGGGATTGCCCATTTAAAAGGTGAAACATTAAGAACAAGAGCAAAAAATCTTATAAATATTGCTGCTCCTCAATTTAGAGAAGAACTGATTATTGAATACGAAAACAGATTTAAAGAAAAATTTAATAACTAAATAAAAACCACGTATATATTACGTGGTTTTATTCATAAAAAAAGGAGTGTAATAATACACTCCTTTTTACTAGTTAGATTTTATGATTATATTAAGCATTCTTAATAGCTTCTGTTAATAATGGAACGATTTTGTTTAAATCGCCTACTACACCATAATCAGCAATGCTGAAGATTGGAGCAGATTCATCTTTGTTGATTGCAATGATAATATCAGATTCTTCCATACCAGCAGCATGTTGGATAGCACCTGAAATACCAATAGCAAAGTAAACTTGTGGACGAACAGTTTTACCTGTTTGACCTACTTGGATATCTTTTGGAACCCAACCAGCGTCAACGCAAGCTCTTGAAGCAGAAACTTCACCACCGATAGCATCAGCTAAATCTTCTAATAATTTGAAGTTTTCAGCACTACCTACACCACGACCACCTGATACTAAGATTTTAGCTTCAGAAATATCAACTTTGTCTTTTACAGCTTTAACAACATCTAGTACTTCTACATATTTGTTGTTTTTAGTAAAGTCAACTTTAACTTCTTCTACGTTAGCTTTAGCACCTTCTTTAGGTTCAATTTTTTGCATAACGCCAGGTCTTACTGTAGCCATTTGAGGTTTGTTGTCAGGACATACGATTGTAGCCATTAAGTTACCACCAAATGCAGGTCTTGTTGCATTTAAGAACATTTTACCTTCATAACCTTTGTTTACGTTACCTAAAGCATTTTTAAATTCACCGATTTCAAGAACTGTACAGTCAGCTGTAAGACCTGTAGCAACTCTTGCAGAAACTCTAGGAGCTAAATCTCTACCGATTGCAGTAGCACCGTAAAGAACGATATCTGGTTTATATTGTTTAATAATTTCATCCATAGCATGTGCATATGGTTCTGTTGTATATGTTTCTAATGCAGGATCATCTACAACTAAAACTCTATCAGCACCATAAGCTGCTAATTCATCAGCTAATCCTTTTACATCTTTTCCTAAAAGAACAGCTGTAACTTCTGTGTTTAAAGCAGCAGCAAGCTTTGTAGCTTCACTTGTTAATTCAAGCGCAACATTGTTGATAACACCATCAACTTGTTGTGCGAAGACAAATACGCCTTTATATTCTTCAAAACTCATTATTTCAATTTCCTTTCCTAATTAATTAGATAATATGTTTTTCTTTTAATTTTCCTAAAATGTAATCAGCTGAAGCATCAGCATCTAATTCAACTTTTTCACCTGCAGCTTTAACAGGTTTAGGGAATGATTTAGCAACATTTGTAGGAGAACCAGCTTTACCGATTTTTTCATCAGCGATATCAACATCTTTTCTTGTAATAATTTGGATGTCTTCTTTAAATGCATCAAAGATTCCGCCCGGTGTCATATATCTTGGTTTGTTTAAATCGCCAAGAGCTGTGATTAGGCAAGGCATTTGAGCTTTTTCTACATGATAACCATCATCATATTGTCTTTCAACAGTGATGCTGTCATCTGTTACTTCAACAACTTTTTGAACATAAGAAATGTTTGGAATTCCTAAATGTTCAGCAATTTGAGGACCTACTTGAGCTGTATCACCATCGATAGCTTGTCTACCTGTGATGATTAGGTCATATTCCATTGTTTTTAAAGCAGCAGCTAATGTATTAGATGTTGCAAGAGTATCAGCACCACCGAATGGTCTATCTGTTACTAATACACCTTTATCAGCACCCATAGCCATAGCTTCTCTTAAAATTTCTTCTGCAGCTGGTAAACCCATTGTTATAACAGTTACTTCTGCACCTGTTTTATCTTTAATTTGAAGTGCAGCTTCTAGACCAGCTTTATCGTCTGGGTTCATAATAGCAGGTACGCCTTCTCTGATTAGAGTACCTGTTTTTTGATCTATTCTAACTTCGTTTGTATCTGGAACTTGCTTAGCGCAAACTACGATTTTCACTATAATTATCTCCTTTTCCTATTATTTTAATAAGTTACCTGAGATTACCATTCTTTGAACTTCTGAAGTTCCTTCGTAAATTTCAGTAATCTTAGCATCTCTCATCATACGTTCAACATCATATTCTCTTGTGTAACCATATCCACCGTGAAGTTGAACAGCTTTTGTTGTAACTTCCATAGCAACTTCTGCAGCATATAATTTAGCTTGAGCAGCTTCGAAAGAGAATCTCTTTTGATTATCTTTAGCTCTTGCAGCTTTGTAAACTAATAATCTAGCAGCTTCAACTTTTGTTGCCATATCAGCAAGTTGGAATTGAGTATTTTGGAATTTAGCGATAGGTCTACCGAATTGTTTTCTTTCTTTAACGAATTCAATTGTAGAATCTAAAGCACCTTGAGCTAAACCAAGAGCTTGAGAAGCGATACCAATTCTACCGCCATCAAGTGTTTGCATAGCAATAGCAAATCCCTTACCTTCTTGACCAAGAAGATTTTCTTTTGGAATTCTGCAGTCTGTAAAGATTAATTCATATGTAGAAGAACCTCTGATACCCATTTTCTTTTCTTTAGTACCAAATGTAAATCCAGGTGTTCCTTTTTCTACGATGAATGCAGAAATACCGTGATTTCCTTTTGATTTATCTGTCATAGCAAAGATTACATATGTATCAGCTTCTTTACCGTTTGTGATAAAGATTTTAGAACCGTTAAGTACATATTCATCTCCGTCTAAAACAGCTTTTGTTTGTTGACCTGAAGCATCTGTACCAGCGTTTGGTTCTGTTAAACCAAAAGCACCAAGTTTTTCACCACTGATAAGTGGTCTTAAGAATTTTTCTTTTTGTTCTGGTGTACCGAATTTTTTAATTGGTTCAGCACCTAAAGATGTATGTGCAGAAACGATAACGCCTGTTGTACCACATACTCTAGATAATTCTTCAACACAGATTGCATATGTTAAAGAATCACAACCTTGTCCGCCGTATTCTTTTGGCATAGGAATTCCTAAGAATCCTAATTTTTGCATTTTTTCAACAGTTTCTCTTGGGAATACTTCTGTTTCATCTACCTCTTGAGCTAGAGGTTTTACTTCTGTTTCAGCAAATTCTCTGAATAGAGATCTCGCCATTTCATGCTCTTTACTTAATGTAAAATCCATTTGTTTTGAATCCTCCTATTTATAATCATAAAATCCGTGACCAGATTTTTGACCTAACTTGCCGCCACGAACCATTTTCTTAAGTAATGTGTGTGGACGATATTTAGGGTCGCCAGTTTCATCATATAAAACGTTCATAATAGCTAAACAAACGTCAAGACCGATTAAGTCACCTAATGCTAAAGGTCCCATTGGGTGGTTAGCACCAAGTTTCATAGCTGCGTCGATACCTTCAACGCTGGCAACGCCTTCTGCATAAATAGCAACAGCTTCGTTAATCATTGGAATTAAAATTCTGTTTACAACGAATCCTGGAGCTTCAGCAACTTCTACTGGAGTTTTACCGATTTCTTTAGAAATTGCTTTAATTTTGTCTACAATTTCTACAGGAGTATTTAAACCTGCGATAACTTCTACTAATTTCATTACAGGAGCTGGGTTAAAGAAATGCATACCGATAAGTGGTCTGTTTACTTTAGCACCGATTTCTGTAACTGATAAAGAAGAAGTGTTTGTAGCAAAGATACAATCTTCTTTACAAATTTTATCTAATTCTTGGAATGTTTCTTGTTTGATAGACATAACTTCAAGAACAGCTTCTACGATTAAATCGCAGTCACCACAGATATCTTTAACACCTGTTGTAATTTTAGCTAAAATTTCATCAGCTTTAGCTTGTTCCATTTTGCCTTTTGCTACTCTTTTAGCAAATCCTGCTTCAATTCTTTTTTTACCGTTTGCAGCGAATTCTTCATTGATATCACATAAACAAACTTCATAACCTTCTGTTTGTGCAAAAGCTTGAGCTATACCAGAACCCATAGCTCCAGCACCAATAATACCTACTTTCATTATTATCCTCCAAATTATTTTTTTAAGTCCGGAAAAATCCGGACTATATTTACTTAAATTAAAACACTATTTGTTTTGGAATTCAGCTTTTCCTTTTTCTAAGAATGCTTTCATGCCTGCTTTTTGGTCTTCACTATTGAAGCAATCTCCGAATAATTTTTCTTCGATTACGATAGCTTGATCCATATCTACTTGTAAACCTTCGTTCATTGCTTTTTTACAATTTCTTACAGCAATAGGAGCTTGTTTAGCAATTTTACCTGCTAATTTTTTAGCTTGTTCCATTAATTCTTCAGGAGCATAAACAGCATTTACAAGGCCGATTTCCAAAGCTTTATCGGCTTTAATGTTGTATCCAGCATATACTAATTCTTTAGCCATGCCAACGCCGATAATTCTTGCAAGTCTTTGTGTTCCGCCAAATCCAGGAGTAATACCAAGTCCTACTTCAGGTTGACCAAATAATGCTTTATCAGAACAAATTCTGATATCACAACTCATAGCAAGTTCGTTTCCGCCACCTAAAGCAAAACCGTTAATAGCAGCGATTACAGGAATTGGGAAAGTTTCAATTTTTCTGAAGATGTCATTACCGAATTTACCGAATGCTTCACCTTCTTCAGCAGTCATTGTGCTCATAGATGCAATATCAGCACCTGCTACGAAAGATTTACCTTCACCTGTTACGATAACTGCTCTTGTGTTATCTAAATCAATAGCATCAAAAGTAGCTTCTAAATCTTTTAAAACTTCTTCGTTTAAAGCATTTAAAGCTTTTGGACGGTCAATAGTAACTATACCTACAAAACCATCTTGTTCATATCTAACAAAACCCATTTTTATAATCTCCTTAATTTAATCAATAAATTAGTCTCTTTCAACGATAGTAGCACAACCCATACCACCACCGATACAAAGTGTTGCTAAACCTTTTTTAGCATCAGCTTTTTGCATTTCATGTAATAGTGTTACAAGGATACGACAACCTGAAGCACCTACTGGGTGACCAAGAGCGATAGCACCACCGTTTGGATTTAATTTATTTAAGTCAAATCCTAATTCTTTACCAACAGCGATTGATTGAGAAGCGAAAGCTTCGTTTGCTTCGATAATATCGAAATCATCAACACTCATACCAGTTTTAGCTAAAACTTTCTTTGTAGCAGCAACAGGACCGATACCCATGATTGTAGGATCAACACCACCTAAAGCACCTGCTACCCATGTAGCCATTGGTTTAACACCAAGTTCTTTAGCTTTTTCTTCGCTCATTACAACAACAGCAGCAGCACCGTCATTGATACCTGAAGCGTTACCAGCTGTTACAACACCGTCTGGTTTGAATGCAGGACGAAGTCTTGCAATACCTTCAGCTGTTGTTCCTGGACGAGGACCTTCGTCTTTGTTGAAGATAATTGTTTCTTTTTTCTTTTTAACTTCTACAGGTACGATTTCATCATCGAAAGCACCTGCTTCTTGAGCAGCTACAGCTTTTTGTTGAGAATTAGCAGCAAATTCGTCTAATTCTTCTCTTGATAAATTCCATTGTTCAGCAATGTTTTCAGCTGTAATACCCATATGATATTGGTTAAATGCATCCCATAAAGCATCATTTACCATTGTATCAACTAAAGTACCATTGTTCATTCTGTAACCATAACGACCATTCATTACTGCATATGGAGCCATTGACATGTTTTCCATACCACCTGCAACAACGATATCAGCATCCCCTGCTTTAATCATTTGTGCAGCCATGTTTACACAGTTAAGACCAGAACCGCAAACTACGTTTACAGTAACAGCTGGAACTTCAATTGGTAAACCAGCATTGATTGAAGCTTGTCTTGCTACGTTTTGACCTAAACCAGCTTGGATAACACAACCCATATATACTTGATCAACTTGATCAGCTGGAACATTAGCTCTCTTTAAAGCTTCTTTTATTACAATTGAACCTAATTTTGCAGCAGGTGTAGTGCTTAATGTACCGCCCATTGTACCGATTGCAGTACGACAAGCACCTGCTATAACTACTTTATTTGCCATTTTTTTTCCTCCTAAATTTAAACTTTAATCATAGCAAAAGGCAAAGCTATGAACTTATATATAAGCTGGTATATATTACCAAACTTTTATAAACTTAATTATTTAAACCCCTATAAATAAAGGTTTTATTTATATTTTGATTATATAATAATATCAAAAACTTTACAATATTATTTATTTATCTTTATCCATTTTTTCACGTAAATGCATAGATAACAGTGCTAAAGAAGCAGCTGTATTTTCATGCTGAACAAGAATATTATCAGGAACTACCAAATGAGATGGAGCAAAATTCCATATAGCTAAAATCCCACATTCAACAAGCATATCACATACATCTTGAGCTTCATTTGCCGATACTGTTATTATACCGATATGAATGTTATTTTTTTTGCATACATCATACAGCTTGTTTACATGATAAATTGGTTTACCTTTAAATCTCTTACCAATAATGTCCTTATTTACATCGAAAGCAGCAACAATTTCAAGTCCATAATCCGCATATCCGTTATAAGAAAGAAGCGCTCTTCCAAGCTGTCCTGCCCCTATTAATACGGCTTTATCCGTTTCATCATAACCAAGGAAATTTTTTATATCTCCTATTAACGTATCAACGTCATAGCCAAGCCTTGGTTTACCTCCGGTAGAACTTATTGCCGCCAAATCTTTTCTGACTTGAACTTCGTTTAATCTCAAATCATCTGCAATTGTAGGAGAAGATATATTTTTTATATTTTCTCTCTTTGCCCAATTAAGATAATTTAAATAAGAAGGTAATCGTTGGAGAGCTTGTTTTGAAACAGAATTCCTATCCATTTTATATGATTTTCCTCCTTATATCAGTAATTTTTTATCAGTATAATTATACTGATATATAAAGTTTATGTCAACCAAATTTAATTTAAATTTAAAATAAAAAAAGATTCCCACAATCCTATTTTGTGAAAATCTTAAAGTCATCAATATTTAATTCATATCCAAAAATATTAATAATATTACTTTCATTATTGCTATCTTCAGCGCTGTTTTGATCAAGAAAAACACTTGTTTCATGTTCTTTAAAACTATCATAATACATATTTTTCAGATAAAAGAACATATATATTCCTGCTATAATTATCAAAACAAGAAAAAAAATCATTGTTTTAAAAGAAATAT
Organism: Anaerofustis sp. NSJ-163; assembly: GCF_024135845.1. Taxonomy (NCBI): domain Bacteria; kingdom Bacillati; phylum Bacillota; class Clostridia; order Eubacteriales; family Eubacteriaceae; genus Anaerofustis; species Anaerofustis sp. NSJ-163. The sequence continues at coordinate 189,742 of NZ_JAMYJV010000002.1, forward strand.
TTCGTTTATACATATTATTTCATATCCTCTTTTATAACCTCTCCAACTACTCTTCCAAGAAGCTTTGCCGAATATTTTGCTTCTTCCAAATTATTTAAATTACTCCCTATTTCAAAAAGCAGACTGTTTGGACTAAGCCACTGATTGTATCTATATGGTTCTCTTTTTATTATTCCAAGATTAATATCAGGATACATACTGCTAAACTGTTTATTTATTTTATTTGCAAAACTTAAATTTTTACTAGAATTTTTGTGATTCATCCCGAGAACAGTCATAACTTTTGCAGCAGACTTACTTCCAACCTTCCCATTATATTTTTCATTATTATTAGAAGAAGGAAGTCCGTCTCTATGTATATCAAAAACGTATTTTATACTTGGATTTTCTTTTAATATTTTCTCTGCACTCTCAAGAGAATTATCGTACGCTGCATTATAACTTGGATAATCATGTAAAGAAGTATCATGAATACAAATAATACCATATTCTTTTTCTAAAACTTCTGCCATTTCCTCCCCTACACTTATCATGTTTTCGTCATTTTCTCTTGAACGATAAGTTCCTTTTGAAGTTTTGTCTTTAAAAGATTCTGTAGCATGAGTATGATATATTAAAACAAGAGGTTTCCCATCATTAACTTTACTTACGGTTTTATCATCATTCATCTTTTTATTTGCAATCTTAAGCTCGCTACTATTTGATGTTTCTTCTTTATCTTTATCTACTTCAACTTCTTCATACCCTATATCATTCAAAGATAGACAAGGCACTGTAAGAGATAGAATATTTTTCGTAAAACCATAAATACTTCCTGTTTCTTCATTGCTGTTTGATTCATCATTCATTACTACAACAGTTTTTTTTATAATGTCTTTAAAAACAGTCGTACCGTTAGTCTTCTCCTCTATTTGACTCTTTATACCAAAAGGAATCGAAAAATTAAAAATTAATAAACATATTAAAATTAACCCTTTATTTTTAACTAATCCACTTAACACTTGTTCACCTTTTCCTTTTAGAAAATAATAAAACTTAATAAAAAAGAAGTTTGTATATACCTGTCATATTAAAATTAGAATTTAATTAAAAATATATAATTTTAAATATTATAGTGCTATAATTGTTCTGTTTTAAAATATGTACATTTGAGGGGATGAACATATTTAATATAGAAGGAAAGAGGAAAATTATCTATGCTAGGCATGAATTACAGATTAAAAGATTTACATGAAAAAAATAATCCTATTAAAGTCGGCATAATAGGTGCCGGACAAATGGGAAGAGGTTTAATAAGCCAGTTATACAAAATGAAAGGAATGACACCAAGCGTTGTATGTGACATAGACGTAAATAAAGTTTTACATGCATTTTCAAAATCAAATATTACAGAAAATGATTATGTCATTACAAACAATTTATCACAAGCAAATGATGCTATCAAAAAAGGTAAAATTGTAGTAAGTGAAGATAAACAAATTGCTTCTTTTGTTGAAGCAACAGACTGCGTTGTTGATGCAACAGGTTTTACTGATATTGGAGCAGAAATTGCAATTGATACAATAAACAATGGTAAAAACATTGTAATGCTTGATGTTGAAGCAGATGTTGTTGTTGGTCCTATTTTAAAAAGAAAAGCGGACAAAGCAGGTGTAATTTATACAGGAAGTGCAGGAGACGAACCCGGAGCAGTTAAAGAAATGTTTGACTTTAGTGAAGCTTTGGGCTTTGATATAAAAGTAATAGGAAAAGGGAAAAATAATGAAGTTGATCACAGCTGCACACCTGACAGTATAAGAGATTATGCAATAAGCAGAGGCGTAAGCCCTAAAATGCAATGTTCTTTCTCTGACGGAACAAAAAACATGGTTGAACTTTGCTGTATGGCAAACTCTACAGGACTTGTTCCAGATGTTAGAGGTGGACATGGCCCAAAATGCGACATTAAAAACTTAGATAAAGTTCTTTGTTTAAAAGAAGAAGGCGGTATTTTAAACAATTACGGTGTTGTAGAATGGGTAAATGGTATTGCCCCTGGTGTATTTGTAATAGTTTCATCAGATCTTGAGTTTATACATCACGAAATGCAATACTTAAGAATCGGAGATGGTCCAAATTACGTATTATACAGACCTTATCACTTATGCGGAATGGAAACACCACTTACAATAGCAAGAGCAGTTTTAGATAAAGCACCAACAATCGTTCCTATGGATGGTCTTGTATGTGAAGCTATAACAGTTGCAAAAAAAGATCTTAAAAAAGGAGAATCAATAGACGGTATAGGAGGTTTTTCTACTTACGGAACAATTGATAAAAGAGAAGTTGCAAAAGAACTAAATGCACTTCCAATAGGTCTTATAAATAAAAACACAAAAATGGCAAAAGATGTTAAAAAAGGTGAAATTATAACTTATGATGATGTCATCTTGGATGAAGATTCTTTACTTGTTAAACTTAGAAGAGAACAAGATAAGATTTGGGAATAATAATAAATTAAAAGACAAAATATAAATTATATTTTGTCTTTTTTTATGTAAACTGTCGGTTTACCTTTTTCTCTTATAAGTAGATAGACTATTTATTTATAATGAATTAAAATATATCTATAATAATTGGTCAAGGAGAAAAATATGAATTCAAATATAGGTGAAAAAATAAAACAAAAAAGAAAAGAAAAAAACATGACACAGCAAGAACTTGCAAAAAAATTAAATATTACAGATAAAGCTGTGTCAAAGTGGGAAAGGAATTTATCATATCCTGACATTTCAATAATACCTCTCCTTTGCGAAATTCTTGATATGGATACAAATGATTTTTTAGGTTTAGAGCAAAAAAAGTTAGATTTTAAAAACTTAAACAAATCAGACTTTTCAGAAATGATTAACTTAACAGCAAAATGCGTAGGGTTAGCCCTTGGAATAGGCGTTCTTGTTTTAAACATATTAAAAGAAATATCAGCAAATGATAGTATTATATTACTCAGCATAGCAATAATATGCTTCGGCATTACATCTTTTACAAAAAAATAAGGCTACCTAAACGGTAGCCCTTTTCAATTAACCTTCAATCGCTATAGTTTTCTTTTCTTCAACTTGTTTTTGATCTTTCTTAGGAACATTTAATTTCAAAATACCATTTTCGTATTTAGCTTTAATTTCATCTTCTTTAATTTCAGTTCCTATATAAAAACTTCTTGAACAAGAACCACTATAACGTTCTTTTCTTATATATTTTCCGTTTTCGTCTTTTTCATCATTATTTACATCTTTGCTTGCGCTTACTGTTAAATAACCATCTTTCAAATGAGCTGAAATTTCATCTTTACTAAATCCAGGTAAGTCAATATCTACTTCATAATTATCTTCATTTTCTTTAACATCAGTTTTCATTAAATTTGTTTCTTGTTTGTATAGTGGATTTTTACCACCAAAGAAATCTCTATCCAAAGACAAGTCCATTAAATCATCAAATAAGTTTTCTCCAAAAATACTAGGTAACATCATAAGTCATTCCTCCTTTTCTTAGACATTCTATCTATGTCACTAGTTTTTTTGAACTATGGGGTTTGAATCTTTCTGAGGTTCTCCTCTTTGTTCAAGTATAATATATCACTTTTTGTTAGCACTGTCAAGAGATGAGTGCTAATTATTTTAATTTTTATAAAAATACTCCTGCATAATTACTGTTTTATACAGGAGTATTTATTTTCGTATCAATTATATTAAATCTTAAATTTGCAATAGTTTTATATATACAATATAACTATTTTATTTACATTTATTTTCTATTAAAATATAAAATATTATTTTTCTATTTAACGTTGTTTTCTTTTACTAAATAAAACTAATGATAAAATTCCAATTACAGATACTATAAGTAATGCATACCAAACAAAAACATTTGTATTATCACTTGTTGATACTTTTTCAGATGTATCAGATTGATTAGTATTATTGGTTTTATCTGTATCACTTGGTGGTACATTTTTTTCAACAACATTTACGATAATATCTGTTTCCACAACTTCATAATTTTGAGTATCAGATGGTATAAAAATGGCTTTAAAAGCATGTACCCCTGATCTATCAGCTATCTGATTTTCATCTTTCCATGAAAAACCTTCAGGAAGTTTTATAGTTGAAAGAGATTTTCCTTTTTCAATAGTTATTTGATTTGGAACTTCATATTTGGGAACGGCTTTTTTAATTTCAAAGAATTTAATTGCTTCTAATCCCATGTAATTTTTATTTTCTTCTACTTCAGCCTTAACATACCATGTTCCTGCATTAATTGGAATTGTTTCTTTATATGTACCGTCTTTTTTGTCACTGTATGTAAACTTAACAGCACCATATTTTGAAACGGCTTTAGGAGTATTCCCTTGCTCTCCATATGTCCAACCAGTAATAGATAAATTATCTACCCATTCGTTTGATAATTTACTAATGTTAAATTCAAGCTCATCAGAAGCACCACTATAGTTATCATCAGCCTCTACACTTGCAATAACCTTATAATTCCCTGCGTCAATAGGAGCAGATTCAATTTGAATCCAAGAATTATTATCTTTTTCAAACCATCTAATTGTATAATCTTTACTGCTTCCTATTTTATCTATATCAGGAGTATTTACAGCATTTCCATCAAATTCTTTATCAAGACTCTGGTTTTTAATTGTAATCTTACTATCAGCTTTAGCAATATTAACTGTTAAATTACGTTCTACATAATGCCCTTGTGCATTATATCCTTCCACATTTGCAAAGCCATATTCATCTTCATAAGCTGAAACATCAAAACGAGCAAGATATGTCTTTTCTCCTACAGAAACCGCGGTATCTTCATCTGACCATGTCCAGCCATCCGGTAAATTAATATCCGACAGTTTTTGTCCATAAACAGCAGTTAAATTAGTTGGAGGATTTATAATAGTATTTCCATCAATATACGCAGTTGCTTCAGGTAAAGAAAGATATACGTCACTATTTGGAGTACCTTGAATAATAAAGCCATTATCTGTTTTTGTTATTTGTAATGCCTCTAATACATTTAAAGCCATAATTTTATCAATATAATCATCCGGTAGATAATAGCCGTCATTTACTGTAACTTCGATAGGCTCGATACTACCCCATACACCTGTTTGAGAACCATTATTGGATGTAATATTCATACTAACTCCAGTTTTGAATTTTACATTAATATCTCTTTTATTATAACCCGCCAAATTTGCATAGGTTATTCTATCTGATGTGGTTTCTAACCAAACCTTGCAGTTTTCAAATGAAGATAGAGAATCAGAAATTTCACTTGCAAACAATAAGTCATTATTAGATACTTTTTTTGCCCATGCCCCTTCACTGTTTTGCACAACAAGATAGGTATTATCATTTGTAATACCACTTACTGAAACACTTTTATATTCTCCGCTGAGTGTTGCAGTACCTACATTTCCTTGATATCTAATTGTAAAGGCACCATCACCATCAGTATCAGATAGTGTCATGGCTCCATTAGATGTTGCAGGCATTGCACAAGATGCAAAAAGTGCAGATGACAAATCTAATTTAAAAGCAGGAGCTAATCCACATGCGTATTCAACAGCCCAATCCGATACATAAGAAATATATCCATACATTACAGTTGATTTATATGGTAAAGTAGAACTTGGAGCACGTAACCAGAAAATTTCAGTTCCACAATAATTTATATCAATACGAAGACCTGTATTTAATACGTCTGAGTATGTACCATTTGTTCCTACATTTATATGATCTCTACCAAAATTCTGATTACCATATGGAAGATACAATATATCTGTTGTAGAATATGCTCTACTATTATAACTATCTAAAGTATAAATGGTCGTACTTTTCATAAATTTTTGCTCTTCATTTGTAAAATAGGATGTCAATAAATTTTCTAACTTGTTTCTTATGGGACTCCCACCGTAATGATTTGGATTGACTTTTTCAATATTACTTCCCTCTGGATATTCACAGTTCCAATTTGGATCATAGTCTTTCTTATCCCAGTCTGTTACCTCAGATTCAAACACAACACCTTGTTCCATCATACTTGCAGCAAATAATGTTATACTATCATTACTTTGGCTTCCTGCTATCCACCACTGCTGATTATTATTCCCAAAATATACTTTAGCAGGATTAACCGAACCATCAGTATCATCAGTATTAAAACTCCTCAACTGCTCAACTGTTGCAAACTCAGTAATATCCGGACTTTCAGCTGCATAAACATTTGTATTAAATTGAAATACAATTGTTAGCATAAAAACTAAAGTGAAAAAAATTAATTCTACTCTTTTCCAAATGTATTTTTTTTTCAATTAAAACAGCCCCCCTTCTTTATTTAACTATTTATCTTTTATGTTATTAAAACATTTACATTAACATTTACATTATAAATAGTTTATTTTATAAAGCCACGGTTAAAAGCATACTTTACATGATTATAAAATATTTTTTTAATTACAGACTTTTTATAAAATAGACGTTATTATCATATTTTCATAATAACGACAAATGTTTAACGTAAATCATTAATGTTTGTCGCTTATTGTTCGTTTATTGGAGTCAATTATTATTCCTAAAATCTATTTAAAAATTGACAGCAAACTTTTCTCCTTAAAATCAATAAAAGATAAGATATATTTAGACATTCTTTTTTGTACTTTTTCATAAGTTACTATTAAATATATTTTAGCATAATTATTTTTTCTTGAGTACACCCGTTTTTGATGAAAAATGGGGGATATATAATTGAATTTTATTTGTATTTTTAATTAAAATAATAAAAATTTGAATAAGAAAAACTTGAATAAGAAAAGTTATATATCATAAAATTTAGTAAACTCTCACAATTAATATAAAATTATTTGATTATTTTTAATTTTTTTATATAAATACATTTTTATAGTGAAATAGAAGAAATATATTGGAATACTAATAAATTTAATGAACTTATATAAAATATGTTATCTATATTTCTTAATTAAACATATTAAATACCAACAATTTTTCTAACAGTATTTGCTGTCCTTATAGTTAGTTTTTTGCTAATATCTCCACTTGCTGTTTTAGACCACCAGTTTGTCTTTTGATAATCATTACGAACAAAAGACCAAAAAATAACATTTTTATAATTTTGAATTTTTTCTAATTCTCTCTTAGGCTGTCCAATCTTTTCATAAACATCATTAAAAGTCATAGGTGGAATAATAAAAATTAAATTATCATAAATATCTTTATTATCATTTCCCCACCATTCAGGCATATTTTGTAAAATATCAACAAGATCTTCTTTTGATAAAACTAAAACAGGAATATCCAAATTAAATTGATTTTTAATCATTACCTCAATTTGTTCACTAAGCTTTTTTGTGCTATCTTCATTACTTAAAAAAATCACATTACCACTATTTAAATAAGTTTTTACATCTTCAAATCCAATTTCTTCAAAATATTTTCTTAACATTGCCATTGGCACTTTATTTTTTCCGCTTACATTAACACCTCTTAATAAGGCAATATATTTTTTCATATAATACCCCTCCTATTTTTAATTAATAAAAATTATATCATTCTTCTCACATAAATTTATAACATAAAATTAATTAAATTAAAAAAAGAGATACCCCAAAGTATCTCTTATAAAGCTCTCTTTTCATATATTTTAACCGAAACAAAATATGATACTATCCATAAAAGAGCGATTAAAACTAAATACACAAAAGAAGGTATATTCATAAAATAATTTATTAATTCAACACTGCCTGATGACTGAGAAAAAAGTCCTCCACCAATTACACCAATAACAACACAAATCAAAATAGTTCCAAGTCTTCCCTTTTCTGCACCAAATTTAAAATTAATCGGAAGATTAACTGAACTTATTATTATTGCCATAAGACAAAATGGAAGTATAATATTAAAAGAATCTACAATACTCATTGCATAACTTGAATTTATAAAATAAATAATAATATTTACAAATTCATATAAAACAGACATAAATATTACACCGCCTAATGACAATATATATTTGCTTAATACCATTTCTTTTCTTGTATAAGGCATTGTTATCGCATAACTTTCCCATTTACTTCTCTCATCTAGCGCCATAATTGTAGTTGGCAGTAAAGAGAAGAATATTATTGAAAAAGCTAAGAAAAAATATCCGCTTTCTGTATAAGATAAAAAAACATATACTACACAAAAAAGTAAAATAAATTTACATTGTTTTATAAGTTCATACATATCTTTTAAAAGTAAACCTTTCATCTTATTTTTCCTCCTTTGCCATAAAAACAATAATATCTTCAATGGTTGGCTTTTCTAAATTAAATACAGGATTAATTTTTTCTTTTAAAACTAAAGCCTCTACTCCATAAGGAGATTTCCTTAGTCCAACAATACAGTCTGAATCAACATTTTCAAAATCATCTTTTGAACATTTTAATATTCTGTAATTATCAAGAAGCACATCTTTTTCCTCTACAAATAACATTTTACCTTTATGAATAAAAGCTATATAATCACAAAGCTTTTCAAGGTCAGAAACAATATGTGAAGAAATTAAAATTGAGTGGTCTTCCCTTCTTGTAAATTCATAAAAAAGTTCTAAAATTTCATCCCTTACTATTGGATCAAGACCACTTGTTGCTTCGTCTAAAATAAGTAATTTTGCATCATGACTCAATGCAACAGCAATCATAAGTTTCATTCTCATTCCCCTTGAAAAATCTTTAAAAGATTTCTTTAAAGGCAACTCAAACTGTTTCATATAATTAAAAAATGTATTTTCATCCCAATTTTTATATGTGTTTTTCATAATGGAATTAACCTGTTTTGGGTTAATACTTTCAGGAAAGTGAGCTTCATCAAGAACAACGCCAATATCTTCTTTGGTTGCTTTAAAATTATCTTTATTATTCTTACCTAAAATAAATATTTCTCCATCATCTCTTGTAATTGCATCAAGAAGTAATTTTATTGTCGTACTTTTCCCGGCTCCGTTTTCTCCGATAAGCCCCATTATACATCCCATTGGAAGTGTAAAACTTATTTTATCAAGAGTAAAATCACTATACCTTTTTGTCAAATTTTTTACTTCAATTGCGTTCATCATTCTCCTCCAAAATAATATCAAACATCTCGTAAATGTCTTCTATTTTTAATTCATTTATTTTTGCCAAATCCAATATCTCTTTAATATGAAATTCAATCTTTTTTAGGTTTTCTTCCTTAATTAGTTTTATGTTCTTTTCATTTACAAATGAACCTTTTGCCTTAACCGTATAAATGTATCCATCTTTTTCCAGTTCTTCATAAGCTCTTTTGGTGGTTATGACACTTATTCTTAAATCTTTTGCTAAATTTCTTATAGAAGGAAGAGAATCACCTTCTTTTAATTTACCGGATACAATCATATTTTTTATTTGTATGTATATTTGCTCATATATTGGTTTATCGTCTATATTACTTATAATTATATCCAAAGCATTCATCCTTTCTTTGTTTTCTGTATATATACAGTATATACAGTATAATCAGTTTTGTCAATAAATAAATAATATTTTTATTGCAAAACGTTTACAAGTATTGTATTATTAATTTAACAAAATATTACGGAGGGAAATTATGAAAAAAATATTTAAAGCTATTCTTGTATGTACATTGATTTTATCTTTATTTTCTTTAACAGGCTGCGGAGGAAAAGAACAAACGGTAATATTAAAATGTGATTATGCCGCTGGAGTAGAAATACAAGCAACTTTACATGCAAAGGGGGATACAATAGACAAAATCAAACAAGTAACATCAATAGATATTTCTAATTATTCAGATAAGCAAATAGAAAGTTTATATAATCAAAATGATATATTAAAAAAACAATTTGAATCAATTGAAGGGCTAACCTATGACATAAAAGAAGAAAATAAAGTAGTATATGAAACTATAGAAGTTACATTTACAAAAGATAATATGAAACAACTAGCTAATGCAAATATTTTTATAACTAATGGAAGTAATGTTAGTAAAATATCTTTAGAAAAAACTATAAAACAATTTGAAAGTCAAGGATTTGAAATTGTTGAACAAAAATAAAAAAGGTAAGATTAATTTCTTACCTTTTATTTTTTTACCCTTGGAAGTGACCATTCGTATTTTTTTGATAAAACTCTAATTAAAATTGTAATAAATATACCTATGATCAATGAAAAATTCGAATTAATTCCATTTTTTAATAGAACGATATACACACCGCCTCCCAGTATCGCTGCAAGAGCATATATTCGTTTTCTAAGAATAAAAGGAATATCTTTAACCATTATATCTCTGAGTATTCCTCCTCCTATACCTGTTATTACACCTATAAACATAATAAGAAAATTATTATCACTATATCCACTATACATTGCCGTGTTTACCCCAAGAACAACAAACACACCTAAACCTATACTATCAAAAAAATTTAAAGCATTTTCAAATACTTTTCTATTTTTTTGGATATATTTATAGTTGAAATATGAAAAAATAAATATTACAAGCGACGATATTGCAGCCAGTGCAGCATAATTACTGCTTATAAACATTGTAGGTGGATTTATCGCAAGTATTAAATCTCTGATAACTCCCCCACCTAAAGCCGTCGTTACCCCAAGAACAACTACTCCAAAAATATCCAAATCCTTTTCAATAGCCACCATTGCACCAGAGATTGCAAATGCAATTATACCTATAATTTCACATATATTTACAAGTTGTTGAGTAAAAGTATATTCCATCTCATTTTCCTATTAATTACCTATTATGTCATATGGAGTAATTAACCCTGTAAGCCTTTCGTTTTCTTTCCCGTTTTTTGTAATAAATATAATACCTATTCTTTTATTACTTTTATATGCTTTATAAAGTATATCTTCCAATTCAATCATTAACGTATTTTCATTTGTAAAAATAAAGCTACCTGTTATAGTATTATCCAAACTTAAATATTTCTTTATATGATAAAATTTTGTATTTTCATTTATTTCATTTATACCTTCATCCAATACACATTGGAAAACCGTACTTTCTCCAAATACTCCTCTAACAATGCCTTTATCATTAAGAATAGGTATATAACTAATTTGGTTTTGCTCCATTTTTCTCATATATTCCATTATATTATTACCAATATTTGCACTTATTATTTTACCAATGGGTTTATAAAAATCAACAACTTTTTTTGGTGATTCTATTTTTTTTATAATACTTTCTAACAAGGCTAAAATTGCTTCATTTGGCTCAATAGCATACTCATTATTTATTTTAGGATTATGCTGTAAAATATTTCTTATTTCCTTACAATATGCAAGTTCCCTTCTTATATCTTTATAACATTTCAAATTCATTAATCTTGTAATGCTTTTTCCATCCTTTGGAAATCCATATTCTAATACTGCGATTTGTTCAAGTTTAGTATAAAGTTGTATAAATTTTTCCGTACGATTCATTTTTCTTTTCCTTTTTATTTTAATAAAACAATTTTTTATTACTGTACTTTATTTATAACAAAAAAAGAGGTATTTTAAAATACCTCTTTTAAAATTAATAATGAACTACAATTGGATATCCAGCCTCAATATTATCATAAACAATTCCGGCTTTACTTGGCGGCATGTTTACACATCCATGACTTCCTCCACCTTTATATATTTCTCCACCGAATGTACTTCTCCAGTTAGCATCATGCATTCCGATACCTCCGTTAAACGGCATCCAATAAGTTACAGGAGAAGCATAATCACTTCCATCTGCGTTTTGCCCTTTTAAAGTAACATGCATTGTTTTGTATTTTAATATATAAACACCAGGAGGTGTATCGTATCCTGCATATATATTTCCTGTTACAACCGGCATTGAAATAATAAGTTTTCCATCTTTATATAACCACAATGTTTGATATGTTAAATCAATTTCAACATAACTATCTCCAATGTCGTTAGCATTTTTATATCCCTCTTGAGAATATTTAGGTTCTCTTGTTATATCTTTTTTATTCTTTAATTCAGATATTAATTTTTCTATTTCTTTATCTTCATCTATAAAGTAACCATAATCCCCACCGCTTACGGTTATTTTTCCTTGCTTTGTGGAATTAAAAGTATGATCAGACCAAGCAGTATCATATTTCTGAGCAAGTTTATGAACAAAATTTTTAACACTTTCTTCATCAACTTTTAATTCACCAAGAGTAAAATCATCATATAAATTATCTTCGCTTATACCATACATTTTTAATATATCAACTTTATTTACTTCTACATTTCCGCAGTACATTTTATATGTAATTGATGGTATGTCTAATTCTCTTAAATAACTTTGCTTTTCTAAAAGCTCTTTATCTGTAGATAAAATATCAGGTTTAACATAAAAGTCTTCAGGAATAAAGTTCATGGAAAATTTACCGCTTGAAATATAATTTACTATTTCGTTTGTAAGTAATTCTTTATCAATATTATTACCATAAACTTCTTTTACTATATCAAAGTTAGCACTCTCCAAGTTTATATAAGCATTTTTTGTTTTTGTTACTTTTCCTGACAAATTATAAATATCAAGAGAACTTATTTTTTTATTAAACTCATCAGGTGTTTTACTTATACTCATATTAATTCTAATATTATCGTTAAATAAACCAATTTTTATTAAGAAAAATTCAAATTTACTTTTATTTAGTATATTATTTAAATCATCTTCTATATCATATGTAAAACCAAAATCGCTTATTTTACCGAATACTTGTTCATTTGATTTAGATGAAATTAATTCTTCTTCCATAAACTTTGTAACTTGTTCATTTGGGGATAATATTTCTTTTGTCGACCAAGTTCTTGGAACATCAAATTTAAAAGCAGTATTTGATGATTTAACAATAAATTCTTTATTATTCCATTCTTTGGTTATTTTTTTCTCTGCTTCGTTTACTGTAAGTCCGGAACAATCAACACCATTTATGCTTATCCCATTTGGAAAAACATTTGACTCATATTTAAAATTTGAAAAAACAAAATAAAAACAAATAAAAATAATTGCTATAAAAATTAATAAATACTTCTTCTTAAATTTCATTAACTTACCCTTTAATATCGACATTTTAAATGAATATTCGACTTATTATAACACAAAAATTTATTTATATATCAAAAATATATAAAAAAATATAAACATATTATTTAATTATATAAAAATTCAAATCAAATAGAATAAAACATATAAAAAATATCAAGAGTTATTTAAGTAAAGTAACATACAACCAGATAAAGACATAATACAAGACAAGGAAATAAAAAAAGAACCTAGTTCATAGGTTCAAAGGAATAAAAAAAACCCCGCGACTACCTACCCTCCCAGTCCGTCTCCAGACAAGTACTCTAGGCGTGGACGGGCTTAACTTCTGTGTTCGGAATGTTTACAGGTGTTACACCGTCGCTATCGTCAC